>JAJEAL010000071.1 GCA_022822785.1 Candidatus Poribacteria bacterium
GATTATAGCTAGGTTCTGTTGGCATTTCATCGTAATCAGATAATAGAGAAGCACAAATCGGTTCACTAAGGTAGACTCCCTAGAAAAGAAACCGAGTTTTGAAGAAAAAACTCGGTTTCTGGCAGCTTTTTCAGTAACTTGAGCGTTTTTGGCAACAGCAAGAGCAAAATGTTAACACGTCCTAATAACTCTTCGGTCAATATGTGATTACTATTTTAACATATCGGAATAACATATTGCAAACAAAACATCAATCATTCTGCTAGGCTTTGGACAACGGTTTTAATCCAAGGGGTCTTGTCAAGCGCTCACGCTGGCTTGACAAGGCGGACATGTTAATCCCTCAGGATGAAAGGGAGCAGCCAGTCTGTTGCTGATTCGTCTATTACGAATGCTATTACTCGATTTTATAGGTTCGCCTCTGTATCTGCCCTTTCATCGGGAATCTACCTCTTCGTCCCTTTTGCTGCGGTGCCGTTCTACCTGCGAAGCGATTTCCGGATCATCTTCTCTCAGGCGGCGGAGCCCCTCTTCGGGTTCATACCGCTCCAGCGTGGACATCGCCCGCTCAAAGCGTTCAGGCGAAAACCGTTCCCTTAACGCCGCTTCAAGTTTCTCCTCCGTAGGAAATGCAGGCGGTTCCGGAGACATTTCGGTGAGTATCTTTCCCGGTTCAGCTGTTGGTGCTGCTACGGAACTGTTTTCGGTGTTGGGCATTGTGGACTCCTCCCCCGTTGATGTCGGGCTGGGGTCAGATAGTGGCGGTTCCGGCTCTAGGAAAGGGAGCTGCTCTGTGGGGTCGTCAGGAGGGCTATCGGACAAAAACCTGTCGGGGAATTCAAAATCCGTTGGTGTAGGAGACGAATTTGCAGAACCAGCCGATACGGAGCCTTTCATCACCTGCATCAACCATTTGCTGAGTGCCGCTTGATCCCCTTGGAAACGGGCAGCTATCCAGAGACTAATCTCGCGATCCTGCACAATTTCCATTATGCCATATACTGGATCGGCGGTCTTCAGCATCTCTCCGATTCGTTTTGCCATCGCCTCATCGTCGTCCGCGGGATCTTTATCGGGGTTTGCGGCTTGGTAGTCCCGCGCCGCAGAGGCGTAAGCATCAGCCATGACCTTATCAAAATCTATCCCAGAGAGCTCCGTTAACCCATGTGCTGCCATGAGGTCAATAAATTCTTGCGGTGTCCGCAGATCTTGTTCCTGCATCTGCTTCTGAAACGCATCGGAGGCTACGACCTTCATTGTTTTTTGCATCAGTGGATCCTCACGCTGCTCGGGGGTTAAGAGCCGGTTCATTATATCAGTCACTGATTGCTCGAATGATGCTGAACCTGAGGACTCATCGCTTGGAACATCGCTGGGTGCAGATGCTTTATCCACGCCCTCCTGCTGTACGCCTATCTCGCTGTCAACAGCATGTCCTTTATCCTCACTGGTTTCTTCCAGATAGATGATAGTGCCTACAGCGAGCACCAATGCAACAGTGATACTAATCTGCCACCGCTTTTCTTTTAACATCTCCCCTAATATTACAGCCATACCGACCAATACAGCAAATATGCTCGTATAGATATTACCGCTGCCTATCCAGCAATACAACCCTATCAGAATAAGCAGAACTCCACCTATAACCACAAAATACCTATCGTTGCCTATGATCCTCTTGACTAGAATCAGAAAGCCCCCTAATAATATCAGTCCAATACTTAGCAACATAAAGGTTATGGCAGGCTCAGTCCACCCCTTTTTCCAGAAATACAAGGAGAAAAAAAGGGGTATCATCGCTGGCAAAAACTGTACGGCAAATCTAAGCATACGAACCTTATCGTCTCTTGGGATCTTCATAAGTGTCCTTCCTTTATTTTTGTTTCGACAGTGGAGATACCGGCGCTACCTGTACGGGATTGGACATATCGTTCTGCTGGAGCGAAAGCACATATGTCGCCCCGCTGGGGCTAGGTTGGTTCATAGATTCATTTGGTTAATCAGGACTTACGCAAATTCAGTACACGGCGCAAGATTTTTTTATTTTTAACCCCTAAATCCCCCAACCCCCTTATCAGGGGGAAACTTGTCAGGGGACTTATAAACCAACCGCGTAAGTCCTATTAATGATTCCTACACAGTGTGATCCGCTGGAGCGAAAGATAAGAGCGTCTAACTCAACTCGTATTGCTACAATTGACGGACACTAATCCGACGCATCTTCGGATGCAAGCTGCAGCACCCGTCGGGCGCGTTCTACCACCGGCAGATCGACCATCTGACCATCGACGGCAACCGCACCCGCGCCCCCGGCTTCGGCCGTCTCGAAGGTGTCTACTACACGCCGGGCGTATTCAACCTCCGCATGGGTTGGACGAAAAACGCTTTCGACAACCTCAATCTGGGCGGGGTGGATCAAGGCTTTGCCGGTGAAGCCAAGTTCACGGGCGAGACGGGTGTCTTGTTCCAGCCCTGCTGGATTTCGGATATCGAGATAGACCCGGTCTATCGCTTGTAATCCTTCACTAACAGCAGCGACGACGAGTGCAGAGCGGGCGTAAAGGAAATCCTCCGCTTCGCCTTGACGGACGTTAAACATCCCCAGATCCATTGCAAAATCTTCCGCGCCGAACATCAACCCAACAAGTCTAGGGCTAGCGGCTGCAATCGCAGGCGCCTGAATTAGTCCGCGGGCACTTTCAATCGTGGCGAGCAATCGGATACTTCCGCGTTGGAGCCCAGCGCTCTCCTCCCGCGCATCCAGCACTGCGCTGACCCACAATACATCTTCGGGACAATTCACCTTCGTTAGCGTGAGTCCCTCTAACCCCGGACGAATCACCGCCGGCAGGTCTACCTCTATCTCCCTAGTCCTAGCGGGATGAATACGGACGAAACGGCGCATTCCCTCCGACGGCCGACCAAGCGTTTCAGGCATCATGGCGCGGGCGGTATTCTTTTCGCCGGGCGGCACCCCGTCCTCCAAGTCGAACATCGCGACATCGAGTTTCAGCCCGTAAGCTTTATCAATCATCCGCTCCTGATGTCCCGGTACAAACATCCAAGACCGCATAATCCGCATAAAAAATCTCCCATCATCGGTCACGTAACAGAAACCGAGTTTTTTCGGAAAAACTCAGTTTCTCGTCGCGCCCTACACTTTCGCTTTACATGAGCACACCCAATCATTCATACGGTATCTCATCGTTGAAAATCTGCGTCCGCTTCATAATCCGTCGCTCAGTCGGCGGGAACCTCTCTCGTCGGTGCATGGTGCATCGGTTGTCCCATATAACCAGATCATTGACCTGCCAATCGTGGGTCCAGACAAAACGTTCTTGCGACATATGATCGAAGAGCCTCCTAAGCAGTTCGCTGCTCTCCGCCTCGCTAAACCCAACAATATATCGAGTTAGGTGGGGACCGACGTATAACGCTTTACGTCCGGTTTCGGGGTGGGTGCACACAACCGGATGATCAATCATCTCTGGCGGATTCTGGCTTTCGACATGATGACGATGGACAGCACGCAGCCCCTTGAGTCGCGCCTTAAGGTCGGGATTAAGCGCTTCATAGGCGGCGTAACAGTTACACCACTTCGTGGCACCGCCGGTGGACGGTAGTTCGACTGCGTAGATGATGGAGAGCGTTCCGGGGCGGCGCAGGTATGACAGATCGGAGTGGAAGGGGATATCGTCGTTGCCGAGCGCCCCGATGGGTTGACCGTCCTTCTGGACATTGGAAACGAAGAAAATCTCTTTGACCGGACGGGGCATCTGCTTGCGAACATGTTCGACCGCCTGACCGAAGTAGTTGGTGAAACGTACCTGCTCCTCGTCGCTAATCTCCTGTCCACGGAAGAGGAGGACACAGTGCGTTAGCAACGCCTGATGGAGACGTTGGACGGTGTCTTCCGGCAGCGCGTGCGTTAAATCTAAGCCCTGAATCTCCGCGCCGAGGGGACCGCCGGTGGGGACCACCTGCATCTGATCAATACTATTTGTGTTAAGGGCCATTTGAAACTCCTTCTGAATCCCTCCCCACGCGGTGCTTCCGCCGCGTAAACAGTAACCGATGGGGGGAGATCTACGCTTCTGAAACTTTTACTTTCTCAATCTCATTCGAGACTAGCCAATCCAAAAAATCTTCCTGCTCCTCTGTAATCTCAATTTCGGCTTGGTTCTGATCATCTAACGGCGAGGTCACGTAGAACACCCCTTCGTCGTACAGTTCGGATGTCACTTCCAGCGGGAAGAAGAACGCATTGGGATCATCGCTATGTTCCCATTGACGGGCGCTCGCGCCTTCGGTGAAGTAGTGGAGCTGTCCGCGTAGGGTTCGTGAGATTTCGTAAGGTTCAAGTGTCGGTTTGTCTATAGCAGATGCGAAATATTTAGCCATATTAGTCCATTAGTTTATTGGTGCATTTGATTGGTGATCGGTGTACATTGCACTCCGCCCTGATAAATCCCCGATAGATCGTCCCCTGATTAAATCAGGACAGGCGGGATTCAAAGCTGGAGCGAAAGACGGTCGGACAGGCACAAGCCCCAACCTTACGGTGCAACGGGGTAATTACCGGCATATCGTGTCGAGATATGAACCTCGACCTACAGGGCTGGCTCATTTGATTGAATGATTTGACACCGAGCAACTTATATAGGACTTACGCACTTGAATGCTCAAAGTCCGATGAATCCCCGATTTATCGGGACAGGCGGGCAACTACAAGGGGTGCCCCTACGGTCAGATCTTAGGTTTATAGTCGGACGCGCCTGTCGGGACGCGCAATGAATTGCGCTACTACAAACTGAACTGCGTAACTCCTACTTATATTAATTATAGCACATTTATCCAACAGACAGGCATCTAAATTTCCACCTTTCCGCTTGACTATCCGCTCACCCATCACTATAATTCTCGACATAATTGGCAAACGCCCCTTAAACCATTGCGAGGACAGATATGATGAAAGAACAGCTGGAATTCTTCGAGGAGAACGGTTACCTTGTCGTCCCTGATGCCCTATCCGCCGAAGAGGTCCGGTCTATCAACGCGGCAATTGATCGAGATCTCGTTGAGAACACGGCCATGTGGATCGACCGTGGACAGATGGGACGGCGGCAGAATGTCCATGCCCTGCTCGCTTGTCCGGAGATGGATGTGACCATGCGTCCACCGATGTTGCTGCCCCTGATGAGCACAATCATGGGAAAAGATCTTTGTGCAGAGGAACACTCAGTCATGCTCCGTGCGCCAAACCCAGACGGTGACACCGAATGTCACTGGCACCGCGACGCCAGCGGGGATGCCGGGCCTCCGTACTATACCCGTTATCTATCGGTCATCTTTTATCTGACAGATGTGGACGACACGACGCACACCTTTAGTGTGTTGCCCGGTACGGCGCAATCAACAGAGCGTCTTCCGCTTGAGGCTTACGATCTCAGCACAGCGCAGCATCTCGTCGGTCCTGCCGGCACGGCGATCCTCTTCAACGCGTCAACCTTTCACGCCGGCAATGTCCGACAGACGCCCTCCGAGCGGCGCACCATCCACATCTATTGTGGTCGCATAACAGACCGATATCTGAGTAACCACACGATTTTCCCACGCCGTCTGTGGGCGGGCAAGGACGAAGCTACACAACATTACTATAGCCGCCCCAACCCCATTACGCAACTTCTGATAGGCCAATTTGGATAAGATAAAATGTCCTGCCGGCGCGCATCTCAAATAAGTTCAGGACTTAGGCAAATTTGGCACATGGGGAATGAATGGGCTGCGTAAGTCCTGCACCTGTCGCTCTTCTGCGGCCAAAGACGGTTTCCACATGGTGCTCCGCTGGAGCACGGAGTTTCTGGGAGTCACCGGTCTATAGACATGTCGCTCCTCCAGAGCGAAAAGCAGAAACAAACCATCAGTTCGCACAGTTTACTAAACGCCGGAGATTCCCCTCTGCGTCTGTAACCTCTCACGCTTCACGGATTTTTCACCAGCCCGGCTGGGACTAAAGACGGTTTCCACATGGTGCTCCGCTGGAGCACGGGGGTTTCTGGGAGTCACCGGTCTATAGACATGTCGCTCCTCCAGAGCGAAAGGCAGAAACAAACCATCAGTTATTATTCTTTTCGCTTTCTATTGTCCGATGATTCGTGCTATCATGAGCGGGCTCATAATCACAAGGAAAGGACACCTTCGATGCAAATTACCGAGATTGAATCAATCCCCCTGCGGGTTCCTTACGAAGAGCGTATTCGCAAACAGTTTTATCATTTCGCGATGGATGAGCAGGTGACGGTCTATAAGTTTCATACAGATACCGGTTTAATTGGGCTTGGTGAGAACCCCGGTCCGCCCTTCGATCAGGCGCTGCTCGACGCCTATCTCGGCACGAATCCGTTCGATCATATCATGGGAGAGGGACGGTTCAACCTTGACATGGCGTGCTACGACCTAATGGGGAAACATTTGGACTTGCCTGCATGGAAGCTGATGGGACAGCAGGTTCGTCAATGGGTGTCGATGGGGTGGTGGATGCCCTGTATGTCACCTGAAGATAGCGCTGCAGAGGTTCAGGTGGCCGCCGAACGCGGGTATCGCGGCCTCAAATGCAAAGCCAGAGCATTTTACGACATCGTGGAACAGTCACAGGCGATGCAAGCGGTCGCGCCGCCGGACTTTCGCGTAGAATTCGACTTTAATGGGGCCTTGGTCAATGTGGAGAAGGCGCTGCCTATCCTACGCGAATTGGAGAAGATTCCGATAGTCAAGGGGGTGGAGGAACCAATCTTCGCGTATGATGTTGAAGGCTGGCGGCGGTTGCATCAGGAGATACGCCTCCCGTTCTACCTGCACGGTGTGGGTGTCATCCGAGAGGGTGCGTCGCGCCAACCGTCGGGACCTTGGATTGGGCTTCGTGCCGGCGATTTCGACGGTGCGCTGTGCAGCCACGAATCAATCAAGAGTGCGCTGGCGTCTAGTTGGGCTTTTGCTGCTGCGAACACACCCATCCTGTTACAGTATGTGGGCACCGGTATCACCGCCGCGTTCTCCTGTCATCTCGGAACGGTGATGCCGACAGCGACACTGCCGGGCGTGACGGCAAGTCATACCTACGAAGATGACCTGATTGTGGAGGGGCACACAGTTCAGCGGGGATTTATGAAAGTACCAGAGGGGCCGGGTTTAGGCGTAGAATTGGATGAAGATGCGATCAGCCGCTACGCCGAAACGCCCGTGCCGGAATGGTCCCGACACATCTCCGTTGTTACGCTCCCCGGCGGCTTGAAACACTACTACCAAAGCCTACAACAAGCGGAACGACTGATGAAGGAAGGCGTAGACGAATCTTTCGCCCCCGGTGTCAGGTTAGACGAATGGGAGGACGATGGCAGCGAAACGTTCGATAACCTGTGGCAGCGGCTCCATGAGACCGATTGGCCCATCTGGGAAACCTAATTTCTCATGTGTTGCAAGAAAGGCGGCTCGTGGTCAGAAGAGAGTCAGGGAACCGTGAAACGTGAAAAATGAACCGATGAACAATGCTCTATTGGCATTTACCTTAATGTGCAAAAATGTAGAAAATCAAACAGTGACGGGCAAGGCCAATCAGTTTCTAGCGCTAGTCCTCTTGATTTCAGGCGCGATTTTACAAGTAACATACGCCGCAACAGCTCAACCGCAGAAGGCCACTCAGGTTGGACTGCCGGGCGTCCAAGTGATTGCGGATCTCGACCGGCTAGCGGATCTCCACTTTATCATTATGAGCGACCACAAGGGCGACTCTCCGTTGAGCAGTGTGGAATTTGCCCGAATGGCCGCTTGGATGGAAGCGGGGAAGCCTGCGTTTGTGATAGGTCTAGGGGACCATGTCAAACATCGGTGGGAAAACAGTTTTATCCCTTGGATACAATCCGAGCCGTGGTGGCGTGAGCACTTTTATCCTAACGTCGCAGATGGCGAGAATGAATATTATAGCCCGACGCACAGACAATCGGATTACGGCGAGGGTGCCCCGATACTCGATTTGGTAGATTTGGAAGCACATGCACAGGTTATCCGTCCGAACAGGTCGGAATATTACGCCCAAATTCCGGCGGGCGATTACACCGTCCACCTGATTCAGATGCACTTCTCGGACCAACCGGCGGACGTAGCGGTCGCGTTCCCGGAAAGCAGCCGCGCGTGGATGATGGACACGCTCAAACACATCGAAAAAGGGGAGAAAGACCTGATTATCGTGGCGGCGCATTCGCGATCAGGCGCGTGGGACATGATCCTTTCTCCAGAACGACGCCAGCTTCTGCTGAACAAGGCGGATCTGGTTCTGTCCGCAACGACGCACCGATTTCAGGCGTGGGTTCCGGAGGGGTTTGAAGACAGCGATGCTGTCTGCGTGAACACCGGTGCTGTGAATTACCCGGGACCTATGGCTACCAACGGCTATGTCGAAGTTCACCTCATCAAATCGGTGGGGGTTGTGGGACAGTACATCGATCTCACGCGGACAGGTCGTCGCCTCCAGCGGGGACGTTTCGCTTGGGTTAAACCTGTAGATGGACCGATGCGCTACCTTGACCTCCGCCCACCCGCTGCCGATGAGGCAGATCCGATCGCTAACCTCAGCGAACCTTTCGACGCCATGCAGATCGAGCAGGAGCTTACACGGCTCATTAAAGAGCGGACGGGAGTGGACTTTGCTATAGTGGGCACTAGGCGGGGCCTTGATAAGGGTCCCGTAACACGGGCAGCAGCGTGGCGGGTTTTTGGGAAAAACAGCAACATTCGGATCGTCCGCATCCCGATGGCAAAGGTGCTCCCTGTCCTTAAGCTTCTACAAAAGACAGAGCTTGCTTCGCGGGGCGCGGCTATCCGCGTTGCAGCGCCGCATCCCACCATGACAGGGATCCTGACCGTCACGGGAATAACCCACGAAGCACTTGAGCCGCAAGCGTTGGACGATAAAGGGGTGCGTCAAGTTGACCTCCTCATCGAATGGCTCACCTCTCAATGAACCCCTTCAGAAAGGCGGGTGCCCCTGTGGAAACCAGGCCCGAGGTCAGCACAGACAGTATAGTTATACTCTACAAGGGCGGACGGTCCCCCACGTGGCACGATCTGACGCCAGCGGAGCAGGATGCGTATCAGCAAGAGCATGTCGATCTGATGCTATCGGTTGCCCATGAATATGGGCTGATGCGGTTGGAAGGCTTTAAGCTGATAACACCGCAGGCATCGTGGGAACGTTTCTGGGTCATTGAGTTTCCTACATTAGCGGGTGCAGAGGCGTGGATCGATGCGGAGATGGCGCCGCCCTACGGACGCTACGGCTACTACGAATACTACACTGCACGGCATTGGGGCCGCGGCCATTTTTCCCAGTGGATAATGCGTTCTCCCGACCCGGTTGTGCCGGACGGGCAAGATCCGCACCACGTTCCCACACTTGGGGTTGATAGGGACAGCTTCGTGGTCCTGCTTTTCGGACGCTGGCGACCAGAGGCGATCGAGGCGACATCGGCGGCGCGGGGTGATACCGCACACATTGAGCTGATGCAATCGGTCGCCCGCGAACATGGACTAATGCGGTTGGAAGCGTTCACGCTGACGGGGCCTCAGGATGGATGGCATCGGGCATGGCTAATCGAATTTCCAACGCTGACCGGAGCGGAGGCGTGGATCGATGCCGAAGTGCTTCCGCCACACGGTCGCTATTCTGCGAAGACCTTTTATCTCGCACGCAGGTGGGCACCGCACTACTTCGCCGGTTGGGTGCAATACGCTCAACACGGCGTAAAAGGTGATGAATGAAACCTGAAAACAATCGGTTCATTAATGTAGTGCAAGTTGCTAGGCGCTGTTGACATTGTAACGCGATGCCAACGAGAACAGCGTCCTCAACTGAAGTGGGGCGGCTATCTAGTATGTTTCATGAGTGCCATTCAACCTAGCCTACGCGCTCACGCTTCACGTATATCGTTCAATGAACCGATGAGCTAGTGAACTAACGAACTTTTGAACTCAATAGCAAGGAGAAATTTATATGGATTTAACGGATAAGGTTGCAATCGTGACAGGCGCGGGACAGGGAATTGGTCGAGCGATAGCGCTACGGCTCGCGGGTGCCGGTGCAACGGTTGTCATCGTCGAACTGAACCGTAAAGCAGGAGAGGCGGTTGCCCGTGAAATTGACGCGTTGGGACGCAAGTCACTTGTTATCGAAGCGGACGTATCGAACTTGGATCAGACCCAACAGATAGCGCAGGAAACGTTGGAGGCATTTGACCGGATCGATATTCTGGTGAACAACGCCGGTATTGCCGGGAAAACGGCGACGCTGCCGGATTTAGATGAATCGGATTGGGATGCAGTCCTAGATGTGAATCTGAAGGGGGTGTTCCTGTGCTGCAAAGCGGTGATTGACCACATGATAGGGCGGCGGTATGGCAAGATTGTCAGCGTTGCCTCAATCGCGGGCAAAGAGGGCAATCCAACGCTCATCCCGTATTCAGCGTCCAAAGCGGGTGTTATCTGCCTGACGAAAGCCTTAGCGAAGGAGGTTACTGAGTACGGTATAAATGTCAACTGCGTTTCGCCGGCGGTTATCGAGACACCGATTTTGGAACAGGTGTCGCAGTCAACCATCGATTATATGGTCAGTAAGATCCCGTTGGGGCGGGTCGGCAAGCCGGAGGAGGTCGCAGCGGTAGTGCATTTCCTCGCGTCGGACGACGCCAGTTTCGTGACGGGACAGTGTTACGATGTGAGCGGCGGTAGGGCAACGTATTGACAGAGCACCCCAGAGATGGTTAGCCACCCTTAAATGACAGCGTGGATTAGTCCTCCAAGGTAAACCGGAACGGAATTCGGATCCGCATAGGAACAGATTCCCCACCACGTTTGGCTGGCGTAAAACGCGACTTTTTTAGGGCATCGATCGCTGCCTCATCAAAGCCGAACCCTTTCGGATCTACCACCTTGATATCCGTTGCGTTTCCGTTCACGTCGATAGTTGCTTCAAGGGTCACAACAGCCTCCCTCTGTGCACGTTTCGCGGCTTGGGGATAGTCTGGCTTAACCAATTTGAGGATACTTGGTTTCTGATCCACCTGCACCTGCACCTGTGCATCAATGGTCCGGTCGCCAAGACCAGCATCCTGAATATCTATATCACCATCTTCTGGAGCAATCTGTGTGTCGCGATCAATTTTGACCCCTGGCGCTTCCGTAGGGATTTGTGCGCGATGCTGCTCGACTTGGATATTGCCGAGCCCTTCTGGTATGGCGATTCCACCGGCGGTTGGCCCATCCCCTGCACCAATCAGATCGTCGGTAGGGGTGTGAAACTGTGCTTCCTCCCGTGGGATTTCTACTGTTGACGGCGTTGATCGCTGTATGCGCGGTGCCCGAATTTGTACGGAATCGGGAGGCTTCACGCTTTTTATGGTTCGACTCCTTATCCTCCGGGGTTCCCGAACAGGCTCGACAAAATCCAGCGAGACAGGTATATCTTCGGGTATATACTCTTGAACGGCATAGATGGTCAGCAGAAACGCTGCTACGAGATGGATACCGAGCGAGACGGGCCAACCAAAGTGTCGGGTGACAAAGAGTTTCTTGCGTCTAGCCGTACCGATTACCTCCGTGGAAGCAATCGTTTCTTTCTCGTCTTGATTGAGTGAAACGTGCTTCAAGGGAACAGCAGCTGGCAAGCCCATGTCCAACCGTTTTTGGCGATACCTCACCTTGCTGCGCCGATTCTGTTTGGCATCAATGTATTTAGAAAGCATGCTACTTCGGGTATTCATAACTGTTCTTGCAGACAGGGGCGGAAGTGAAGCCACAGCAGGTGCTCACTCCCTTCTATCTCCTCCTTTTTTTGATTTGCTATTGGTGGAAAAGAACAGGGCCGACTGATTCTTTCACAGTCATTGACAATCTATCCTGACTCTGTCGGTTCAATTCGTTGGTGCGATTCCGCTTCAGCCGAAATCTGGTTCCAGTCCCACAGTTGCGGGATATACTCAACATTTGCCCATATCTCCGCCTGATCCGCATAGTGCGGACTGCCGGGGTGGCCGGATGCACCCAACGGCACAATCCATTGTGAATTGGTCCAGTCTGACGGGTCGTGGATATAACGGTTGACTGACATGCCCGTAGCGATGAATTCGTTCTGGAGGGCATAACTTCCAGCGAGCGGGGTATCGCCGTCACCGTGGGTTGCAACGGCCGGCGGATTTAGTAGCGCTGCGAACTCAGGAAACAGTGACGACAGTGGGTGCCGAGGTCTTGTGTGGTGGAGCGTTCCCCATCGCCACTTCGACATATCCTCACCGAGTCGCGCTTTGAGGTCCACGACAGCGGCCTGGAGCGCGGACGCCAACACGTCCGACCAATCGCTTCCGGTCGGCAACAAGGTGTCACCTCCCGCCTCAAGTTCTTGGTTCATTTTCACCACAATCTGACGGACATGGGCATCACCACCTGCAGCGCCTGAAAACAGCTCCTCGGCCATATCTCCCACGATGTGGTCAAGTAGGAACCGGATGACATGCGTCTTGGTCTTGGCATAAATCAACGGTTGGGCTTGGTCGCGATCCATGCCGTAGTCCCAAGTTTGTAGCAGCGCTAACGCTTCCGCCGAAGCCTCGTCAAGCGGCGTGACGCGGACCAACGCCGCTGTGAAGCTACGCGCCGGATTGGAGATTCGCTCCGCGTGAATGCGCGCCATATCGTCAACAGTCGCTGTGCCCGGTTCAATCTCGAGGATTCGGGTCTGAACACGTCGTGCCCGATACTCAGGTGAAAAAGATAAGCCCACATAGTAGGGGTAATCGTGACCGGCGACACGTTGGTTACAGGTGACCGCGTAACCGGCATCGGGGTTGATAGCTTTCGGCAGTTCATCGTGGGGGATGTAGCCATTCCATTCATATTCGCCGGTCCAGCCCGGCACCGCACGCCAACCGTTCGATTCAGGTCGGATTGGAATTTTGCCTTCGTGCAGGTAGCCGAAATTTCCGTGGACATCGGCGACAGCGTAGTTATTCACCCGATCGGTCCAGTTGCGGAATGCCTCATGCAGCTCATTTACGGATTTCGATCTCATGGCGTCGCGTGCGGCATCGACCCAGTGGGATCCGGTAATTAGCCCCGGATCACTGATTGCTATACCTGCTCCGGATGCAGGATTCCCCGCGACAACGGGCCCGTGGTGGGTAATCGTTACTTCAAGTGATATTCGATCTGCATCCCGCACCTCAATTGTTTCGTCCAGTACTTCAGCGGGTCGCCATAAGCCCTTGAACAGATACTCACGACCATCGGGGCCTTCACGGAAACGTTCGATAAAGAGGTCCTGCGTATCTGCGCCGCCGTGCGTCATGCCCCACGCCACATGCTCGTTATGACAGAAGTGGAGCGCGCCCGGCATCCCCGGCACAGCGTGACCGATTACCGTGAACTCCGGACACGACAGGTGGACTTGGTAGTAGACGCTCGGTGTGTCAAGTGCACGGTGCGAGTCACCACCTACCAACGGCAATCCTGATTCGGTCAGATCGCCGGAGACCGACCAGCCATTTGACCCCGCTTCCACCTCATCAAGCCAGTTGGCCGCCCCAGCAGCCTCGTTCAGTTCATCAAGTCCTTGAAGCGGAGGACCCTCGTAGACCTCACCCGGCGGCACCGTGAGCAGGTGCCCCTGCGGATAGCCCTTTATGAGCTCAGCAAGTTTCTCAGGGCCGAGCGCCTTTACCCAACGCATCCGGTAGAGCTTTGGTTCAAACGTTCCCAAGAGGGTATTGCGAATCTTGTAGACCGCGAGACAATGCCAATTCTCCCACCGTTCGGGGGTATGATCAAGGAGGGTGTACTCGATAGGCAAAGTTTGGACTGTATCGAGGTAGGCGTTCACACCGGCGGTGTAGGCATCAACCATGGTCTTCGCTTCTGGACTAGCGATTTCGTAGTCGAGTTTTGCGGTGCGTCCCATCCCCGCTGCTCGCAGGAGTCGGTCTTGAGAGACGCCACTACTTCCAGCGAGCTCCGCCCATCTGCCGAGCGCACGATGCCGGTCAGCATCCATATGCCAGAGACGGTCTTGCGCGGTAACAAAACCTTGTGCAAAAAACAGGTCGTTCTCGTTCTCAGCTTTGATGTGCGGAATGCCCCACCTATCCCGGTACACGTCAACGGGTTTGTGGAGTCCCGAAAAACGCATTGTGGTGGTAACGTCGGGCAGGGCAGCTTGTAGGTCTGCTTCGGTAATTTTCAGTGACATGGTTCTCTTGTCCTATAGAGAATCGGGGTTGATGATAGGGCAATGATAACAACTGTAGAGGGATTAGGAATTATGTTATATTATATTTTAACTTTTTCCAAATGTCAATGTTCGTGTTAAACATAAGGACATTTATGGTGAATTCTAAAGATAGATAGATACTTTCGTTCCTCATGTGTGGTAGGTACTGTTTCCAGCTACGCCGTTTCAACCCACCGTTCTACTATTGGTAGGCACTCCAACCGCTCTGCATTTAACCCGACCCGGTAGGCGCGGTTTGCAACCGCACCGGTTTGGAGTGTCTCATTAATTCTAAAGCCTACCATAGTTTTTCTGTAGGAGGGATTTCCCAATCTCAACACGTCGCTATCGGACAGACTACCCGACAATGGCTAAAAAGCCCAAAACTGAATAGCCCTAGTGTTAAACGATACCACAAGGGAAAAGTTTTCGCCAAAACGTGTCAACTAATCCCCAACCGCTCACACACTTCATCCAATTCCCGCTGACCCACGTCGTCGAGCGGAGCGGGTTGCGGAGAACGCCAACGTGGAGATTTGATAATACCTTTACGGTAGAGAATCTCCTTGTGCACGAGGCCTCCTACCCGGAGAATCGGAGCAATCTCACGTTCCCAGACCTCGCGGGCTGCGGTTTCATCGCCAGCCTGCCAGTGGTCCCAGACTTGAACGAAGGGACGCGGATGGCTGGGCCAAGGCATGGTGCCTTGCGAACCGCGGCGTAGCTCTTCAATAAGGTAAGTCCCACTGGCGCCACCGAAGACCGTAACCAAGTCACCGCCATGCTGAACCGCCTCATAGACCTTCTGCGGGGGCGGTGCGTTCTCGACCTTTGCATAGCGCACCCGCTCGCTCTCCTCCGCAATCTGTCGTAGCAGTGCGCCGCCGAGCGACGCGCCTGCTTCCTGAACGAAGATAGGGACACTGACGGCGTCCGAAATCGCTTTGAAGTACCCCTTTTTCTCGTCCGCCGGTACATCTGCGCCGGGCGGGATGCCCATTACTGCTGTCGCACCGAGATCTTCGGCCTGCTGGCTATACTGGACTGTAGCAAAGGTTGATGCAGCGCCGGTATTCACGACGACTGGCACCCGTCCGCGTGTCTGATCGATTACCACTTGGGCGACCTGCGACCGTTCGGCGTCGGTGAGCTTCATAACCTCTGTAGCTAATGCTATCACGACACCGTGGACGCCGGCGTCGATGTTATACTCGACAACACTCCGCAAGCCATCGTCGTCAATACGGTCCTGATCGTCAAAGGGCGTCACCAAAACTGGAAACATACCGCGCATAGGTTCTTGGGACATTCAGATACCTCCTTAATTTTTGGTATCCTTTTCGATGAGAAATAGAAATTCCCGATTCGGCACATGGGCGTTCCGCACCCAATCGTGGGTCCATTTCATTCCCGCCATCACGTTCCGTTTATAGTCTATCTCAACGGCTTCAACTAGGGCACTGTTGTCGTGAAGGATTTCATTGAGCTCGCCAGCGGTTGCCCGTCCCGCCGAACCGTAAGAGAGGATAATCCACCGGGCACGCGTTCTCCGAATCAACCGCTCAATCGCCTCGACCGCGATGAATCGCCCTGTGCACTCGTTTCTTCGGAACTCCTCAAACGGCGACGGAGCCAAAGTGTCAGATGTATCCTTTCGCCGTCGTGCTTTACCGAACAATTCAGGCTTATCGTTCAGACACACCGTCGACCAGAGGTGGTAATATGCGGCATACCTGACTCTAGAAGGCGGCATCTTCTCGTTATTGGACCCGTAAGGCGGATCATAGTATGCCAGGTCGACAGTTCTATCGTTTAGCACTGCAAAGATGTCCCGACGCGACACCTCGTGCTGCTCGTCGGTAGAAAAGAGATTTGGCACTTCAAGGGTCAGCGCCTTATACGATCGAGGCGACCACTCCTTGAGATAGGAGGCAAAATGTCCGAGTGTGCTATCCACGCGATCGAGCGCGAGGATGAGGCTTGTGAGTGCGACCGCCCTTTCAACTCTTGTGAGCGTGAGTCGATCAATCTCCTCCCGTATCGCATCTAATTTCCGCGTGTTATGGATCTGCCACGGCTTCTTGAGCCCGTCCGTCTGTGTTGATTTTGGGTTTCCCCCATAGTGCGCCGTGAACCATCCATCTTTGGGAGGTAGTGTGTTGAGGTGCTCAATTAACGCGACGTAATCCGTTTTGTGTTTGCAATTAAGCAGATAGCATATCCCAAACACCTCAGACCATGTAGCGATGTCGTTGCATAGCACCCGGTAACCCGTTTTAGCGAATGCTTGAGACACCCGTGTCGTGCCAGAGAACCCATCGAGGACGGTCTGGGCATCGGTTCTCTTTGCCAGTTGCAGAATATGTGGCAGGAGCTTCAATTTTGATCCTGCATATTTGACCCCTTCCGTAGTAGGTACGTCAACAGCAATAATATCACCCAAGTTGTCTCCTATGTCTCCAATCCCGGCGCTCCAGTTTTGAATCCCGATTTATCGGGGAGGAGCGCAATGTGTATACAGTTCAACAGCCCACCCCGTAGGTCGAGATTCACATCTTGATGCTCACTTGTCGATTTTGGAAAATCGACCTACTGCTGTCTGCAATCGCCTTGAGTTGCTTAGGAGCTCGTAACATTAGAATTCCCTACTCCTTACTAAGGTGCAGCATCACATGCCCAAACTCAAGCGCGCCCGGCGATGAGCCAGCGAACACCTCCGCATCAAGTCCCCACGCCAATTTATATGCAGACAAAATCTGGATCATGGCGTTAGAGACATCGCCGTGACAGAGAACTGCGACTGTGCTGCCATCACCGGTAATTTTGGCTCCGTAGAGCCCCCCACGGACTCCCACCTTCCGAACAGACCGGACAATCTGCTCAACTTCGGGCAAGCCAAGCCCGGCACGGAAGCGGCCGCTCCAATCTGACGCGTACATCAGTTTTCCCGCCTCAATGAGATGGTGACGCAGGTGCTGCGAACCGGAACTCGCCTTTTTGAGCTGTTCGATAAAGCGTCCCACACGCGAATGTTCGTAGATTGGATGTTCGACACGGCTGCGCACCTTATAGGTTTTTTGCGGCTCCACTTTCGTGAGGGGATCGACTGGCTCGCCGTATTGGTGGAGGAATACCTCCCCTTTCAGCCGCGCCGGCAATACCTTCCAACATTTTTGCCGGAAATCGTTGACAGATAGCCGGCACAGATAGTTATCGTGCAGCTGCTCCAAATGGAGGGTCTTCTGGAGGATTGTCAATCCCATAAATGCCGCGGTACGCGCATCAATATATGCTGAATTGGATGGACTCCGTTGCGCTTTGCTGTAGATGCCAATTAAGCTTGTATTTGAAGGTAGAGAGATGGCGTCACGTGCATGATCCGGTTGAGCGCGGATAGCAAGTAGGCGGTCCTGCCCTCCGAGGGCAGTGGTGATTATATCCGTCGTACTGCACGGCACGCCACCGATACGGCTCTGAATAATCGCCCCGATCCGCGCAATGTCGAGCGCGTTCAGATCCAGTTGATACAGGTGGTTAATCGCTGTTAGCGCGGCAGTGCTGATCGCTGCGGAAGCGCCGATTCCCGCCTCTGCTGGGATATTGCTTCTCAGGACAACCGCTGCGCCGTGCGGCAGAGAATCGATTATCCCTTCCTTCAGGAGCACAAAAAACCCACCGAGGAGATACCGCACCCATGCGGCTTGTGGATTTTGGGCGAAAAGCGTTTGGATCTTTTCGTAAGATTTTAGGTTATTCGCTGTGTAGAACTCGTCAATCGAAATCTGGCGGGCGGGGTGATGTCCCTGTGCCATTGTGTCAAGACTCAGAACGCTCAATCGACGATCCTGCCTCGCCTGACAACCGACGACCGCGGAACGTTCAAGCGTCAACCCCAAGACGCTGGCACCACAGTGTGCGGCAACTCCACCCATCACATCGAGTTGTGCTGGTGCTCTCGTAATGATGATTCGTCCGTTTTTTTTGAACCCTGATTCGCTAAACATCTGAAAATCCTCATACCGTAGCATCGATTCAAACTCAAGCACCTCATACGGCTTGATGTCGGGACCGAAAATCTGCTCAACCTTCATGGGGTTGTTCCCCTTCAGGATTTCGGGGGTGGCGTCCATAACACGGCTCCAGTTCAGAAATCAGATGGCTGGATATGAAGATACACATTGGCGAAAGGGTTTTTCTCATTATAATGAGGTAGACTTCCCTTGTCAATACCTTTGTCGTCTTTTTAGGGCTATTTAGTTTTCTGTTTTGGCTCATGTTAAGATTTAGTGCAACAGAAGCCACAAGAACTTGGAGTACCCTTTATCAAGCGGTTACTCTCCCCCCTGCTTGCGGGGGGATTAAGGGGGGTACAAAAGCGTACCCCTTTTTGACTGATTTGGGAATGACTCAAATTTTTGATTTACATTGTCTTTTGAGAGGAAATTTGCTATCATTAAGCCCGTTATCAAACTCTTCCGATCTGTATCCCCGTCTTTTAAGTCGGGGATCCAGATTGGCGAATCGTGTTGTTGGTTAAAACAGTGTTGAGATTGCCGGTAAACTAGGGTATACTTTTTTGTCTTTCGTGAGGGAATGCTGCACCGTCGCTTGGCGGTGTCCCTCACCTTCTACAGCATAGAATATGAAAGACAGAAATCGAGTCATGACGGGTAAAATCGCAGGCTTCGATTTTGGTCTCAAAAGGTATCTGACAGGTCACAACGGACATGATGTAAAATCCCCCCAGTTTTTCAAACGCAGTCTCAACGGCATCAAACGAGCGAGCCGTAACCAC
>JAJEAL010000060.1 GCA_022822785.1 Candidatus Poribacteria bacterium
GTGGTTACGGCTCGCTCGTTTGATGCCGTTGAGACTGCGTTTGAAAAACTGGGGGGATTTTACATCATGTCCGTTGTGACCTGTCAGATACCTTTTGAGACCAAAATCGAAGCCTGCGATTTTACCCGTCATGACTCGATTGTGGTCAGCATCTACATGGTCAGTCAAAATACAGATATAGACATCACCAACAGCGTCCCGTTTGATGGTACACCGTTTCGGGGTGCCCAAAACATCACGGGACTTGAAATAGGAGTAGATACGTTTTCCTATTTTGATACGATTCCCCGGTAATAACTGCCAACCCGCTTGAAGCAGCGTGAAAGGTTTATATTTACCGCGTGGCTTAAAACGAGGTCTGCCCCACGGCTTACCTTTCGCTCTCGCTTCAAACAGCGCCTTATACCCCTTGTCAAGCCGGGCAACAACATCCTGAATAGATTGGCTGGGCAACTGATTCCAATGGGAAAAACGACGCAACCGTTTCAGTTTGGAGATATGGTTAATCAACCGAAATTTGCTGATATATTTGCCATATATCGCATAGTAACGACGGTGAAGAGCGACACAATGATTCCATACAAAAGCGTGTCCGTCTATCGTCTTATGCAGCTCACGATTCCCGTGATTGCTATACATTTTGAACTTGTAGGTCTTCATGGAATTGTCTTTCTGTCTTTCATATTCTATACTGTAGAATGTGAGGGACACCGCCAAGCGACGGTGCAGCATTCCCTCACGAAAGACAAAAAAATATACCCTATTTTACCGGCAATCTCAATACTGTTTTAACCAACAACACGATTCGCCGATCTGTATCCCCGACTTAAAAAACGGGGATACAGATCGGAAGAGTTTAATAAAAAAATTCAGTTTCTTTTTACATTTTTCACTTTTTTACGTCCCCTGTAGATGACGCACTAATGAACTAGTTTTTTCACCTGTCATGTGATTAGCACTTTGCGCTTTCGTTTGACATGAGTCAATCAAGAGCTCAGGCAGCTTGGTGTGTTTCTAAGACGAGTCCTCCAAACAACCTCGGATAATCAGCGACCTTTCGCCAGTTGAGTCCGCAATCGTCGGTCCGGTACAGAGTGGTGTCATCCACAACCACTAACGCATCTGCCCCGCCAACGGTAACAATCTGGAAGGTGTCAATATTCTCACCAATCTGTTCTGGCAGCCCGTTGACTAACGCCCAGTTTTCGCCCGCATCGTCACTCCGGTAAAGCTGGGCATCTACCCTACTGTGTGGTCCCCGTGATGTAGAGACCAGATACACATCGCTTTCAGGAAAGCAAGCACAAGCGCGTTGATAGTAGTAGGGCATACCGCTCCGTTGGTGTACAAACGTATCGCCATAATCTCGGCTAATATAAAATCCTCTAGCAGTTGCGGCGAAGACCGTCGCCGGATCGGCGGGGTGCGTGGCGACCTGATGTACATCCATTTCTAATCCCTCGCGAAGATTTTCCCACGTCTCCCCACCATCGTGCGAACGAACGACCCATCCAACATGAATGTTGGCATAAATTGTGCCCTCCGTGGAAACCGCCAAGGAGCGCACATCTGGTGGTCCGCCCCACGGTGTTTTCCAGAGCTTCCGTTCCGGCACCGCATTAAAGCTGTCAAGAAAACTCAACTCGTTATTGGCAACCCATGCGAGCTGCGCTCGCTCCGTACCCACCAATAACCGATTATCAGGCGTCCAGCAAAGACAGTTCAGAGTGATGTCCGTTGACACCTGTTGATCCCACCTCCCCGCAGCATACGTCCACACCTCACGGTTGTTGACAATAACAGATAGCCGATCCCGACCTATGTCTCCCGCAATGACCGACGCATGTTGAAATGGAATATCTTTAATCGGCTCACCATTGAAGTCCAAAATACCCTCTTCTGATAGTAACCAAACTGTCTCTGGGTTCATGGGAAATGCTCCTTTCTCAAAATATGTTAGTTCATTATATCAGTTCATTAATGTACAAATAAATCAAAAAATCACTGTGTATTCTGCACCTTTTTTGATGTCAAGGGTTCATTAGCTCATTAATCCGATACCCATAATGAACCAATTTACGGATTCCACCAATATGTTAGCTTTCCAACAAGAGTGGATTCCTCAAGATTGACACCACCCCCGTTACTGTCATAAGTTTGGTTGAAAACAAGGTAGAAATCGCTACCGGGACGATAGATGTAGTTCAGCAAAAAGTTGGTGGAAATTAGGTCATCGCTGCTATTCCACTGGGCAAACAGTTTCGCAAAGAGTTGGGGCGAGAAGGAATAGGCAAAACGACCTCCAAACACATTTACATTGAAGGGGTCTTCTCCGGGGAGGGTCACCCGATCAAATTGATACTGAGATTCGAGGGCGAACCGTCCGCTCGGTTTGAAAATCAATCCGAGGTCAAAGCCCCGCCTGTTACCGTTGTAGAACTCACCGAAAGTCACATCAAATTCTCCGGCAAGCATTTTACTTTCATCCGTTTGGATCCCTGTCCTAAAGGAGGTAAAATTATACTCGTCAATGGGGATGATGACTCCCTCCTGTACCTCGAAATCTTCATCGAGATGTTCAGTAGTCTGTCGGATTTCAAATTGTAGATTGCCGCCGGCTTCCAGTTCAAACCAGTTGCTAAACCGGATGGAGCGGGTCTCCAAGTCACCGTCTCGATTGAGGACAAGGTTAAATTCGGGGCCTGTCCAGATGCGACGAATTCCAAACCTTCCGAGCCACGGGGTAAAGCGGACGTCACTCTGGATTTGGCGCACACCCTCCTGTCGGATGTATCCAACTTCCGGGTTAAAGTGCTCGCCAATATCGGTATATGAACCACCCAATCGAAGCACATCATTCCGCCAACTGCTCCCTAGATACCACGCATTGTCACTTCCATCCGCCTCATCCGAATCGGAGCTATACGCCCACAGTCCACGCACATTAAAATGGTCCACCGGACGGTATGTGAAGTCGAGCCCACCGGCTCGATTGTAGGCATCTCCATCCTGCTTATTGATACCAATCAATCCGATGCGTGATCCGGTGCTAAGGTCTCTTGTCAACCTTAGCACTGAATAATTTGTTCGCGACACATCAACAATTTCTTCCGGATCCGTCGCATCGTGAAATTCGTCTGTCAACACATTGAGCAAACCGACACCGTAGGGACCCATCTTGCCGGTAATCTTGCCCCCCGTGATAATTGGAATGGCACGTCCCTCCTCAAGCCCGATGCGGCGGCTATAAAACAGCAGTAACGGTGGCGGACGGCGGGAGCTAGAGCGGGAAATGCCGAAATCAAACATCCCTGCCCCTTCCAAAAAGAACGGACGCTTCTCAGGAAAGAATAGACTGAAACGGGTGAGGTTGACCTGCTCTTCGTCAGCTTCCACTTGGGCAAAGTCAGTGTTAAAGGTCAGATCTGCGGTGAGATTCGAGTTGATACCGTACTTAAGGTCTAAGCCGATATCGAATACGCCATCTGTACTCCCATCTTCTTCTGTTCGGCTCATCCCCGGCAAGACATAAGGCAGTAGTTCCAGACGCCGGGACGGGGTAATTCCTTCTAAACCAACGAGACTGCCAAGATAGCCGAGGCGATACTTCGCCCTGCCTCCATACTGCCTAGGTACCGGCGCCCATATCGATTCCTCATTGTTCCGACGCAGTCCCCTTCCTACATTCATACCCCAAGTCATCTCGTCACTTTTGTCAAAGCGAAGTTGACTAAACGGAATGCCGAGTTCAGCCGTCCAGTTGTCCCCATTCACCTTAGCCTGACACGTCACAACCGCATCCCAACTCCGGTTTAAGCTATCCCCACCATTCGTTACAGCTCCATCTTGTAGCGCACCCAATGGGTTGATGCGAAAGGAAAATCCGTTGCGCTTGTCGTTATAGGTATCCAAAATCAGAAATACGTTGTCGTTTTCATGTAGGTCATTTGCATCACGACGCATGTCGTTGGCAACTAACTTGGACATCTGTGAGTCAAAACAGGTAAAACCGAAGTAGATGTTCTTGTCATCGTATAAGATGCGGACCTCCGTCGGTTCGCTTATCGGCTCACCTTCATCGGGTTCAATTTGGAAAAACTGATTAATCAGACTTGCCTGTTGCCAGTCAGACTCATTAAAATCACCATCAATTTCAACGCTCTGAAATGTTCGGTATGCCTCAATTTTGTACTCTACGGAACCAGAATCAGCAGCTACAGCGAGTGGAAAAAAGAAGCAACAAATAGCGAAAAGAAAAGAATAGCTTCCGTGCCGCAGAATACTACCACTTGAGAGCTGATGCCAAAAGTTAAGATGATAAATCACAAACGGTCTCCTTTCAAAATGGCTACAGAATTGATCTAGGGTAAGAAACCTGTGTCGTGCAAATATATCAGTCGGCTTAAGCTGTTCACCTAGAACACAGCACCCTGACCATACGCTTCGCGCTTACGGGTTCCACCAGTAAGTCATCTTGGCGACGACAGTGGATTCCTCAAGCCCTGTTCTTGTACCACCACTATCATAGATTTGGTTGAAAACAAGGTAGAAATCGCTACCGGGACGATAGATGTAGTTCAGCAAAAAGTTGGTGGAAATTACATCATCGTCGCTATTCCATTGGGCGAATATCTTTGCAAAAAGCGTTGTTGAAAAAGAGTAGCCTACACGTGCGCCGAAAATGCTAGCATTGAATGCATCACTAGGAAGGGTTATGCGATTAAACTGAAATATGGGCTCAATATTGAAACGCCCGTTCGGTTTAAAGCCCGCATTGAGAGTAAACCCCCATCTGTTTCCATTGTAGAAGTTGCCAAAATTTACACTATACTGCCCTGTAAGCGCTTTCGTATCGTCGGTAGAACCTCTAATCATCATTTCAGTGAAGCTGTATTCGCCCGGCGGAATAATAATCCCATCTCGGATTTCAAAGTCGTCGTCGAGACGTTCAAAGGTTCGTTTAGGTAGAAAGCCAATGTAGCTTCCGCTTTCAAACCGAAAATAGTTGGTCAATGTGATTTCTTGAGTTTCCAGTTGGTTATCCTGATTGAGGATAAAATCAAACTCCGGTCCCGTATAGATTTGGCGGACCCCAAATTTGCCGAGACGAGGGCTATAACGCACTTGACTATTGATTCTACGGATTCCCTCTCGCTGAATAAATCCGACAGCGGGGTTAAAGTTCTCACCGATATCCGTATATGACCCCTCCACACGAAGGTCTCTGTTCCGCCAAGTGCTGCCGAGATACAAGGCACCGTTCTGATCGGAAACATCCGTTTCAAACGTGCGAGCCCATAGCCCACGTATATCAAGGCTATTCATCGGACGATACGTGAAGTCAAATCCACCCGCTCGGTTGTATGATGCGTCAGCATCTTGTTTGTTGACGCCGATAAACCCGATGCGAGAACCGCTGAAAAGGTCCCGCGTCAATCGTAGTACAGAGTAATTGGTACGTGACACATCAACAATCTCTTCCGGATCTGTCTCATCGTAAAATTCATTCGTGAACACATTCAGCATACCGATACCGTAAGGACCGGCTTTGCCCGTAATTTTGCCGCCCCCGATTATTGGGACAGCATGTCCTTCCTCAAGCCCAATGCGGCGGCTATAAAACAGAAGTAACGGTGGTGGTCGACGGAAGCTCGTGCGGGGAATACCGAAATCAAACAATCCGGCACCCTCTAAGAAGAAGGGGCGCTTCTCAGGGAAAAAGAGGCTGAAGCGGGTAAGATTGACCTGCTCCTGGTCCGCCTCGACCTGGGCAAAATCGGTGTTAACTGTCACATCGGCTGTGAGATTGGAGGTAATACCGTACTTGAGGTCCAAACCGATGTCAAAAACCCCATCAGTTTTCTGCTCCTCTTCAATGCGATTCAGCCCTGGTAGGATATAAGGCAGCAGTTCCAGATTCCGGGGGGGAGTGATTCCCTTCAGGCCAACTAAAGTACCAAGGGTATCGGTACGGTATCTGGCAAAGAACCCATGTTCTCTGGAAAGCGGCGCCCACGTCGCGTCCTCTTGGTTCCGCATTAGGCTCCGTCCCAAATTCAGTCCCCACGTCATCTCGTCGCTCTTACTGAAACGGAGTTGACTGAACGGAATGCCAATCTCTGCTGTCCAGTGGTTCTCATTGATTTTGGTGCCACATGCCCAGATTGCGTCCCAAGCCTGATTTCGACTCTCTCCGCTGTTTATTAAAGCCATGTCTTCCATTGCTCCCAACGGATTGACACGGAAGTAGAACCCGTTGCGTTGATCGTTATAGGTATCCAAGAGGATAGAAACATGGTCGTTTTCGCGCAATCCGTCCTGACCATTGCCATCGCGCCGCATCTCGTTGGCGACCATTTTGGACAGATCATCGTCAAAACAGGTAAAACCGAAGTAAATCTCTTTAGCGTCATAAAGAATGCGAATCTCCGTGGGTTGCGAGATTAACTCTCCCTCGACAGGTTCATATTGGACAAGCCGCGTGATAGTTTTTGCGTTTTGCCAGTCTTCCTCGTTAAACTCTCCGTCAATCTCAATGCTCTGATAAGTCCGGTATGCTTCGGCTTGGTATTCCCCAGCGTCCGGCTCTGCCCTCACAATGAACGGAAACAACAGACCACACATAAACAGAATAAAAAAAGATTTTCCACACCACAACATTTCAGATATTCTGTTGCAACGACAAGTCATAGACGGCCTCCTTTGAGAAAATCAAGAATTTACAAGATATGCCCTATTTCACGCGTTACGGATTCCACCAGTAAGTCATCTTTGCAACAACTGTCGACTCCTCAAGCGCCGTTTCCGTACCATCGCTATTATAAATCTGATTGAACACGAGATAGAAGTCGCTGCCGGGACGATAGATATAGTTGAGCAAAAAGTTCGTCGAAACCACTTCATCGTCGCTGTTCCATTGAGCAAACAATTTCGCAAAAAGCGTTGTAGTGAAAGAGTAGACAATGCGACTCCCAAGAATATTCACATTGAAAGGAGTCTCGTTTGGGAGTTCGACCCGGTTAAATTGATATTGCGTTTCAAAGGCGAGGCGTCCGTTCGGTTTGAAGCTCGCTTGGATATCAAAACCACGATTTGTCCCATTGAAGAAGGTGCCGTAATTTGCACCGAATCTGCCTGAAATCTTCCGCCCTTCATCCGTATCAATCATGGTGCGGATTGTGGTCAAATCGTAATTGCCAATCGGTATGATAACATCCTCTCGAATCTCGAAATCCTCGTCCAGAAATTCGGAGGACCGTCGAATTTCAAGGTTGATCCAATTCCCTTGCTCAAGTTGAAACCAATTGGTGAGCGAGAATTCCAGCGTTTCCAATTCATCATCTTGGTTGAGTATATAGTCAACCTCCGGTCCCATGAAGACGCGCCGGACGCCGAATTTTCTGGGCCACGGGGTATAACGTATCTGCCCACGGAAGCGCCGGCTTCCCTGACGCCGGACATATCCGATCTCAGGGTTGAAGTTCTCACCAATGAACGTATAGGTTCCATTGAATCGGAGTAGATTGTTCCGCCACGTGCCACCGAAGTACATCGCATCGTTCTTGCTAGAGACATCCACCTCATAGGTCCGTGCCCACAACCCACGCACATCAAGACTATCATTCGGACGATATGCGAAATCTAATCCGCCTGCACGGTTGTATGTGTCCGTGTCCTGTTTATTAATGGCAATCGCTCCAATACTGGAACCGCTGAAGATATCTCGTGTTAGGCGTAGGACAGAATAGTTTGTCCGCGACACATCAACAATATCGTCTTCGTCCGTGATTGATGGGTCGGTCTGAAATTCGTCCGTCAGTACATTCAATAGCCCGATCCCGTAAGCGCCCACCTTCCCCGTAATCTTGCCACCGCCGATTATTGGAATAGCGTGACCGTTCTCAAGACCGATGCGACGGCTATAAAAAAGGAGTAATGGAGGAGGAAGAAAGAAACTCGGACGGGGAATGCCGAAGTCGAACAGCCCGGCGCCTTCCAAGAAGAAGGGACGTTTCTCTGGGAAAAAGAGGCTGAAGCGTGTTAAATTGACCTGTTCCTGATCCGCTTCCACTTGGGCAAAGTCAGTGTTCAGTGTCAGGTCGGCGGTGAGGTTAGAGGTGAGACCATACTTGAGATCCAAGCCCATATCGAATACGCCATCAATTTCCTCTTCTTCTTCGGTTCGACTCACCCCCGGCAAGAGATAAGGCAGAAATTCAAGACGCCTTGACAGCGTAATATCGGTCAAACCAACGAGACTGCCGAGGTTAGCTGTCCGATATTTCGCTAAACTGCCATACTGTCTCGATACAGGCACCCACGTCGCTTCCTCGTTGTTCTGCCGGATGGTTCGTCCGAAGTTCACACCCCAGACCATCGAGTCACTACTGTTGAAACGGAATTGGCTAAAAGGTATAGCGACCTCTGTGGTCCAGTACGTATCATTAATTTTGGAGCGGCAGTTCCACACGGCATCCCAACTCATGTTCAAGCTATCTCCACTGTTTGTCAGTGCCATATCCTGCATAGCACCCAACGGATTAATGCGGAAGAAAACCCCGTTACGTCTATCATTGTAGGTATCTAACAGTATGAAAACATTATCGTTGCCACGCAGATTTTCCGAGTCTCGGCGCATTTCGTTGGCGACAATGCCCTCACGATGTGTGCTTGAACAGGTGAAACCGAAATAG
>JAJEAL010000020.1 GCA_022822785.1 Candidatus Poribacteria bacterium
TCATGTATCAGATCCGATATAGATCAAGCGCTGCAAGGATACTCCAGCGGATGCCCAATAATATGGCGAAAACTATTGTTCGTAAAATTAACCAACTTGCTGAGAACCCCTACGTGCCCAACAATAATGTAGCACGACTTACAGGTGAGCCGGGATACCGACTCAGAGTAGGAGACTCGCGTGTGCTATATGAAATCCATGATGACACCCTCATTATCGAAATCGTAAAAATTGGACCGAGAGGCGGTGTGTATAGATGAACCTTGAAACAATCGAAAGAAACAGTCAGAAATTTGTCCTTGTCCCGATAGAAGAATATAACCAGCTCCTCGCAGATCTGGAGATGTTGAAAGACATTCGCGATTTTCGCGGGGCGAAAGCCGTTGATGAAGAAACCTTCCCCGCCGAAGTGATTAATCGGCTGATCCTTAATGAGGATAACCCAATCAAGGTATATCGCGAGTACCGAGGACTGACACAGAAACAACTTGCGGATAGAGTCGGGATTCAACGCGCATATTTGACGGAGATTGAAACAGGACGGAAGTCCGGTTCCGTCAAAACACTCAAGGCGATTGCTCAAGCACTTGATGTCGATTTGACTTCAATTTTGTGATCAAGTCCCTTGCCGTCGTGTCTGCCCCATCCCCATCGTTGTTTTATAGCCGGTACCACAGTAAAAAGCGAAATCAGCGAGCAGGTTTGCAAGCCTCACCAACTCCACAGGGGATAACTTCGATCCCACCGCTGTCATCGGTGCCACGCCCTCACCATCCCAATCTGCCCCAAATTCATAGGTGCAACCACCCACAAAACCGATCGCTTTATGCCTGCCGAAATCTAACATCTGTGTCTTTATCTCAAGTCGCGTTGCCAAACTGTGGTTCCTAATGAAATCGAGAAGGGAGTGCTTATCAATCTGCATCGGTGAAAAAGCGTTCCACTTGTTAATCCAACTCTGATAAAATCGCACCAAGTCGATATGCGGTTGATTCCGCGTCTTCTGCCCGCGCGGCGACAACCCCCGAAACGCAGTCGGCGAATAAAAGCGTACCCGTATCCGCGTATCCCTACCCGCATCTTCAACCAGCTCCTCATAGGTCGTGTTCCCACTCCAATCCTTCGCTTCCGTCCCTGACGCAACCAAACGGCTCAGTTGAAAAATCGCCCCACCGAGACGGATGGACGGCAGACGCTGCGTCAAGAACGCATTACCAAAGTGCGCGAAAAGGACGTCATCAAGAAACGTAAACCGAAGCCAACATTCCGTGCCAGCGCGGATTCGCAGAAAATTACCATGTCTCTCACCTTTCCCAATCAACGGCGAAACCGTGAACGGTTTTTGGCTTGATCCCGCATGAACCGCCTCCGCCTTCTCCGGATTGCTCGCCCGCAACAGCGACAGAAACGCAGCGTGTGCATGATGCCCCATCGTCGGACGAAGCGTAACATCCTCCGGCGGGATAAGATGAATAACTGCACTAATAGGCATGAGGTTTGTCTCCTATGGAGTGTTATTATAGAACTTACGCAGCCAACTGTAGGTGCTTGCCTCCCGATTGATCGGGGCGGCGCATCTTGCCCCGCGCCGAAATGCGTAAGTCCAATTATGGTGAATTAGAGAAATAAGTAGACATTTACTTGACCTTCGCGAGGTGTCCAAAGTCCCCCTGATAAGGGGGATTTAGGGGGTTGGCTCTGCACTGGGAATGTCTAAGTAATTTTAAAATCTACCATAAGAATTACAATTCAGATTGTTCGCGTTCGTCCCATCTTCCTCGTAATTCTGCATGGATTAGAAACACCTGTGCTCCGAGGATTAACTGATACTCCTGCTGTTGGCCATCACCAAAGGTTACATTCAGTGAATAGGCGACCTGTCGCTTCGTTTCAAGGATGCTATTGAGGACGTATCGGTTCTCCATCTTTGATAAAAGACAGGTGATGTGCCGATCTGTCAGTGCCTCCTGAATTTCAAGCGGGATGAATCCGTTGGACAGTTGTAGTCGCAAACCTTTTAACGCGGTGGGAACCCAGCAGTATTGTCGTTCAAAAAATTCCTGATCATCCCCGCCGGCATTATAGCTGAATTGAACACGGCTGGGTGGAGTTTTCAAACTATCAACTCGGACAAAAAATTCACAATAATTTCCCCAATCTTCTGTGAGTGTGTGATATGTTTTTCTGTCAGGAATCTGTTGAAAGTTGTAATGTGAAAGGACGTGAAACAGATCGTACTCGGTATGTTGAGCAGTATTCTGGAAAAGATGATTCGGGTCATGAACACCACACTGGATGCCAACATCCGAACCTCGAAAGTTAAATAGTGAATGAATCGGTTGGTACTTCTGTTTTGCATATTCAACTATTTTTTCGCGGTTAGAACGACGTTTAATGAAACCCTTGATTGCAGGATTCAATTGTGCACTTGGCGTATTTCGGAACGTTTCTAGCGTACCGTTGAGCCAGCTCTGATGTTCTAAGTAACTCCATGCAGCTCTTTCCTGCTGACGTTGGATGAAGGAGTCGTAAGCATTGTTCTCAAACGCGTCAATGACCGTTTCGTAGGTAGTGTGCCACCGAATCTTTTTCATCAATTCATCAAATGTGGCATCACTCTCCGGTGCGAAGACCTGCCGAATCGTCTCAAAAATCTCACGGACGCGGTCCTGACGTTCCTCCGATGTCCTTCTGGAATGAGCATCGAGCGGATAGAACGCTTCAAGGATGGCGTAGGATTGAATATAGTGATAGAATTGGTTATCCTCACCAAGCGAATTTTGAACGAGTGCAGCAAACTCGCGACGGTCATAACTTTTCCCTGACTGCAATTGTGAATAGAGTTGCCCTTGTACAAATGCGTGTCCTATACTTGAGTGATTGGTGTTGGTTTTGCCGAGTAACCGGCCTGCCCGACCAATCCGCTGTGTGAATTCCGATGCATAAAGCGCGTCGAAACAGACGAAATCAATGTTTTGACGCGATTTGCCCATCTTTGTGAAATTGTAGCCGATGTCTACCGTCGGGGTTGCAAGAATAAGCGGAAAAGATGTCGCATCACGACGGACCTCTGTACTGACGGCTCCCGTAATCAATCCGATCCGATTCCCAATGCCTCCCCTTTGAAGTCCCTGTTTAATATCGTTGATAGTGCGGAGAGAACTGCTGATGATGGCCCCCTCTTGGCCTGAATCAAGCAAATCGCGGACGCGCTCAGGTTGCTCCCTGAAAGTCTCGTACATCTTGCTGCTATGTATTGTCAATTTAAGTTCAGAAAGTGTCTGTATTGTCTCATAATCGTTGCTCTCTATCGGTTCATTGTCAGGACTGACGAGGGCGTAAGTGAGATCAATCCTTTCAAGATAGGTAAGTACCTTTTCATCGGGTGTGGCCGAAAGCAGGCAGATTTTCCGACCCCCGTTGAAGTAACCATACTCCTTCGACAGAATGAAAAACATTAGAAAATTGGCGATTTGTTTGGCGTTGTAGTAATGAAATTCGTCGATGACGATGTAGTTGAATTTGACCAGAAAATCGCGAAAAAGGTTCGCGCTATCCAACTGTGAATAAAGATTATAGAAACAGAGGTAAAAAATATCGGGGTTTGTGACCAGAATCAGCGGTGCTCGCCGTGCCAATTCAGGGAAATAGTCACGTGGATTTTGAATCAGTTCGTGCAATTTTCTTGCGTTTCTAACGCGATAACCGGGATCATCGACAACCTCCCATTCACGAAGTTTCTGACCGGTGACCTCAGCGACAACAAAATTCAATTTATCATGTTCATCAACAAACTCTTGAATGTCAACTGCGTGTTGGTGAATCAGTTCATTTGTCGGGGCGATGAACAGAACATTTTCACCTTCCAGATCGAATAACCGTAGCAGAGAAGCACGCGTTTTACCCGTACCTGTGTTGTAGGTGTTAATAACGAGATCGTTTGTTTTAAGTGCTTCATAGGTCCGCTGTTGGTGATAGAGCGGTGAATGTTCTAATCCCAACGGGTTTGTTGGGCTAACTTTTTCATGCCCTGCGTTCAGCGTAACTGTTATCTCTGGCATAGTGATACCTCTGGGGAATTTAGAGGGAGTGCTTGCAAGCATTTTGGTTCATGTTAAAAGAAAGTGCAAAGCACTAAGAGAAACCGAGTTTTTTCTTGAAAACTCGGTTTCTGTTGCACGATTTCTTAACATGAGTCACTATTTTATAGGTACAATGCACACCCTACGAAAAAACTAATATCAGTCTAAAAATTGGTATAAAACTGCATACCTGCTGGCAGTCGTGTTTGGAAATCGTCTGCTAGTTGACAGAAATTGCCCGATAATTGAACATTCCGAATTAAAGGAGTCGGCCGAATGTTGAGTAGATCAAACATCCCGACCCGTATTTCTGACGGTAGGTCATTTGGGTTGAGATAATTTGGATAGATCGTAGTTTCCCTGTGAACTTCACGATACGGTTGCTTCCGTGCAGAAATCTTCACTTTGCTCATAAATTTTCCGAGCCGGATGTAACGTGGAATCCGAAATTCCTCTCGACTGGTTACATAGAAAACGCCCCGGTTGCCGACGGACAGGAGTTTGAGCCTGCCGATTTGTGGAAAGTTCGCCGCCCGCGCCTTCAATCGTGGATTGAAGATACGTTCCCGATTGACCGAAATCGCGTTCTGTTCCATCTGAAACCAGTAAGAATCTGACATGGCGTTAAATTGAACGACCGTAAAACGCGCCCTTTCCGTCAACGTTCCTGGTGTAATGTAAATACCAGCCTCGTTAAGCTCTTCCAAATCCGTAGCATAGCTGATTTCACCGCTATTGTAATAGCTTGAGTGACACAACCCAAGTGCATACGCAAGCGCGTAGTTACCGATAACCGGCTCAGTTTGGAAAAAATTATTAACCTCACGACTGGCGAAAAAGAGGTTTTCCATCAATTCAAAGTTGCAGCAATAGATGTGCATGAGATGCCTCCAGTGTTGGGTAGGAGATACCTACCCAACTTTTCACCCTTGCGGATAGAGCTCAGTAATTGATTCCAATAGCCCCTTCACCGCGGTTGGTGACGTGAATGTCTGCTGAATTTCACCTATTAACTCAATCAACTCTGCATTCGTAAGGGATTGTAAACTACCGATGACTTCATTGGTTAGATTATCTACTGCTCTGACGACTTCTGATGTCACTCGGTTTTCATCCAACGGGAATTGTCTGCCGTCTGAACCGAGTCGATCATAGACGCGCTGTGTTAATTCCAGATTGCTGAAAATTTCACAGTCACTGAAGATTGCACCGACGATAGTGTTTCGCATTTTACCAAGCCGTGACGAAATAGCACCGTAGCGACGACTCCTTAACACGTTCGCTAGGACGTAGCGAATTTCGTCAGATGTCAAATCTTTGAGAGTTTGCATGTCAATAAACAACGTCTCCGGCTTGACATACTCGTCCTCTTGAATACTTGATGACGCCTCCCCAGAAACAGGATCGCGCATTGTGTTGTTATCGTAGAGAGCATTGAACGTCCGCTTTGCCGTAACCGTTTGGTATGACTGAATACTGAATGCGTCATCCGTAATGACACGAGATTTCTGTGCCCCACCTCCGCCAACAGCATAGCCGTAGATCATGCAATCTGCACATATTCCACAGGGCTTATTCCGGTTCAATGCACAAATATTTTCCTTTTCTTCCGGCCTATTTCCTCTTGAATCCGCTGCGTAGAATAACAAGTTGTGTTGCCGCAGCAGTTCACGGCCCGTCCGGCGCTCAACAGCGGTCTGTTTCCGCTTGCTGATGGTGACACGAGAAATCACGTCTCGGTCTTCAAGTCCGGCATGGACGGAATCACGTGCCAACCCTTCACCAGAGCCTTCTGTGCGAAAAATCATCTCTGATTCCGCTTTCCGTAACACAATCAACGTTAGATAACGGCTTTGCGGAAAATTCTCATATTGTTTAACCATAAAGTCGGTGTAGTTATCCAGGATACTCATGACTGTTGTTCCTCCTTTTCTCTATCCCGTCTCGGAATCATCTCTGTAATGAAGTAGAGATATCCGGAACGAATTCGTTTCCGGTTTTCAAGTAAATCAAACAGATTGCCTTGGTAAACATCTTTGTAAACTGAATCGAACAGCACCTTGACAAATTGCGAAATGTTTTCCAATTTCGTCGCGCCAAAAAAACGTGGGTCAAGGCGTTCAATTGCACGGGCAACCTCCTTCGACATAATTGCTCGCGCTTCCTCTTCAGTTTCACGCTCTAATTGCCAACGTTCAAGACTATCGAATGCCACATCAAGGGGTTTCGCGAGCGAATTATCCTTGAGACTATCGCCCTTTAATCGTCCCTCCCATGCAATGCGAGCGAGCTCCTTAATATAAGACATAATCAGGTCTCCTCCTTTCTGTGCTACAACATCGGCGATGGAGCCGGCCGTGTTGCGGACGGTTGTGAACTGTAACGGTTCATTTCCCGCTTGTTCACGTTTAATCATTCGGTGGGTTACATAGTAAAGTTCAAGTGCATCGTAATTCAAACTCCGAATCAACCGAACTAAATCATCGGTATCAATACTTCCAATCTTTGATCGGATGCCGTGCAACTTAAGTAGTTGTTCAAACGCTTGTTGTGTCATATCACTATCAAGGTTGTTGTCCGGCAACCATCCCCGAAATGCAGGCGGAATATGATCAATAAAAAAGTGGCTAAACTCATCATCAGAAAAGAGCGGAATTGACGAATCGGTTAGCACCGCGCGACAGCCCAAAAAACGTTGATACAGCAGGGCGTTTTCGATAGCATATAAAACATCTTCCGTGTGATTCTTGCCGGGGGTATTGACAGGAATAGTCAAAATGTTGCCGAGGGCTTCAGAAAACTTTGGTAACGGGTTCCCATTAACCTTTGTCCTACTAACTGGCAAAACCAACTGTGTAGCCTCTCGATAGCGACGCAACGCATCGTCTGTTTTAAGAAATACCGATGGAAAGTCAGGATTACTGAACCGCTCCTGCGCTGCACGGAAAGCTCCGATGAACACATCAGTAAAAAACGAAATCGGATATAGGTGAATAAAAAACGTCGCTGTGTTTCCGCCTACGTTGTAGCAAATCTTGTCGAGCATGTACTGCGTCCGGCAAATGCTACAGACGCGGCGTTTCGGTTCACGTGATGTACCACCTTCAAGTCGATTGGAGAAATACTGGACCTTGATATTCGCCGGTACGTCCGGCTTCATCCACTCATCTGTTTCAAACTCCGCGCCGCAGGTACTACACTGGACATGATTGCTCCTCACATAGCGTTCCAGATTTTTGGCAAAGTACCGCCCCCGGTCAGTAGCAAAACTGAAGTCAACATACTTGTGAACGTAATCCGCTAATATCTCAAATTCACTCGCGGGGCGTGCGGTTTCCATAATGGCTGTACCATCATCGACAATCAATTCATAGATTTCGTCAATGTCTCTGCCACTCTTGTAAAGGTCGCGTCCGATAATATAACCCCGATCGGATAGGGCGTTGAAACTTGCATATCGCGGACGACAAGCCGTATCCTCGATCTCCAATGGCAACTCAAGCAGATCATAGATGTAATTCCATGCATCAGAAATGTTTTGGGAAAAATGCTTGTTCAAGAAGATATAGTATGTCCGCACTAGTTCCCCAATCCGCACAGCGGCCTCGTCGGGGGGCAGCAAATGAGCATCTTCAGCTAAGATTTCATCAATCAACGCAATCTGTGCCGCGGGGTCGGGATTCTTTTTACTCGGTTTTGTCCCTTGTAACTTTTCACGAGCGTTTTGGAGTCTTCCCCGACAACGATCATTCATGTCATCCACTTTAGCGGCGTACTTCCGCTCACTGATGATGTTCCGCACCTCATTCCAAATCTGCTGGAATGATAAACCAAGTGATAAACATTTCTCATCTACCTTGATACCGGCAGGGCTGCCCTGAATAAACTTCCTAAATTCTCCGCTAGTTTTTGATTCGATCTGATTAACGACACGATTTCCAAGGGTCGCGATCTCGTTGGTTGTGATTTGGATCTCTCGATTGCGATCTACGAGATACGCTACACCATCAGGATAGTAAAGCAGTGGTAACAGGTCTTTTTCCGTTTCCATATGCTTCACAATCTCATTGTGAATGAGATTTGTCAAGATGCCACGTTGCTCACTCACCTTGTGGTAGACAAACTGGTATTGAACATCAAGGATTCGGTTAAGCTCTCTGAGGAAATCTACCTTTTTTGCGCGTTCCTCAAGCGTTTTTGAGAGGTCAATCACATCCATTGCCCGTATAATCGGGACTAGATAATTCAAAAGTCGATCCTTATCGTGTGAATACGGGTCATAATCCAGATCGAGGGTTTCATCGTAGGTGTGATAATGCCGCGAATGAGCGCGGATAAGAACTTCGATGTCCTTCAGGTAATCTTGCCATTCCGGAAAGAATCGTTCCATCTCAAGGGTCGTCAACACCGCACTGACATTTTTCTCGTTTGCCAGATAATTGAATGAACGCTTCTCGTCTTGGAACTCCTGAAGTTTGTTCAAGTCATGAATGCTGAATGCACTGAACAGCAGTTGGACCTCAAGATCATCCAAATCCAAGATTGGACGTAACCGCTCAAGAACGAAAATTCCGTTGGTAATATGAAGATAGAGCGATTCACCCGCCTTCGCGCCGTATTGAATGATTTCCTGATAACCTCGCAACTTCTTATTGGCAATTTCCTCTACGTAAGTTTGGAAAAGGTTGTCTGCTTCTGAATAAACCCCAAGCAAAAATAACAATTCTTCCCCTTCACGTTTCTGTTTTGCCATGACAACTCCTCTCTATAATTGATTGTTGACGATTGTAACATACGTCCAGTCGCACAAACCTGTGCCCGATCGAAAAAAAATTAACCAAGCTTCGTTTTTTATACATTTGACCTCTCTTGGATTCAATGTTATAATGATAACGTGCAGGACCGAACCCATCCTTGGCGGTGGATGTAGGCCCTGCTTTTTTATGGCCATAGTTTTTTAAGAATTGAGTTAAAATACAGATAGTCTTTCATGTGCAAATCTATTGGTCTAAATTAGATATACATAATACTAACATAACAATAATAAAAGCGCAAGCAAAAAATAAAGGCTCCCGCATCAACTAAGCCGGTGAGCCCCTATTGCCTGCTAACTCAAACTTGAGATTCTTCTAGACAAATTGCATCAAACATAATACCAACATCTTTCAATCTCGTCTTTCAATCTCATCACCGAGAGTCTTTCTCTCATAATAACACAACCTGTCCCGTTTGGTCAAGAGCAGAACCAACTATCTTGGTCCTGCCCTATAATACGCCATCTCACTCCGACTTATCACCCGCCTCCGCAGGCAGCACCTCAACCTCGGTGGTACGCAGGTCCTGCTCTGGTGCTTTCAATGCAAGCGTCAGCCGCTCTAAAACACCAACCAGTTCCTGAGTCTCACCGCCAATGGCTTTCTGTTCCGGTGCTTTCAGCGCAAGCGTCAGTCGCTCTAAAACACCAATAAGTTGAGGGGGAGACAAATTCACTGGTATCTGTTGTTCAGCAGCCGCCGACAACTTACGCAAACTCTCTACTGTCTTTATTAACATATTTGTCAATAGTTGCATCTCTACCAATGAGTGCCCACCTCTTTCTAGTTCACTGTTAATCCGATCTACCTGCTTGGCTAAAAGCGCAGCCTGCTCCTCCTGAGCGGTGAACCGAATATCACGCAACGTCTGTTTATGTGCATCCCGAGCCTCCCGCCATGTTGCACCGTATTTCGCCTCAGGCCAACGCACCGAGCCGGGCTTCAGATACGCCAACCGAGGAATCAAAAACGCTCGAAGCTGCGGCTCACCTAGTAAATGCTTTTGCGCCAACCGCTTTAACGTCTTATCCACCTTTATTAACTCCTTGACTGCATCAGAGGTAGAGAATCCCTGGGCATGACAACGGACTATAAACACTCGATGTTCATCTGAGATAAAAGACGAAAGGTGCTGCCGCAACTCATCGCGCATGACCGCTGTAATCTCCCTGTTTTCATCAGATGCTAGCCAACTGAAATCAGGGATTGCCCCTTCACCCAATGCCTTTGCTACATCCCGGCTGATACGCGCATTAGCTGCCTCCCAAAAAGACGCTTCATCATCTAACAAATCAAAAAATAGGTTCAAATCCGCTTTTACCTCGTTAATCCATTCCTGTCCCTCTTTTTCAATCTTTGTACTGCTCAAATTAATAGCTTGGATGAAATTTGCTCTTAGCTCTTCAAGCTGGGCCCTTTTAGAATACTTGGAATAATCCAAATCAGATTCCAGAAGTGGGGGACCGTCGTCTAGTATATCCATCATTTTCCACCTCTCATCAAAAAGAGATTAAATTTCCTAGTAGGCTCCGAGGTGCCTACCTGTTTAAACCGCTCAGAAACCAGTCATAGTGGGAGCACTCAACCCGTTTTTACCCCTATCAGATTCTCGCATTTCCTCGAAAAACTATGAAAACTATGAAACTCCCTAACAACTCTCAATAAAGTTTACCATTGGTATCGCTGTATTTGCAACATTTTTTTCACATGTGTTAAAATAAAAATTCCCATCCCGTTATAGATGTAAAAATCCTTCCGTCTCCCTTCCAGTCTTCCACTCCTACCTTCCTCCTTAACTCTTGCGATACACCGCTACCATCTTCTCCGCTGTCTCCGCGACCCATTCCCGTAATTCCCTCGGTTCAATCACCTCCGCCTCCTCTCCCCAACCCAACACCCACCAGCCAACCTCCTGCCAACCCGCCACTGTCGCTTCAAAGCGAAGACCCCTATTAGTGTCGTGTATCTTCTGCGTCGAATGCCACTGCACCTCTCGGATAAGAGGCGCGATGCGGGAGGCGAACTCAATAACAACGGGCGTCTCCGGTCCAAGCCTGAAATCCCAACTCTTCTCCATGTGCTTCTGCACAGAAAAATCTTCGGGAATGGTGTACGAAAGGTGGCTGATGAAGAGAGTGTGGATGCGGTTGATACGGAAGGTTAAAATCTGATCCGATCTTTCAGTGTGTCCAATCACATACCAAGCGTGTTTGCGAAATAGGACTGCGTACGGTGAAAGCCGATGCCGCTCCCGCGTTCCACTGCTAAAAGAATCGTATACCATATTGACCTGGCGTCGTTCCCGGATGGCTTTGTATAATTGCTCTTTGTGGGGGTGTGCGTCATCGATTTGGGTAATCTGTTGGTGGGGGACTTCAATCTGCGGGGCAATCTGATTTAAGGTGTCGTTTGTCCGTTTCGGTAGATTGGAGGTAATCTTATGGATGGCGCTGTTGAGGACCGCTATCGCTTGCTCCCCCTCCGCTGCCTGATAAAAACGGGCTGCTGTAACAAGTGCAAGTGCCTCCTCAAAGTTAAGGTTCAGTGCAGGGAGAAACAGATCAGAGACCATCTCATACCCCTGTTTGCCACGGGGAACAATCTCGATGCCCATCTCACGCAACAAATCAATATCACGCTGGATGGTTGCTGGATTAACCTCAAAGTGTGCTGCCAACCGAGGGCGTGTCCACCGACGCGGCTCTTTGTGGATCAGGGAGGCGACTTCGAGGATCCGTGCCATCTGATATTTTCGGTACATGATATCCTTTCGGTGCTTTTTCGGGCGAGGAAATCTCACTCCTGCGACAACCACCGATATTCTCTGGTATGCCGGACATAGAGAATCAGCGCATTCGGATTCGCGGGCTTTGTGGAAATCTATGGCAAGACAGTTCAACGCAAGGCGGGTTTATAGGTTCTCCCATTCTTCTCTATCAATTCCTGCTTCCCTGAGAATTTGTCTGAGTAGATTCCTCCCTATGTCACCCCTGTGTGGGTTAGGAATGCGAACCCGTAACTGTCCTTTGAGCATAAATTGATGCTTACTCCCTGAATAGGGACCACTAAATCCAACCTGCCGCAAGTAGCTGATCAACTCTCTACGTTTAATTGGACCAAATGTTGGCACTAGGCGGCATCCTCTTTGACATTCAATTCAATGCCATCAATCTGCGGGATGGAGTGTCCCATCTTCAAGCCGATTAAAATCCATTCTTCTAGGACTTCTCGCAATTCCTCTCTACAAACTTCTAACGTATCCGCATTCGCCCAAACTCCCTGCAGGTCGGGAATGCTGCCAAAGTAGCCCTCCCCATCGGGTAATATCTCATAATGTGCTTTACGCATAGCTGCGTGGATATAATCCGTTAGCATAACTCACCTTTCCGTCTCCATTGGTGTTATTCGTTGCCTTCTTTGGTGGTTTTCTTCGCCTGACTGGCGAGCCGCCCAGCCTGTTTTGCCAAGCGTTTGGCAGCCTCAATCTGTTTCATCAATCCGCGGTTCGTCCAAGCAACACCCGCCAAATACCGAATCTCCTTGCCATCGATCGCCGGTGCATTCAACGCCTCTGCAGCGAGGTAAACCTGCAAACCACTATCTGCCGTATGGCGGAGCCCCGTATTGACTCCTCTACCATCGACCTCAACGCTGACAGTCAGATCGCCTCTCACAAAAGCAGGGCGAAAATCTTTGCTGAGACCGAGGAATACGCCATTCAACACTTTGCTCATACCGATGTCCTCCACAAAACGACGAGTCCCGATACCGATATGTCCGGTGATATGATGGATGCGTGGCAGAGAAAACTGCTTGCTAACCGCAATAAACGCCGATCTGCGTTCATAACGCTCAATATCGTCTAATCCGCTATCAATACGGTCACCGATATTTTCTATCCCGACCGCGATGTTGGGAATAGCCCCAGCTTCGCGAAGCAGAAGCACTTTCAGATTTCCTAGTAAAAAAGTCCGTTGATGGTGCCGAACACCGGTCAAACCAATCTCGACCCGATCGAAAAGCCCAAAATCAAGTTGGAGCGCCGCTTCGTCGCGTGGTAATTCGCCTGCGTTGCGGAAGCCAAAGTAGGTGCCAAGGTTAAATATCCCGTGTTCAACAACCTGTCCGGTCGGTATATCTACCAAGCCGCTATCCCGAAAATAGGGAGCAGCCCAAAGGCAGCGCGAACAGAGCATAGTAATGCAAAATAGAGAAATGAGCAGCCGTTGCAGCGCAATCGGAAAAAGGTTACAAATCAGGTTCATCGGTCTATCCAAAGGTTTGAAACTGTTTCAAGGCGGGGACCCACAAAGGTCGAAATTAGGCTGCTGCTGCACAGCAATCTCTCTTTGTGAGGAAGGGAGTTAATGCGGAGTGGTTATTCCAAATTATAGTGAACACTATAAATATGTAGACGTTCACCAATAGTGCCCCTTATTGAAGTCTCATCAAGTCCCCCTAAACCCCTCTGATAAGAGGGGAAAGACAAGGGAGCAAATCCCCCTCTTATCTGCTCCCCTTGTCAGGGGAGTTGGGGGATTTAGCGGGGTGGTTGTGCAGTGAAAGTGTCTAAATAATTCTAAAATCTACCATAATATCTTAGCGATTGAGCCTAAAGAGAAGGGACCGCACATGGAGGTAGCGGTCCCTCCTATGGTGAATTTTGTGGTTAATCGAGGCCAAGCTGGTTCATAAATGTAACCATCTTAGCTTCCGCCTGCTCGGCGACCTGTGCCAGCGTTTCCGGATCCACTTTTGTCTCCTGAATCCGTTCATCGGTGTTTGTCGCGAGACAGAAACCCAGATTGTGCTTGAGATCGTGCATCGCTTGCTCGATATGAGCACTGACAGGGCCAGCGGGGTACATCCACTGCCGTGCTCTGTTCTGTTTCAGGTTGATGTGACAGTGGCCCGTTCCGCCTTGCTTTTTTGCCTCGCCAAAGCAGTCAAGACGCAAGATTTCTTGGTCATAGGCGAAGACAGATGCTGCAGGCCCATACCCAGCGCGGTCATCGCGCCAATAGACTTCTAGTCGGACATTATCTTCTAGCGTATATTCGACCAAATCTCTTCTTCCTTGTTGTTCTGGCGCCATCGTTATTCCTTTCGATTGTGGATGGTTTGGTTGGTAAAAGCGTCTGCAATTCTAACACCACACCAACGAGATGAGAACATCATCGCCTTGTAGTCGAATCGGTGCGCTTTTCTCAGATCCATACTCTCAGCATTCTACTATAAAGCGTGCACAAGGTCAAGTCCTATTTTTTTACTTTACTATCCGATTCGCCTAAACTTATCTCACCCTTTTAGGGCTATTTATTTTTCCTGTCGTATTCACAGGTTGTCTAACCTGTGATCACCCGTTCCTTTTGAATCATCTTGACAGCTCTTAAGCAACCAAGTAAAATATGCAAAGTGTATCTCAGCTTTTATACAACACCCACCGAGGCGCATCGAAATCATGTCCACCGACAAGTCAGAAGCTTGGATTGATAACTATTTAACCAATTCAGTAACTACCCCGGGGCGCTGGCTCTTTATCCACGATACGGCGCATATCTTCCCCAAACTTCACTCCGTAATGCTCTTCGAGCGCAAATACGAGGTCATCTTTTTCGAGGAAATTCTAGAGATACGGCAACGCTTAGAGCGGCACAAAGATAACCCGGGAGCATTCGATGTATGTATTGTTTCTCGGCAATCACATGAGGCGAATCGCGAAATTCTTGACTACATTGTCCGGAGTCAATCCGTTGAGGTCACGCCTCAATCGATTCTCCAATCCGCTCAGCCCGGATACAGCTGGGCCCATTCAGTCAACCAATTGCGAGGCGACGATTTTTGGACAATTTTTGAGCGACTTCAGGCATACCGCCTGAACTATCCCCGCGCTATAACGCCTGCTGAAGCGATGAATCTCCTGCTTTCGGCACAGCTAGATATCGATTTGCGAGCCGACCTCCCTGTCCGAGAAGTAGTCCAGATATGGCAACAGATGGAGAAAGATGCAGAGCTAATCGCTTGGGGCGAGAGATACCCTCAACTGTTTCAGGCGTTGAATCTCAAGGTGCGGGCAGCGCTGCCGATTATGGATAAGCTGGAAGGAGACGCAGATTTTGTGCACTTTCTCTGGACTTCCTACTCGTTGGCACAGCATAATAAAGATTACGACCTTTTCCTTCCCGAACTCTTCGGGGACACGATTTGGAGAAAATACGGTAATACCCCACCCCAGGAGATACGGAACGCATGTCCGCAACTCATCCGGAGCGATCCAGAGCGAGTCATGGACCAAATTAAACAGACAGAAATCTGGCTGACCCAAGACCAACAACGCCTTCAACTTTTCCAACGGTGGATAGGGCTTGATACTTCCAATCTTAGTAAAACGGTCGAATATCTAAAAAAAGAGATTCTCTTTTGTATTCCGATGCGGGAAGCCTTGCGTCTGATTGCCGCACAGCTCTGTCGTTTGCCCGACTCGTTGGATCCGACTGAGATTCACAAAATTATTGAAAATATTCAGCGGCAACATCTCTTTCAAACAAATACCGAAAATTACCTGCGAATTAAAGATACATTCCGGGCATTTACCGATTTGGTTGCGTTGAATCAGCTAATCGCAAACGTAGAACGCAAGAGTTGGTTGGCTGAAGGGCATCGGAGTCAAGAACAGAATCACGACCCTTTGACCCCCCTGACAAGGGGGGAGGCGAAGGGCGGCCCCCCCTTGTCTTTCCCCCCTTCGCACGGGGGTTGTCCCGATAAAACCGGTGATGTAACGGATTGGGGATATCCGGCGCACCTCTCAAAGCTGGAGTTGATGGCAGCTGAATTGGAACAACTAAACTTCCAGTGTGATTTCCTACCCAATCCTGTGATTGATGAACTCCTTGGGCGTGTCAAGGGATTGATAAATGAATATAACACGAAATTCGCCCAACAGATTGCCACCACCTTCCCGGCGCGCCTAGCCGCAAATAGGGATAAGCCTTCCCTCACAGTCGATTTTTTGGAGACGCTTTTTTTGCCCCGCTATCAGCAGTACATCGGGGAAAGAGCGCGGGCAGCGTACATTTTTATGTTTGATGGGATGCGGTGGGATACATGGGAAGCGCTCAAACCGAAGGTATTGAGCACATTTCAAGGGCGGCTTGCCCTCGACGGTATTTTTCCGTTGCTTTCGATTCTGCCATCCACGACAGAGCATAATAGATACGCCATTTTTACGGGAGAGTTTCCCAACGGCGATGCAGACAAGGATTGGGGAGATGTGTTGGTACACGCTTTCCAAAACCGTGGCATCCACGGGGTGCGGTGGATAAGTGGCACCGAAAAAAATCAGGCGGAGATGCTCGCACTTATTGAGGCGGATGAAATTCCTGTCAAAATTTTCAATTTTACGTTCATCGATCAGAAACTGCAGGGGGCAAACCAAAACCTCTCCACAGTTTATGAGGAGATTAAGGGCAGCTTTGAACTGCTGGTACAGCCCTATCTAGAGCGGATGCCGAGCGACTCACTTATCTTTCTGATGTCAGATCGCGGGTTTATCGAGTCCACAGCCGATCAGAAACTTTCGGAGGACACTGTTCGCATCTCCTCCAGTGTGACATACTACCAACGCTACCTCAGTTTATCAGGTCCACCGACAGATTTAATGGACTTCGCCTGTTTCAGTGCGGACCAAATCGGCTTACAACCTGATGAAGATACATCCCACTATGCGTTTGCCACCGGACGTAGCCAAATCCCTCCTTTTACCAGCGAAAATGATTTTGTACCACCTAGGCCATCCCGTTATGTGCACGGTGGAGTTTCCATGCAGGAGATGATCACACCGTGTGTGGTCTTTGTACCAACAGCGAAAGGACAGTTACAGATATTCCCACTACAATAGACACAATGCGCTTATGGAGGATTAACAAACAAAATGAATATGGACATTTTAAGTATCTGGGCATACGTTTGGGATGTTATTGATGGAGGCGTTGATTCGGTAATTTCGACCCTCAAGCACGAAATCGGCTTGGACACGCTCAGTGTTGCGACATGCTATCATAGCGTTGATCATCTGCGCGTTCACCGTCTGGAGAACAACTTTTATAGCTCGCAGGCGGCAATCTATTTTCAGCCGGATTCAGTGCTGTATAAAAACACCCGAATCCAACCGCCTGTGTCGCCGCTCGCGGAAAACACGAACCCGCTGCGAAGCATCTCTGACGGTTGTGAACGGCACGGCATGAAACTCTCATCGTGGACGGTGTGCCTCCACAACTCGACGATTGGGCGAAATCAGCCAGAGGTAGCCCAGCGCGATGTATTTGGCAACCCGTGCTGGCATGCCCTCTGTCCCGCAAATCAGGATGTGCGCGAGTATATGCGGGCACTTGTAACGGACCTGACGACAAACTATAATTTCGCTACCGTCGAGTTGGAATCGTGCGATTATCAAGGGGGCCGTCATCACCACGGGCATGAGAAAATTGGTATCCCGCTCGGAGAGACGGATCGACTCCTGCTTGGGTTATGTTTCTGCGAAAGCTGTCGCAAATCTGCGGATAAAGAGGGGATTGACGTTACTGCCGTTGCAAACGGTGTGCGATCGGAGCTCGCAGCGAGCTTTGAGTCCGGAAGCCCTATCCAGATTGGGTTTGACGAATTTTGTGATAAAGTCCCCGAAACCCGTGCGTATATCCAAATGCGCGAATCTGTCGTCAGTTCACTTATCGCAGAGATTAAATCTGTGTCCAAAGCCTCAATCTCGTCGATGGGCATGGGAGATCGGCGATATTCAGGGCTAAACACAGAAGAGGTCCGAGGGATTGCCGACTGGTTCGAGATTTTGTGCTACACACCGTCAAGGGAATCCGTTGAAATGTCTGTAAAAAACGCCGCTGCACTGATGAACGGAGAGGCAAATCGGGTCTGGGTTGGTCTCTGTGCTTATCCGCCAGCAAGCCCAACCGCTGAAACGCTTGCCGAAAATGTCGAAGCAGTTGCAGGGCTCGGTGTCCGTGCTATATCTTTCTACAACTACGGGATCATGCCCAAGCGTAACCTACAATGGGTCAAGGCTGCGGTTGAAGGAATTAAGTAGGCCCGCTTGTTCAAGGTCATACACACAAAGGAGAAACATAATGACAGTTCATGAAGCTACTATTGCAAAGATTCAACAACTCCCCGAATCTCTCGTCCATGAAGTTAGTGATTTTGTAGACTTCTTGTTGACAAAACATGATAGCACACGCTGGCAGTTATGGACACACTTTGCTGAAGTTTTAGAAACTGCTGAATCGGACTTTGTTGACTACTTATCTAACCTAGAAGACTACGAGAACCGTTTGGCACGTGGGGAAATCCAATGGTAACAATCAGTCGTGGGGATGTGGTCTTATGTGACTTGAATCCGGTCGTCGGCACAGAACAAGCCGGCGTATGACCTGCGGTCATACTGCAAACAGATCGCGCGAATGCAGTGAGCCCCCATACAATTATCGCGCCCTTTACCACAAAAATCCGACAGGTACTTTTGCCTTCTCATGTCTTGGTGCCCGTAGGAGTCGGCGGCTTGAGTCGAGATTCTGTAGTTCTTTGTGAGCAGATACGAGTGATAGATAAACGTCGAATTGTCAGAGTTCTCGGCCACTTGGATACCCGCTATCTCGCAGAAATAGAGAAAGCTTTGTGTACGGTTTTGGAGTTGTAGGTCCCATTGGCGGGACAAACACTTTATCTTTAGTTGCTATGCCCTGGGTAAGGAATGGGAAGTGGCTACTATGTTTAGGAATTTTTCAGAAGGAGATTGGCGTATGAGATTTGAGGGAAGAGTTGCACTGGTAACCGGTGCCAGCCGTGGGATCGGCAGCGCAACTGCGATTAAACTTGCCGGTGAGGGTGCCGATGTTGCGGTGCACTATGTGAGATCGGCGAAACCGGCAGAGGCGGTTTGCGAGGAGATCCGTGCGCTTGGACGAAGCGCGATTGCCTTTCAGGCTGATATCGCCGATCGACGCGCAGTCAACGAAATGGTCGCGCAGGCTACGGCGGCACTCGGTCCCATCGAGCTGCTTGTGAATAACGCCGGGGATGTCGGCAATATGGATTTCGACCAACTTACACCCGAACACTGGGACCGGATTATTGGGATTAACCTGACAGGACCCTTCAACGTCATCTGGGCGGTCAAGGACGGGATGGCGCAACAGAAGTTTGGACGGATTGTCAATGTCTCATCAATTGCCGCGTTGGCACCCCGACCTAATCAGTTCGCCTATGCAGCCGCAAAGGCAGGCGTAATCTCTTTCACAAAATCTGCCTGCGAACCCTTAGCGAAGCACAATGTCCGGGTAAACTCGCTTGCCCCCGGTGCCATTGATACCGACATGATCCACGAGGTCTCGCCGGAGATGCTTGAACACCTGCGCTCAACCACACCGCTGCAACGTTTGGGGACGCCCGATGAGATGGCGAATGTCATCGCATTTCTGCTCAGCGAAGAGTCTAGCTATATGACCGGCTCAACAGTCATCGCAAGCGGAGGACGGGTTCTGTTCCCGTAACACATGGATCTACAGTCCCCCTAACAAGGGGGGAAGCGAAGGGGTCCCTTGTCTTTCCCCCCCTTCGCAGGGGGGTTCAAGGGGCGGGTGCCCTCTGGGCGGCGGGGGTGGCTGTGCATTGAGAGTATCTAAGTGATTCTAAAACCTACCATAATTACCAACTTGCAATAAAGTCATCGACCTCAAAATTGCTCGGCTCCTCCTCAAAAAAGTACCGCATCGGTCCAGACTGGAAACCGGGCACGAAAAGATCTTCCGCCGCTTGGAGTTTGGCATCGAGCACCTCAAATCGCTGCCAAAGCAGATCCGCCTCCGCCTTTGAGAATCGGTCAGCGAATTGCGGTCCCCAGTTGATGCTTATCGAGTGTGGACTAGAAGCACGTCTGCGAACCTCCGGCGGCAGCTTATCTAAGTCGGGACTTTTCAATATATGGATGTGATAGGCTGCCTTAGAGAGGTATATCGCTAACACCATTTTACCCTTCTCGCCTGCGCCGGGCTGTAGTGCTTCAACCGCCTCACAGTAAGCGTCGGCATCCTTTTTCAGAATCGCCCGCAGTGCTGCTTCTGTCAAATCCTGCATCCGGTCGCTGTCCCACGTCCAATCCTCGAACATCTGCCGCGCTGCCGGGGAAAGGAACTGCGTAAAGTTCAAGTCCGGATAATACGGGAAAATCGTGTGCCCCCCGTGGATTGTTCGACGCAGCTTGGTGCTGTAATTGCTGCCCCAATGCAAGATATAGTTGGAATACACAACACCGTCACCGCCTTTTAGTTCGACAGGAATGCCCCCCGGCAAAGGGAGGCGCGGGTTTTCGAGCAGTTGGCGATTTTCCGCTTCGGTGTTGAGACGACGGTGGCTGCCAGGAACTACCCACAGTACGTCATCGTCATAGAGCGGAATGTTCCACTGGAGGTACTTCGGCCCGTTCTCCAAGAAGTCCGCTTGCAAGCTTGCCATCGGAGCCATGTCAATCGGATGGACATCACGGTGCCAGTTGGCCGGACCGTGATCCCGCTGCGGGCTACACATCAGCATCATCCCAGCAATCCCTGTCTGTTCGGGAACACTCAACAGTTGACGAGCAACCCCCAAGGTATTGTCGTGCATCCATGTCTCAACGGCGTTGGCGGTCTCTTCGTCAATAAGATTCTCGAAGTGCCCCAACCGCGGTTGCGCGCCGGTTTCCCACGCACTCGGATTCCCCTCCTGTGCCCATATCTCCTTTTGACGTTCAACCAGCACTTCAAAACTAGCGCGTACATCGTCCAACTCATCCGGAGGGATAACCTCCCGCAGGATGATGTAACCGTCATCTCGCAACTGTTGTGGATTTACCTTCATCGCTTTTCTCCTGTCAAATAGATCTGAAAAGGCAAAGTCGGACGGTACTGTTAAGCCTCGCAAACCCCTGATACGCTCAGAGATCGTTTATCCTCTACCACATAGGACTTACGCAATTGGTTCATAAGTCCCCTTGCAACTCCCCCGATAAATCGGGATGCAGGTTGGAAACTCTCGGAACAGAGCACCTGACCAGGTTTCCCCCCTGACAAGGGGGGCTAGGGGGGTTAGGGAATCTTCTAAAATTCGCTTTGAACCTAACTGCCATTTCGTCGTACCTGAAAGGCGGATTAGGGGATCTTCTCCCCCCGATAGAGCGGGATTCAAAGCAACCTGTCTTTCCCCTCTTATCAGAGGGGTTAGGGGATTTAGGGGGTTAAAAGAAATCTCACGCCGGGTGCTAAATTTGCGTGAGTCCTAAAAAAAAGAACCAGTTAGCCGAGGCGTACTATTCCGTGCACAGGCTCCAATCCCTTCAAGAAACGGTGACGGCGGTCAACCCAAGTTCGGCGATACATTTCCTCAACGTTGTCAGCTGTTCGAGAGTCAGAGGATACCCAGGGAGTCTGGGATGACCGCAATCAATGCCTAGCCGTTCACTGAGCGTTGCCTTGATGAGAGCGTGAAAACTACCGCCACATGCAAGCACGCTATCTGCAGCATGGCAAGCCTTGTCTTGAGCAGCTTCTGCCCGTTTCCAATCTCCAGCTTGATAGGCGTTCCAAATTTCCACCCAAAGTTCCGGCGCCATGTTTGGCGGCCCATCCACACAACCCGTAGCGCCAATCGTCAGGGCGGGCAGCATTAACCGGCTATTTCCAATGAGGCAGAAGAGACCCATTTTGGCAAAAGCGCGGACATTGCCAAAGCTCGCCGCAGAATGCTTCAAGCCAGCCAACTGCGGCACCCCATCCTGAATTTTTTGCATCAAAGCCGGGGTAATTTCAACGCCGGTGGCACCCGGTAAATTGTAGACGAACAGGGGTAAATCCGCCGCCGCTGCCACCACTCGGTAGTGCTCGACTATCTCTGTGTCGTTGCGCCCATAGAAGAAGGGCGGGACACAGCAGATGGCCTCAACGCCAGCCTTGGCGGCGTGCTCGGCCATCTTGGCAGCCCGTGCGGTTGTTGGCGCACCGACGTGCATAATATTCTTTATTCTGCCGTTGGATTGGTCGGCAGCAATTTCCGCGATACGGTTGTTCTCTTCGTCGTCCAACAGAACGCTTTCGCCAGTACCCCCAGCTACCCAGAAACCGTGGACACCCGCTTGGATGTTGAATTCGATGACTTTACGAAAAGCAACTTCGTTTAGTTTCCCTTCAGGTGTCATCGGCGTAATAATCGCCGGAAATATACCGTGAAATTCGGTTGCCATAGTCATTCCTCCTAAATGATGATAAGATAGATGGAGTCTTGCCCTAAACGGGCGTACCTCCAATTTTCTCAAAAAGTCTCGCTATATTTTATTGACAGAAATTTTGAATGTTATTCTATCTTCGCAGAAATTGGTGGATGGGTCAAGTGAAAAATATGCCTATTTGGGGTGCAAAAGGTGGCTTTTTTAATGTTGATCCGAGTTATCCAATCGGTTACACTATCCGGACCCCTTACGTTGAATTGTACCGTTTTTCGTAAAAAGACCTCCATGAAATGTAGACCTGACGGAGAAACACTATGAAAATCACAACTGTAAAACTCTACATCCTTGAACATCCAGAGCGCAAGAGCAGCGGACATAAACTAGTGCAGGTTCCGAATTTGCGCCGCATTCAGTATACTCACAAAGGGCTGCCGAGCGATCGACCGGCACAACAAGCTTTTATTCAGGTGGAAACCGATGCCGGCATCACGGGCAGGTGTACCACCGGAATGTCCCCTGGACAAGCGGCAATCTTGCGAAATCAGGTGCTAGGGGAGGACCCACTAGATCGGGAAAAACTATATCAGATGCTGCACAAGGGAACGCGCTGGGTTTACCAGCCGCCCGGCTGGTTTGGCGACTTTGACAACTGCCTCTGGGACATTGCCGGCAAAGCCGCAGAGCTTCCCGTCTACGCCTTAATTGGTCGCGTAAGGGAGCAGTTTCCTGTCTACCTGACGGGCGGAGATGGCACGGTGGAAGACTATCTGCGAGCCATTGAGGCAGGACAAGAAATAGGGATTAACGCCTACAAATTCCACTCTTACAAGGGCGGTAAAGCGGATATTCCAATCTTACGTGAGGTGCGGGACGCTGTCGGGTCCGACTATGCGCTGCTCCACGATCCGGTCTGTTCCTATTCCCTGCGAGAAGCGATTGAGGTGGGACATGTCATGGAAGAGTTGGACTTTGTCTGGCTGGAGGAGCCGTTCCACGAACAGAAGATGCATCTCTACCAAGAACTGTGCCGAGAACTAACGATTCCCGTGATGGCAACAGAGATGCTGATGCACGATATCGGTCTATCGTCGCAATGGCTCATCCACGGGGCGACAGATCGGCTCCGCGTCAATGCCCGAAACGGTACAACCCAGGTGCTAAAGTTAGCGCACTTCGCCGAGCTCTACGGGACGAACGTGGAACTTAACGGACAAGGCGGGTTATTTGGACTCCTCCATGCACATTTAGGATGCTGTATTGACAACACCGATTTCTACGAGTCCTTTTCCGCTGCTGCCGATGGTAACCGCCGACAAGGAGAGGAGTGGGGATTGCTGAATGCGCCGTTAATCGCCGAGGGGCACCTGTCGCCTCCCGATGCGCCGGGGTGGGGGACTGAATGGGATGAAGCGCGCTTCAACTCGTTAGTAACCGCGGAGTATCAGTGACGTGGGAAGAAGGTGTCAACCCCAGCTTCAACGTCATCGATCGGGTGTCCGTGTTGCTGTTCGTAACTGTTATGTATACCCCGCTCGGTTTCAGTGAGATCGGTCAACGGGAAGTTCAAGGTAACTCGACTCTGTTTGGCGGATTCACTCATAGCGATATTCATCTCCTGATCTTGCCGCCCAAGCTGTGCACCGTACTCCGGCTCCGTGTCGTTGAGAACCGCATTCGCAATGCTCAGCAGCTCATCGGCGACCGCAATCTGACCTTCGGTGAGTGGGTAATGCTTTAACGGGTTCTCCCATGTAATCAATTGGTCTGGAAGTGCTAATTCAATCTTCTCAATCACCTCGGTTCCAGCCATATCAATTGTCGGGCGTTTCGGTCGATAGCCGATGCTTTTTGCACCGTTCTCCAAATCTTCGGCGGGAACGACGTGAATCTCTTCACCGACAATGGTCCCCTTACTGCCATCAATCTGTGAAATTCCACCCTGTCCGCGTCCCAACGAACGGGCGTGAATAACATTAGAATAGACCATCAGGGCGGTGGCGTTGTTGTCAAACTCTAGAAAGCCGAACGTCCAGTTGTCGCTTGTGTGGTGGCGTTTCATCCGGTCGATGATTGGAATCACCGGCGTCGATTGCGTGATGCCGAGGATTGACTGCGGCTCTCCATTCGCACGCAGCCGAAGCATACTCATACCATGATAGCCACCTTCATAGAAGATTCGGTAGATTCGTCCTACCTCGCCTATCACTCCTGAATCAATCACAGCCGACAAAAAACGTTCGCGCGGCGCACGGTAGTAGTTCTCTGCCACTTCCAGCTTGACGTTATTTCTCTTCGCCGCTTCTATCATAAGATCTGTCGTCCGCAACGTCACGGCGATTGGCGTTTCGACAATGATGTTCACACCGGCATCTGCCATAAAACAGGCGATGGCGTGATGAGCGACTCCGGGCACAGTGATGTCCACAACGTCCAATTCTTCATGTGCCACCAGATCTCGAACGTTGGTGTAGGGGGTCGCACCGTACTGCTCAGCGTACTGTTGAGCGACCGCTTGGTCTATATCACAGACTGCAACGAGGTTGTAGACATCTTTCAATTTGGCAATCACCGGCAGATGCGCGTTGCCACCGCGTCTCCCTGCGCCAATTAGTGCGATATTTAGTTTTGACATTTGTGGTTTCCTTGTTGTTTCTTTATTACCATCGTCAACTGCAACGGCGGATTCAATCTGAGTCAGAATGGTTGCTACGTACGAATCCTTATCCGGTGTACTCCAACCAACAGAAGTTTCCCTACATAATAGGTCATATCAGGATGGGTTGAGAGATGATGTTTCAGCTTCGATAGCATTTGTGGCAAGATCTCTGGGTGGTTCCGTACCTGAAGTGCAATAATTCCTTTGTAGTCAGCTGGCGGATAAGCGACTATATCGGCAAAATCTCCATTCAGAGAAATAAGAATTGTATTAAGTTCCTGTGCTTTTGAAATGACAACCGAATCCGGTGATTCTATAGGAATATAATCTTTCACACGGAAAACTTCATACCCCACGTCACTAAGGGCATCAACAACAGCGTTGGGAACGCATTGATCAGCAAAGAATCTCAATCCCATTAAGCTGCTACCTCAACTTCTGCTAACTCCCGTGCGTAATCGAGACATGCGAGAATTTGTGCTTTCTGTAGATCTGGAAACTCAGTGATAATCTGGTCTGCGGTCTGATCTGCTGCCAGATACCCAAGGATAAGACTTACTGGAATTCTTGTACCCTTAATACGCGGCTTGCCCCGTAATATATCAGGTGTGCTAACGATATAATCTCGCCAATTAGCTTTCATATTTCTTTTAACCTTTCGCTGTTTAGGGGCAAAAAAACATCTGCTCCCAAATCTATCGACAACGGACACGGCGGTTAATTGTTACCGTTTGTTGGCATTCTTTATGGCATCTCGTGTAACTATACCTATGCCAACGAGAAACACTACAAGCACAACGACTGCAAACCATTCCATCACAATTCCTCCAACTCATTAATCTTTCGATATGCAGCGCTATTGCCCTAAACAATTTCGGTGAGATAGACTCGGTTGGAACTACCTGCTCAAGGTCCGTATTCTACCGGACCTTCAACGTGTTCACCCTGCTGGCGCAACAATTTGGTAGCCATCCCGGCGAGAGAGAAGTCGTCAAATTCATAGGTGAGACACACACTTGATGACCCATGTTGACTTGGATCCTCTCGGAAAGTCAAGTGTCCGCCATACCTAGATATTTGAACAGTTAATTTCTCTTCCTTTATTGGATCCGGTGGTGCTTTATAATAGACCTCAAACATGACTGACATATTGTCCCCCTCCTATGCCCCTGTGCAAACTTAGGTATAAATCAATTAGAACTCAATGTGCCCCCAACTTCCTCCTCTACCTTTCTTACCACCGGTCCAATCTGCGTACTTAAAGTGAGGCCTTGAGTGACCGACGTTGGGTTCAGGTGGATGCAATTGATACCACTTAATGCAGCCAAGAGGTGGTCTCGGGTAAGGCTGCCCAGACTCGGCTGGTGGTAATTCCACGGCATCAGGCATCGCTTGTTGCAAAAGGTGCCATGCTTCTCCCTCAGAGTCAACGGTGATGTCATACCTACCTGGTGTCGTGATTCCTTTAACGAGTTCAGTTTGTGTTGGCATAGCCAGTTTCTGTTCGTCACTATGCAATTATCTTTAGTCACTACAAGAACCATTCTTATCCATACTATCTAACGACTAGTTCAGATATAGCAAGGGTTATCGAAACATTGCCGACAAACCGAGCGAATGTCTAGAGACTCTTCTTCTATTCAGGCATGTCAATGACCACATACTGCTGATCAACGGACACAGAATAGGTCTCGGCGGTGTACGGTCCCTTTTGCAGCCCTGACGCCACCGTCGCCCCGTCCTCTACTTCCACCGGATACTTTCTCACCCGCTGCCGTGCTGGATTCCACCACGATTGCCCCGTTTTGATATCAAACTCCCAACCGTGCCAGACACAACGCAAGATTTCGCCTTTGCGGGTGTATCTGTATTCACCCGGTACATCGGACTCAAGCAGCCCTGTCAAACGCCCCTCGCATAGGGGAGCGCCCTGATGGGGACAGATGTTCCGCACCGCATAAAACTCGCCATCAATATTAAAAACGCCGAGCGACCGTCCTTCAAGTTCGACGATTTTGCGTTCGCCCGGCGGAATTTCATCTACAGTTGCAACGACATGTTTTGCCATAGGATTCTATCGTATTGTATGAAATGTAGTATAAAGATCAGGGGTTCAGGTATCATAAAACTTCCATGAACCGAACCCCTGAACAATTAGCTGATATGCAAACTTCTACAATTTATACAACTCGCGTGCATTATCCGCCATAATCCGGCGCCTTACCTCCGGGGCAATACTCGTTGGAAAAGCGCGATCGGGCGCATCGAAGTCCCAGTGCGGATAATCAGTAGCGAACATCAATCTCTCCCGGGCGTTGAGCTGTTCTAACAACAGGTCGAAATACTCCCGTTTGGGCGGCTCTTCCACCGGCTGTGAACTGAGCCAGAAGTGCTCCTTCATATACTCTGAGGGCAGCTTTTTCAGATCCGGAACCTCCGCTTTCAGCTTTCTCCAACTCTGATCGAGACGCCACATCAGCGGTGGAAACCAAGCAAAGCCTCCCTCAATCAAGACAAACTTGAGTGTGGGGAAGCGTTCAAAGACACCTTCACAAACGAGGCTTATCACCTGCGTCTGGAACGCTTGCGGCATACCACCATGGTCCTCGATGTAGTAGGAGGGCGAGCCCGCACCGGTGATCGGACCAGCACCGACACCGCCGAAGTGGATCCCAATCGGCAGATCATACGCTGTTGCAGCTTCGTACATTTTCCAATACTTCCGCCGACCCAACGGCTCGTCTGTGCGTACAATCAACAGCACCTGCACAAAGTTTGGGTCTTCACCGCGCCGATGAATCTCCTCCGCTGCCAATTCCCCATCTTCATAAGGAAGGACAATCGAAGCTTTCAGACGCGGTTCAGGCGTAGTCCACTCTTCGACCTGCCAATCGTTGATCGCTCGCGCGATCGCCGCGACGTACTCCAGATTGAGCCCACTGCCGCCCATGAGCGGATTCAGAATCCCATACTCCATGTCCCAAGCGTCGAGCAGTTGCTCCTGCATAAAGGCGAGGTCTGCACCCGGCGAAAGCCCAGATGGGGGCCACGCATCGTGCCGCGCCGCATGAGGCATCCCCCGCGGATAGTTGGATCCAGCATGTCCACGCCCACCAATCAGCGCCTGATGCTTACGCCAGCGTTCAGATAGGTATGGATGCAGCGATTCCGACGATGGAAGGTTATTGTGAATATCGGTGTCAATGACAGGAACTTTTTCCCGTGTGCCTTTCATCTCTGTGTCCTCCTTTTCGAGCGTGATTGTCTCCATTTTCAGGATTAGGTTGATGAATTGGAACCAGCTTTACAAAGTAATCCTGATACATTTTTACAGTCGATAGAACTCTCGTGCGTTTTCCGCCAAAATCTTCTTCAGCAGTGACTCCGGCAACCCAACCGGCAATGCTTCCTCCGGGGAATCAAACTGCCAGTGCGGGTAATCTGTCGAAAACATCAGCATATCGTCCGAATCAAGTTGGCCAATCATCCGAAGGAATAGCTTCGGATCTGACGGCGCGTCCATCGGCTGAAGCGTGAAACGGAGATGATCGCGCATATATTCCGACGGAAGCCGTTTGATCCACGGCGTGTTGTGGCGCAGTCCTCTCCACTCCTTATCAATTCGCCACATAACCGACGGGAGCCACGTAAAACCGCCTTCGATTAAAGCAACCCGCAGATCTGGAAACCGGTCGAATGCCCCTTCCGTAACGAGGCTGATCACTTGGGCTTGAAAAACCTGTCCCATACCGGCATATTCTTCCAAGTACGTCGAAAACCAACCACTCGGACTGGGCGGAATGCCTGCAGCCCCACCGTAATGAATACCAATCACGAGGTTATGGCGGACAGCAGCTTCAAAAATCGGGTCATAGTGTCGCTTTCCGTAGGGCATCAGGGAGCGCACCGGCAACAGGACCTGCACAAATCCGGGATGGTCGCCCATGCGTTCAATCTCTTGCGCCGCTGTTAGCGGATTCTGGCTCGATACGACCAGCGAGGCACGCAAACGCGGTTCTCGGTCAAGCCAGTGCTCGACCTGCCAGGCGTTAGTCGCAGAGGCGAGCGACGCCGCCAGATATTCATTATGGACCGTTTGTACCCAGTAGGCACAATTCAGGATGCCGTAATCCGCTTCCCAGAAATCGAGCGTCTGCTCGCGCAGCATCTCCAAATCCGATCCCGGCGGGCCATCTTCAGGCTTAGTATCCGGAAGGGCGGACGTCGGGGCGCCCCCTGGATAGTCCCCCATCTCAGGCCCCCCAAATCCGGAGGTACTGCAATACTCAACCCAAAAGTCCGGCAGGTACGGGTAAAGGGTACCCAACGACGGTACGCGGTTATGGATGTCACAGTCAATCAATGGAAGGTCTGACCGAACAAAACTCGGTTTTGTATCCCATGTCTCCATGGCTCTCTCCTAATACAATTGTAGGGTCTTTTATAGGATACACGCCTACCACCTTTTTGTCAATAGGAAGTTTCGCTGCATTGGAGGCTTGCGTTAATTTCCAACGGAAGCGGCCAACCTAACAACTGCCCTGCACAAACACAGCCGGGTATAGCAATTGACAACCTTTAATCTCCTGTGTTATCATTCGTCCTACGTCTGTTTGAGGAGGGATAGGAATGAGCGAAGTTGTTAAAAAAATGGAAGCACTCAGAACACAAGCCGCTGTCTGTACTGACTGTGGCTTGGCGGAAACCCGGCTGAATGTCGTTTTCGGTAATGGCGATCCTACCTCTAAACTAGTTGTTGTCGCTGAAGGTCCATCAGCGACAGATGAACACACGCTAATCCCATTTTCAGGACCGTCGGGAGTCCTACTCGATGAAGTGCTTCATGCAAACGAGTTAGACCGTGACGAAATCTGGATAACAAACGTCATCAGATGCCGCGCCGCTGTCAGAGACGGACGCCTAATAAAAAACCGCCCACCGAGAGCCGGGGAGATTAAGGCGTGCTCGAAATGGCTTGATGGAGAACTCACATTGATTAGCCCCTCGGTTATTCTATGTATGGGAAGTCCTGCCGCCAATACGCTCATCCACAAAGGCTTTCGCATGACCGAAGAGCGAGGTCAATGGTTCACAGACACACTTTACGCCCCATTCGTCTTAGCAACCTACAATCCGGCATTCGTATTGAGACAGGACGGCGAAGCGTATACACGTGCCCGGCAAGATCTGATTGACGATATCGCGGAAGCGAAACAAAAACTGTCGGAAGCCCCTGATTCCCCCAAGTTGACGCTATTCTAGATTCGACTAATATTCAACAATCCCGTTTACTCCTTAGATCAGTGGGTTTAGGGTTAAACCAATATCCCGCAAGATACTCTTTTTTACCTTGCAGATCATCGTATACGCTGGGTCATATACGTTGCCCATATCGTACTCCACACATTGACCGAGCAAGATGTGGGGGGCATTCCCTTCCAAGCCGAGTTCATTCAACCAACGGACCATCTCCGTCGTCGCGTGCTGCACACACTGATCCAAAGGACGTGCATTTCCTGCCGTTAGGATATAATCGTCGTTTTCCGCTCGGGGCCAACCAATCTCTTTGCCTTTGATGACATTGACCGTAAACTGCACATCAAACGAAATCTCAATCCCAGTGCCGACAATCTCGCCATCGCCTTGTACAGCGTGCCCATCCCCGATGTGAAACAGCGCACCATCCACAAAAACGGGAAGGTAAACAGTAACGCCTTCACAAAAACCACGGTAGTCCATATTCCCACCATGTGTTGAGGAGGTCGCTGTGGAGATTGCCTGTCTACGCGGCGGGGCAACCCCAAAACACCCCGTCATCGGCTCTAAGGGCAGCGTCAGCCGACCGAGGCTCGTTTCCGGTGAAACAAGGGTCGCCGTCCAGTTATCCAGATCAATCTCCCAGTTCCCCTGACCGCTCTCCGGCAGATTGGAAGCGACATAGCTTGCGTCGAGGACGTGCGGGGCAATTACCGTTGACGTTCTGCCCATCTTGCGGTTAGGAACCAGTCGATCAAAGTAGACGGCGAGTGTGTCTCCCGGTTCCGCATCGTTGATATGAAAAGGTCCCGTCTGTGGGTTCCCGCCTTCAGTGACCGCTTCCCCGGCGGCATCAACGCCACCGGCATCAACGGTTGTCGTCACAACGGTATCACCACTGTCGATATGGAGCACCGGTTCGTGTGTCCCAATCGCGGTGTAATAAACAGTTGGTTCAAAATGATGTGTTGCCATAAATCCCTCCTCTGTTATCCGTATGTTAGCCAGTTATCGAAAAGTGGGTTATCCTAGTTCTCGGCGTTTTGAAAAGAGCAAAGCTGCTGCAAAGAAGTAGCAAAAGTGTCACTTTTGGAGCTGTTTTGCCTTATAGAGATCTGCTTGGGCGCGTGCACGATCGCCTGTTGCACGGTAAACCTCACCACGATTTTTATAGGCATTAGCATAGTCCGGCTTCAACTCTATCGCTCGAGTTAAGTCCGCGATAGCACGACTATAGGAGTTGTTACGATAGTAAGCTGTTCCACGATTGTAATAGGCATTGGTAAAATCTGACTTTAGTTCTATCGCTTTGGTATAATCTGCAATGGCGCGATCGTAATCACCCTTGTCGCTGTACACGTTACCACGATTTTTATAGGCATTGATATAATCCGGCTTCAACTCTATCGCTTTGGTGTATTCAGCGATGGCACGATCGGAATCGCCTGCTTTTCGGAAAGCAATGCCTCGGTTGTAAGGTACTTTTGCATCATCAAGTGCCGATTGTATGGATTGGGCCGACGCTGCGCTAGTATGATTTGAGAGCTTTGAAGACAGTAAGGATGCCGCGAAGAAACAGCAAAGTGCCCGTCCCATTTCTGTCCTTTCATCAATGTTTTCATGAGCGCTTAGGTTGCCTTGTGTCCTTATAACATGAGCGAGTAAATTATCTGCTGTATCGAAGCTGTGATATTGATTGATAGCTTGGTTCAAGTCCAAGTTCCCAAATCCCGTGTTTCTGAGCGGATCCACAACTGGAAGCAAAAGTTCTTCAAGCCATTTGCGTAGACCAACAGGCAGATTTCTATCAATATCAACAGTTTCAAAGTTTGCCCCAAACACCGGAGGGTCCCCTGTCGCTTTTACTGCAATACCTCTGATTCCCGGATGAGTGTTGATATCTCGCAGCTGAGCAATCTGCCTTCTTAACCGGTCATTCTCGCAATCGTTGTTACGGTTTTCATCTTTGAGCAACTGACTCTGTTCCTCAAGTTGATCAATCTGTCTCCTTAGTTCACTGTTTTCTTTATTTTTCCTATCGTTTTCAGCTTGAAGCAATTGAATTTGACTTTTCAGCTCTTCATTTTCCTTGATCAATCTAATTTCGTCGTCTTTAGCCGAAGTCACCTCCGGTAAAATTTTTTGAAGAACAAGGTTCGCAATCTCTTCCTGTGCAATTGTTGATGTTTGTTGCGAATTACCCTCTACCAGTTGTGACTCCTCAATCGGTGCTCGGGCGAGATTGATCACGCGATCTGTTCGGCCTTCACTTTTCCAAATCGCGTTGATAATCCCTTCCAAAATGGCGCGATAGGTCTGCTCACCGCTCGGTTCCGGGGAATGGAGGGTAACATCGTTCTCCAAACAATATTTTTGCAGCCCTTTAAGTCGGCTCATCGCGCCGTTGCTATACTCCGTTCTCATCTCTTCAAAGAATAATTTACGAAATTCTTCCCAACTAATCTCTTGCGATTGCCAACGGGTAAGCAGCCCCTTCGATGGGGCTAATTCCGGAATATGCAGCATAGATGGAATTTCTTCATGACAGATGGCGTATTTTTTCTCTGTTGGACTATCTTCAGCGTTTTCGATGGAATTCAGATATAACATGATACGTCCTTATTTCTGCTGTTTGGAAAATAAACCTAATTCCTCCTCTGCTATCCATACTTTAACCAATTATCAAAAAGCGGTTTGATTCGCGGGTTGAGGCTTTCGAGGAATGCCGAATCGTTCAGCCATTCCTGACTCGTAGGGCCATCCGGATTGCGCGGTTCCCCTTCGGGCGGTGAGACCACAAGCGCATAATGCAGGGTTTGGCGGATTGTCCCCGACCGGTTATACCCCTTGTGAAGTAGACTCGAATTGTAGAAAACAATATCACCCGCCTTCAGTTGCACGGGCATCTGATCGGGCATATCAGCTTTAGGCGAATTTTGTATGATATGTCGCTCGGCATCAGTAATCTCCCGTCGGTGGCTGCCGGGAACGATGAAAAGGGTTTCATCGTCGTACAACGCGCCGTTCAGTTGGACGCTACTCCGAAGTCGGGATAGCAGTCGTTCGCGTGGCACCTCGCCATCTGGTGCCGAATCCCGGTGCCAGTTGATGTGATACGACTTGTGTTCTGGACTGACCAACAGGGTGCACAGATGATAGCGCAACCGCGTCCCAATCAAACTTTCGATGACCTCCAAAATCTGGGGATGTCCAAGTGATTCGACGAGGACTGCTTCTCTAATGCTTGGGTGAAAGATGTTGTTCACACCCCAGATATCATCACGTTCACCATCAACATAGCGCAGATATTCGTGCACCTTTTCGACACGACATTTGTGTAGGATAGAATCTACGGCGGCGCGATAGGTTGCGATATCTGTTTCGGATAATGCGCCTCGCCGAATAACGTAGCCGTCTTGAAGAAATAATTCTACTTCAGAATGATTAAGCATCTTTTCCTCTTGTGAGTATATTAATTGCCCTGAACAATGTGCCGGTCCTCATAACCACCGCGTGGGAACCGCTCTAGAGACAAATCGCCGGGGATGTAATGCCATGCAGTGCTGTAGCGGGAACGGTTGCTGCGATTTTCATAAGTCCCGTGAAGCAGATTCGCTGAGAAAAAGACCACTGTGCCACCCGGCACCTCTAAATCGACAGCTATCGATTCGTCTACGTCCGTCCAACTCCCGTGTGCCCCCGGCCTTCGATGATGTTCTACAATTGATTGGGATAGGTGACTTTTCGGAACTACTCTCAGGCATCCGTTCTCACGGTCTGCGTCTTGAAGATAAATGCCACAGCTGACAATTCGATCTGTGTTTGTGCCGAAGTAGAAGTTGTCCTGATGCCAGTGTACCGAGGTGCCGCCATTCGGCAGTTTGGGAAAGAACTTGGTGCCGAATACATCAATATCCGGTCCGACAAGCGATTGGACTCGGTCGAGGATGTCCGTCTCTTGGGCGAGATCCAGAACCTTCGGCTCAACAACGCACACCCCCTGAATTTTGTGCAAAAACCCCGGAATCGGTTCATGATCTTCGTTAAACTCAAAGCTCCAGTGCGGGCTACCAATTGAAAGAGTACGGCTGCGCTCAACTAGTTCATCAAAGAGATCCTGATAGGCTTTGAGCTTTTCGCCCTGGATTAAATTTTCAAAAACCAGATATCCCTCTTCATTAAACTGCTGTACCTGTTTGTCTGTTAATCGCATGGATAGATTCTCCTATTCTTTTATAGGATGAAGATTTTTATCCTCTACTATGGTGAATTAGAAAAATAAATAGACACCTTCGCTCCCCGTGTTGGGTAGGCGCTGTTTTCAACTGCGCCGATTGGCAGTGTTCAAGTAATTCTAAAATCTACCATAATTTCCCCAAAAAGTCAGATACGGTTGATTCTCCAATTCCCGTAGCAGAAGCAGCCCAAGCTCTCGTGCATGGTAATCTCCCCACATCGACGATTCGCCACACGGAGTAGCCCTACCTTCAGGGATATAATCCCAACCGTTTGGACGATGATAGATTGAATGCAGGAGTAAGCCCTGATGTTCGTCGGATTCCGACAGATACGGTTCGGAAAAAAGCGTATCTGCTGCAGTCAATCCCGCCTGATAGTAACGCTTTCCTGCTTCCGCCTCACCCTGTTTTTTAAGATAATTTCCTAACCGAATCAGCCCTTGTGCGGTGATAGCGGCTGCCGAGCTATCGACAGGTTCAATGTCGTTAAACGGGTCTGCGGGCCTTTCGAGATAGTCGCCTAGCTGAAACAGCCCCGGTGCCCCAGTATCCCAATACGGGATACCATCTACAGCTGTGTTCTCAATATAGAAATCAGAGGTCGCTTTGACCGCTTTCAATATGTGAGCGGTTGCTCCCGCCCGCCCGCCATAAGGACTGAGGTCATCGTCCGCTAGTGTCTCGAAGAACTCAAGTTGCTCGGCATAACCGGTGATAATCCAGGCTAACCCTCGTGTCCATGTTGTAAACGGTGAGTATCCCTGCTGCGAGCTCGCGCAACGGTAGTTTCCATCGTTCATGTTAAAGATCGATTCATGCGCGACGCGCCCACGGATATCAAACGCATCGCGCCCTTCGCCGTAGTAGACGTTATAGGTGGCGGTCGTCTCGGAGTGATGCAACAATCGTTCCAGTAAAGAGATTGGCTGATCGTTCTCGCCCATTAGCACATGCCCTAAACTATACCCTAACGCTAACGCACGCAACGAGCGGATGGTGTCCGCAAAGAGCGAGTGGGGGCCATTAAAGGAGGGGATGTAGCCTTTCCCGTCTGTTGTCTTGGACCAACGACTCGCCTGCACCGCTGCTGAGACTTTCAGCGCAAGTTCATAGAAGTGGAGCTCCCAATCGTTTGAGGGAATGCGCCGTTCAAGAATCAGACGCCGTAAATTGCCATAGGTCGAAACATTGTTGAATCCGTGGTCATGCACACCGATATGCGTCAGGTGGGGCGCCATCTTTTCGACTGTATTCTTCCGCCCAATTTCGAGGAACTGCTCGTCATCCGTGGCGTCGAATTGCAATAGTGCAGAACCGAATTGAAATCCCTGCGTCCACTCGGTCCAGCCGCGTGTAGTATACCGACCGGCAGCCGTGAACACCGGCGTCCCTTTTTCGGGCTGCCAGGTGTCTTCGATCGCTAAAATCTTCTTGCCCGACAGCTCAAACAGTCGATTGAGTTTCGGTTTAAGTTGTTCGACGGTAAGTGAATCGTTAATCTGCATAGCGGTTTTGTTTCCTCTAAGCGCACGTGGAGGTTTGATGGAAAGCCTATCCCGTTTTCACGCGCCCTGACACCAAATCGGTGTTACCCCGCTGACGGAGGACTTCATATAGCAGGATGCCTGCCGCTACCGAAACATTGAGGGAGGGGACGTGACCGAACATCGGAAGGTGGATCAGTAAATCACACTTCTCCTTAACGAGACGGCGGAGACCCTCCGCCTCATTACCGAGAACCAGACAAATCTGGCCCGTCAAATCTGCCTGCGTATAAGACAGTGGTGCCCCCTGGTCCGCACCAATTACCCAGATGCCAGCCGCCTTCAGGATCTCAATCGTTCGGGCAAGGTTAGTTACTTGAGCGATCGGCACATACTCAGAGCTGCCCGCCGACGCCTTATGTGCAGCGGTGGTGATACCAGCGGCTCTATCTTTTGGTAGGATTAACCCATCGACGTTGACAGCATCCGCTGTCCGGATGATTGCACCGAGATTCCGGGGGTCTTGAACCTGATCGAGCATAACTAGGAGCGGTGAACGGTTCGAGCTTTGTACCTTTGTGATGAGGCTTGGAAGATCAATGTAGCTGGCAGGACTGACAAGGGCGATTACGCCTTGGTGAGGGACATCGGGCTCCATCGAATCTAGTTCCCGACGTGGTGTAAAATCACAGCGAAACCCGTTTTTCTCAGCGATAGCCCGAATTTGTCGGAGGCGTGGGTGCTTGTTGCCTTGTGCGATCAGAATCCGTTCGATTTCACGGTTGCCACGACGTAGGAGTTCCAGCACTGAATTTCGACCCACAATTTTATCTTCCATAGTACCGGTCCTCCCACGTTTGAATGGATATCAATTTCCGGCAAGCATATGACGTTAGCAGGAAGGCTAAAACGGATTGGGCTATCCAGTGACAGCGCCTTCCGACGCTGAGGATACCAGACGTGCATATTTCGCCATCACACCACGGGTATAACGCGGCGCCGGAGGCGTCCACTCCTCTAGGCGTGCTTGCATTTCTGCCTCCGAAAGCTCAACGTCGATCCGAAGCTTCTCCGCGTCAATCACGACAGTATCGCCGTCACGGAGTATCGCAATCGGGCCACCGTGTGCCGCTTCCGGCGCAATATGACCAATCATAAAGCCGTGTGTCGCACCCGAAAATCTGCCATCAGTCAAGAGCGCGACATCTTCACCTAACCCAGCACCGACGATTGCGGCAGTGACACCGAGCATTTCGCGCATTCCAGGACCCCCAGCGGGCCCCTCGTAGCGGATAACCACTACATCCCCCGGCTGAATAGTCCCATCCTTAATCGCAGCGAAGGTATCTTCTTCACGCTCAAAGACGCGAGCGGGCCCTTTATGCAGTGTTCTATCATGTCCGGCTAGCTTAATCACACAGCCATCAGGGGCGAGATTCCCTTTGAGAATCGCGAACCCACCGGTCGGCTTAATCGGCTGCGACACGGGGAGAACCACCTCCTGACCTGATGTTTCAACCGCGTTAGCCGCTGCCTCGCCGATAGTCTGGCCCGTTACGGTGAGTTCGTCGGTGTGGAGACGGCCAGCCTCCATGAGCCGTTTGGCAACAAGTTGAATGCCGCCCGCCTGATGCAAATCAGCAGCGACGAAACGACCGCCAGGTCTGAGATCTACAAAGATTGGCGTCTTCGATCGAATCTCTTCAAAGTCGTCGATTGTCAATGGAATATTGGCCTCGTGTGCAATTGCGAGCAGGTGAAGCACACCATTTGTCGAGCCACCGGTTGTCGCCACCGAGGATATTGCGTTTTCGAGCGAACGACGGGTGATAATCTGGCTGGGACGACGGTCAGCGGCTAACAGGTCCATCACCAATTGGCCCGCTTGGAATGCAACATCATCTTTGTTATTATCTACTGCCGGGACGCTACCACTCCCCATCGGTGCCATCCCAAGAATCTCGACAGCGGTTGCCATGGTGTTGGCGGTATATTGGCCCCCACAGGCACCCGGACCAGGGCACCCTTTGCTGATAAGGTCGTCAAGTTCTTCGACAGTAATTTTACCCGCAGCGTGGACCCCCACCGCCTCGAATACCTCCATGATTGTTACATCTTCCCCTTGAAATTGACCGGGCATAATTGACCCACCGTAGAGCGTCAATGAAGGTATGTCTAAACGGGCAAGGGCCATTACCGTGCCGGGAACAGTTTTGTCGCATCCACAGAGCGTGACGACTGCATCGAACATGTTGCCCCGACAAACTAGCTCAATGGAATCCGCTATCACTTCTCGACTGATGAGCGATGCCTTCATCCCCTCGGTGCCCATTGTAATGCCATCTGAAATACTGACTGTATTAAATTCAAGGGGAGTGCCACCAGCCGCTCGAATGCCTGCCTTCACTTTTGCAGCAAGCCGACGGAGGTGATAATTGCAGGGGCCAATCTCGATCCAGGTGTTGGCAATCCCCACAAGCGGCTTATCCAAATCTTCAGGTTGTAGACCATCGTCGCCGAACATCAGCATGGCGCGGGCCGCTGCTCGATCCGGACCATCAGTAATCACGTAGCTTTGACGTTTGAGTGCGTTTCTCATGCTTCCTGCTTCTCCCATTCCTTTAACGGACAACCATTGTTAGCCCGTGTTTAGTCTCCGGTCCCAACCAGATCCGTACTAGCGAAAATCAAATCAAAATTCAATAGATAAAAAGGTAAATGGCCGGGGGATTTTAAGGTTTTGTTTTATCCTTCAATCCATTTCCGCTTGGAGGAGAACAATCCCCGATGGTTTGGATACAGCAATGCTCCGGTGGGGGACCAAATAATAAAAGTGCACAAAACTGTGCTTGATAAAGATAAAAAAAATTGCTTCTAAATCCGCTTCACGCGAAACAGGGGTTGATCAAACTCAACGGTCGTTGTATCTTCAACGAGGATTTCAAGAATCTTGCAGGCGAAATCCGGCTTGACTTCGTTGAAAATTTTCATCGCTTCAATCAAGCACAAAGTATCATCTTCAGAAACAACGCTGCCGACTTCCACATAAGACGCAGCCTCCGGCGATTGTGACGCGTAAAATAGTCCTACCATCGGGGACCGTATCAGTTCCCCCACCTCTGATGACAGTTGCGATGCAGAGGACTCAATCTGTTCTGTGCTAGGTGAGGGCGACGTCGCGCTTGGCTGCGAAAACGCGACAGGCGCGGGCTCGCTGCCTCGCCTGACCTTCAAGGTAATCCCCTCCTCGCGCAGAAGAACTTCCGTCAAATCTCGTTCCTCCATGATGTCGCTAATCTGTTGCAGGAGTTCTGTCGCGGATAGTGATTTCTCTTTCGACATTGATTAAACCCTCTCTACATATCTTCCTGTACGGGTATCAACCTTGATTGTCGTACCATTTTCGACAAATAGGGGCACTTGGACTACCCCACCTGTTTCTAGCGTTGCTGGCTTTGACCCGCCACTGGCGGTATCGCCGCGTAAGCCCGGATCTGTGTCAACAATTTTAAGCTCCACAAATGTCGGTAATTCGATTGTCACTGGAAGGTCTTGGTCAACTTTGACCCGAATGGTTTCTCCTTCCTTGAGAAACTTGAGTCCATCGCTTACAAGACTTTCGGATAGCTGATGCTGCTCAAAGGTTTCGTTGTCCATGAAGTACAATAGCGTGCCATCACTATACATATATTGCATATCCCGCTCTTCAAGACGGACGGTGTCGATTGTATCTTTTGAGCGGAAAGTTCGATCGATAACTGCTCCATCGGTGACCCGCTTGAGTTTAGTACGAGCAAAGGCACCCCCCTTGCCGGGCTTGACGTGTTGACAATCAGTAACGGTGTACATGACATCGTCAAGTCGGATAACTAAACCGTTTCGTAAATCATTGAGTGCTGCCATAGGTTCTCCTTTTCTGTTTTTAATTTTATTAATCCTAGTTCGGTTCTCTTTTTTAAGTTGATTGTTCCAAAATCTGAATCATTGCGTCCAACGCCAAGTCGTAACCGTGCGCCCCAAATCCACAAATCACGCCGACAGCGATAGGAGAAATGTAAGAATGCTGGCGAAAAGACTCGCGGGTATGTACGTTGGAGAGGTGGATCTCAATTACTGGAAGGTTCACTGCGGATAAGGCATCCCGGATGGCAACACTCGTATGCGTGTAAGCCGCAGGGTTGATGATGACACCATCCCCCCAATCGATATTGTCCCCAATGAACGAAACAATGGCGCCTTCCGAATTATTTTGAAAGACCTTGAGATTAACGTTCCGTTCCGATGCACTTTCGCATAGGTGTGAATTAATATCAGCCAACGTCTGACTACCATAGATTTCAGGCTGTCGTCGTCCCAACAGCTGGAGGTTCGGTCCGTGAATCAGTAAGATGTTCATATCATCAATTTTTTGGGCTACATCTTTTTTCCGTCTTTAATAGAGCGGGATTATAGTGAACAATATAAATATGTAGACGTTCACCAATAGTGCCCCTTATCGAAGTCTCATCAAGTCCCCCTGAACCCCTCTGATAAGAGGGGAAAGACAAGGGAGAAGATCCCCCTCTTATCTTCTCCCCTTGTCAGGGGAGTTGGGGGATTTAGGGGGGTGGTTGTGTATCGAAAGTGTATAAGTAATTATAGAATTCACCATAATCTTGACAACAACGTCTCATTCCGAATAGTGAGACTGTTGGAATATCTCTACAATTTTATCAGCGACCGCTTCAATTGACAAACCTGTGGTTGGGATAGCGTGATCCGCGCAATCATAAAAAGGGCGACGGTCTACAAGCATCTGTTCAATCTTGCACAATGGGTTAGGGCCCTGTAGCAATGGCCGATGGGTGTCACTCCCAACGCGCTGCCAAATCTCCTCTGGGGTCGCCGTCAGACAGAAGACAACGCCGTTCCCCTTGAGCAGCTCCAAATTTGATTCGCGCAGAACAACCCCGCCGCCTGTTGAGATTACGTGATTCTCCAAATGCGCCGCCTTACAAACAGCTGCGCTCTCTAAATCCCTAAAGTATGCTTCGCCATACCGAGAAAAGATATGGGGGATATCCATTCCACTGTCCTCGCCGATGATATCGTCCGTATCAATCAACGGCATCTCTAGACGTTCGGCAAGTTGCTGCGCTACTGAGGTTTTGCCGGTTCCCATGAAGCCGACTAAGACGATATTTCGCACGGATTCCCCCTACCTCATAGAGGTATTAAGTATACACATATTGTAATCAATTGTAAAGCAATTCTTTACTCGGTATGGAGAGCGATTCGGTTTTAGCGGAGACATCTATGGTGTAGGTCACATTGACTGAAAGAAATCCGCTAAGTCCTTGCCATGTGTCCTTGCGTTGACCTGTTTATCCAGCTTGATAATCTTTCCGTCTTTGTCGATAACGACCGTTATACGACTGCTTACGCCATCCGATTTGTCCGTCGCTCCGTAGAGTAAACTAATGTGACGCCCGGTGTCCACAAGCAGCGGAAAATTAAGATTGTTCTGTTCAGCAAATTTTTTGTGAGATGCTGCATCTTGTACGCTAATTCCAAAGACCTGTGCATCTTTCTCGGCAAATACACTCGACTCATCCCGGAGCGAGCAGACTTCCGCCGTTCAGCCGCCGGTGAAATTTCTAGGATAAAACGCGAGTACAACGTTCTGTTTCCCTGTGAAGCTGCTGAGTTGATGCGTTTTGCCATCCTGATCGGAAGCGATGAAGTCTGGCGCAGGCTGACCAACCTCAATTGGACCCGGCAGACCTGCCTTGATTAGCTTGACGAGGTCTGCGCCGTGTGTTTGTACGTTCACATTTCGGTCTATTGCACGAATATAGCCGGCTTTATCGATAACGAAGGTCGCCCGATTAGAAGCTTGAAACCTTTCCATAATACCGCTGTAGATTTTGCTAACTGCGAAGTCGGTATCAGCAAGCAGAGGGAACCCAAACTGCTCTGCCTCTTGGAACTTCTTATGGGAGGCTTCATCATCGACGCTTATCCCTAAAACAACCGTATCTGTCTCCTCAATTTGGCTCAGCTCATCCCGGAGCGAGCGGAGTTCTGCCGTTCAGCCGCCGGTGAAGTCTTTCGGGTAAAATGCCAAAACGACGTGCTTTTTCCCCAAATAATCACGTAAGCTATGGACGACCCCATCTCCATCGTTCAACGTAAAATCTGGTGCCACCATGCCAACTTTCAGGTCTTTGAATGTTTCCATCTGATTCTCCTCCGCACTTATTGCGCTGGTAATTATGAATGTTGCAATAGTCGTGATACAGAATATTGAAATGCGTGACATTGTATACCCTCCTGTAAAGCGAATCGAGAGATCTGCCAACTAACGGATTGAGTACATACATTCGTTGTTGTGTTTTGTACGTGAGCCAACTCTCCACATATCTGTGTCTTAAATCGTTAGTCCGTTGTCCATGTGAACACCACTTTGCCACTCCGTGAGTCGTCAGCGACCTGATAGGCTGCTGCACCCTCCGCGATAGTAAACTGATGCGTCACAATCGGCGCAAACGAGAGCTGCTGCCAATCCAGAAAATTAATCAAATCATAGGACTGCTGAAGCGGTAAGACAAAAGAGCCCATCAGTGTTAATTCCCGATTGATAATCTCTGTCGGATTAATCACGGGCTCGTTGTTGCCGATACCGACAAAAGCCGCTTTGCCACCGCGTCGGAGACATTTCACCGCGTTTGTTCGCCCGGCCGGACTGCCCGATGCTTCAAACGCAAGGTCGCAGCCATTACCCCCAGTGATTTCACGAAGCACATCGAGTACCTCTTCCTTTTGTGCATTAATTGCGGTGTCCGCACCAATCTGTTTTGCTAACTCGATCCGCTCATCAATCACATCAACCCCTATCACGGAGCCGCCCATCGCTTTTGCGAGCAGGACACCACTCAAGCCGACGGGACCCAGCCCAAAAACTGCAAGCGTCGTATTTCCCGACACGTCAAGCTTCTGCATGGCGGAATAGGCAGTTCCACCGGCACAGGCGATAAAGGCGCCATCCGTAAAACTGACCGATTCTGGCATAACCACGCAGTTCCGTTCATCCGCGAGGACAAAATCGGCGTGTGAACCGTCAATAGGACCGCCATACCCCCTACTCTCAGGGCACCATTGAAAATAGCCCGCTGCACACTGGTTGCAATGACCACAACTGCGATAGTGGTTGATGCAGACACGATCGCCAACTTTGATGTGATTGACACCTTCGCCAACTGCCTCGACAACGCCACTCGGTTCATGGCCGGGAATCCGATCTTCACGTCCTTTGAACAGGTCCGGACCGCGTCGGTAGATGTGCAAATCGCTCCCGCAGATACCGGTGGCCTTCATACGGACGAGAGCTTCCCCGAAACCCGGCTCCGGATCGGGAAAATCCTTTACAATCGCTCTTCGATCTCCTAAAAAAATGACGCCTTTCATTTATCGCTCGCTTTCTGCGTTTACGCTGCCGTCTCCTACTTCAACCGTGCCAACACGTCGAAAAAAGTGGGGAAAGTTTTACTCACGCACCCCGGATCTGTTATCCGAACTCCCGGCACTTTCAATCCAATCAGCGAAAAACTCATAGCGACCCGGTGGTCTTTATATGTTTCAATCTCCGCAGGCGTAATCGTTGACGGTAAGATCTTGACGCCATCTTGACGCTCAACGACCGGGACACCCAGCTTGCGGAGCTCTGTGACCATAGCGTGGATACGATCTGTTTCTTGATGGCGTGTATGTTCGATATTCCGAATGGTCACCGGACCCTCCGCGAAGGGGGCGATTGCAGCAAGCGTCAACGATGTGTCGGAGATTGCTTTCATATCCAAATCAATGCCCTTGAGTCGATCTGGTCCGATAACTTCGATACCGTTACTGCAGCGTTCCACTTGGCAGCCCATCCGTTCTAGCACATTGACAAACTGTACATCACCTTGAGCGGAGTCGGTGCTCAGATTGGCTACTCGGACACGTCCACCAGTAACCGCAGCGGCAGCGAAGAAGTAGGAAGCGTTGGAAGCATCCGGCTCAATAGGGTAGTTGCGGGGACGATAACGCTGCCCTCCCTCAATGTGAAAGGATTTATAATTATCGTGAGTTGCCTCTACACCGAAGGCGTTCATCACTGAGATGGTGATATCAATATAGGGAGTTTTCATCTCTCCTACTACCTCAATCGTTATCCCTTTTTCCGCATAAGGGGCAGCGAGCATCAGCGAAGTCAGGAACTGACTGCTTTTGCTCGCGTCGAGATGGGTTTTTCCTCCCTTGAGTCCGTTTGCCCGAACGATTAACGGTAGAAAATTGTTGTTGAATTTGGAACGGACATCAACGCCAAGGTGCTTGAGCGCGTCAAGTAGGTCCGAAATGGGCCGGCTCCGACGCATCGGTGGATCGCCGTCAATGATGAATTCGCCGTTGCCAAGTGAAACGTAGCTGACGAGCGAGCGAGCTGCCGTGCCCGCATTGCCGATGTAAAGCTCAGCGTGGTTGACCGGAATCTTTCCGCCGTTTCCAATCACTTCAAAGATACAGCCCGGTTCATCCGCCTCAACCCCAACGCCTAGCCTTCGCAACGCTTCGCACATATAGTGGGTGTCATCGCTGAAAAGGGCACCCGTCAGTTGCGAGCGGCCTGCAGCGAGTGCCGCAACAAGCAGCGCCCGATTCGTGTAGCTCTTTGAACCGGGTACTATGACGGTGGCATTAATTGCTTGCTGGATAGGTTGGATTTCGATCATTGAGGGATTTTCTCTATTTGTCGGCTTAGATCAACCCGTAGGTCGAGATTCATATCTCGACAAAACGCCTGTCGATTTTGGAAAATCGACCCACAATAGGGCTTGGGTTAAATTAGACCATGTTCATTCAGCAGATCCCTTAGCTCGCTTCGCGCTGTATCGTCCACCGGCAGGAGGGGACTTGTCGTGTAATGACCGCAGACGCCGAGCAGCTCCATGCACGCTTTCAGACAACTGATTGCTGCGCCGTAGCCGTAGAGTTTGCTCAGTTCAAGGATCTGTTTCTGTAGGCGATGGACCTCGTCAATCTGCCGAGCCTTTGCCGCCTCATACAACTGAACAGAGGTTTTCGGATCGACGTTGGAGATTGAGATGACGGCACCCGCTGCCCCGAAGGTGATTGCCGCGCCTGCTAGCGTATAAGATCCGAGCATGATCGAGAAGTTCTCATTGTCTTCGAGGTAGGCGAGCATTTTGAGAAAGTTCGTCCAATCTCCTGAGCTATCCTTTATGCCGACGATGTTTTCCACGCTCTCCGCTAAATCGCGGACAACTTCCGGCGGGATTGCGGTCTTCACCATCACCGGGATATTGTAGATAACCACCGGCAGATCCGTGCTTTGAGCGATGGTCTTGTAGAAATCGACGATGTCAGCGTTGCTGATTGATGGGTAGTAGTAAGGTGGGGTCGCCGCAACGGCGTCAATCTTAAATTCCTGTGCGATTTCAATATTGTGGACGACCCGCTGGGTGCTTGAATCCATTACACCGCAGATGATCGGGACACGCCCACCGACCGTGTTGGCAGCGATTTCGATGGCGCGTTGCCGTTCTGCGTTTGTCAACGTTGTGAACTCACCTGAAGTGCCGAGTAGGTAGATGCCGTGCACACCGTTATCGATTAAACGGTTCAGATGCTTCACAAACCCCAATTCATCAATCCGTTCCTTTTCGTCCAAAGGTGTTATCGTCGGTGTCAGAATGCCTTCAAATCGTTCCGTCATGGCGATGTTTCCTCTATCAATGGTATTTCTTAAGCGATTGAATCGCTTCTTGTACCTGTGCTGAGATGTCTGATGGAACACGCGGGTTAAATGGACCTCCTGTACCGCCTACAATATCACTGAACCCGCTGAGGTTCATCGCTTCTATCACAGCGGAATAGTTATAGAGTCGTTCATTCATAAAACGAATCTCTTCAAGGGCGAAAATGTCCGCTTCGACTTGCCGGGAGGTTTCGTAGTCACCGCAGCGTTGGGCGTTGTTGATTTCGTCGGAAGCGCGTGCACATAGGACCGCAATCCCTGACGTATGTCCCCTCGTGCCCAGCTCCGCCGGACGTGTACACCGATCGCCGATGCCCCAAACCACGAGACCGCTGTCCCCGACACCATCAATGATTGACTCTACATCTTCTACGCCTGTGCCAATCTTTACCCCGATAAAGTGTGGTGAATCGTTGACTAAGCGGACCATCGCATCAAGCTCTTTCTTCTGGCGGAAATAGTACAGGAATCGCGCACCACAGGATTCACCATATTTTTCACCAAATTCCATGTACTGTTGATATATGCCTTCGGGATTTGAGATTCCCGTTAAAGGCATTATCAGATATACGTCGGGCGGGCGCTGTAAATTCGACTGCGCTTCGATAAGTTGCCCCGCGTCCCCGATTGGGTTCGGCACAATACCTGACATCAGCACACCATCACCCGCCATCGCGCGACCCGTGACATCCATCACACGGGTCTGATCTTCCAAACTGACATGATGGATAAGGCTCGTGCCGGCGATTGCGATTACCCGCTTCCGATCGCCTTTGAGATAGTTGTTCTGCATCAGATAGTTGATATTTTTTGCGTGCCCCGCGTAATCAATTTCGCCATCTTCGAAAGGGATGATTGGAATGGCTGTGACAGAATCTAAAGCATCTAAAAGGGTTGGCGTATCAATGGACATAGATGTTCTCCCGTTAATCTAAATCGGCGTGTTACTCTCTTTCTTGGCTGACCAACAATTGGATTCACAGACTAAGTTTAGCAGAATTTTGGCACGATGTCAATGACAGTTTCAACCCCCAACATTTTCCTTGCAAAAATAGACGGATTATGCTATACTTACACAATAACTTCAATGGCAGTGGCGCACATGAAAATTTTCCCTTTTAATCTGATCCCGTGAGGTTAGGAAAGGGTATCCTCCATGTTTACGGCTATCCCCATCTCTCAAAAATTACTAGGTTGTAAGTGCCTCCCTCTTTCTATAGGTGAGGCTTTTTTTATGCCCGGATTTGGTGACTATGAATGCACAAGCTGTGTTAGATTTCATTGAAGAGATTGGCGTTCTCAAAAATCTGCCACGCACCGGATGGCGTTTTCGCGGTATCAAAGATGCTGAGAGTATCGCCGATCACTGCTATCGAGTCTCACTTTTGTCCATGATTCTAGCGGACGTGTTGACAGAACAGGATGTTCCGATCGACGTAGAAAAAGTGATGCGTATCGCACTGTTGCATGAGGTCGCTGAAGCACGAATTGGGGACTTGCCGTTTCCAGCATTGGAGTATATTCCCGAAGCGGTGAAGGAAGCGGGGGAACATGCTGCCCTTGAATCGATGTTTAAAGGTTTTGGTGTGCTTCAACAAAAGTATATTCAGCTGTGGGAAGAGTTCGAGAAAGCTACCTCTATTGAGGCGAAGTTGGTGCGCGCTGCGGATAAACTTGAATTGATGATTCAAGTCTTGGAATATGAAAAACTTGGCTATAAATCCCTAGATAAATTTTGGACAAATCCTTGGAATTATCGGCGATTTGACGATTCGCCCTTGATACAGGAGATTATGAATCTTCTATATCAACGTCGGAAAGATTTAGCTTGAGGATTGTTGATGCGAGGTGGGGTTATGCAAATGCGTGAAAAAACACAAGTCATGACAGCGGAAGACATTCGGCGAGCCGTGGTCCGAATATCACATGAGATTTTGGAGCGGAATCATCAAGGGATTGCCAATCTCGCGATTATTGGTGTTAGGAGTCGTGGGGATCACTTGGCACGTCGAATCGCTGAAAATCTAGAACAAACCGAGGGGATTCAGGTTCCAGTCGGTGTTGTTGATGTGCGGTTATACCGAGATGACGTGAATCTGTATGATGAGACAATCAAGGTAAATCGGACTGAGATTGCTTTCGATCTGACAGGTAAGCGCGTTATTTTGGTCGATGAAGTCCTTTACACCGGACGCACTGTCCGCGCTGCCATGGACGCGGTCATGGATTTTGGACGGCCCGCAGCAATTCAGTTGGCTGTTCTCATTGACCGGGGTCACCGTGAGCTCCCAATTGCAGCGGATTATATCGGCAAGAATATCCCCACTGCGCGCAAGGAGATTGTACGGGTTCAGTTGGTTGAGGAGGATGAGGTCGATCGGGCGATGATTTACGAGGAGGATGACTCATGAGGCAGATGCTCATCCGGAACGGCCGCATTATTGACCCTGCCAACCAGATCGATACCACGGGCGATCTCCTGATTCGCGATGGAAAAATCGATCGAATCGACGACCATATCGAAACTGAAGCTTCTCAAACTGTTGATGCAGCGGGGTTGATTGTTACGCCGGGCTTGATTGATATGCACGTTCATCTCCGCGAACCGGGATTTGAGCACAAAGAGACAATCGCATCAGGCACCTGTGCGGCGGCTGCCGGAGGATTTACTTCCGTTGCGTGCATGGCGAATACCAATCCCGTGGCGGATTCGCCATCGGTCATCGAACTGATATGGTCGCAAGCGCGGAAAGAGGGGGCGACCAATGTATATCCAATCGGCAGCATCACAGAAAATCTTGATGGCGAAGCGCTAACGGATATACCGGCGTTACTGGCAGCCGGTGCTGTTGGACTCTCAGACGATGGTAAAACCGTCATGGACGCAGGACTCATGCGCGATGCTTTGGCGTTGAGTGCGAAACATACTTTTCCCGTTATGGTTCACTGCCAAGAGCACAACCTCGACGTGGGAGCGGTTATGAATCTAGGCGAAACATCGCGGCGACTGAACCTACCCGGAAGCCCCAATGCCGCGGAAGACATTATTGTCGCCCGTGACATTATGCTCGCGGAACTGACCGGCGGGCACCTCCATGTCCTTCACGTTAGCACGGCGGGAGCCGTTGACCTTGTCCGTTGGGGGAAGCGCAGGGGCGTCAATGTAACCGCTGAAGCGATGCCGCATCACTTTGCGCTCACAGATACAGCAGTCGAAACGCACGGCACAGATGCCAAGATGCATCCCCCTTTGCGAACGCAGGCTGACGTCGATGCCGTTATTGAAGGGCTTAAAGACGGGACGCTTGATGCCATTGCAACAGATCATGCACCACATGCCCCTTTTGAAAAGGCGCAAGGGATGCTCGAAGCACCGCCGGGCATCATCGGATCAGAGACCTGCGTGCCGCTTGTGTTTGACCGGCTTATCCACACCGGTCAGCTTACGTTATCAGACGCCATAGCGAAAATGACCTACGTTCCCGCAAAGGTTCTACACATTGATCGAGGCACGCTCTCAATCGGTGCCGTTGCTGATGTGACGCTGATAGATCCGGAAAAGGTTGCGACGGTGGATGTGACCCAGTCCCCGTCCAAAAGCCGCAATACCCCCTTCGACGGTTGGAAATTGAAAGGCTGGCCCCTGATGACCATCCGTGACGGTGTTGTTACGTGAAATGTGGGAGTGGCATCCTTGCCACGACATGAAATCTAAAACGCGGCGGAGAAAATGAGAAGGGATCTTTATACCGTCTTCCATCCTTCCCGCCTTCCAATCGCCCCGGCAAAGGGAGAGATTTTGCGTAAGTCCTGTTAATGTTCTAAACGGGGAAGAATATGCCTAAAGACAACCGCTTCAGCGATTTACCTGCGATAGAGACCGAAAGATTACTTTTAAGAACATTGGAGATGACGGATGCAGAAGATATATTTGAATGGGTTTCAGACCCACAGGTGACAGCATTTCTCTTTTGGCGGGCGCACCAATCGATAGAAGATAGCAGAGACTTTATTTCATGGGTAACAACCGATGATTTTGCGTGTTGGGGGGTCGTCTTGAGGGAGAACGGTAAGGTCATTGGAAACTGTTTCTTGCACAACGTCAACTTTGATCACAAACGGGCGGAAATCGCTTTCAATATTGCTCGAAAGTATTGGGGCAGGGGATACGCGACCGAGACCGCTCAGGCAATCATCAAATTCGGTTTCAGGTATTGGCAGCTCAATCGAATTGAAGGCACATGCATGGTTGAGAACCGTGCCTCCGCTCGCGTGATGGAGAAAGTGGGGATGGCACTGGAAGGGGTCTTGCGAAAGTATGTCTATGTCAAAGGGCAGTTTCACGATATGAAGCTGTACTCAATTCTCAAGCCCGAATCGCAACGGACAAAGAGGTAGTCGATGGATACGAATCAACTCTACTACGGTGACAATCTGGACATTTTGCGAAACCATATCCCCGACGAGAGTGTCGATCTCATTTACATCGATCCGCCGTTCAACTCGAACCAAGCGTACAACGTGATTTTCAGCGAGACGGACGGTTCATCGTCGCAGGCGCAGATCCAAGCCTTTGAGGATACATGGCGTTGGGGTGAAACTACCGAGGGGGCATATCGTGAGCTGGTCGGGACTGCGCCACATCTTCTAGTGGAGACAATCAAGAGTTTTCGTGGCTTCCTTACAGAGACAAACCTGATGGCATACCTCGTGATGATGGCGTTACGATTGGTGGAACTCCACCGCGCCCTGAAACCTACAGGAAGCTTTTATCTGCATTGCGATCCGACGGCATCGCATTATTTGAAGATTATCTTGGATCAGATTTTTGGCGTTAAGAATTTCAGGAATGAGATTGTGTGGGAAAGAACCAATGCACATAATATGAAAGCAAGATACTACTCCAAAATCCATGACTTACTTTTATTTTATACTAAAGGGGATAGTTATACCTGGAATAGACAATACACCGGATATTCAGATACACAGTTATCCCGCTATAAAACAGATGAAAATGGGCGTTTGTACACAGGGCGAGACTTAACAATGTCAACCGTAATGGAGAGCCGCAACTTTGAATGGAGAGGGGCACAACCTCCTGCTCATCGAAGTTGGGGGGCATCATTAGAGCAGTTGGATGAATGGTATGCGGAAGGACGTATACTACTGAAAAAAGATGGAACCCCGCGACTCGACGGGTTAAAAGTGTACCTTGACGAACTTCCGGGCAAACAGGTGCCTTCAATTTGGAATGATATTCCACGAATTGGCAACACCAGCAAGGAACGCCTTGGTTACCCCACGCAAAAACCACTTGCATTACTAGAACGCATCATCAAGACATCATCTAATGAAGGCGATGTGGTGCTTGATGCCTTTGCTGGTTGTGGTACAACAATTGATGCAGCTGCAACATTAAATCGTCGATGGATTGGAATTGATATTACCCACCTTGCCATCACCCTATTGAAATACCGCCTCGCTGACGCCTTCGGTGACGATGTAAAATACGAAATTATCGGTGAGCCAAAGGACGCAGCAAGCGCGAAGGCTTTAGCGGTTCAGGATCGGTATCAATTCCAGTGGTGGGCGTTGAGTCTGATTCGGGCGAGACCGTATCAGGGCAAAAAGAAGGGGGCGGACGAGGGGCTGGATGGGTTGATCTATTATCAGGACGTTGATCCGGACAATCCGAAAAAGATGCTTGCCCGGAAGATTGTTGTTCAGGTCAAAAGTGGGAAGGTCTCTGTCAAAGACATACGGGAACTGAAATCGGTTGTCGAAGCTCAAGACGCTGTGATCGGCGTTTTTATCACACTGAACCCGCCGACCCAACCGATGGTTAAGGAGGCGGCGACGGCCGGGCGTTTTCAATGGCTTCACGTCAACCACACAACATATCCAAAGATCCAAATTCGGACGATTGATGAACTACTTTCAGGAAACGGTATCGAATATCCGCAGACACCTGTTGATGTCACGTTCCGCAGGGCGGAACGGGCAGCCCCCCAAAACCATCAACTTGAGATAGAATCATGATAGCCTTTGCTGCTATCCATTAGAGAAACCGTGTTTTGTTAGGGCAACCACGAGGGTTGCCCCTACAAGGAATCCAACGAATGTAGGGGCAGGTCTTGTGCCTGTCCTACGATAGACAGCAACACCGTTTATTCCCTGAAGGGGTGACGAAACACATGAAAAAACGGCAAGCACAACAATGGCTCCAAGAAATCTATAAGCATCCAAAACGGTATGAAGGCAAGGTCGTTATCATTTTGAACGACACCCAGATCGTCGGTGTAGCGGAAGACTTTGCAGCGGCACAGCGCGAACGAGAACGGCTCGCTGCTTCCTCTTATAACGGAAAAATGACGCTTTTTCTTGTTCCGCGGCACGTCAACCAGGTACGGATTCGTACGCTACGTTTCCGAAGTCTCAGAGAAGATCTGTGGGAACCTGTATATCTTGTGAATTTGCAAACGAATCACGGGGAGATTCAGAACTGTGAAATGTTGATTGACTCTGGAGCGGACATCAGCCTGATTCCGTTCCATACGGGTAGGTCGCTTGGCTTATCTCGTAGCGACGAAGAAATATTATCATTTGCAAGAGGCGTAGGCGGGTCCGTTAGCTATTTGCTGCGGAGAATTGTTCTGGTGATTGATGGACATCCTGTCAACGCGGTGGTTGCTTGGTGTCAAGACGAGGACATTGAAGACCTGATTGTGGGTAGACAAGATGTGTTTGATGCTTTTCATATCGAGTTTAGGCAGAGTGAGAGAAGAATAATTTTCAAACCAGTTGAGGATAAGGACGGCTAATCCAATGAAAGCAATTCTCGCATTAGCAGATGGAACAATCTTTGAAGGTGAAAGCTTCGGCGTGACCGGGGAGACTTCCGGTGAGGTGGTCTTCAATACCAGTATGACCGGCTACCAAGAAATCCTCACCGACCCCTCCTACAAAGGGCAAATCGTCACGATGACCTATCCGCTAATCGGAAATTACGGCTGCAACGAAATCGATGTCGAATCGATTCGGCCACAGGTGGAAGGATTCGTTGTTCGTGAATATAGTGCGTACGAAAGCAACTGGCGTTCACAGTCGAACCTTGGGAGCTACCTCGAAGAAAATGGAATTATCGGCATCCACGGTATTGACACACGCGCACTAACTAGACGACTCAGAGTAGATGGTGTCATGGACGGCATACTCTCGACGGAAGACCTTGACCCCCAAAGCGTGGTTGCCAAAGCGCAGGCGTGGCACGGACTGGTCGGGATAGATATGGTTCAGTACGTAACATGCCCCAATCCTTACCTATGGGAGACACGCAACCCTGAAGCAAATACACTGCCTGACTTGACCTCTGCTGCCAATGATAAAAATTCCCAACTCACTATTGATTTTGATACCGCAGGGAGTGAAACGCTAACAACTCCCCAATTTCGTGTCATTGCGATGGATTTCGGGGTCAAGTATAACATCTTACGCCAACTTACCCAGCACGGTTGTCAGGTTCAAGTGGTGCCAGCACACACTTCCGCAGAAGATATTCTCGCCGCGAATCCAGATGGTATCTTCTTATCCAACGGTCCGGGCGATCCGGAGCCGATTGAATACGGTATCAAGACAGTTCGGCAGTTGATAGGACGGAAGCCGACCTTCGGTATCTGTTTAGGACATCAACTGTTGGGACTTGCACTCGGCGGAAAGACCTTCAAACTCAAATTCGGTCATCGCGGCGCAAATCAGCCTGTTAAACGATTTGACACCGATCAGGTCGAAATCACGTCACAAAATCATGGCTTCTGCGTGGACATTGACTCACTGCCAAACACTGTGAAGGTGACACATATCAATCTGAACGATCAGACCCTTGAAGGGATGGAACACACCGAATATCCAATCTTCTCTGTACAGTACCATCCGGAAGCCTCTCCCGGTCCCCATGACGCAAGTTATCTTTTTAAAAAGTTTACAGATCTAATGCGTAAAACGTAAAAAAAACAACACAAGGCCGCAATGAGTAAAGGGAAAACAGCGTGTCAAATGCGACGAAAAAACCAGGGTTGTGCGGAAAATCCGGTTGCTTAACATGCGTCAAGAAATCTGTGTGCCTTTGTGTTAAATTTTGTCTCGATAACAACACGATAAGGTGATTTACCATGCCAAAGCGAACTGACATCAAAAAGATTTTAATCATCGGCTCCGGTCCAATTATTATCGGTCAAGCCTGCGAGTTTGACTATTCGGGTACGCAGGCGTGTAAATCTTTGAAGGAGGAGGGGTATGAAGTTGTCCTTATCAACAGCAATCCAGCCACAATTATGACGGACGCAGAGCTGGCTGACCGAACCTATGTCGAGCCGATTGGTGCCGATATCGCCGAAAAAATTATCGCTCAAGAACGCCCCCAAGCCTTACTCCCCACTCTCGGTGGACAGACCGGATTAAATGTCTCGGTTAAACTGGCTGAATCAGGAGTGCTAGATAAGTACGGGGTTGAGTTAATCGGTGCAAAACTCCCCGCTATCCAAAAAGCCGAAGACCGCGATCTGTTCAAAAAGGCAATGATACGGATTGGTTTGGCTGTGCCAAAAAGTGGAATCGCCCATTCGTTTGATGACGCTATCGGTATCGTTGAGGACATCGGTTATCCAGCGATTATCCGGCCCGCATTCACGCTCGGCGGCACCGGCGGCGGCATTGCTTACAATATCGAAGAATTTCGGGAAATCGTTGAACACGGATTGGCATTGAGCCCAGTCAACGAGGTGTTAATCGAAGAATCGGTTATCGGTTGGAAAGAATTTGAGCTTGAGGTTATGCGAGATGGAACGGATAACGTTGTAATTATATGTTCCATTGAAAATTTCGATCCAATGGGAGTCCACACCGGCGATAGTATTACTGTTGCGCCCGCCCAGACCTTGACGGACAAAGAATATCAGCAGATGCGGGATGCAGCGATTAAAATTATCCGTGAAATCGGCGTAGATACCGGCGGCTCGAATATCCAGTTTGCAGTCGATCCCGACACAGGCAAGCAGGTCGTTATTGAAATGAACCCACGAGTTTCGCGGAGCTCCGCACTCGCCTCCAAAGCTACAGGGTTCCCGATAGCGAAGATCGCCGCCAAGCTAGCGGTCGGATACACACTTGATGAGCTCCCTAACGATATTACGCGCAAAACCCCCGCGTCGTTTGAACCGACCATCGACTACGTTGTGACTAAGATTCCGCGCTGGGCATTTGAGAAATTTACCGGCACCGATGAAACGCTGACGACGATGATGAAGTCCGTCGGTGAGGCGATGTCAATCGGACGGACGTTCAAGGAATCCTTACAGAAAGGGCTCCGATCCTTAGAAAACGGTTGGACGGGACTCACCAGCCGCCCCATCCCACAATTACCGGTCTCGGAGCTGCCACAGAAGTTGACCATCCCCAATATGGAGCGTATCCTTTATATTAAACAGGCTTTCCAAAGCGGGATGAGTATCGATCAGGTTCACGGATATACACACATCGATCCATTTTTCTTGTATAATATAAAGGAGCTTCTCGATCTTGAGGAGGACATCCGAAAAACTGGAAGCGAGAACCAACTGAACTCTCTGGATATGTCACAACTTCCCGATTCATCCGTTACCCTGCTCCGCAAAGCGAAGCAGTACGGGTTCTCGGATCCGCAGATAGGGGAACTGTGGAACGCCTCTGAAGAAAATATCCGAGAACTGCGGAAGGCGCACGGGATTGAAGCCACGTTTAAGACGGTGGATACATGTGCTGCTGAATTTGAAGCGGAGACACCTTACTACTACTCGTCCTACGATATGGAAGATGAAGTCCGACCTAGCCAGAAGAAGAAGATACTGATTTTGGGCAGCGGTCCCAATCGGATCGGTCAAGGAATAGAATTTGACTACTGTTGTGTCCACGCCGCACTTGCGCTTAAAGAGGATAACTATGAAACTATTATGGTCAATAGCAACCCGGAGACCGTAAGCACGGATTACGACACCTCGGATCGACTCTACTTTGAACCACTCACCCACGAAAATGTGTTGAACATTGTCGATCGGGAAAAGCCGGAGGGCGTTATTGTGCAGCTGGGTGGGCAGACCCCCCTGAATCTAGCGCTTGGACTCCAGAAGGCGGGGGCGCCGATTATCGGAACAAGCCCGGAAGATATTGCGCGGTCAGAGGATCGGAAGCAGTTTACAGAATTGCTTGATGGGCTCGGCTTGATGCAACCCCCAAATGGCACCGCAACCTCAGTCAAAGAAGCCAAGCCAATCGCAGCAGCGCTCGGATACCCGGTGATGGTGCGTCCTTCTTACGTCTTGGGCGGACGAGCGATGCAGATTGTCTATGACCAAGATGCGCTAGAAGCATACATGGATTCGGCGGTCGCCGCTTCTCCCGAACATCCCGTCTTAATCGATAAGTATTTGGAGGATGCCATCGAAGTTGACGTCGATGCGATTTCGGACGGAAAGCTTACCGTCATCGGTGGTATCATGGAACATATCGAAGAGGCAGGAATCCACTCCGGAGATAGCGATTGTGTGTTGCCGCCTTACACCCTTGTTGAAGAGCAGATTGAGATGCTCAAGGAGCATACGGATGCCCTCGCGAAGGCACTCAATGTGCGTGGGTTGATGAATATACAGTATGCAATAAAAAATGATGAGATTTATGTGTTGGAGGTCAACCCACGGGCGTCCCGAACTGTGCCGTTTGTTAGCAAGACCATTGGCGTACCGTTGGCAAAACTCGCCGCTTGCATCATGACCGGACGTACGCTTGAAGAACTTGGATTTACCCAGGAGGTTGAGCCGGACTATTTTTCGGTAAAGGCACCGGTGTTTCCGTTCAACCGTTTTCCAGGAGCAAATTCTCAACTCGGCCCTGAGATGAAATCGACAGGCGAGGTGATGGGGATTGATACTGACCTAAGTATCGCCTTTGCTAAAGCACAGCAGGCGGTGGGGTACGGCTTACCCCTCAGCGGTCATGCGTTCATCAGCGTAAAAAATAAGGATAAACGTGCGATTATCTTCATCGCCAAAAAGTTAGTCGATCTCGGATTTCAACTTATCGCTACCCACGGCACGGCGAAAGTACTTCGTCGTAACGGGATGGAAGTTACGCTAGTGCATAGTATCGGCAGAGGACGACCGACCATCCACGATTATGTCAAAAATAACGCTGTCGATCTGATCATCAATACACCTACCGGATATGCACACCGTCCAAATGAGGAATTAATTCGGCAGATGGCCATTGATTATGGCATTACCCTATTTTCTACGATTGCGGGGGCATCCGCGGCAATCAACGGGATTGAGGCACTCCACCATGGAGAGATTACCGTGACCCCGTTACAGGATTATTACCTGAAACCTGGAGAGCGAAACCTGAAAAATAAAAGAAACTAAGGAGATAAAAATGGCAACGAATCAGGTTGAAAGAAACACACGTCTAGTGCGTGCACTTGATGAGATTTTGGATAGTTTAGCGTTTGATATCGCCCGACCGATAAAGGTCTTGAAGTTAGAGGAAGGCAAAGAGGTTGTTGTTGTACAATCAAATGCGTTCACTATTTCACGTATCTACACGTCAGGACGACCCGATGGTAAGAGACCCCATGGGCGGGAATCCTACTATGAGTACTTCGCCGAACAACTTCAGGATTATAAACAGCAGCACGGTACTGACGAAGGGTTCGGTTTAACGCCAGAAGATTGGCGCGTTTTATTCCGAGAATCCTACGATAGATATACCCGTTACCTACTGTTCGCGGGGATTAAACGGTGGGCCGATGTCAAGCGAGACACCGACGCGAATCTTGCTGTTACAAATATGGGGAAAAAGTATGCTCCCGCTGATATTGCGTGGGAAAGCTACCAATACAAAGGCTACATACTTATGATGAACAGCATGGCTAACGCTGAACTGTGTCTCATGCAAGATGACCCCGAAGGGGCATTGGACCAGGTCAATTTAGGGATTCAACGCATTGGCAAATTCTGCGGTGAGTGTTTGCGCGAAAACTATGGCGATGCGGAAAACGTCACCCGTGAACGGTATTTGAGTAACCTCATTGAGTTTCGAGCAGATCTGGAGTCGGTGGAAGAGGGGCTAGATGGGGAACGAGAGAACGATGAAGATGAGGACGATGATGTGGATTTCCTACAGGAATTGGAAGCACTTCTAGATGAGGGAAATACAAATTGAGTGGTTGCTTATATCAATCGGATCGCTTCTTTAGAACACAGATTCGCTGTATTAAAGAAAACCGCAGAGAGCAAAGAAAAACAAATTCAAATCTGCTTGTCTCCGTTGATTGTAACGTGAATTAATTTCCTCCCCTGTTAAGGCACCTCAACCCCTTCAAAAACCTGCTGGATAATCTGTTCGGAAGAAATCTCTTCCGCCTCCGCCTCGTAACTGACAATAACACGGTGTCTGAGGACATCCAGGCCTATCGCATAAACATCTTCCGGGGTGACGTACCCGCGATGACGAAGGAAAGCGTGCGCTTTGGCTGCCAGCGCAAGAAAAATCGTTGCCCGCGGCGATGCGCCATATTCAATCAGATCGGTGAGTGAATCTAACTGATATTTCGATGGCTCTCGCGTGGCACAAACGAGATCTACAATATAATTTTCAATCTTCTCGTCCATGTAGATCTCACGGACTGTTGTACGGAGTTGGAGAATCTCTTGGGGCGATATAACCTGGTTAATCGGTTGCGGTTCATCCCGTGTGATTTGCCGCAAGATGGACAGCTCTTCAGTCCGCGAGGGATACGTTACCTGCAATTTGAGCATAAAGCGGTCTACCTGCGCTTCCGGCAAGGGGTAAGTGCCTTCCTGCTCGATTGGATTTTGGGTTGCTAGCACAAGAAAGGGTGGGGCGAGGGGGTGGGTTTCATCGCCAATCGTTATCTGACGCTCTTGCATCGCTTCGAGGAGCGCGCTTTGGACCTTGGCAGGGGCACGGTTAATCTCGTCGGCGAGAATAAGATTAGCGAAAATGGGACCCTTCTTGACATAAAAATCGCCGGAGCGTTGATTATAAATCTGAGTCCCGATGAGATCCGCAGGCAGGAGATCCGGGGTAAACTGTAGGCGTTTGAAAGAGAGAGCAATCGTATTAGAAAGCGCTTGAACGGCGGTTGTCTTAGCGAGCCCCGGAACGCCTTCTAGTAGGATGTGACCGTCGCAGAGCAAGCCGATAATCATCCGCTCGATCATATACTTCTGTCCGATAATGACCTTCCGTACCTCTTCAAGGATACCTTCAACGAAGGTGCTCGCCTCCTGAATCCTGTCGTTCAACGTCGTTAGCTCAGATTCTCTCATAGCCCGATTTCAGCGTGGATTCACGATTGTGTAAGTCCCAATCAGATTGGAGGACACAATCGGAACTGACTCCTCGATGTGGACGAACACCGAGGTTCGGCCTTAATCCCTCCTCCCGTAATGCTTATAAATCTCGTTGTCTTCATCCGGTGCTGCTTCTGTCTCAAGGTCATCTGTTTCAACCGGGGCCGCTGCCATTTGACTTTCAAGGAACTCCTGCGTTGTCCGGTAGATGTGATTCTGCTCTGAACGGGAGGCGCGATGCCGAGAGAAGTGAGCCATATCGCATAATCGGAGAATCTCGCCAACGTGATCTGTAACGCTATCTGTCAAACCGTTGGGCAGCGCGGATAGGATTTGGCCGGTGGGGGCATCGAGGCTCTTGATTTGGTACTTTTCGCCCACATACTGTTTGATGATTATTGCAATTGCCTCGTAGTATTCCGGTATCCGATTCGATTCACGCAGGGATTGGACCTGTGCTAAATCAGTAAGGGCAATGGACTCAAGAGTAGATGCATCGTGTTCTGATTGCTCTGTCAGTGGGGCAGACCGGTTAGGACGAGCAGCGGCGCGAGGGGAGGACGGAGATGGTGACGGTGAGGTATATGTCGGTGGTGGCGATATATTCCAGTTTTTAGGCGTCCGGCGCCGTAGGACGGGGTTAGAGAATGAAGGCTTTTTTCGGCGATAGATGGCGACACCAATCCCAATGATTAGCAGCGTTGGAACCACAACCGCAAAAATCGCCCCCAAGATGCCTAAATCCCCATCGGTGCTGTTCAGATCATTGCCCGCTGCAAAGAGAGAACGAGTACCTAGACTAAATAGGACACAAATTAAAATAGAAGCTGAATTGATTATTCGTCGCACAAACTATATTCCTTAATTTTCCTGAAAATGGTCCGTTTGGAGATGCCTAAAATCTTTGCCGCTTTCGCTCTATTATTACCCGCATACTGAAGGGTCGATTGGATAACTTCCTTCTCAATTTCTGCCATTGACATGCCCACGTCAACCTGCAATCCCGATGAAGGTAGCTCCGCTACGCTTATATCGGCAGCGGTGGGCGCGGAGAGGATAAGGGAGGAACTGACACCGGCAGATTTGAGAATATGTTCCGGAATATCATCGAGATCGAGAGTCGGTTGATTCGACATGATAACCATGCCCTCAATACAGTTCCTCAACTCTCGTACATTGCCGAGCCAATCGTGCTTCATCAACGTTCGCATTGCCCGAGAGGTCATGCCCTTGGTCATCATCCGATTTTCACGACAAAATTCTTCGGTAAACGCTCTCACTAAAAGCGGAATATCCTCGCTTCGCTCACGAAGGGGGGGCAGTAAGATGCGGATCACGTTCAAACGATCGTAGAGATCCGGCAGAAACTGTTCCTGCTCTACCGCCTTCTCAAGGTTGCGGTTGGTAGCACAAATCACACGAACATCCACCGGTATCGATTCATTCCCACCAACACGTTCAAACTCCCTTTCTGCAAGTACTCGCAAGAGCCGTGATTGGTTTGATAGACTTAATTGACCCACTTCATCAAGAAATAACGTTCCCCCGTGAGCCGCTTCAAACCGACCTTTCCGTGTCTGATACGCCCCTGTAAACGCGCCCCGTTCATGACCAAAAAGTTCCGATTCCGCGAGACCTTCGTTTAAGGTCGCACAATTGAATATAACAAGGGGACCCCTTCTTAAGCTGCGGTGGTGTATAGAGCGGGCGACTAGCTCTTTCCCAGTACCCCGTTCCCCACGGATCATGACAGTCGCTCGTGTTGGGGCAACCTGTGCAATCAGATCGCGAATCTCTTGAATCTTCGGTGAATGTCCCGTTAATTGGAGGAGCCCGACCCGCTCATCAATTTGAGACTGTAGCTGCCGATTTTCTAAGGTAAGTCGTTGGTTCTCAAGTATTTTGTGGAGAAGCGCTTTCAGTTGAGCAGGGTTAAGGGGTTTAGCTAAAAAATAGCTGGCCCCCATGTGAGTCATCGCTTTGATACCTACATCGGTCTCTAGAACATTTGGAACTGTGATGAAAACTACGCCGACATCGGGGTTCCGATCGTAGGCCGCTTCCAGGAGTTTGAGGCCCTCAACGCGTGCCCCTATGAGCGGTGCAATCAACACATCAATATCCAAGCGTTCAATGCGATCTAACGCTTCGTACATCGTGCGGGTCGCAAGCACACGCAACCCTTCGCGCTCAAGTGTAAGGCAAATCGTCTCGCGCTGCCGCTGGTCCGGATCAACAACGAGGATAGTAGTTTGGTCGTTCATTGCGCTAGCCTAGTTTCTGTCTGACGATTTGACTGACAACCGAATTGTCTGCTTTACCTCTCAACTGGGGAACCAGTTTGCCCATGACTTTTCCCATGTCGCGCATCGATGTCGCTCCTAAGTCCTCAATAGCCTCCACAACAACGGCCTCGATTTCTGACTGCGAAAGTTGGGCGGGGAGAAATGCTTCTAATATATTAATCTGTTCCATTTCGGCTTCAACGAGGTCATCACGATTAGATTGGCGTAACTGTTCCAGGGCGTCCTTCCGTTTCTTAATCTGGCTGGCGATCACCTCTAAAACACCGTCATCATCCAGCTCAACCTGACTGTTAATCTCCTTATCCCGGACGGCGCCGCGCACCATGCGAATTGCAGACAAACGGTTCTTGTCTTTTGCCCTCATTGCCTGCTTCATCTCTTCGTTCAACTGCTCTTTAAGTGCCATAGAAAAATCCTCTGTCTCTCTACATAATCTATTGTAAGCAGGATAAAATGATACCTGATCTCTTGACCATCGTCAAGCCGAAAAGTGCCGTTTGTAGGAGCATTTAGCCCCAGCGGGGCGACATGTTTATAGCCGGGCGCTGTGTTCCTGCTGCCAAGCCCCAGCGGGGCGACATGTACTGAATAGCTTCATAAGTTACTAGCACGAATGGCTACAATCAAATACCAATCGTAGTATTGAGAACGATGGTTAGGACATAAAGTTACCATCAAAACCGTTTAGCCCTTACAGCCATGATGTCAATTTGCTATATGTTTGGGGGGCGCGGAGACTCTCCTCGGCGAGGTGCATTCCAAGCAGGTGATCCCGCAATAGCAGTAATCCTGAGGGGGTATCCACATCATACCATGGCGGCAGCAACCCCAAACGCGCATTAATCTTCTGAATCTTCCTAAGTGTTTGTCGGAACACAACGTCGGTGCTCCATGCGATCCCTTCAAAAATGGTGGGAATCGACAGCGATGCCCCCTGCTTTGAAAAGCCAATCAGATAGTAGCCACCATCCACACTCGGACCGATAACAACATCGCGCCGTCCTAGCAGCTCAAGCGCGTGTTCGACATACTGAGTCGGTAGGGTCGGGCTGTCTGATCCCACCAATAGGAACTTTGTATAGTCCTGAGCGCATGCCCACTGTGCAGCAGCAATTAGACGGTCCCCAAGTGTCACGCCTTGTTGGGGAATATAAATCGGATCTTTACCAAGTAATGTTTGCAAAGCACTCAAGGCTTTGGGCGGGGTGTAGGCAATCACGCAGCGAACCGACGAAATTGTGGACAAGGCGCTACACCAATCGACGACGAACGCCTGATACAGCGAGGAAGCCTGCTCCGGCGACAGATACGGTATAAGACGGGTCTTAACTTGGCCGGGAACAGGACTTTTGACAAAGACTATAACACAAGCGTCCATATTTTGCCCTCTGGCTCTGCATTGTGAGGAGCATCTGCTTGACGGAGCAGGGAAGCGGACTGTAAATCCGATGATTCGGGGAGCGGACTCGACTGGGATTGTCTCCAAGCGACGGCAATGGCAACACAAGCGATGACAATCGCTAGAAAAGCGAGTAGGTTTCCTGTGAGCCTGCCATCGCTGCGATCAATCTGATATTTTGCAATGCATCCGGTGATAATAGCAACCAAAGCGAGAATCACACTAGCGTACCACGGCAGATTGACAATCACGCCGAGGAGGGAAACCAACGACACCCACAAACCGAATTTGGCAAGATCGCTAGTTTGGGTGTCCACAGCACTAGCGTTTTCAGAATCGGTTTGTTGCTGGTTTTGCGGACGGGAGGGCGGCACGTCACGGTAAGTTGATTCAACTAAATGGATAAATTCTGCGAACAGCTTATCTTGTCTAAGCCACTGAGAAAGGTTCGGATACTCGTGCCTCATCAGAATTGAGAACTCTTGGCGTTGGGCACTGAAATCGGTAAACTCTTCCCAGCGATCTTCCTCAACCATATAATACGGCGTTTCCCCGACTTGTAGCTCATAGCCCCGTCCGATATGATGCACGATTCTCCCGATACCCGCGCGTTCCGCAATTACAACTGTCTTTCCATCTGTCGGTGCCTCTTGTGAAGGGGCACGTTCCGAAGTCTCTGCAGCACGTTCTAAATGCACACTACTTTCACCATCTACATGCTGATCTTCATACTCCTCATTTGTTAAGGCTAGGCCTGTTCGACTTACAATTTCTAAGGCATCAACTAGGTCCTCAGAGTCAACATAGAGGATAATCTGACGTCTCCTATCAGCGTCGCGTGTGTATTCGGGACGACAACGAATCTGCTCATTACCCAGCATTGTCTGAATCAGATTCGATTCCCACTCATCCGCCGTGCGATAGATTTCAGCCCAATTCTCGGTACTAAAAAGTAGGTCGTTATTTTGAGCCACGATTTTCCTCTATGGTGTTGCCGCGCTGTGTCCGCCGGAACCTGTTTCATCGTAGACTACAGCTCCGGGCTATAAAGGATCGCTTCATCAATTCGCGAGTAATTAACGAGCTCGCTCGGATCAAACAGAATATTCAATTCTCGTTCCGCGTTCTCGGGGGAATCCGACGCATGGACAACGTTGTGAGTGATATCAATCGAAAAATCCCCGCGAATGCTGCCGGGTTGGGATTCTGCCGGCCGTGTTGCCCCGTTGACGAGACGCACTAACTCGATAGCATTTTGACCCGCAAGGGCTATTGCCACAATCGGCGTCGATGTCATAAATTCAACAAGGTAGTCATAAAAAAACTTCCCTTGATGTGGTGCATAGAGTTGATCCGCCCGGTCTTTTGGAAGTTTAAGTAACTTCAGTCCAACTAGCTTGAGCCCTTTGCGTTCAAAGCGGGCGATAATTTCGCCAATCAATCCGCGTTGAACGCCATCGGGTTTAATTAGAACTAAGGTTTTCTCTGGATTCATCTAACCGCCTGTGTAATAGGTGAGTGGCATAGACTTAACGTTGCCTGGCCACCCCCTAGTGAGTTATAGCGTTTCCTCAAATGCCTTTAATAATTCCTGCTGTTTGCTCGTCAAGGAACGTGGGACTTCGACCTTTATCTGAACGCGCAGATCGCCTTTGCGCTTCGACGAATCCGTAACCCCCGCCCCGCGGACTCTCAGCTGTTGCTCCGGCTGCGTCCCCGGGGGAATCTTCAGATCGATGTGCCCTTTCAGGGTGGGAACACGTACCTTGCCCCCCAAAGCGGCAACCGTGAACGGCACTTTAGCTTGGGTCACGAGATCGAAACCCTCCCGCTTAAAATTTGGGTGCGGCAGAACCGCAATTCTCACAATCAGTGAACCACGCTGGCCCCCCACAGTCAAATCTCCTTGACCGGCAAGCCGCAGCGATTGGCCGTCTTTAATGCCCGGTGGAATCTTAATCGTAAGGGACCTATCGTTCACCTGAACCCGCTTTTCAGCACCCAATATGGAGTCCTCAAACGGGATTGTCAGTTTTGTTCGCAGATCGCCGTGGGGACGTGCGCCGAAGCCGGTAGGGGTCTCCCTACTAAACACATCCCCGAATACATCGCCGAAGTTGCCAAAAACCTCGCGCCCGAAGATATCGCCAAAATTGGCAAAAATATCCTCAAAGTTCGTGTATCCTTGAAATCCGGCGTTGTGGACACCTGCATGGCCGCGGGTGTCGTAAATCTTCCGCTTCTCCGGATCCGATAGCACATCGTAAGCGTTTGAGGCTTCCTTGAATTTCTCTTCCGCTGTCTTATCTCCCGGGTTTTTGTCGGGATGATACTTCAGCGCAACCTTGCGGTAAGCACGTTTAATCTCCTCCGGAGAGGCGTTTCGACCCACCCCAAGGACTTCATAGTAATCTCTCTCTGCCATCTAACTTTCCCTATGTATCAAACAATATTATTAGGACTTGCGCAGCGCATTCATCAGTCCCCCTGATTTTCCAAAGTCCCCCTGATAAGGGGGATTTAGGGGGTTAAAAACCAAAAATCTACCCCGAGGCGCTAAATTTGCGTAGGTCCCGATTATGCGTCATCGCCACGATCCGCACTGAGCTTTTCATCAAGACTGTACTTACCGGGTCCAATCAGAATAAAGCTCAGAAAAACGATGCCGGCCTTGAGCGCATGTGCAGCACCTCCCAAACCCTCTCCACGACTCAGATGGCTCGCAGCAGCGACAACCATCGTGATTGTCAAAAGGATGCAAGCAGGTCTAAGGAATAAACCGAGGATCAGGCAGATACCTCCTAAAGCTTCCGAAATCGCAGCTAGGAACCCCCAAAATGCAGGGGCGAACGTAATACCGAAGGTCGCCATTGCTCCGCCGACCTGTTCCCATTTCTCAGGACCGCCAAACAGTTTCGGAAGCCCATGATAAAGGAACATACATCCAAATCCGATCCGAAGAATTAATAAACCGATATGTCGATGTTTATCCAAAGATGTCCAGATCATCTGTTTATGTCTCCTTTTACTTTTGATTGTTGGATCTTCGTACCTGTCCGAGCCTGCCCTCGTGAAAACGAGGGTGAATTCAACCAAATAATAGGCGATTTCGAGAAAATAATCAAGAAAAAAATGACAGATTTGACCGATGGCTTGATACGAAATATTGCCAAGCATCCTAGCGTCTAGGATTGGACATTTACGGTTCGCTTACATAATAGATCCGGTTGAAAAACGTCCGCAACTCGGTTGCGGAAACATAGGGGCTAGGGCAATCGCATGTGAAGATATTGATACAGACCCGAAATCCCCGGTTGTAGGGGCAGCCCTTGTGGCTGCCCTTCCGACTGAATAGCCCTAACATAGGGGCAATTTCCTGTTGACAATGTGCCTCAAGTAATGTATTTTAGAGGAAATTATCATGGTTAAATGATAGCTTTTTCAGCCGTTCGCAAAAAAAGGAAAACCTCCTATGGCAAAAATCAAAGAAATTCGATGTATTCGCACACGTGTCAATGGCACATGGGTCATTGTAAAAATTACTACCGACCAACCGGGACTCTACGGTATCGGGTCCGCTAGCGACCACTACCATGCGGACACCGTTATCACGGCGATTGAGAAGTGCATCGCGCCTCGCCTAATCGGTCGAGAGGTCGGGCATATCGAAGACATCTGGCAGTCCACCCTCACAAGTGGTTACTGGCGAAATGGAGCAATTTCAAATACCGCCCTGGGTAGTATTGACATGGCACTTTGGGACATCAAAGGGAAAGAGGCTGGAATGCCGGTCTACCAGCTGCTCGGTGGGCCCTGTCGTTCTGCCGTACCGTGCTACGCCCACGCCGCCGGCGGTGACTTCGTCGAGCTTGAAGACGACATCCGACGCTATATGGAAGAGGGCTATTCGGTCATTCGATGTCAACTGGGTGGGTACGGCGGCGGCGGATTCATTGAAGCGGATAAAGCAGGGCAGCCGAAGAACCCCTGGTCCAATGCCCCCGCCTTCGATGATGAGGCGTACATTGAGAGCATCCCAAAGATGTTTGAATATTTGCGATCTAAGTTAGGATTCGGACCGAAACTCACGCACGACGTGCACGAGCACCTCCGCCCCCAGTGTGCAGTGACGTTGTCTAAACTCCTAGAACCTTACCGCCTCTTTTTCCTTGAGGATGTCCTCTCGCCTGAGCAGATTGATTGGTTTCGTCTGATTCGGCAGCAGTGCACCACCCCGCAGGCGATGGGCGAACTCTTCATCAACCCTCACGAATGGACGCCCCTCATCACTGAACGACTTATCGACTTCGTCCGGGTCCGTGTCTCAAAGGGCGGCGGTATTACTCCGTGCCGAAAGATTGCCACGCTCTGCGAATGGTTCGGTGTCAATACCGCATGGCAGGAAGGTGGAGACAACGATCCTGTCAACCAAGTCGCAGCAATGCACTTGGATCTGGCGAGCTGGAGTTTCGGTATTCAGGAAGAGAATCACTTCAGCCAAGAGGAACTCGATATCTTCCCCGGTCACGCAATTCTTGAAGGCGGATACCTCTACGCCAACGACCAGCCGGGACTGGGGATTGACATTGACGAGACGAAAGCGGCGCAAATGCTGGACGCGGAACGGACGAAAAGTCCCAATTACGCCGCCGAGGATCGGAAAGCAGATGGATCAGTAGTACGACCGTAGTCCACAACTATGGTGAATGCTGAAAACAGATAGACATTCTCGCCCCTCGGTTTCGATCCCGATTTATCGGGGCCGGTAGGTGCGGTTTCCAATCCCACAGCGTTCAATCCAACCCGGTGGTAGGTGCGGTTTCCAACCGCACCGGTTTGGAGGGTCTAAGTAATTCTAAAATCTACCATAAATTGGAATTGAGGGTAAAATCTAATGGCTCATGTAATAAAGAGAACACGAAGAGAAACCGAGTTTTTTCTTGAAAACTCGGTTTCTTTCTTCCGCTATCGGTTTCTGTTGCACTATTTCTTAGCATGAGCAAATCTGGCGATCTCAACCATAGAGAGGAAATTAACAATGTTAAAAGCATCAATCGCAACCAGCTTTAATTGTCCGGGACCTGGCACCAACGGACTCGCTTGGCAAGACACAGCCATCTGGAGTGTAGAGGGTGGTGGGACGTTGCACAAAATTAACCCGCAAACCGGTGAGGTTATCCTTACCGTGAACCCACCCACAGCGGGTTCCAGTGGACTCGAATGTGACGGCACCCATTTTTGGTATTCTGACATCGGTGAAAAAATTCTCTACAAATTAACCGTGTCGGATTTGCAGGTTGTCACCTCATTTCCGCCACCGGGCCCAAGTCCGCACGGCCTCGCTTGGGACGGCGAATCCCTGTGGAGCGCCGATGTGCAATCGGATCGGCACTATAAGGTGTCTCCTGAAACTGGGGAGATACTGGCGGAATTTCCCTCGCCCGGCACCCGGCCACACGGAATTGCTTGGGATGGAACGACCCTGTGGAGCGCGGACACCGACACACACATCATCTCCCAAATTGACCCAAGCTCTGGGGAGATTCTCGATTCCTTTGAATGTCCCGGCGAGCCGCACGGCTTGACGTGGGATGGCGCGAATCTCTGGTACGGTGATGATGCGGAGAAGACAATATGCAAAATCGCGTTGGAACGCACTTAGCAGAAGGTTCTAAACTCTGAGGTCAGCTATGGCACGAACGATAGGTATCGGTGTTATCGGTATGGGGTGGATGGGGACTGTGCACAGCCGCTCCTACCGACAGATTCCGACTCGCTTTCAGGACTGTGACATCCGACCACGCTTGGTCATCTGTGCGGATGAAGTGGATGATCGCGCCCGTGAGGCGCAAACATTTTTGGGCTTTGAACGATGCACCACCGATTGGAGACAGGTTATTGCTGATCCAGAGGTGGAACTCGTCAACATCACTGCGCCAAACAGTATGCACCTTGAGATTGCCAGCGCAGCTGCCGATGTGGGAAAGCATATCTTCTGCGAGAAGCCAGTCGGTCGAAACCCACAAGAAACTGCTGCTATCGAAGATGCCGCGCGACGCGCTGGCGTTTTGACCTGTGTGGGCTACAATTACCGATGGACGCCACTTGTGCAACACGCCCGACAACTGATTGAGGAAGGACGCCTCGGCAAGCTTACACACTATCGCGGACGTTTCTTTGCAGGTTATGCCAGCAATCCGCACGCCGTGCTGTCGTGGCGTTTTCAACGCGAGGTGGCGGGACTAGGAACTTTGGGCGATCTGATGTCGCATGTCGTTGATATGGCGCAGATGATCGCCGGGCCGATCAAGCGTTTGGTGGGCAACTGCGAGACTTTCGTCCCGCAACGACCGCTTGCTACCCCCGGCGAAGGCACACATTTTTCTGTCCGCACTGATGGTCCAACCGGCGAAGTCACCAACGAAGATTATGTCGGCGCACTGGTGCAGTTTTCAAATGGGGCGCACGGTACGCTAGAAGGATGCCGTGTCATAAACGGCCCCGAGTGTGAGATGGCATTTGAAGTCCACGGCACACTGGGCGCGATAAAGTGGGACTTTGAACGGATGAATGAGCTCCATCTGTTTCTGTCCGACACCGATACTGGACCTAACGGTTACACCCGTATCGTGAGCGGTCCCGAACACCCGTTTCACGCACATTTCAATCCCGGTCCCGGCGTCGGTCTGGGCTACGAAGATCTGAAAATGATCGAAGCCTATCAATTCTTGAAATCGGTTCGAGATGGATGTCAAGGCGAACCCGCTTTTCGTGAAGCGTTAGCGGTAGCTAAGGTGCTGGGTGCAATTGAACGCTCATGGGAAACGGAGCGTTGGGAAGAGGTACAAGCCTCGTGAAACGTGAAAACAATATTTTAGCGCAATGGCGCAAAGTTGACTTACGCAGCGCGTTCATAAGTCCCCCTGACAAGGGGGATTTAGGGGGTTCGTTTTTGTATTTATGGTGAATTCTAAAAATAAATAAACGCTTTCACCCCCCGGTAGGTGCGGTTTCTAACCGCACGGCATAGGCACAGTTGGAAACAGTGCCTACCAGAGGGGAGAACGGTAGGTGCGGTTTCTAACCGCACCGGTTTGGAGTGGCTCATTAATTCTAAAATCTGCCGTAATTCTGTTAATCCTTGAATCCTGATAAGGTTCCATGTGGTCTCATGAGACTGGAGGGTAAGATGAAAATCCGCGAAGATTTGATGATAGCCGGTAACAAATTCCCAAACTTTGAACGGCCCGACCAAGACGGTATAATCAGAACGCTGGAGGATTTGATGCGTGGCTGGCCCACGGTCCTCGTCTTTTGGCGGGGGGCATATTGACCGAAGGATGTTCTCCAGTTGGAGAATTACGCCAAGGACTTGCAACCTGAACTGGAAGTCAACTACTGCAAGCTAATCGCTGTCTCCGTCGATGACCAGGGAACAACGAAGGCACTTCGTGAACAGATCGGGGCGACATGGCCCTTTCTAATCGATCTCGATCGGGCGTTGATCAATGAACTCGACATCGTAGACAACACAGACCCCGCCCATTCGCCAATTCCGATTCCTTATACCTTCGTTCTCGACAGCGATCGTGAAATCTACAAGATTTATAACGGTTGGTGGTATGTTGGGAGACCCACGGTAGAGGAGCTACGGCACGATTTGCGGGCACTGTTGGCGCGCCGGGACGACTATGAATATGACCGGGCGTGGGATGTCTCCGCAGAAGCGAGAGAAAAGGCGTTTCTCTGACATAATCACTCAGGTCCATACTGTCCCATATATCCTGTGCGGCCTCCGAGAATTTCCTTAAGTTCCCCGTCGCTGGCATCAATCACCTCCTGCGTCGGACTACATCCAGGCCAACACTGCATCCACGGCGGAGTGAACCCGTAGAACATCGTATAGCGCGTTCGTTCCGAGAGAATCGGGACGCCGGTGTGAACCAACGCCTCCGTGAAGTGCATCACCGATCCCGCTTTTGCTTCAATCTGCACCACCATCGCGGGATTAAAAATTTCTTTCCAATCCTGCGCCTCGATTCGGTGTGAACCGTCCAAGATCATTGTGCCACCATTTTCGGGATTGACGTCCGTCAGGTAGGTGGCGTTGTTGAGGAATGTTGTGTTGATGTAAGGATTATTGTTCGCCGGTACAATGCCATATTTCGGTCGAATGCCGCGATGCCAACCCATCTTTTCCGGATCCCGAAGTTCATCGCGCCGTATTGATCGATCGGGGTGCGGGGATTTTATCATCGCGTGGCAGCACTCAAAACGTGGCGGCGTTCCCAAAAGCTGCTTCAGAACGGGGGTGATCTTCGGTGACATAATCCAATCCCGATAGATTGGATCGTAGTTCACCATGTTGTTGATATTCTTGATGTCCTCGCTGTCCTTCATCGTCGAGACTTTTCTTTCATAGAGATGATCCAGGCCGCGCTTGAAGGCATCGACCTCTTCGGGACTGAATACATCCTCCTGAAGCACCCAACCGTGAACAGCGAAATGGTAAAGTTGTGCATCGGTTAGCATCACTCACTCCTATCAGTGGTAGCTTATAAAAAGAAAGTGCAAAGCGCGACTAGAAACCGAGTTTTTTCTTCAAAACTCGGTTTCTGTTGCACCAGTTAATTTTGAATCTCTATATTTTTTCCTCTTCTTTCCACCGTTTCATTAACTCTTTTTTGTACGCCTCCTGACGCGCTGCATCCGCCTTGGCGCGTTGGGCGTAATAGACCAGCCCCAACGCCCGGCGCGGATTTGGGGTGGGATTGGAACCCGCACGGTGAATCGTCATGCAGTGATGCACAATCATATCGCCCGGCGCGGCATGGATGGCTGCCTCCTCTTGGTAATCCGCTTCGCCGTAGTCCGTGACCCCTAGGGAGAACCCGAACACCGCTGTCTGTCCGTGGGGCCTCATACCTCGGCGGTGAGAACCTCGTACATAATGGATGCAGCCGTTCTCATCATTCACCGTATCCAGTGCCAACCACAACGTCAACGCCTCGTTCGGTTCGAGCATGAAGTAGAACCCGTCCTGATGGGGCGGCGTCTCTGCATCGCTGCGAGCCGGTTTTGTGAACCATTCCATATTTTTACTTATAACACCATCGTCTAACAGCAATTCCGCCAGCTTGGCAAACCGATCGCTCTCAGTGAGTTCCTTAAAATGGTCGTCGTAAGACGCCATGCCCTGCAACCGCATAATACTTTCGGTCTGTCCTTTGGCTTCGTAAAAGGCTGCGTTCGACGGCAATCCGGGCAACGTTTCTGCGATGAATCGATCGATGTGAGCGTTTAATGCCTCCGTCTCTTGCGGTGTGTAGAAGCCGGGAATGACCACAAATCCATCTCGGTCAAAATCAGCCTTGAGTTGTCCTGAATCCTTCTGCCAATCCATCTGAACTCCTTTCTATCACTGCCGGTTCATGCTAAAAGAGTGTGCAACAGAAACCGAGTTTTTTCTTCAAAACTCGGTTTCTCTACTGTTTTATTAACCTTCCACTCGCAATTTCACCCAGCGCGTATGGGTGACTCCTGCCACGGTACACCAGAAATAGGTCATTATATCCCCGTCCGGCAGGGTTGTCCCGCCGGGCTTGCCGAAAGCGATCTGCATGTGTTCAGCGAGGAAATTCTCATTCTCAGGTTCGCCGAGGGTTGCCTCTTTTCCTGCGTCAAAAACCACCACCTCATTCTCTACATCGAAATGCTCAAGGTCTTCGGTCAGTGCCACATGGATGCCTTGGGGTTCGTGTCGGAAGTTGTAGATTGCCGCCACGCGACCGTCGGACAGCGGGATGGGCGTGCAGACCTGACCGCGCAGATTCGTCGGCCGGGGTTCGGACCATGTACGTCCAGCGTCTTCGGAGATCACCCAGTGATTCGTCAAATCCTCGGAGGTCCCGTATTGGTGTGTCCAAATCAGGGTATAAATCCGTCCATCTGGCAAGAGGGAACACATCTGATCCCACCAGAGCAACGTGCCTGTGAGGTCGTCTGCGACGACGGTGAACTCGCCCCACGTTTGTCCCTGATCCGCGGAGAATACCGCCGCTGCTTTCTGATCGGGCGGACCTTCATACCCCTCCGGCTTCCACGTTTCGAGGGGATACATCCACCGATCCGATCCCAGTTGTAGGAGAGGTCCCGCCCCGTTCCATGTGTACTTTTCGGGTGGTAGGTCTACCGGCACGACCTGCGGCACTGACCACGTTTTGCCCTGATCCCCTGACCAGAACAGCAGCATCTCCGGACGCTGCAAAGCTTCCGATTCCGCGTCAAAAAGCGTGTCCCCTTCCGTCTCAAAACGGGTTGCGTTCATCACCAAGCGGCCGTCCGGCACCTCACTAATCATCGGACCCCGATAAGACCAACCGTCCGTTGGTAGACCATCGGGATGGATACTCCCTTCGTTGACCCATGTTGCGCCCCCATCCGTTGAACGGAGGACCTCAATATGGTTGTCCGCTGTGCCTAACCCTTCCCCGACATGCTGGCAGGCGATCAAACTACCATCTGCGAGTGGCGTAATCACGGGCATATATGCCCCGCGCTCTTTTTGGTGGGAAATGATACCGCTATCAATAACTTTTAACATCTTTTATGTCCTTCATAATTTCTTCTATACTGAAGGAATTTGCTAAGGTAGATGCTTTTCTCAAAACCAATTCTTCCTCGGTTTGAATCCTTACTGCCCCGGATAGGCGCGATTCTCCAATTCAGCGATAAACTTCTCGGCGGAGATAGCCGCTGCGGCACCGGCACCCGCCGCCGTAATTGCCTGACGGAAGACGTGGTCATGCACATCACCCGCTGCAAAAACCCCGTCGATATTGGTGCGTTGGAGCTTGTCCACGACAAGGTACTCCTGATCATCCATGTCAATCACGCCTTTGAATAGCTCGGTGTTCGGGATGTGTCCGATGAAGATAAATACGCCATCAATCGGGAACACCTGCTTTTCGTCGGTCTTCACGTTTCTGAGCAGCGCACCGGTAACCTTTTCATCGTCTCCCTGAATCTCTTCGACGACCGTGTCCCAGATGAACTTGAT
>JAJEAL010000003.1 GCA_022822785.1 Candidatus Poribacteria bacterium
CCCCCTTATCAAGGGGGTAGGTCGGCGCTTTATCGCCGCAGTATACAATTTCCAACGCCCGATGAATCGGGCAACTACAGTAAAAGCTTAGGTTTGTGCCCGTCCGGACGCGGGTTGAATGGCGCTACTACAAACTGAACCGCGTAACTCCTAGAAACTATCGTTTTTCCAGCTTTCCACTGAATCCCTAGAGGAAGGGAGGCGCATCATATCGTGGTTTGGATTAAACGGTTAAGAGTGGCTTGCTATTGGGGACAGTACGATTTGTGATGGCAACTCTTGGGTCTCTGTTCTTGATTGTCTTGACAGTCAGTATACGTGCCAGTTATACTGATAATAAACCAATAGAAAAGCCTGTGAGGGAGAAAAGCCGATGAAACTCAAAACTGCTATATTTTACCAAATTGTCCTTTTCAGCTGGCTAACCGTTCTGTTGTCCACGGTTGCATGGGCGGAGGAAACTGCTATCCCTAGTGAGCAACTAGGCGCTATTTTTCCTAATGCAAGCGACTTTGTAGAGAAGAAGTCGGACTTAACACCTGAAAAGATTGCGTCCATCGAGGCGGAGATTGAAACGGAGCTGCGTCCTGAGGACCTTAAACCGACATTCTACATCGCTGTCGATGAGAACAAAAAGCCAGTGGGATTAGCGTTGTTCGTAGCGGTCGAAGGTCCAGGCGGAATCATCAACGGTAGTGCAGCGTTGGACATGACGGGAAAGGTGGTCAAGGTCCGGGTCTATAAACACAGTGAAGCTGCTGGAATCGCCGATGAAAAATTTCTCGCACAATTTAGTGGCAAAGGGATTGTGGATAAATTTGAGGTTGGCGAGGATATCGAACCGCTTGCCGGGGAGGAGGCTGCCTCTCAAGCGGTCGCTCTGATCCCGAAAAAAATGCTTGCGATCAGCTATGCCCTATTCCTGAAAAGACCGGCGGAAGCTGACGAAGATGTTCCAGAGACGATTGAGCCCGAAGACCTGAAAGAGGTCATGGCGATGATGATGGACGAATATGATCTTATCCGGACGTACTTTCAGGTGGAGGCAGGATCACGAGATACCCAGGATAAGAAAGCAGCAGTACAGGCGGTAAAACGACTTGTGCGCCATGCAGAGTTCATCACTTATTTTGAGCCGCCGAAGAATCCAAATAACACAGAAGAATATGGTTACCTACAGAAACAGTTCCACGATGCTATCCAAGCATTTGCTCAAGCGCTTGAAGCCGAAGGGGTTTCTGAGAAGACCCAAAAGCAGTGGCAGGAGATTATCGATTTGGTGGATAAAGCCCATCTCCGCTTCAGCGTGGAGGAGATTGACCTCGACGAGTACTAAAACTAGGAGGCCTTGATATGAGGGACGTTCCGGAGGAAGGGCAGAAACGACGCACCTTTTTTAAGGTTTGTATGGCAATCATTGGGGGTCTAATTAGTTTGGCGATGGCTGTGCCGCTGGTAGGATTTGCCATTTCACCTGCCTTTAGGAAGACCGCAAAGAAATGGGTAGACCTCGGTATTGTCGATCTGCTCAAGGGGAGTCGCTACAAAAAAATCAATTACGCTTTTCAAGCCAAAGACGGTTGGATTGAGACTAATAAGAAACGCTCTGTCTATGTGACCGATCAAGGGGACGGACAATTTGTGGTGTTTTCGCGTGTTTGCTCCCATCTGGGTTGCCTTGTGCGGTGGGATGAGGGGAAAGATCAGTTCTTCTGTCCTTGTCACGGAGCGGTCTTTGATAAGTCGGGAAATGTCGTCGCCGGTCCGCCACCCCAGCCGTTGGAGCAGCTGCCGGTCAAGGTGGAAGATGGGGTCTTATATGTCAGGGAATCTTGACTTGCCTAAACGCTAAACCTTATTGTTAAGACATCGCCATCCGATACACGATAATCTTTGCCCTCCAGCCGTAGTTGCCCATTGTCTCGTGCTTCCGTTAAGCTCCCACAGTCCACCAGATTCGCCCATGGGATAGTTTCTGCTCGGATAAATCCCCGCGCCATATCCGTATGAATGGTTCCCGCCGCATCTAGTGCGGTCATCTCACTTTTGAGCGTCCATGCCCGTAATTCGTCAGAAACGACGGTGAAAAAGGTTATCAGTCCGAGGGTACGGTACGAGGCATCAATTACGCGCGCGAGCGCGGACTCGCTGAGTCCCATTTCAGCGCGAAAGAGTTCTGCTTCCTCCGCCTCCAGCCGTGCCAGCTCCATCTCCAGTCTTGCGGACAGCGTAATGATTTCAATTTGGCGTTTGGACGCTGCGAACCGGGCACGTATCTCTTCCGCGCTATCTAACTTATCCTCGCTGATATTGAGTATCAACAGCAACGGTTTTTGGGTCAAGAATCCGTACCCCCGTATTGACTGCTCATCTTCAGGCGAGAGCGATAATTCTCGAATAGGGGTGCCCCCTTCTAGCGCTTCCTTACATCGCTCCAACACCGTGCGTTCATGGACTAAGGTTGGAATGTTCTGGGTCCGAAGCTCTCGGACTAGCCGATCTAATCGGTTGTCGATGATTCCCAAATCCGCAAAGGCGAGCTCGATGTCAATGGTTTCGATATCCCGCTCTGGATTTATGTTCCCATCAACGTGCGGGACGGTGTCATCTTCAAACACGCGTACAATGTGTGCGAGGGCGTCGACCTCACGCAGCTCGGCGATAACCCCCGTTTCCAGCCCTTCTAGTGCAATATCGCCCTTGGATACACCAGCGATATCCACATAATCGATGCTTGTTGGCGTAATGCGCTTCGGTTTGAAAACTTCAGCCAATGCTGCCAACCGTTCATCGGGCACTTTTACCGAACCGATGTTCCAGCCCTTTTTGGCGGCGTAGGTTCCTGTTTCTGCGTCGGATTGTGTCAGTGCATTGAAAAGAGACGTTTTTCCGACATAAGGAAGTCCAACAATGCCAATTTTCATTCATGAAACCTTCTTTCTACGTGTCCAGCCATGATGCAGACAAAAATTGTTGAAACGTGCAGAGAGTTGCCTCCGTTGCTGAAGTGGGATACAATTGATCCGTGCTAAATGACTACGACTACGATAGGGAGAACAGATGAGATTTCAAGAAAAATCGGTTATTGTAACGGGAGGGGCTTCAGGCATTGGAAAAGCAACCGCCACACAGTTAGCCTCCGAAGGGGCAAATGTTGTCATCGCCGACGTAGCCCCTGATGGTCAAGCTGTTGCACAACAGATCAGCCAAGAAACCGAAAACCAGGTGTCTTTTGTTCAAGCCGATGTTTCAAACGCGGCGAATGCAGACCACCTTATCCAAGAAACCCTACGGCAACACGGTAGACTGGACATCCTGCACAATAACGCGGGGATTCTGGTTGTTGGTGACGTTACCACTATACCGGAATCCGACTGGGAT
>JAJEAL010000019.1 GCA_022822785.1 Candidatus Poribacteria bacterium
CTGCGTCCGTCTGCTGAGTCATAGTGTCCGACGACAGAAGCGTCCTGATTGATATTGTAGCCTTCCGTTCTAACGCTGCCTGGAACTTTCAATTCATGGAGACCCCCAAGGAATGTACCGACATAAGTGCGGGTGACCTCACCTACCACTTTGCCTCGGGAAACGGAAATCTTTGTATCGGTGAAACCGTGCACAAAAAAGAATTCATAAGTTTCTTGGGTTGGAGGGGTGAAAGATACATACCTGCCATCTGGCGCGCGTAGGTATGGCGTATATGTACCTTCGTCATCTACGTAGCTACCAAACATACCCCCTAACGCGTTGATAAAATCGGCATAAGTTTCCACTGCCCCCGGATACTCAACGATGATGTCCCCTGTGAATCCGCGACGCACGCCGGAAGCATCTGTCCAATTACCCGTCAGATTCCCCGTCGCATCACTGATACCCCATATCTCCGTTTCAACGGATCCCGGAAAATCGTATTGGTGTAATTCGCCATCTTGTAGGATGATACCGCGGTGGTGCCCCTCGCTATCCTCGTAGTGTCCGGCAGCGCGCCCATCATTACCGAGCGCGTAGAAATAGGTGTTCTGCGAACCGGGAAAATCATACGTTTTAAAAACACCATCGATGAGGGTAAAGGCGACCATTTTTTCGCCATCGGTACTTTTCGTGTAGCCCGCATAATCTTCAAAGTCAGAACTCGCCGTCAACGCTAAAAAATCTACACCCGGCACATCAATACTCTCGTAAGTATAGTTGAAACCACTGATTTGGAAAACGGGTTGATTAACGACTTCAATGGGTTTGGCGATAAACCCGTGTCTACGTCCATCAGGCGTGTCATAGAACCCGACGACAGAGCCATCCTGATTGATATTATAACCTTGTGTGCTAATACTGTCCGGAACCTTCAATTCCCGCAGACCGTCAGTAAATGTACCAAGATAAGTGCGTATGACATCACCGAATACTTTACCTCGGGCAACCCTTACTATTGCATCGTTAACACCATGTACATAAAAGAATTCAAGATTTTCTGCATTTGTGAGCTCGAAAAGTACATACCTGCCATCCGAGGAATATGCATATTCTTGAAATAGCCCGTTAGCATCTATGTAGCTGGCAAACAAATTACCATCCGAGTTGACAAAATCGGCGAATGTTGCTGTTGCCCCGGGGAACTCAAGGATTGTGTCTCCTGTAAATCCACGCCGCACACCCGCAGCATCTATCCAATTACCTGTCAATACTCCCGTCGCGTCACTAATACCGTATATCTCTGTTTGCACAGCATCGGGGAAATCGTATTGACGTAACTCGCTATCTTCCAAGATAACACCGTGGTGCAAACCCTCGCTATCTTCGTAGTAGCCCGCAGCGCGCCCATCATTACCGAGCGCGTAGAAATAAGTATTCTGTGCGCCCGGGAACTCATAGGGCGTAAAAACGCCATCAATGAGCGTAAAGGCGACCATTTTTTCACCATCGGCACTCCGCGTATAGCCCGCGTAATCCTCAAAGTCGCTGCTCGCGGTCAACGCTAAAAAATCTACACCGGGGGCATCAATCGTTTCAAAAGTATAGTTGGCAGATATGCCAACGGGTTCATCTGTGACTTGTGCAGCACTATTCTTTAGGAGAAAGGAATTGAGGCATAGGAACAACGTAAAGGTGTAAAACAAAAAGCTGCGTTTAACCTGAATTTGCATAAAGAAAATCTCCATTGGTTTTTTTAAAGTTTGTACAATTGAAGTGAAACAGGTCGCGATTCGGAGGGTACGTCTCCTACCGTATACTTTGCGTAGTGTAGGAGGAAATTCCAATTCCCGACTATTGGGCCGGTTTCTGATGTTTGGTTTATCAACTATAGTAGATTTTAGAATTATTGATACACTTTCAATGTACAACCACCCCCCTAGCCCCCCTTATCAGGGGGAATTGTTTGTCTGGCTTATCAGGGGGGAAACCATTGTCAGGGGGACTTCGGAAACTTCTAGCGGGTCGGCGTTGTCCGTTCCGAGACCAGGATTGGTAAATGTGTCTTTATTTCTCATGTTTACTATAACTAACAACTTGGGCAAGTACAGATGATTGTCTGACCTATTGCGGTGGTGTCCAGTTTTTGATGTGCTTTTGCCAAACTCGCTCTACCTCACCTCGAATGGCTTGCACATCTTTCCATCGGTCTGGAAATACCGATAGCGTATAGCCCATCGCACCCTGTTCGGGACAGACAAACATCTCTCGGCCCGGCGTCGCCGCTTGCAGCCAGACTTCGATGAGCCGATCTGCAAACTCAAGCCAGTCCAAGAACTCCGGCGTGAACTCGCCGTCGTGACCAAGCGCGGGAATCTGGCAGTGGTGTCCGTTAAAGGGACGGAAGTGGAACTGCTGGGCGAGTTGGATAAGGTCAACCCGCTCTGCCAGTCGATCCCAGTACGGTGGGGATAGGTGCTTGATGATAGCGGGGTGTGAGAAATCCCACGTCATCTTTAGGGGGCGTCCCTCCGCTTGCTCAAAGCCTTCTGCGAGCGCGTAAGCCTTCTCTGGCGTCTCGGTGCAGGTGTCGCGGTGCACCTCAATGGCAACATCCATCTCTAGCCTGCCCGCGGTTTCCATGACTTGGCGCGCCCTTGTCACCGCTTCTTCCGTCAGGGTATCGTGATCGAGCATCTGCACGTTGACACAGACTGCCCCGACCTCCTTGATCGCTCGAAGTTTTGGCTCAACCTCGTCTGCCTCCGCTATATCTACAGTTGCTGCAAACAACAGTCCATGCCGTTGGACGTGCTCGGCGGTGACGACCGGCACTCGACCGAGGAAGCCATGGAATCCGGCATTTTTTATTTCCACTAACTTCCGATCGGTAGACCATTCTCCCTCCGCGTCGCCATAGTCTGTTAAGGTCCAAAGCGTTGCCATGTGTCGGATCTGCGGTGGGTTAATTGTGTTTGGCATATTATTTTCGGATACCTCCTGCGTTGTGTATTTACAGATCTGCGAAACGGTATAATTGGTGACAAGTGCTCAGACGCAGCACCCTTTGTTGGTTCACAATTCACAAGGGATTTTTCGATTGAATTGTAAACCTCAAAAGGATATACTAGAGCAAAGCTTCTGTCAAGAAATAAAGCATTTTGGGCAGCACCAGACTGTTGAGATATGAATCTCGACCTACAGACTGAAACTATGGTAGATCTTAGAATTAATGAGACACTCCAAACCGGTGCGGTTGGATGAAGATTAATTTATTAATTGGGTAATTTGCTATTGACACCAGCGCGGTTGCAAGCCGCGCCTACCGGGTCTTGGGGAAATATAGAGTTACCCGATTATTTCCTGAAACTTCATGAAACCGCACCTACCGGGTTGGTTTGATGCACGTTTAGGCGCTGTGGAGAGGGAGGAATAATATAATGCTCACACAAGAACAGATCAATCACTTTCAGACCTTCGGATTCCTGATTTTTCGGCAGTTGTTCAGCCAGGCCGAATTGAAGACCATCAATGAGGAGTTTGAAGCGGCGATGGCGGAGGCGTTTCAAGATGACCCATTCGATGGTACACGCCGCCATTGGCTGATAACGATGGGACCGGATACACCTTTCCTTACCTCACTGTTAGAAGACCCGCGATTCTGTGATGTAGCGGAACAGCTTTACGGCGAAGATGTCTTCGGTATTGCGTCCGACATCAACCGTTATGTCGGCGATACAGGCTGGCATCCCGATACCGGAAGTTTGGATCAGTACGGCGTCAAGTTTGCCTACTATCTGCAACCGTTGACCGCGGAGAGCGGCGCGTTGCGGCTGATACCGGGGTCGCACAAGCCATTCTTTCACGGGGAACTCCGACAGAAGTTGAGCGAGTTGGAATTAGACATCCCTGACGTCCCTGCCTACATCTTTGAATCGGAGCCGGGGGACGTGGTTGCCTTTGATGTAAGATGCTGGCACGCGAGTTGGGGTGGCGCGGTTGATCGCCGGATGGGGGTTTTGGTCTACTACAACAATCCGAAAACGTCAGCGGAAGCGGAAGCCACCCAAAAACAGATTATCGGCAATGGGGTTGATTACGGCCCGTGGGTTGCCGATGCCACAGGGAATCCGAAGCGCGAACGGTGGATAGCCCAAATGCGAGAGTTGGCCCCTGATGCGCTTTGAGGCTGGTTAATCTTCAGATTTTTTGGCATTCACGGTAGCATCCCTCAAGGAGAGAGGAGATAAAGAGATGCACGCTATACAGATTCACGAACATGGCGGACCAGCGGTGCTCCGCTACGACGAGGTCGTTGCCGGTGAGCCCGGTGCGGGTGAAGCACGGGTACGTATCGACGCAGCGGGATTGAACTACATTGACATCTACCACCGTACGGGCCTCTATCCGAGTACCAAGATGCCGTTTACGCCGGGGATGGAAGGTGCGGGTGTGGTCGAGGCGGTCGGCCCCGATGTCGCCGAGGTTAAGGTCGGGGATCGTGTCGGCTATGCGATGCACCAAGGTTCTTACAGCGAGGTAGCAATTGTGCCCTCTAGGGTGCTCGTTCCGCTACCCGATTCGATCGATACGCAATCGGCAGCGGCGGCGATGCTGCAAGGGATGACCGCCCATTATTTGACGCGCAGCACCTATCCGCTCAGCGCGGGCGACACCGCCCTGGTTCATGCCGCCGCCGGTGGGGTTGGCTTGTTGCTGATTCAGATGGCGAAAATGGTGGGGTCCCGTGTATTCGGGACGGTGTCTACACCGGAGAAAGCGCAGCTCGCCACGGACGCCGGTGCCGATGAGGTCATCCTGTACACACAGACCGACTTTGAAGCGGAAGTGAAACGGTTGACCGATGGGGGCGGGGTGGATGTGGTCTACGATTCGGTCGCCAAGACCACCTTTGATAAGAGCCTTAACTGTCTTCGACCTCGCGGTTATCTTGCGCTGTTCGGTCAGTCGAGTGGGCCCGTGCCGCCGTTCGATTTGAGCCGTCTGTCGAGCGGATCACTGTTTGTGACACGCCCGGGGTTGGGGCATTACGCCGCTGATCGGGCCGAACTGATGGGCCGGGCGGGCGATCTCTTTGAATGGATTGCCGCTGGTACATTGAGGCTGCGGATTGACCGGACATTTCGGCTACAAGATGCGGCTGATGCACATCGTGCATTAGAGGGCAGGCAGACAACGGGTAAGGTGTTGTTGATTCCTTAAGGTTTGTCGATCTACCTACTATAACGAAATTGCCGTCCCTCGTCCACTGGGGTAGGGTCATTATATAGTAGATTTTAGAATTAATGAGACACTTCAAACCGGTGCGGTTGGAAACCGCACCTACCGGGCTGGAGTGAATGCAGTACGGTTGGAAACCGCACCTACCGGGGTGAAGTGAATGCAGTGCGGTTGAAAACTCCACCTACCGGGGTGAAATGAATGCAGTACGGTTGGAAACCGCACCTACCGGGGTAGGGTGAATGCAGCGCGGTTGGAAACTCCACCTACCGGGCTGGAGTGAATGCAGTGCGGTTGGAAACCGCACCTACCGGGCTCGATAAATCGGGATCGAAACCGAGGAGCGAAGGTATCTATTTATTTTTATAATTCACTATAAATAGCCCTACACTGGGGTTGTGTTGGTTCATTAGTGCAATTAGTGAGCTAGTGAACAAATAAGCTCTTGAGGTTACGGCATACGGCGTATGCCTACTACTATTATGGTAGATTTTAGAATTACTTGGACACTCTATACCGGCGCAGTTGGAAACAGCGCCTACCAAACATGTGGATCGAAAGTGTCTACATATTTATATTGTTCACCATAATTATCCCACACTAGCTGTGTGAGTACAAAAACTAACCGAATTTTAACAGATAGGAGTTGTAATATGGCAGCGGATACCTTAAGGTCACTTGAAAGTTTGCAGGATGGGACATTGTCCCCGCACCGGATCGGAAAATTACGCAGCGATTTTGAGGGCAACCCGGTTTATCGGATGGCGCAGAACGCTGTCTGCAAGATTGCTGTGGATGACATCGCTCTTGATCGTCAGGTAGTCACCAACAGCGACTTTACCTTCAGCCATGTGTTGGATGACTGGAGTGTTACAAACCAGAAAAGTAGCGGTAGGTGCTGGATGTTCGCTGGGCTGAACCTGTTCCGGGTCGGCGCGATGCAGAAGATGAATCTGAAAAATTTTGAATTTAGCCAGAACTACACCTTCTTCTGGGATAAGCTGGAACGTTCCAACTATTTTCTGCAACGGATGATTGAGATGGTCGATCGGCCTGTAGATGATCGGTGCGTTGCGTGGCTGCTTGAAAGCCCCTTAGAGGATGGCGGGCAGTGGAATATGTTCGTCAACCTGATTAAGAAACACGGGCTTGTGCCGCAGGCGTTTATGCCTGAGACGGAGAGTTCGTCCAGTTCGAGTCGGATGAACCGTATCCTGCTGAATAAGCTGCGCGAGGGGGCGAAGACGCTTCGCGAGATGGCAGCCAAAGATGCGAGTTTTGATGAGTTGCTAGATGCCAAGGCTGAGATTATCACGGTCATCCACCGTATCTTGTCGATCCACCTCGGCACGCCGCCGACCCATTTCGATTGGCAGTGGAACGATGCGGACAAAAAATTCCACCGCGATGGGGAGATGACGCCGCAGCAGTTCGCAGAGAAATATATCACCGTTCCTGTTGATGATTACGTCTGTCTTGTCCACGACCCGCGCCCAACAAGCCCGATTGGCAAGACCTTCACGGTTGAATGCCTCGGCAACGTCGAGGGCGGCGCGATTGTCAAATACCTGAACATCGATATCGATCTCATGAAACAGATAGCGATGAAGACCATCATGGATGGGGAGCCGGTCTGGATGGGGTGCGATGTTGGGAAGATGATGCAAACCAACCTCGGTCTCTGGGATGCGAAGCTATATGACTACGAAGGTATCTACGATACGCCATTTACCCTTGATAAGGCGGGACGGCTTCAGTACCACCAGACCTTGATGACCCACGCGATGCTGTTTACGGGTGTGGATGTGATACAGGAGAACGGCAGAGCGGTGCCCCGTCGTTGGCGGGTCGAGAATAGTTGGGGCGCAGATAGTGGGCGCAAGGGGTTCTACCTGATGAATGACAACTGGTTTGATCAGTATATGTTTGAGATTGCTGCACGGAAAGCGTATCTGCCGGACGAGTTGCAGGATGCACTTGAGACGGAACCGATTGTTTTGCCCGCGTGGGATCCAATGGGGGCACTAGCGAGAGAAGCTGCCGTGTAGGTCGAGATTCATATCTCGACATTGTGTTGGTTCGTGTGCAAGAAAGACTGTCGATTTTGATGAAGATTATTTATTATGGTGAATTTTAGAATTACTTGGACACTCTATACCGGCGCAGTTGGAAACAGCGCCTACCAAACATGGGGATCGAAAGTGTCTACATATTTATATTGTTCACCATAATTTCGGTAATCTTCGGGCGATGCCCGGTGCGGTTGGAAACCGCACCTACCGGGCCTGGGGAAAATATAGAATTACCGAATTATTTTCGGAAACCTCATGAAAATTGACCTACAGAAGGATAATTCTTGAACAGAACTAGGTAAGGTAACAGGAGGGATAAAATGGCATTCAGTGAAAGTTGGTCGGTGTTAGAACCGGACCTAGAAACCGTCTTTGACCATGAGGCAGACCCACTCCAAGCACTTGCGGACGCTCGTATCGCGGGTATTGCCTTGCGCGGCGTTTATAATCCGGACCACTGTAGCGGATTAATGCAGCGATTCATTGAGCGGGGTATGACCCGTGACCCAGAGCAGTCTAACCCGGAGGGGAAGTTGCCAAGCCGAATCGATATCGGTTCAAGTCTGGTCAACCGCGCCCGGGGCGGTCTAGCGGTATCAGATGACCCTGCTGAGAATAAGGCAGCTTTCCTCCAACACTCAGCGAGTACGCACGAACTTTTTAGCCACCTTTTCGACGGGTTTGACAATCCGGTGGATACCCTCTACGGTTGCCTCTCCGCGCTAGCGGTGAGCAAGGAGGTCAAGGTCGCTCGTGAACCTGATGGGCGCCTTTACGGTCCGGCTATCTTTCGGATCCACTATGAGGGCCACGAATATACTCCCCACATCAACCACGTTGGGATAGACGACAAGCTCTTCAATTATGAGGTTTCTCGCTTTAGACATCAATTTGCGGGTCTCATCTGCATACAGAACTCCGCCGACGATGGGAACAGTCCGCATGCGGTGATCCATCGGTGCCTTTGGAATTCGGAAGTCCACGTGCACCTTTCCGACGGAACCTATCATGAATACGCGGCAGAAAACGCGATTGAAAAGCAGCAGATCGAGGTGCAGCCGGGGGATTTCTATCTGTTTAACAGTGGTTGCATCCACCAAGTGGCTGCGGTAGCGGGGAACAGTCCGAGAACGGTTTTGGCGACCTTTATCGGCTATTCGGAGGAGGATGACGAGATCTTTGTCTGGGCGTGAGATCTTACCTGACTATACAAGAGGGAGAGAAAGATGAGTGAAATTGTAAGCCGGGAAATTCGTCTCAAGCAACGTCCCGTTGGATTGCCGGAGGAGAGCGATTTTGAGATTGTCGAAGTAAGAATCGCTGAACCGAAAGCGGGAGAAGTCCTTGTAAGAAATATCTATATGTCGGTTGATCCCTACATGCGTGGAGTTGTGAGAAATGTCGCGCTCGGTGTGCCGTTAGAGGGTGGATGTGTCGGGCAAGTTGTTCAGTCGGGAAGCGACTCGTTTCAGGTTGGAGCTTATGTACTAGGCGGACTCGGTTGGCGGGAGTACTACCTTGCTAGGGCAGAGAGCTTAAGTCAGATTGACCCAACGCTTGCTCCGATTCAATCTTTTATCGGTGCCGTTGGAATGCCGGGACGCACCGCCTATTTCGGATTGCTAGATGTTGGCGAACCCAAGGCGGGAGAGACGGTATTCGTCTCCGCTGCCTCCGGCGCGGTTGGCGCGATTGTTTGCCAGATTGCTAAGATCAAAGGTTGTCGCGTGGTCGCTAGTGCTGGCTCGGATCAGAAGGTGGAGTGGCTTTTGGATAAGGCGGGTGTCGATGCAGCCTTTAACTACAAGCGGGTCGATAACCTGATAGATGAGTTAAGAACGCATTGTCCAGACGGCATTGATATCTACTTTGAAAATGTCGGTGGGGCACATCTCGAAGCGGCGCTCTCACTGATGAACATGCATGGACGCATCCCTTTGTGCGGCATGATAGCGCATTATAATGACGTTGAACCGACCCCTGGTCCCAAAAATCTCAGCACCGCCATCGGCAAACGCCTGAAATTACAGGGATTCATTGTTACTGATTATGCAGATCGCACCGATGACTTTTACGCGGATATGCGTCAGTGGATCAGCGAGGGCAAGATACACTGGGAAGAAACGATTGTAGCGGGCTTGGACAACGCCCCGCAGGCGTTTATCGGTCTTTTCAAAGGCGAGAACATGGGTAAGATGATTGTCAAAATTGGGCCGGAAGCGGCGGTGTGATACGAGCCGTGACCGTCGACATGGTGTAGAGAGGAGAAAACCGATGGACCTAGGGTTGAAGGGAAAACGTGCGATTGTAACAGGTGGGAATCGGGGTATCGGTCGGTGTTGTGCGTTGGCACTCGCTCGTGAAGGGGCGCGGGTTTGTATCACCGCCCGCGACCAGGGACGTTTGGATGAAGTCCTCCACGAAATTAAGGATGCTGGCGGTGAGGGACGTGCGGTTGCAGTGGATCTGACAACTTTAGCAAGCTGCCGAAAAGTGGTGGGCGAGACTGTGAAACACTTCGGCGGTGTGGATATCTTGGTCAACAATGCGGGGGCAGCGAGGGGCGGCGATATTTTAGAGCTGCCCACAGAGTTGATTGATGACGCCCTCAGTTTGAAGAGTTATAGCTATCTGCGTTTGTCTCAACTGGTGATTCCGCACATGAGAGAGAATGGATGGGGCAGAATCATTAACGTTGCCGGCGGCGCGGGAACAAGTCCTACTAGTGGCAACATTCCGGTGAGCCTTGCGAACATCGCCATTTTGAATATGACGCGTGCACTTTCGGATGCGGTTTCTGGGGATGGGATTCTGGTGAACACGATTTGTCCGGGACTCACAAATACCCAACGGGCGCGCGATGTGCAGCAAGCGAGTGCAGACGAATCGGGCACGGATGTGGAGACGCTTCTCCAAGAGCTGGGCAGCGAGCTTCCCGCGGGACGTATCGCTGAGCCGGAGGAGATTGCGAATGTGGTAGCCTTTTTGGCATCGGAGCCGTGCTCGTATATATTCGGTAGTTCTATATATATGGACGGCGGTGGGAGGCGGGGGACACCGTAGCGAAATGTGATGGGTGAGACGTGAAAATAGTTTGTTCATAGGTTCATGAATGGTCTCTTGAACCTATGAACGATTGGACAGGGTGGAAATGGCCGCGCTAACAACTCGGTTCTCAAGCTAATACCAACTTTGCCTATCTGGTAGCCACCCGTCGGATATACTTGCACTTATAGAACAACCACTTACCACAGAATTGGTTGACCGCCTGATCTGACCAGTTTACGCTCGGGTTTCATCAGAATTTCTGGCACGGGACGTTCATTGATTTTCTCCGGTGCGAGCTGATGGCCAATTTGGCTGAGCATATGTTTTCTAATATCGGCTTTTAACTGGTCGGGCTCAATACGACTGGTGTGTCTCGCTGGATCCTGCGTATTGAACTCACGGATATATCGTGTATAGCCTGTGAACCCACCGTTGTCCCAGATAATGCTTCCGGAGCCTGTATCAACGGCTTTCACATGTATGTTGAGTGTTGCCCACTGATAGACCAACACGAATTTCGTGGTCCCTGATATCCCTGCCTGAGCGCTCATATCGTAGAGCGGATTACTATCGTATTTCTCATCGAGCTTCGGATTTTTGATATGACCGACGATAATGATATCGGCATTTGCAGCTTTTCCGACTTTCGCCGCGAGGGCGGGATCGAGAAAGATGTCCTGTGGCGTTAGGTTCTGGGCAGCTAGCTGGCTACCAATTGGGTTGAGTGTATCGGATTGATCGTGGATCCACTCTTTCTCTTTTTCTACAAGGGTCAGCTGGGTAGCCAAATCGAGAGGAAATCTCCGCTCCATCTCAGCGGATTCCTCTTCGGTTGAGAACGGGGCGATGGCGATCCTTTGAAAGCTACTGATATCGAGCGGCAGAACTTCTCCACCACACCCACTTAGCATCCCGACAGATAGCACCAGTGTGGCACAAATAGACAATTTCATCCATCTTTTCATTTTATATTTAACGCTCCTTCCTGAAAACAGGTAAAATGTTCGTAAGATTCATTTGGGGCTTATCAGAAAAAAGGGTTTCTTATATGGTTGACGAAACCTCAGGATTTTCGGATAGGATTCTCGGTGATTATCGCTTCCTAAACCGATGGAATTTTCGGTTTCGGATGTAGATTATAGCACGATCTTTTTTTTCTGTCAACGCTTGTCTTAACTGAAAATTTAACAAATCGCTGAAACATAGCAGATTTTAGATGGTGTTAGGGCATGGCAGCCACGATAAAATTATATCATCAAAATCTTCGCAGTGGACACCCCGTTCTTTAGAGCGGGGTGTCCACTGCGCTCCTTTTCGTTGTAAATTGTAGTTCGCTAGGCTTTCAGTCCTATCCCTGTAGATTGGTGAAACGCTCTCTGAGGTGAATTAACATGTCCACGAGATGGCTACTTCTGTTTTTGGGGTTGTACGGGACAATTCTACTGATCGGGTGTGCGGCTGATGAAGGTGAACCCCTGTCTCCAGCCACAGCGTCAATCGGAACGCTCTCCACTGACTTAACGGCGGGCAGACCTTCTGATAGGGTGCTTGAACGGTACGGGATATTTTTCCCCGGTGGCGTGGAGCACTCGATCCCGATGACCGAAATCCGTGACGGTGGGCCCGGTATAGATGGCATTGCGGCTCTGACCCACCCTCGATTCATTTCGGCGGGGGCAGCGGATTACATGGAGGAGGGCGATCAGGTTCTCGGTATCGCCCGCAATGGGGAGAGCCGTGCGTATCCTTTGCGTATCTTAGTTAATCATGAAATAGTGAACGACACTTTGGGGGGTAGACCGGTGCTTGTGACTTTCTGCCCGGAATGCGGCACTGGCATCGCGTTTGACCCGACCGTTGACGGTAGGGCGATTGAATTTGGGGTGTCCGGAATGCTCTACAAACGGAATCTGTTGATGTATGACCGGGGCGGCGACACACCGAGTTTATGGCTACAAGCGAGCGGCGAGGCGGTCGTTGGTCCGAAGACCGGTATTTCGATCGATAGGGTGACGATGACGCAGGCACTTTGGCGTGAGTGGAAAGTGGCTCATCCGAATACGACTGTATTGAGTAAGGAGACAGGCCACGATTACAGCTATATTCCTTATCCTGACATTCTGGACCGGTTACCGAAACAGATTCTCGGCGTAATTGTGGGCGACGAACAGAAGGCGTATTTTTTTGAGGATCTGCGTCAGATGCAGGTTATCAACGATTCCCTTGACGGCGTTCCAATTGTGCTGATTGCGAGTCCAGATTCAAACGCAGTTCGTGTTTATAAGCGGAAGAACCATCAATTTGAAGGGACGTTTGAACAGGTTAGGGATCGGCGTACCCGAACGGTATGGGCGCTTTCGGAGGAGATGCTCTTGAACCCGAAAACGGGTGAATCACTTGAACGTGTCCCTGATGTATTTGTTTCCAATGCGGGGGCTTGGGCGAGATTTTTTCCGGACACACTCATCTACCATAAACCTTAGTGCGTCGATTCGTAGGTAGGGCTTGCTGTAATCAGGGAAACCGCACCGTCTCCCAACACCTGCCCAATGTATCTTCTGACACATTGCAAAAGATCACTGTTGCTCTGAAAGGTCGGAACGTGATACAATAAATGATAACATAGTGTATCGTGGTAGAGTTTCTACCTAAAGAAGCATTGACTGCTCGGCACAAGGTATAGATTGAAACGGAGGAAATTACCTATATGGGCATAGCCTTAATCGTCATTTTTTGTATTTTCGTAATTATCATGGTTGGGGCAATTTTTCGGTTTTGGAAAATTCGTCATCAGCAGGTCAACACCATTGCCTCGATTGTAACTGTTATTGGAGTACTTGGAACATTTGCGGGTATTACTTACGCGCTTTTTGAATTCGACACAAATGATATTAAAGCGAGTGTCCCACAATTACTGAATGGACTGAAGTTTGCATTTGTAACTTCTATTTTAGGAATTATAGGCTCAATCACCCTCAAATGGTCTGCTCTAAATAATCGAAAAAGCCAAGCTGCATCAGAGGAGACTTATACAGGTGCAACAGTTGACGACCTCGCGGAGTTGCTACAGAATATCCTAACTGTTGAAAAAGAAGAAGGGCAAGAAACCAGAGAAACCCTTCGCTCTATCGAAAAATCATTAACAGGAGAAGGTGACAGCACCGTATTGACTCAGTTGCAAAAATTGAGAACTACCTTCTCAGATAAGCAGGATGATCTGATTCGTGCTTTTAACGAATTTGCGGAGCAGATGGCTGAGAATAATACAAAGGCTTTGATCGAAGCACTTGAAGAGGTCATGAGGGATTTTAACGCGAAAATCAATGAACAGTTTGGAGAGAATTTTAAGCAACTAAACGAGGCGGTCGGGAGGATCAATGAATGGCAGGAACAGTATCGTCAACAAATGGATGAATTGGCTGCCCAGTTTCAGGTTGCAGCGGCAAGCATAGAAAAATCACGTGAATCACTGGAGATCATTGCTAAACGGAGTGAGGCTATCGTTTCAAGTTCGGAAAGACTTGATCCTATACTTGAGGCTATTCAACATCAAATAGGTCTGTTTGAAGACAACCTCGAAGCATTTCAGAACTTAGCAAACAATGCTCGCAGCGCATTTCCAATCATTGAAGATCGATTAAATCAATTAACCAATGACTTTTCAGCCGTGGTAAGAAGCACAATTGATGACTCCCACGCTTCTATGCAAAGCCAGCGAGAAGCATTAACAAATCAGGCCCAACAACTTGAGAGGACAGTCGAAAACACAAGTCGTCACATACAAGAGCAAACTGAGGACATCTTCGAGCAAACTACCATACGGATTGAAGAGGTTATTGATGGCACATTTCAAGGGTTGAAAGACTCTTTAGCATCTCAGTCTCGACAACTCCAATCCATTGTAATAGAAACAAACCAAGGGTTAGAAAACACGCTACAAACTCAATCGGAACACCTTGAGGCAATGGTAGGACGTGTAAGTGGGCAACTACAGACACTAAGCGATGATTTTTCAGTCGTCGTAAGACAAACAATTGACGACTCCCACGATTCAATGGAGAGACAACGAGAAGCATTAGCAAATCAATCCCAACAACTTGAAATAATGGTTGAAAACACAAGCCGTCACATACAGGAGCAAACTGAGAACATCTTTGAGAGAACTACCATACGGATTGAACAAGTTATCAATAGCACATTTCAAGGGTTAACAGATTCTTTCGCATCTCAGTCTCAACAACTCCACTCCATTGTAACAGAAACGAACCAGGGGTTAGAAAACACGTTGCGAACTCAATCGGGACAACTTGAGGCAATGGCAGGAAATATAAGCCAACGACTACAGACACTGAGCAACGATTTTTCAACTGTAGTACAAGAAACAATTGATAATTCACACGCTTCTATGCAAAACCAGCGAGAAGCATTAAATGAGTTCTCAAGCATGGTAAGAGAAAGCATTGACAATTCACACGCAGACATGATAAGACAAAGAGAAGCTTTAGAGAATTTCACTGGACGGATTGAAGGGGTTATCCGAAGTACGCATCAAGGATTGGAAAACACCTTAGTGGACACCAACCAAAGATTGGAAAACACGTTGGAAGTCCAATCAAGACAATTAAGCGCGGAAACCCAGCGCATTTTCCGAGAAAACGGAGAACGTATAACCCAGCAAATTCAGATTTTGGATGCGGCACTTCAAGAGGAACTCACAAAAGCACTAGACTCATTAGGCAGTCAGCTAACCAGTCTATCAGGACGATTTGTTAGTGACTATTCTCCCTTAACGGAACAACTCCGTAACGTGGTTCAAATAGCAAAGCGCCTTGATACTAACAATACCGGTAGAGAAGTGCAATGAACGAAGATATCCTAGCAACCAAAGAACAGGATACTGAGGAACATTGGATTTCGATCTCCGATATGATGGCGGGTCTGATGGTGATTTTCCTTTTTATTGCAATCAGTTATATGCTGCATGTCAAAGACGAGACAGAAAAGATTAAAGCAATTGCCGTTGCCTATATACAAATGCAGTTAGATTTATACGCCGACCTTGACGCAGCATTCAAAGAGGATCTCAAGAGGTGGAACGCTGATTTGGATGACAAAACTCTTACGATTCGGTTCAAAGAACCTGACGTACTATTTGAACCAGGCTCAATAGACGTTCGCTTAAAATTTAAGAAGATATTGGATGAGTTCTTCCCACGTTATATCAAAATTTTAAGGCAACCCAAATACAAAAATGAGATTGCAGAGATTCGGATTGAAGGACACACCTCAAGCGAATGGAAAGAAGACACGAGTCCTGAAGAAGCTTATATCGAGAATATGAAACTTTCGCAGGGACGTACCAGAAGCGTTCTTAAATATGTGTTGCAAACAATTGGAGAGAGTCAAGAAATTCGGGATTGGTTAAAACTTCACTTGACCGCGAACGGTTTATCCTCCAGCAAGCCAATCACTGTTAATGGCATAGAAGATAGGAAGGCATCAAGACGGGTGGAGTTTCGGGTAAGGACGAAATCAGAAGAACGAATTGTCAACATTATAGAGGAGATTAAGAAAGAATGAGACTACCAGATTTCTTAAAGCATGTTGCATTAAATCAATTACGTCAGCAGATGGGTGCTGAACTAATCTCATGGAACTCCGGAGGAAATTGGGATCCCATAGACATTGAGCTAGATGGAGAGGGAATAGAAATTCCACCGGAGGAAATTATAATCGCTCCCGATGGAACACTTGAATATGAAGGGCGAAAAGTTGTCGTTTATATCCGAGACCAATATGTGTTTGGCTCAGATAAGTTGGTTGACATCGACGAATTGGTTGCCCCCGAGCAGTTATGCAAGTTCCATGTTGCTGATTGTTCTATCCTAAAAACTATGAGGTCCCAGAATAGGTATGATAGATACGTGGTTGCGACTCGGACAGATGGAATGTTTGTTGTCAATTTCCTTGTGGGAGGTAGGATTCATGACAAAGGAGAAAGAGTTGAGCGCAGACTATACGTATGCAAGAAGTGCTTAGACAAACTGGATTACAAAAATTATCGGGGGCAAAAAACTCAACAGAACGAAATTAGAGAATCTTTCGACTTGAAGGCGTTCTTTGAGAAGTATGGTGTCCAAATAATAGACAAGCCAACAGATGATGATCTTACAGCTCCTGTAAATATATATTCACGTGATTGGGATCAGATCTCTTCCAATTATAGGGCAAAGATGGGGTGGAAGTGCGAAAAGTGCAGCATCGATCTTAGAGGGAGGAAAGAATTTCTGGAGGTTCATCACATTAACGGGTTGAAACACGATAACAAAGAAGAAAACCTTCGTGCCTTGTGTATCCGTTGCCATGCCGAAATGCCTCGACATCAACACCTCAAGTCAAGTTTAAAATATAAGGAATTCTGAGGTGGGGCGATCAACAACAGTTAAACCGTGAGGATTTTAACAATCAATTGATTTTTTACCAACCCAGATAAGCGACTAGAAATCTGTCAACGAGTCAACAGTAGATTTGCTCACTGTAAGATTTTTAGCACACCCTAAGAATTGACAGTATCATGAAAAACATCCTCCTCATTCGTCTCAGCTCACTTGGTGATATTGTCCTGACTTCGCCGGCGATCCGTGCGGTGCGGCGGCACTTCCCGCAAGCACATATCTCGATGTTGGTGGCGAAACAGTCGGCCGATCTGCTCACGGAAAATCCGCATATAGACGAGGTGATCCCGTTTGACCGGAAAGAGAAGGGCAAGGACACCGGTGAGATGCGGAGAGTTATCCGCCTGCTGCGGGAGCGGGATTTTGACTTAGCGATAGATTTCCAACGCAAATTTCGCACGAGTCTGCTTGCGTATCTGAGCGGCGCAAAGTGTCGGGTCGGGTATCACCAACCGAATGGGTTGTTGTGCAGTGTGCGTGTGCCAGACCGCAGCACCAAAGCCATCCGTGCCGGTCGGATTACGTCCGCGCACGCTATCGATCGTTACTTTGAGCTGCTGCACGCAGTCGGAATAGACGCAACGGATCGGACGTTAGCGCTGTTTATCACGGACGCGGACCGGTCTTTCGCCGGTGACCTTATTGCGACCAAGGGGGTTGATGATAATCGGACGATGGTTGGACTGTTTCCGGGGGCGGGGTGGCAGTTACGGGAGTGGATGCCTGACCGCTTTGCGGCTATCGGCGATCGTGCAGCGAAGCAGTTTGACGCACAGGTGCTCCTATTCGGGGGACCGCACGAGGGGGAATTGGTCCAGGAGGTAGCGGATCTGATGACGACCGAGGCGATTTCGCTCGCCGGCAACTTGCGTATCCGTCAGTTGGCGGCGCTAATTGAACGGTGCGATCTATTTGTTACCAACGATACGGGACCGATGCATGTCGCTGCAGCGATGCACACACCGACGGTGGCACTGTTTGGACCGGGCGATCACATCCGTTTTCAACCGCTTGATCCGATCCATACGACCATCCGCCATCATGTCCCGTGTAATCCGTGTAAACAGTTTACGAACAAGTGTAAAAACAATATCTGTATGAAATTGATTACCGTCGATGAGGTATGGGAGACGGTGCATCAGAATCTGTCTAATATACGCAATGCTGCAACATAGCTGCCGGCAAGGCAGATAAGGGAGGGAAACATGGCTACCCAATTAAAAGAGTTGAGAGTCTCCAACGACGCAATGGACGATTCCGAAGAACTTCAGCGCCGGATTCAGGATGAAGGCTACCTCTTCTTCAAGAGACTGCAAGATCCGGATAAACTATTAGACCTGCGGCGAGAGATGATGACAGTCATCCAAACGGGGGGCTGGCTTGTCGCGGGGAGCGACCCGATGGACGGTATCGCCGACATTTCACGTCAATGCACCGAGGGGAACGCCGAGTACACCGATGTCTATCATGAGGTTTATAAGCTGGAAGCCTTTCACCGATCGGGGCATTGGCCCGAAGTGATTGACATGATGGAGAAGGTGATTGGCAGCCCGGTGCTGCCGCATCCGCAGAAGATTGCCCGTTTATGGTTTCCGAAGTATACGGAGCATACCACGCCGATACACCAAGATTTTGTGCACTTCCAAGGTAATTTTCAGACCTATACCTGTTGGGCACCTGTGGGTGATTGTCCAATAGAACTGGGTGGGTTGGCGTTGATACCGGGATCGCACAAGGTCGGCAAGGTTCTCGACCATCATTTTTCGCTCGGTGCGGGTGCTCAGCGGATTCTCCCCGACGAAATCGAAGGGGAATGGCACACCACGGACTACGAAATTGGCGATTCCTTAATTTTTTTGGCGTTGACGATACATCAGGCGCTGCCCAATTATACAGAGGATAAACTCCGCGTTTCACTGGACAACCGGTATCATGCGCTCGGTGACCCCATCGCGGAGCACATGCTGCAGCCGCACCTCAACAGTTCTAGCGAGCTTCTGTGGGAGGATGTGTACAAGGGTTGGGAGTCGGACGACTTGAAGTATTACTGGGAGAATTTGGACCATCCCATCGTTCCAAGAGATTTGAGCTTTGGGGAGAAGGTATTTGCGGAGGCGTTGGACCTTGCGAGAGCGGGAGACCCACACGCGATTCTACATCTCAATCGGATAATCAAACGGGATCCGACGACAGATGCCGCGAAACAGGCTACGGAAGCGTTGGCGGGGGTAGAGTCGGCACCTGAAGATGAAGAGGCTGCAGATTAATTATGGTGAACCTTACAATTAATGAGACACTCCAAACGGGTGCGGTTGGAAACCGCACCTACCGGGTACGAAAATCTACCAGGGCCGAAAGTGTCTACTTATTTTTCTAATTCACCATAATCGGTTCATGGGTTCATTTATAGTAGATGTTAGAATCAATTAGCCGCTGCCAATCGGCGCAGTTGGAAACAGCGCCTACCAAACGCGGGGAGCGAAAGTATCTATTTATTTTTATGATTCACCATAACTGAGTGGAGGTCTCTTGTCTGCCCACGGTGCGAGCGTTTCGAAGGCGGCAGACGCACGGAGCACAGTTACATCGTCCCGCCACCGTCCAACAATCTGTAGCCCCACCGGCAGTCCATCGCTGGCAAAACCGCACGGGACGGTCGCCGCCGGCTGGCCGGTGATATTGAACGGATAGGTGAACGCTGTCCAGCCGATATAGCTTGTCGCTTCACCGTCAATCTCGCTCGGATGATCGTCGCCGGCTCTAAACGCTGTCACAGGCAACGTGGGTGTCAGTAACAGGTCGTATCGCTCCATGAATTGACGCCACGCGTGGTAGTAATCGTTCCGTCGTGCGTAGGCGATGGCGACCTCTGCCCCCGACAGCTGAAGTCCCATCTCTATGACTCTCACCAAGCCCGGATCGAGCCGATCCCGAACAGCGTCAAGGTCGCTGCCATATAGCCCGGCAAATGCGGATGACCAGATAACATGCACAATAGAATCCCACGGATCATCAAGGTCGGGCTGCGTTTCGTCAACGCGACAACCGAGTTCTTCAAAGCGGAGTGCGGCTTTTTCAACGATTTCACGGACCTCCGGTTCGACGAGCGCGTAGCCCAGATCGGGCGACCACGCGACCCGCAAACCGCCGATATCTCCTTTCAGAGCGGCTAAGTAGTCGGTCTCGGTGGGCAGCGAGAGTCGGTCACGGGGGTCGTCGCCCGCCATGATATTCATCATGAGTGCCGAATCAGCGACTGTCCGCGTCATCGGACCGAGGTGCGAAAACAGTTCAACCGCACTGGGCGGGTATTGCGGGATGAGCCCCCACGACGGTTTGATCCCGTACAGACCGCAGAAACCGCACGGGATGCGAATAGAGCCGGCACCGTCGCTCCCTTGGGTGAGGGGTCCCATCCCCGCGGCGACTGCTGCTGTCCCGCCGCCGCTAGAGCCGCCGGCGGTACGACCGTGCTTCCACGGATTGTGGGTGGAGCCGATGACCCGGTTAGTAGAATCACCCTTCCAGCCCAATTCAGGGGTATTGGTCTTGCCTAACATCACACCGCCCGCCTCGTAAAGTCGCTCGACAATGGGAGCATCGTAGTCCGGCACCCACTCCTCGTAAAGCAGAGAGCCGCGGGTGGTGCGTACCCCTGCCGTTGGCACAAGGTCTTTTATCGAGAAGGGGATGCCCGCCAACGGGGGTGGCGATTGGTCGGTCTGATAGGCTTGTTCGGCGGCGTGCGCTCCCTTGAGCGCGAGTTCCGGCGTCGTTGTGATGAAGGCGTTGAGGGTGGGGTTCAGCTCATCCATGCGGCGGAGTACTGCCTCCGTCACCTCGACGGGCGATACCTCGCCTTTCTGATATAGGTCCCGCAGTTGCAGGGCTGATAGGTAGCAGAGATCGGTTTCTGTCATGTATAGACTCTTTTTGTCAAAATGATTAAAAGAGGGCTTACGCAAATTTAGCACAAGGGGGTAGATTTTTGTTTTTTTAACCCCCTAAATCCCCAACCCCCCTTGAACCCCCTTGCGAAGGGGGGAAAGACAAGGGGCCCCTTCGCTTCCCCGCTTGTCAGGGGGGGGGTTCAGAGGGACTTATGAATGTGCTGCGTAAGTTTAATAAAAAAGGACGGAAAGCAATTTGGCGTTTACATTGAACAGATGATACAAGCAATCAGGAAACAAGTCAACGGAAAAATAGGAGGAGATTAGGATTGTATTAAGCGAATGGTTCTGTGCATTCGCTTTTTTATTTTCGGCTTTGCGAAAAAAGTGCGAAAAAAATCTCCTAAGTGATTTCAGATTAATTTCTGGACAATGGAGTTTGACGATAGTATCCTTCTTTTTACCGTTTTCGCATAAAGAGGAGGGATATGATGAAACGCCCCAAACAAGTTCACCCTTTATCAGATTCGGAACTGACCGAAATCCAACAGGTCATTAGCACACACCCTAAACCGCGTGTGAGAGTCCGTGCGATTATGATTCGGATGTCCCACGAAGGCTTATCCGCACCTGAGATTGCTACGCTACTCGGCGTAAGCCGGCAGACAGTGCTTCATCAAATTCAACGCTACCAAGAGTCAGGTATCATTGGCATTGAGGATAGACCCCGATCCGGGGCCCCCGCCAAAGCCAACGCTGAATATATCGCTACACTCAAACAAGCGGTAGCCAGCGACCCTCGTGAGTTGGGGTATCGCTTCAGTGTGTGGTCAGTCGAGCGGCTTCAGAAGTATTTGGTTGAGCAAACCGGCGTCGAACTCTCGCCCATCTATCTTCATGACCTGATGCGGAAACATGATATTGTTTATCGTAAACCTAAGCATACCCTTGAGCATAAGCAAGACCCAGAAGAAGTTTCTCAAAAGAAACGATTACTTGAGTTTCTAAAAAAAACGCAGTAGATTGTCGCTATCAGTTTGAGTTGCTCTATATTGATGAATGTGAGGTGCATTTGCACCCACCCCTACGCAAAATGTGGATGTTCAAAGGGCAACAAGTAACGATTCCCGCACCGGGTGCGAATAAGAAACTGCACCTTTTTGGTGCCTTGAACTTCGCCACGAATCGTGTGGATTACCAAGTGTCTACCCGTAAGACCCAATGGGCAATGGAGACGTTCTTGGTCAAACTGTTCACCGAAAGTTATCCCACTGATTTTTTGGTGCTTGTCCTCGATAGTGTCAGCTATCACCACACTCCATTGATTGCACGTCTATTGGCAGAATACGCGCATCGTGTATTCGTGTTATGGTTGCCCAAGTATTGCCCTGAACTCTCTTTAATTGAGCGATTTTGGGAGCATATGAAACAGGTGGTGTTTGACAATTACTATTTTGGCGATGAATCCAATTTAGAGGAGGCAGTCCATCTGTTCTTCAAGGAACACAATACCCAACCTCCCTCTGATTTAACAATTGATTTTCGATTGTCCAAAAACTTATCTGAGGATTGAAAACACCTTAAAATAAGTTTTTGGACAATCCTACTTTCAAAATACAGA
>JAJEAL010000127.1 GCA_022822785.1 Candidatus Poribacteria bacterium
TCTCTATTATCTGGCCACAATGAAATGTCAACAGAACCTAGTCTGGGGCAACTTAAAAAAATGTCCGATGACTCGTTCAACCGACACTCAACCCAATGATGCGAGACAATTGGCAAAGGTTGATGAGTGGGGATGAACGTAAAAGCTATAGTGAAGAATGCGCCCGACAGCAAACTAGTGACCTCGAAATGCTCTTATTTCATTACGACCATCCGTCGAGTTTCGGAGAAATCGTCAGCGAGAAGCTGATAGAAATAGACCCCACTTGCCACGGCTTGTCCGGTGTCATCTTTCCCGTCCCAGTAGACGGCACGCTGTTTGCTCGTGTAAGTGCCTGCTGCCTGTCTCCCAACGTCGATAGACCGGATTAACTCACCCTTAACGTTGTAGATTCGGAGGGTGACCGCAGCGGCATCGGCGAGATAGTAGGGTATCCAGGTTTCAGGATTGAACGGGTTGGGGAAATTTTGCATCAGACTGGTACGTTTGATGTCGCCAAGGGTGGTGAAGCGCTTGTTTTGGGGTTCAACTGAACGGAGTTCATAGACCGGATTCCATCGGGCATCTGTATCGTTATCCTCATGATTGGTGAGGTTTCTCAGTCCTGCTCCATCGGCTTGCACGAAATATATCTCACGCTTCCCGTCCCTTTTGGACTCAAACAAGATTCGTGTCCCTTTGGTTGACCAAATCGGTTTCTGGTCACTTTTTTCGTGGTTGCTGAGATTGATTTGATTGTTCCCATCGGGGTCGGACTTGTAAATCTCGTAATTTCCATCGCGTTGACTTTCAAAGACGATACCCCCCGGGGACCACTCAGCGTTTCTATCGGTCTTATCGTTTTCAGTGATGCGTGTCAGATTTTCACCATCGATGCCGACGGTGTAAATTTCCCAGTTACCATCTCGCTTCGATTGAAACACGACGGCTGTTCCGTCTGGCGACCAGCGAGCCCGTTGGTCCGGTGCCTCATGGTTCGTCAGGTTAATCTGGTTTTCTCCTGCACCACGTATTTCCGCATCGGCAATAAAAATATCCATCTGGGCTCTATCTTTGAATTTGTTGCGTTCGCCCTCGAAAACAATCTTGGTGCCATCAGGGGACCAAGAGCCTTCCTGATCTTGCCCGATTCCCTCGCCGTCTGCGTTTGTGATGTTAATTAGAACGTCCGCTTTGCCTCTTGCATCTAGCGTGAGCATTCCCACGTCCCAGTTGTCGGGGTTGGGTAATCCTGTGGCGTAAACAAGGATTCGCGGATCGCCGGTTGGTGCCCATCGGGGGGCGGACAGCTTGACTCCCGGTCCGTCTGGCGGTCCGGTGAGGTCTACCTGTTTCGGTTTCAGTGGGTCGGTGAGGTCTATCAGAAACAGGTCGAAGTTCTCGGCACCGCGCACATTGGTGTCGAAAACAATGTATTTGCCATCGGGCGACCACTCAGGGGTAAACACCTTGGCTTTGTTGTTTGTAAGTTGTTTAACCTCGCCGTCGTCGTACAGGAGATAAACCTCATCGTCACCGGTGCGGTCGGAGAGGAAGGATGCCATGGGTACCTGGGCGTATGCCGAACCGATAAACAAGAGAACTAAAATTCCGAATAGGGTGATAATACCTTTGCGTGACATTATTAGCTCCTTTCCAAAAGTGATAAACTCCTTTCAAAGAGATAAGGGATTGATGGAAATGATGGTGTAAGCGTAATGGAACGCGATAATAGGTTTTCAACTCCGCCACACTTACACCACATGGATGACTCTAGCGGGTGACTGCCGGGGTTCCACCGCTTTTCAGTATGCCCCAAGTGGTTGCGAGCTTACCTTTGCTCTCAACGGAACGTGGGTTTTTTCTTGGAAATTCGGTTTCCCAGGGGTCGTCGTCCGGCCGCTCGTCCTGATCTTGACTCAACAGCAGCTGATCAAGCGAATGGGGAGCTTGTCTGGGAGAGGAACGTACCCGGTGGAGCCCTCGTTCTCTAGCTTCCCACTCGACAGTTGTTTCCGGCGGCACACCTTGGCTAATCCACTTGTAAATGCCAGCGTCGAAAACGTCACGCCAGTTGCCCAATCCACGGCCTAGAAAGTCCGGATCCGCGGTGTGCTCGAGGGTGCCGATCTGGTTGTCAAACTGCAGCCAGAAGGCATCAGTACCGGTGTCGCCATTACTTTTCCCTCTCGCCCAGACGTAGTAGGTGCCTTCTTCACACCAGAACTCGACTTCCCAGTATGCGGGTGGTGCCTCAACAGGTGGGTTCACTGCACCACCGATAAATTGGAAGGCTAAGCCGTTAGAGGCGTCGGCATCTCGTGCAAATGCGGTGTTCTGTGGCGAAGTTTCGCCAAAATCTCTAATCGTCTCCGCGCTGATGACGACCTCGGTAATCGCAGCAAAGCTGCTAGAAGCTATACCGATGACGCAAAGTGCCATAAGCGTGCAGATTAATAAACTTGGTGCTCTCATTATTAAGCAACCTCCTGATAGGTTATTAAATGTTGAGTATCTACAAATACAAATGAGCCATATTTCCTACAGACTTAATCCCAATTTTATCCGGGGGCAGCCCCGATAAAATTGGGATTCAAAGCAAATAACTGGCAGGAATTGCTATGCCCTTTGTAATGTCAATGTTACATTAATATTACATTTTAGCAAAAATTTTCAGACTATGCAACCATTAAAATGAATTAAACTGTTAGAAAAGCTATGAAAATTGGATAAATAGTTCCCTAAGAATCTGTTAATTTAAGCCTAGTTGCTCGTAGTCAAACCCGTGCCGAGAGTATTTTGGGAGGGGCCAAGCCCCTATAGATTGGGAATTCCATTGCATCGCAATCTGAACCTACAGCGCTCAGTCATCCACGATTAGCACTAAATACGCCAAAACGGAAAGTCCTTGAGTTTGTCTCTAATTTCTGATACACTACAACATCATCGAACTGGGCAGAAATTGAACCAATCTGTTCACTTCCATCAATGGAGACACAGAGGTATACCCGATTTGGGGAGGTGTAAATGTCGGAAGCGGTCAGTAACACGACGGTTGAAAACTACAAAGGTCTTTTGCAACAGTATTGTCAAAAACGCGCATTAGGAAATCTCACCTATGAAACAGATCAGTGTGGGACACCCAATGAACCGAGCTGGATTGTTACGGTTAAGTATGGCGAGACAACTTACACCACACCAGCACCAATTCGTGGATCTAAGCGCTGGGCGGAACAGATGGCTGCTAAACAGATTTTGGAGCAGATAGAATCTCACCAGGAAGCGTTTCTGGCAGGTGATTCCGTTGAAGCAAGCGATGCAGATGAACAATCAACGGAAATGGCGTCGCCAGACCCGCTCCACGTACCGGTCGAGCTTGTTACCACTGCACTTGGCATTGCTAACCATCGGTTATCTGGGCAGCAGCGCGGCACACGCTACCGTGACTCAGTGGAATCTAAGCAGAACAATCAGGTGTTTGCACAGAACTTGGCGGACCTCACACTGCAGATTGTGCGTGAGGTCGCCGTTGCTGCGGAGATGTCCGGCGTGAAGTTTGGTGGGAAATCATCGTCGTCTGAATCTGAACCGGATGAATGACAGACAGATGACACCAAGCCCGCACTGAAATTTTACAGAGATAGACGAGCGACGCAGTAATGAAGGGTCAGATAAAATCGCACGCTTCACTGCTTGCGTTTCACGTCATGCCATTATACGCCTGACAAAAAAGGGGGTCGTCCTTAGAATGATTGTCGGGTGCAGAGACGGTCTAGGGGTACGCAGATCGACTTAGAAATATTGGAGTTTGATAAAAAACAGGGACAACTATCGAAATAGAAACGTGAAGGGCATTGATTCATAATAGAAGGGAAAAAATAATGTCTGATAATCCGAAGCACACCAACCGACTCATCAACGAAACGAGTCCCTACCTCCTGCAACACGCGCACAATCCTGTCGATTGGTATCCGTGGGGAGAGGAAGCACTCGCGCTAGCTAAACAGCAGGACAAGCCCATCCTATTGAGCATCGGCTACGCTGCTTGTCACTGGTGCCATGTCATGGAGCATGAATCCTTTGAAAACGAACAGATTGCCGCGGTCATGAATCAGCATTTCGTTAACATCAAGGTCGATCGCGAGGAGCGTCCAGACTTGGATGAAATCTACATGAACGCTGTCCAGCTGCTTACGGGACAAGGCGGTTGGCCCATGACTATGTTTCTGACGCCGGAGCTCAAGCCGTTCTACGGTGGCACCTATTTTCCCCCCGATAACCGCTACGGTCGGCCGGGGTTTCCCCGTGTGTTGCTCGGTGTTGCGGAGGCGTACCGGGAGCGTCCCGACGCGGTAGCGCAGCAAGCGGATCAGATTCTCACCAACCTGGATCGTTTATCCGCGATGGAAGGACATGGTCATCAGTTGACAGCTGAGATGCTAGATCGGGCATATCAGGATTATAGATCTCGATTTGATTATCATAACGGCGGGTTTGGAGAGGCGCCTAAGTTCCCCCCGAGCATGGGCCTCTCGCTCCTGTTGCGGCACTGGCATCGGACCGGTAACTCCAACGCCCTTGAAACGGTGGAAATCACGTTGAAAAAGATGGCGTACGGTGGCATGTATGACCAACTCGGTGGCGGATTTCATCGTTACTCAGTTGATGAGAGATGGCTCGTTCCGCACTTTGAGAAGATGCTCTACGACAACGCTCTATTGAGCGTGACTTATCTGGAAGCGTATCAGGCAACGGGAAAAGCCTTCTATCGCCGAATTGCTGCCGAAACGCTTGATTATGTGCTAGCCGAGATGTACGATGCGGAAAGCGGTGGATTTTACTCCACACAGGATGCGGACAGTGAAGGGGTTGAAGGCAAGTTTTTTGTCTGGGATCTAGACGAAGTCGAAAAGCATCTTGGGACAGAGAAAGCCAAGATTTTCTGCGAGTATTACGATGTTACTGAGCATGGCAATTTTGAACACAAAAACATCTTGCATGTCCAGACGCCGGCGGATCTGTTTGCTAGAAAGTTGGGTATGGATGTGGAGGAGTTAGAGCGGATACTCGCTGAAGGCAGAGAGACGCTTTTTGCGGTGCGCGAACAACGGATTAAACCCGGCTTGGATGACAAGATTCTCACCAGTTGGAACGGTTTGATGATTCGGAGCATGGCGATGGGATATCAGATTCTCGGCGATGAACGCTATCAAGAGGCTGCAGAAAAATCCGCACGATTCGTTTTATCAGAACTTTCTCAAGACAGTGGGCTGCTGCTTCGTACACACCGTGCCGGAAAAAGCCATCTGAACGCCTATCTTGAGGATTATTCGTACTTTGTTACCGGTCTCATCAATCTCTATGAGGCAACCTTCGAGGTTGAGTGGTTGACAGAGGCGGAACGCCTGAATCAGATTATGATCGAGCAGTTTTGGGATGAAGCCAATGGTAGTTTCTTCTTTACGAGTAAGAACCATGAAACCCTTATCGTGCGATCGAAACCGGGATATGATGGCGCAACCCCATCCGGTGTATCCATGGCACTCCATAATTTGTTGCGGCTTGACCGGTTCTTGAATCGGCCAGATTTCCGCGAAAAAGTGGAAACTACCCTTGATGTCTATTATCGCCAAATCGAGCATTCGCCTAGCGGCTCAGCGCAGATGCTTTGTGAACTTGATTTTCTGCTGTCCACACCGAAAGAGATTGCGATCGTTGGTCAGCGGGAGAGTGGGGATACCAAGGCTGCGTTAGGTGCGATTCATAGCCGTTTCATTCCCAACAAGCTGGTCGCGTTGGCGAGCGACGGAGCGGCTGTAAGTGATTTCATTCCTCTTTTTGACGGTAAAACCCGGGTTGATGGCAAGACGACGATCTATGTGTGCGAGAACTACACCTGCCAAGCACCGACGACAGACGTGGAGGAATTAGATAAGCTGCTTCAGTGAAGAAGCTGCCGGGTCGTAGCGTCCTGAAGGGAACGCGCACTTGGACGATACTTAACCTACGGATGAGGTAAGGAGCTTGCTGTGAATGAAGAGGAACTTGAACGGAGAGAACAAGCGTTGCTTTACCTGCTTGAGGGAGAAACACATCAGATGCGTGGCGAGTTTGGACGCGCCATTGCGTTGTACATGAAGTCGATTGCGCTCCATCCCACTGCGAAAGCGCACACATGGCTCGGCTGGACGTACAGCATGATGGGCCGTTATCAAGATTCTATTGATGAGTGCCACAAAGCAATCCGTCTAGATGCTGATTTTGGCAACCCGTACAACGATATCGGTGCGTGTTTAATTCAGATGGGCGAATATGATGCCGCTATCCCCTGGCTAGAGAAAGCCATTGAAGCCCCTGATTATGAGGCCCGGTGCCATCCTCACATGAATCTGGGCCGTGTTTGGGAACATCGGTTGGAATGGGGCAAGGCAATCGACAGCTATAAGCGTGCACTATATGAAAGCCCTGATTATCAACCCGCATTCGTTGCACTTAGGAAGCTGCGGGCAAAGCTGAATTAGATGAGGGGTGTGCATAAATCGCTTTCGTGTGGGAGAGTGCAATCGGCGATTCAGACAGAGGGCACATGTCGCCCCGCTGGGGCTTTGGGGTATGGGGCTATCGGTGTACTATAGACATGTCGCCCCGCTGGGGCTAAATGCACCCTATCCCGTCCTAAAATAGTCCCGTTTCACGTTCCGGTTTCTATCCTGAGAATCCTGATTCAGATAATAATGAACTAATGAGCCAACTACCCGACGCCGTCAAAAACCGATCGCTCTTTTCAAACTACTACCTCGCTTCCCTCATCGTCGAACAACCCCAGTGGGTGGGTGCGTCCGATATCGAATCGGACTACGCAGCAATCAAGCAGCTCTTCGATGCTGTCGTATCGGATGCCGAACACCTCAAAGAGGCGCAAACTGAACGCCAATTCATCCAACCCCTCCTTGAACAGTTAGGGCACATTTTCGAGGTACAGCCGGCACTCCAAACATCACAAGGAACCAGAGCGCCCGATTATGCCTTCTTTGCATCGGAGAGTGTCCTCAACATAGCACAGTCTCACATCAACACAAACCAATTCTTCACAACTGCCCTTGCTGTCGGTGACGCCAAAGCGTGGTCACGCAACCTAGACCGGAAAGGTCAGGGCGGAGGGGACCCGTTCACCAATCAAAATCCCAGTTACCAGATCGACTGCTATTTGCGCGGGGCGGATAAAGACTGGAGCATCTTGACCAACGGGAGGCAGTGGCGGCTCTACCATCGTCAGACCAGTTATCGGCTCGATAGCTTCTACGAGGTAGACCTCGCCGCACTGCTCACCCAAAACCGAGACCTAGAGATTTTCCGCTATTTCTACTGCCTCTTTCGGTGTGACGCCTTCATACCTGATTCGAGCGGGAAATCCTTCCTCGACCGCATATTGACCGAGAGCCAGCAGTACACCGTCGCCGTCTCCGACGACCTGAAGAACCGTGTCTACGATGCCCTTCGTTTACTCATTGACGGCTTTCTCAAGTATCCCCGCAACCGTTTCGATAGAACCAACCCGCCGCTCGGTGAGATCCACACCAACTCCCTGATCCTGCTGTACCGTGTCCTGTTTGTTCTCTATGCCGAAAGTCGGGACTTGCTGCCACTCAACAATCGTGATTACGCGCTACAGTACAGCCTCGACTCTCTAGCAACCGACATCCATGAAAAACTGGATGACGGTATAATCCCTGCGCCGGGGGTAAGCCTTTATTGGACACGGCTCAAAGAACTATTTAGGCTCATCAACGACGGTTGGGACGACCACATCCCACAGTATAATGGCGGACTTTTCAATCCGAAGCAGCATCCGTTCCTTGAACGTCATGAGATTGGCGACGATACAATAGCACAGGTTATCGAACTGCTGACACGGACGGAAAAAGGCGAACGGATCGCCTACCGTGACCTCGACGTGCGCCATCTCGGAGATATCTACGAAGGCTTGCTCGAATATCAACCCCAAATCGCCGACCAAGAGCTGGTCATCGTCTCACGACGCGGAAGCGAAAC
>JAJEAL010000043.1 GCA_022822785.1 Candidatus Poribacteria bacterium
CGGCTTTGGCCGATTATGGTGAACAATATAAATATGTAGACACTTTCGCTCCCCATGTTTGGTAGGTGCTGTTTCTAACTGCGCCATCCAGTCTCCCATTGGGTAGGCGCTGTTTCCAACTGCGCCGGTTATAGAGTGTCCAAGTAATTCTAAAATTCATCATAATAGAATTTCGATTCAACTCAGGTGTCGATCTGAATCGAATCGTGTACCACTAAATTCGTAATCTATATTATCCCTTTTTTCAGGTGGATGGGATTTTTTTGTTGACAGACAAGTTAGATTCTTGATAAAATGTTATTTCTGTATGATAATTGACATATTTTTGTCACAATCGAAACTTGAAAGGAGAGTTGGCCGTGCATAAAACTAACAATTTGCCCAAACTATACCTGTTTGTTGCAATCGCAGTTTTGACGAGTTTCTCACTTATCACACCGAGTTTCGTTCACGCCATAGAAATCCTGTTTGAAGATAGTTTCAAGGGCGGGAAGCTAGATGGGTCAGGAAAGTGGCATGTTGCCCTTGGCAAATGGGCAATTCAAGGCGGAGAATTGGTAAATACGTCGGGCGATAAAAGCCTAATCATGGTGACGGATGCCCATTGGGACCCAGAATGGAATGACTATTGGTTCTACGCCAAGATCACTCCGGCGGGCAATTCGCAGCCAGCCATCTTCTGGCGGTTTCATAGCGACGGGTCACAGGGCGGAAACTTTTCTCCCGCTGGCGACCTGCCCAAACGGATGCAAGACAGCGGACGCCGCATTGTGATTTATTGGTGGCTCAACAAACCGGATGGGGGTGCAGTTGTCCAGCGTGATATACGGACAATTGTTAAGCCATTTGAGGAGACCGAGACCAAGACAAAACTCAACGGCGGAACCGATTATTATCTCAAAATCGAAAACGCCCCGAACACCTATACCATATATCTGACAGAGAATGCGGGGTCGGTGCTGGCGGGGAATTATGGCGAGCCGATTGTTGACCTTGAAGCTTTAGGTAAGAAAGACATCAATAGTAAAGGTCAAGGACGTATCGCTTTCGGAACGATTGACGGTAAGATTAGGGTTGATGATGTGTTTGTCACCACCCCTGGGGGTAACCCCTTCTCTGTAGAGGCGAGGGGCAAGTTGGCAACCGTTTGGGGTGAACTGAAAGCAAAGTAGTAGACGGTGTGCCCAATATCCCATAGGAAAGAACTTTAGCTGGGCTATCACAGGGGTGATCGCCCAGCTTTGAAAAATGTGTGTCCTGAATACCTCTTCGGCGCGCGTCAGCAGATCAGATGCAGTATTATAGTGAATTCTAAAAATAAATAGACACTTTCGCTCCCCATGTATGGTAGGCGCTGCTTTCAACTGCGCCGGTGCAGAGTGTTCAATTAATTCTAAACTTTGCTATAATTATTCCTTGGGTTGTATTCTGTCTGACTGAAAAATTTTCAACAGTAAATACAATATCAGGTGCAGAGCTAACTTAGTTTTTCATGATTTTACATTAAAAACGGAGGAAATAAACTGTGCTTAAGAATGTTGTTCTGTGTGTAATAGTGTTAGCGATGTTGTTGTCTACATCGCTTGTTTTTGCACATTCGGGCGGTCAAGCGAAGGCTTTCTTCACGGATGTGCCCCCCGTAATTGATGGCCAGGTTGATGAACAGTATGAAGAACATTGGGCTGAATATCAGGCTGCTGATATGCACATGGATCCCGAACGGGTTCCGGATTGGTTTCTGTTTGATGAGACCTCGCCTAACCGAGTCAGTCGTGGTGTTATTGAAGATGCCGAGGACCTGAGCAACAATTTCGGGTTCCTCTTTGATGAAGAACGTATTTACTATGTCGGTGTGGTTAAGGACGCGGATTTGCCGGTCGATATCAACAGCGGCGAAGTGCAAGCCAAGGGCGGACCCGTCGCACCGAATACCGATCAATTGTGGCTTGAGTTCGACTGGGAGCATAATGCTTGTCGGGTGCCGCGGGGGAATGACGACCGAGACCTAGCGCAAGTGGACTGCTGCAAACCGCAGCCCGGTGATCACTGGTGGCGGCTTAAACCGTGGTCGGGACCTGGCACTACCGAACCTGTATGTTGGTGGAATCATGGGCAGAACGCGGTGCTCGGCGATCAACATATCTTTGATGAAGATTGCACATCGAATACAGCGGCGACCCAAACCGATGATGGCTTTATCATTGAGGTCGCGCTTAACTACAAAGAGGGAATGGAAAACTCGACCATCGCTGCCCAAGAATTGATTGATGGAGTCGTCGTGGGATTTGACTCGACGATGAATGACTTTGAAGATGCAGCCGAGGCTCGAGAGGGTTCTATCTCGTGGGCGTCATCCTTTGAGAATGATAACTGTGTCTGTATCTACGGCGACCTCCAGTTCATTGGGGTGCGTGCTGTGAGCCCCCAGGATAAGCTTCCTATGACCTGGGGCAACATTAAGTTGAACGCGAGACGGGGACTATAACCGGATCGTTTAGTTACGCATAACGCGATAGGGGACGCAGGATTCCGTAGGTGTCGCAGCGACGCAACAGCTTTGGGATCGGTGTTCCCAAAAACAATAGGGGCTTAGCCCCATTTTCTTACTTTACACTTAAAATTTGAAGGAGATAACATTATGCTTAAGAATGCTATCCTATGTACGATGGCACTCGCAATGCTGTTTTCTGTAACAGCTGTATTTGCACACTCCGGCGGTCAAGCGAAGGCGTTCTTCGTTGATAAGCCCCCGGAAATTGATGGAAACAATGATGAAGACCAATGGAACGAGATTTGGGCGGACGCTCAAGCTGCCGATATGCACATGAAACCGGAGGATACGCCGGATTGGTTTCTCTTTGATGAGACCTCGCCAAACCGAATCAGTCGTGGTGTTATTGACGATAACAGTGACCTAAGTGTCGAATTTGCGTTCCTGTTCGACGAAGAGTGGCTCTACTATACCGCTAGAGTTATTGATGATGTCGTGCATGACAACCTGCAAAGCGGCGAAGTTGATAGCAAAGCGGGACCAACGGCGCCACATACCTTCCAGCTGTGGTGGGAGTTTGATTACCAACACGATGCCCCGAAGGTGCCGAGAGGCAACGATGACCGAGACCTCGCAGCGCTCCGTCCGCCGGCTGTACACTGTCTCTATTCGCCGGGCGATCACTTCTACTGGTTGAAGCCGTGGACAGGCGCAGGAACCGAAAAACCTGCCTGCTTTGAGAACAACGGTCAGAATGCGGTCTTGGGCGACCGGAATCTCTTCGATCCAGAGTGCTCAGACAATCTCAGAGCGGTAAAAACCGGAGACGGACTCACGATGGAAGGCAGGTTAAATTTCAATACCCTATTCAAAACCGCACAAACCCCGGAGCTTCTGCCTCCGATCGATGGCGTGGTTTGGGGATTTGATTCAACTGTCGAAGACTTCGATGAAGCAGTGGGACAGGGCAGAACGGGTGCCATCTCTTGGGCGTCGTCCTTTGAGAATGATAACACCGTCTGTATCTTTGGGGACCTGACCTTCGTCGGTGTCCGTGCTGTTACCCCTAAAGATAAACTCACGACAACGTGGGGAAATCTTAAGAAGCCGGTCACTCAATAAGACGGTTAAATCGCTACACGTAGTATATCGTAGGATTAGATTACACTTGATGCTTTTTGTCTCTTAAGGGGTAACCAACCGGTTACCCCTTTGTTTTAGCCGATTTAAGGAGAGATAATCATTAAGAGAGTGTTATCAACATCCTTTAATTACATAAGTGCTTTCCTTATCGCTTTTGCTTTGTTGGGTTCCACAGCCACAGCGAAAATTCTGTTTGAGGATGACTTCAAAAACGCATCGAAATCGGAAAAAATTGGATTTTTGCCGCAGGAGAATGGAAAGTTCAAGGCGGCAAATTGACGCAAGGCGCATGGTGGTAAAAAGGGTGGCAGGGTTGCCCTAGGCACCCAGGCGACCTCCGTTGTTTTTTCCGATGTTATGCTCACTGACCTCGCAGGGCAAGGGGTCGAACCCGGCGACAAAATAGCAACCACGTGGGGGCTGCTGAAGTCCCGCTGATAAAGCTATCTGTCTGTTTTGAAGAAAGGAAAAAGCTATGAAAAAAATATTAACAGTCCCATTTAACCTTATGAGCGCTTGTTTCATTGTGCTTGTCCTGTTTGCTTCTTCCGCTACGGCGCAGATCCTGTTTGAGGATAATTTTGCAAAGGCGAATCGTACCGCGGAAAAATGGGCATTCTTGCAAGGGGGATGGGAAGTTAAAGGCGGAGAACTCACACAAAATAATCCGGAGGGGCGCACCATCGCCGTGGTTTCGGATGCTTTCTGGGATGATACCTGGAACGAGTATATTTTTGAGCTCACCGCACGAAAGCTAAGGGGCGCCAATGGGGCCCGCATATTTTGGCGGATCAACGATGATCTGCAGCCCGGCCCCGGCAGAGATGATGCCCGGTCATTTACGCTTGATGGACCTGTTAAAGGAAGACTGGCTGACGAAAAATCCCGTATCAAATTCTGGTGGGAAATCGGTTGGGAAAACAGCTCCTCCTATGTGCTTCGAGATCTCAGAGGTGTTACGAACATTAAGGATGGTACTGAGACAAAGCACAAGCTCGGAAGGGAGCCGGTGCATATCAAAATTGTGAATCAAGGTAGTATCATCCAACTGTTTCTCGATAATGAAATGATCTTTGACGGCAAGGATATAAACGGGAATAAAAAAGGGCGTGTCGGCGTAGGTACGGAGGCTACCGTCGCCTCATTTGACGATGTTTTTGTCACCGGTCTCAAAGGGCGCTCCGTTGAACCGGGGGGCAAGCTAACCACCTCTTGGGGTATGCTGAAAACACGTTGATGGGCGACTCTCCTGCCTTCAGTTGTTTATACTCAGAGTGTGTCTCGTAAAGCCCCCGCCATTTGGTGTGGGGCTTTCTTCTGTCTAATTTTCCCCATAACCCCGCCCGTTACCTGCAATGAATGACAACACGTATGTGACAATCGCAATCAAGAAGCGTGCGGTACTCATCGGTGCGCTGCTTATCATCGCCAACAGCTACTGGATCGCCTATGTCGAAATGATATGGCATACCGCGCATCTGACGACTGTTTCGCTGTCGGTCAATGTCATGTTCGCTGTCCTGATGATCACGTGGCTAAACATCATTGTCCGTCAGATTTCGCCAAAATCTGCCCTCAATCAACAGGACCTGCTCGTCATCTATGCGATGCTTGCGGTCGGGAGTTGCTTCTCAGGGCACGACGCGATGCCCCGCTTGATGGGACTGATGCCCTACGCCTTCCGCTTTGCGACCCCCGAAAACGATTGGGCGGCGTTGCTGTTTCACCACCTGCCGGATTGGCTGGTGATCTCCGATCCGAAGACGGTCACAGATTTTTACGAGGGGAACGTCGATTTCTTTGCGGACGGCTATGTGCGGTATTGGATTACACCTATCCTATCGTGGTCAGTTGTCATCTTCTCGTTGATGATGATTTTTCTCTGCCTAACCTCGCTCATCAGAAGACAGTGGGTCGAGCGCGAGAAATTGGCGTATCCGATTATCCAAATCCCCCTCGAAATCACCGCCGAATCCGGCGGCATCTTCAGGAATCGTGTCCTGTGGATCGGTTTTGGCCTCGCCTTCGGGGTTGACCTGTGGAACGGGATTGCGTTTTTCTTCCCCATCCTCCCCTCCGTGCCCATCAATGACCGCACCACGAATGTCTTTAGGTTCTCACAGAAGCCGTGGAACGCAATGGGCAACACCTCCTTCTTTTTTCACCCATACCTGATTGGGCTCTCCTTTGTTCTGCCCTTGGACCTCTCCTTCTCATGCACCTTCTTCTACCTCATGCGGAAGGCGCAGCTGGTCTTTGGCAGCATGGCAGGCATCAGGAGTATTCCCGGCTACCCGTTCTTAGGGGAACAGGGCACGGGTGCCCTGTTTGCTCTGCTCGCCGTAACCTGTTGGACCGGCAGGCGGCATTTTGTGCAGGTTCTCGCTCGCGTCATCCGTCCGAATCCGGTTGACGAATCAAACGAGCCAATCTCTTACCGAACCGCTATCGTCACGCTGTGTGTGTCTCTCTTGGTGTTGATGGTTTTCTGCATAAAGGGCGGGATGTCGCTCTGGGGTTACGCCGTTTTTATCGGTATCTATTTCGCAATCGTTGTTGGATTAGCGCGTATGCGGGCGGAGCTCGGTCCCCCAATTCACTCCATCGGTTACGTGAATCCGCAATACCTGATGGTGGCGATGTTCGGGACACGACGCTTAAAGCCGGGGAATTTGACAATACTCTCATTGATGAATTGGCTCAGTGGCGCGGGATTCCGCACCCATCCGATACCCGACCAACTCGAATCCTTCAAGCTCGCAGAACGCACCAACATCAGAAATCGAACGATGTTCATCGTCCTCATTATTGCTAGCATTGTCGGTATCGAGTCCAGCCTCATCCTTTACCCATACACGATTTACAAGACAGGGGTGGCGGCGGGATCCGAACAGATTCACGCCGGTGGGTCGGGAACTTACAATTACCTCTCCGGGTGGTTGGTCAATCCCAAGCCGACGAATTGGCTGTCAATGAACGTCCTCGGTGTTGCTTTTTTCGTGAATCTCGCTATAATGTTTCTACGCGCCCGGTTCGTCTGGTGCCCGCTCCACCCAGCGGGTTACGTTATCGGTGTTGCGCCCGGCACAACGGATATGATCTGGTTCCCTGTAGCGATTGCGATGGTCACCAAGTGGCTGCTCATCCGGCACGGCGGCATCAAAGCGTATCGCGCCGCGATTCCCTTTTTCGTAGGCTTGGTTCTCGGCGAGGCGGTGATGGGCTGCTTCTGGCCCCTCCTAAGTCTTATCCTCACCTCCTCCGTGTATAGTTGGTGGTAATCGTGAAAGCTATTGCCTGATCTACGGCGCCTTATTGCAACGCAAGCTGCTGGTGCGCTGTCAAGTAAATCGTGATTCCTTGCTCGGTTTGGATAGCCATATTCAAGCTGCTTTGTGAGGGGAGGGTCTAAAGGAGTTTTTTGTAGCACGATCTATTTGATTGTGATCCAAACCTGCAAACGCTACATTTGGCAGATTGACCGATGATTACAACGTTTGCCGAATTCGCAATATCAAGATGTCAACACACCCTAGCAACTTAGATTGTAACCTAGGTTATTACCTAAACAAATCCGCAGTGGGGTGACCGAAAGATCTGTGCCCTATGATGCTAACGGTTCTGATGCCAGTTTACAATGAGAGCAAAACGCTGGGGGAGATTGTCTCCCGTGTGCTTGAACAGCGGATCGACGGTATCAATGCTCTTGAGCTCGTAATCGTAGACGACGCGTCAACCGACGGCTCTGCCGAAATCATCGAACAGCTAGCCGGCACACACCCGGAAATTCAGACCGTTTTTCAAAAAAAGAACCGGGGAAAGGGGGCTGCAATCCGTAAGGCGATTGACGTCGCTTCAGGCGACATAGCGATTATCCAAGATGCGGATCTCGAATACGATCCAAACGATTACCACGCGGTGTTGACTCCGATACTGCGGGGGGATGCGGACGCGGTTTATGGGTCTCGCTTTCTCGGAAAAAAGGACGTATACTCCAGGCATGTTTTGGGGAACAGATTTCTGACGTTTTTGAGCAACTGGTTCACGAGCCTCAGCCTGACGGATATGGAGACCGGTTATAAGGCGTTCCGTTTGCCAATCTTGAAAACAATCCCGTTACGATCGAACCGTTTTGGGATTGAGCCGGAGATTACGGCGAAAATTGCCAAGCGGCAATTGCGCGTCGAGGAAGTTCCCATCAGCTACCATGCCCGCACCTACGCCGAAGGAAAAAAAATCAAATGGAAAGATGGGATCGCTGCGATTTATGTTATCTTGAAATATTGGATCATTGATGATAGCGTTAGAGAAGACTAAGCGAAGAAAAAGGGCAAAGCATGAAGTGCGTGGAATGTGAAATTGGTTCAGTGCTGCCCGTGCTACGGAGCTAAGACAAAAAAAGAGGAAAATGATCGAATATATCTGCGACCAATGCAACACAACATACCGTATCGAGACGCTCCGATACAGATGCGACTGCGGTGGACCGCTTCAACTCAAGCAAGCGGGCACCGGGTTTTCTATTGACCGAGTCACGGTAGAAGACAGTACGCTTTGGCGGTATCGCCATGCCTTGCCAGTTACCGATGCCGCCTCCGTAATCTCGCTCGGCGAAGGGATGACGCCGCTTGTATCGTTTGATAGTCCCGAACATGACCATCGGGTGAAATTGGATTTCGTCTGTCCCACAGGTTCATACAAGGACCGGGGCGCTGCTGTCCTGCTGTCCAAGGTCAAGGAGCTCGGCGTCGAAGCGGTTGTCGAGGATTCGTCTGGGAACGCGGGGGCAGCCATCGCAGCGTATAGTGCAAAGGCAGGGATTGACTGCACAATCTACTGTCCGGCGGCCACCTCGAAAGGGAAGCTCGCACAGATTTCGATGTACGGTGCGAGGCTAAAGCTGATCGAAGGGAATCGCGCGGCGACGACGCAAGCGGTGCTCGAAGCGGCGGAGACCACCTATTACGCCTCGCACAACTGGAATCCCTTCTTTCTAGAAGGCACAAAGACCATCGCCTTCGAGATCGCAGAGCAGCTCAGTTGGGAAGCACCAGACCATGTCATCTGTCCGATCGGGTTTGGTAGCGTCTATATAGGGTTATTTATCGGGTTTCAGGAACTTCAAGCGCAAGGGATTATCACTAAGATCCCCCGCTTGCTCGGTGTTCAATCCGCTGCGTGTTGCCCGGTTTATAAGGCGTATTCCGAAAACCGGGCGCAGGTCGAAAGGGCGCCCCAAACTAATGAGACCCTTGCGGAAGGCATCACGTCGGAGCTGCCCATCCGTGGGGATACGATTATGAGGGCACTCCGCGAGACCAACGGCGCGATTACGGTTGTTGATGAGCCGGAGATTGAGTTTGGGGTTAAGGCACTCGCTTCAAAGGGTATCTATGTCGAACCCACCTCCGCTGTTATCGTCAAAGCGTTTGATAAGTTTGTGGAATCGGGAATTATCCGTGCTGCGGATAGCACCGTCTCCATCCTGACAGGTTCAGGTTTGAAGGCGACCGATAAACTGATGAAAATTGCGTGAGAGGATACGAGGAGATAGACAATGGGTCAATCCGAAGGGAAACTTCACAATCAGGTGGCGATTGTCACCGGTGCCGCTCAGGGGATGGGCGCCACGATTGCCGGACGTTTGGCGGCGGAAGGCGCGACGGTGGTCCTAAGCGACATCAATGCCGAAAAGGTCGCGCTGGTCGCTGAGAGTATAAACGCTGCTGCCGGGGACAGGGCCTTGGCGATGCGGACAGATGTCACCAAGGAGGACGAGGTCGCTGAGATGGTCGAAACAACTGTCGAACACTGCGGGACTGTCGGTATTTTGGTCAATAATGCGGGCATCCTCTATCCCACCCGAATTGACTACGTGACCAAAGCGGAGTGGGATGAAGTCCTTGATGTCAACCTGAATGGCAGCTTCCTCTGTTCAAAAGCGGTGCTACCGACTATGAAGGCGAATAAATTTGGTCGCATCGTCAATATGTCCTCTTCCGCGGGGAGAAGCGTCAGTACGCTCGGTGGTGTCCATTACACCGCCGCCAAAGCGGGGGTCCTCGGCTTGACGCGAGGGATGGCAAAAGAGGTCGCGCCTTTTGGTATCACTGTCAACGCGGTCTGTCCCGGATTAATCGACACGGAGATGGCGCGGGAGAACTGTTCCCCTGAACAGTTACGCGCTTACGAAGAGAGTTTCCCGATTCCTAGATTGGGGACACCCGAAGAGGTTGCACAGCTGATAGTCTTTCTAGCGACGGATGCGGCGTATATCACAGGGGCAGCAATTGATATCAACGGCGGCGATTTAATGATGTAGTATCGGGGCAAGATGCCCCTCCTACATTATTGTCTGTCGTTTATCCAAATGGAGGATACGGAATGATTGGTACGATGAAAGCGCACTTGAGGGCGCAGCTCAAGGACATTGAGGAGAGCGGGTTATATAAACGGGAGCGGATTATCACTAGTCCACAGCAGGCACGCATTAATGTTCAGACCGGCGAAACTGTCCTCAATATGTGTGCGAACAACTACCTTGGCTTGTCAAACCACCCGGAGATTATCCAAGCGGCGAAGGAGGGGGTAGACCGGTGGGGACACGGGTTGTCGTCCGTGCGCTTTATCTGCGGGACGCAGTCCATCCACCGAACCTTGGAGGAGAACATCTCCGAACTCCTCGGCACGGAGGATACCATCCTGTACACCTCCTGTTTCGACGCAAATGGGGGGCTGTTTGAGACGCTGCTGACCGAGGAGGATGCAGTACTCAGCGACGAGCTGAACCACGCCAGCATCATTGACGGGATCCGGCTGTGCAAAGCGAAGCGTTTCCGTTTCAAGAATTCCGACATGGGAGACTTGGAAGCCACGCTCAAAGATGCTCAGGACTCGCGCTTTCGACTGATCGCAACGGACGGCGTATTCTCAATGGACGGCACTATCGCTAACCTACAGGATCTCTGCGACCTCGCGGATAAACATGACGCGCTAGTCATGATCGACGATTCGCACGCCACCGGATTTATGGGGAAAACGGGGAAAGGGACGCACGAGTTCCGCGACGTTCTGGGCAGGATCGACATTATCACCAGCACGCTCGGCAAGGCGCTCGGCGGCGCCAGCGGCGGGTTCACAAGCGGCAGGAGCGAAATTATTGAGATGCTGCGCCAACGTTCACGGCCCTATCTGTTTTCCAACACCGTTGCTCCCAGCATCGTCAGTGCGTCTCTGAAGGCGCTTGAAATGATAACAGCGTCCACCGCGCTGCGGGACAAGCTGGAGGAGAATACCCGTTACTTCCGAGCAAAGATGGCGGAGGTAGGATTTGATATGCCGGACGGTTCCCATCCCATCGTACCGATTATGCTTGGGGATGCGAAAGTGGCGCAACAGATGGCGGCGCGAATGCTTGAAAAAGGGGTATACGTGATAGGGTTCTTCTACCCTGTTGTTCCCGAAGGTACGGCCCGGATCCGGACCCAAATCTCCGCTGCACATTCGATCGAAGACCTCGATTTTGCTGTCAGGATGTTCGCCGAAGTTAAGGGGGAGTTTGGAGTGTAGTCATTACGGCGGTCAGGCGCCTCCACTGCTCTCTTTTATCTTAGCGCTAATCTCTCTTAGGCTGATGTCGATGGAATAGCCCAATAATCTTGCTTTTTCAACGCTCTTCGGGGTATACTTAGGATATACATTTAACACCTTTGAGAGGGCTAGCTATGTTGAGTAAAGTTCAGAAATGGGGAAATAGCCAAGGGCTTCGGTTGACAAAGGCGCTTCTCCGGGAAGTCCAGATACATGTGGGTGATGAAGTTAATGTTTCGGTCCAGGAAGGGCGAATTATCATTGAACCTGTCACTAAGGTGCGCGGCAGGTATGATTTGAAAGAATTAGTGTCGAGGATGCCCCAAGAGTATCGTGCCGAGGAAATAGACTGGGGTGAGCCTATTGGGAAGGAAGTGTGGTAAGTGTCCCAATATATTCCTGAAAAAGGGGATTTTGTGGTTTTAACCTTTGACCCGCAGGCACGACACGAACAACACGGACACCGCCCCGCATTGGTGGTCAGCCACACGCTCTTCAATAGGCATACTGGATTGGCTATGGTATGTCCAATAACCAACACGCAAAGGAATATCCCATTTCACGTGCCGGTTTCCGACGCCGCCTCCCGTACTCGATATATTATGGTTGAACAAATCAAGGCTGTCGATTATGTAAGTCGAAGGGTGAGGTTTATTGAGAAAGCTCACCAATCCGTCCTCGACGAGGTCTTGAGCGTTTTAGACGCGTGCCTATACGAGCCCGTCTAGCGGGGTGATGATACAATCGATAAATAGGATTTGTCCCCGCTTACTATAAATTCTACAATTACGACCGAGGTGTCTGCCTATACATATCGCTCATTCAATCAAGAGTGTCGTGAAAATCCTTAGACAGAAAGGAAAATACATTGAGAATTATTGACCCACACGTTCATGTCTGGAAAAACGATCCGCAGTTCCCGTGGGCGCCTGAAACTACCAGTCCACCGACCGATGATGCCACACCGGAGATGTTGCTGGAGTTGATGAATGCCAACGGCGTTGAGAAAACGGTACTGGTGCAGGTCATCCATTATCGTTGGGACAACAGTTACGCCGCCAAAGCGATAAAAGACTATCCCGATAAGTTCATGGCAGTCTGCCGGATTAACCCAGAGGATCCCGACGCGCCAGACCATCTAAGTTACTGGGTTGAGGAGCACGGCATCCACGGCGTCCGCCTCAGTCCGTCTGGCGGTGCTACCAACGATTGGTTCACCGGTCCATTGATGGATCCAATCTTCAGTCGTGCGGAAGCGCTGAGTGTTCCGATGCTCATTTTGACCGGCGTTGATCGGATGCCTGACCTAGCGAGAATCTTAGACCGGCACAGTGACCTTGATGTCTGCATCGACCACATGGCAAGCGCACCGCCGGATGACCCGGAAAAGCAACAATTACTCCTAGACATGGCGCGATACCCACGGGTCTACGTCAAAATTAGCCACACCTGGTCGGCTTCCGATAGTGAATATCCGTGGACGGATACGCACGACTTGGTGAAGAAGGTCTATCAGGCGTTTGGGGGACAGCGCATCATGTGGGGGACGGACTGGCCCGTCTGCTTGAGCAACGCGACCTACGCGCAGACCCTGTCCGTCGTCCGAGACGAGATGGACTTTTTCGCGCCCGAAGATCGGGAGTGGATCTTGGGCAAAACCGCGCTGCAGCTCTGGAACTTTGGCGAATAGGGGCTATTTTTAGGAACGCGCTGGGGGCGCTGCTTCGCACGATAAACACTCGTAACGTCTGACAGGAAAGGAGGCATCTACCATGCCATTTTGTCCGGAATGTAAGGCTGAGTACACCGCAGCTGTTTCAATCTGTGTCGATTGTCAAGTCGCATTGGTGCCGAAAAGCCTACCGGCAGATACCGTTAGATACGTCGATTGGGAAGTTATTCAGGAGATCCCCAACGAATTTGTCGGCAACCTAATCAAAGGCGTGCTGGAGGGCGAAGGGGTTGACGCGGTGGTACGGCCATACGAGATTACCGCGCTCGCCGGGATCCGACTTGAATCCGAATGGGGCGAGGTGCTTGTCCACGCGGATCAGGCGGAAGCGGCGAAAACGATGGTTCAAGACTACCTCGCCAACCTTTCCGCGGATGACGTCGAAAACGGTGACACCGATTCAGAAGATGCCTAAGCGCAGGAAATCAGGATTTTGAAATCCCTTCTACGTGAGACCTGAATACCGCTGAAGCAGCCACGATTTGTATTGACAAAGGCGGTGTCATTCGCTATAATGCCTCAGTCTTTTCTAAGCGGTTTACGGCAACAAATCGCCCAATAGAAACCGAGTTTTTATTGAATACTCGGTTGCCCTGAACATTTTACATTTGCCTCAATCTGGAGGATTGTTTGTCAGGATTTAATCGATATCTCAGCCTTTTTATACTCTGCGGAATCGCACTCTATCCATGTGCCACAGCGGATAGCGCGGATATTCATGAGAACGTCGGGACACGGGCGATGACGTTCCTGAAAATCGGTGTCGGTGCGAAAGCCATCGGCATGGGGGAGTCTCAGGTCGCAGACGCGGATGACCTGTATGCCACATACTGGAACCCGGCGGGACTCACCCAACTGCAGCGGCCACAACTCGGCCTCATGCACAACGAATGGTTCGAGGGGATTAACCACCAGTTTATCGGTTTTGCCCAGCCGATGGGGGATGCAGGTACACTCGGCGCGAGTCTTATCTACCTCTCTTACGGTGAACTTGAGGGATACGACATTAATGAGAGTGGCGAACCGGTTAAGACGGAGAATTTCCGCCCTTATGACCTTGCCCTGATTGGTTCTTACGCTCGCCGGTTCGGGGCTGCGCTCTCTTTGGGCGCCAACGCCAAATGGGTCCGCGAAAAGATTGACGTCGAAAGTGCCCAAGCTGTCGCATTTGATATCGGAGGACTATACACTATCCTCAACAACGCACTCTCTCTCGGATTCAACGTCCAACATCTCGGCACCCAAGCCAAGTTCGTCGAGGAATCCTTTAGTCTGCCGCTCAACATCAAGGTCGGTGCGGCGTATAGATTGCTTGACGAAGCCTTTACCCTCACCGCTGACCTCAACCGTCCGAGTGACAATGACTCCACCGTTGGCGTGGGGGCGGCGTTTACCGCCTATGAACTGATCCACCTGCGGGCGGGTTACAAATATAAACTCGGCGGCAACGATTTGGGAACCGCATCCGGCATCACCAGCGGAATCGGATTCAGTGTGCAAGGTTTTCAACTTGACTACGCCTTTGTCTCGTTCGGCAAACTCGGCGATGTGCACCGATTCTCACTCATCTCAAATTTTTAGTAAAACATAGGAAAAAACTTCAAGGCTTATGTCAAAAGAGAGTGCTAAACAGTAAAGAAAACTGTAGGGGCAATCCCTTGTGTTTGCCTTTTTGGGCAGGTACAAGACCTGTCCCTACAGTTTCTTTTGCTCATTCTTTATATAAGCCAACTTCAAATCCCAATCCCATCGGGAGTAGTGGGACGAGCGGTTGGAAACCGCACCTACCGGTGGCGAAAGTGTTAGAATTCACTATAGTTAGAGGACATAGTTGTTATGGATTTTGTTCAACTCACCGAAAAACAACGCCGAGACTTCGACGCAAACGGTTACCTTATCGTGCCGCAAGCGCTGGACAAGGCTACGGTTGATCGCCTAATCGAAGGCGGCGACCGACTGATGGAATCGTTTGAATACGAAGATTACTACGCGCATCGGCGTCACGGGCTTATCCAAGAGGAGGATGCCTTCGCCTCTCTCGTTACGAACCCAAGCACGGTGCCGCTCATCGTTCAACTGCTCGGTCCCAACATCCATATCACCAACACCGCGCTGATTTATAAGCATCCCCAAGCGCCTGAAACGCCCCCTTTCCGTAACTGGCACCGCGATGTTGGGGTCCACCTCGATCTCGGTCATCGGAGGCTCCCGCGTGTGGGATTAAAGGTCGGCTACTGCCTGACAGACTTCGCCGAACCCAACTCCGGTGCGACCATGTTTGTCCGTAAAAGCAACAACTTCAGCGAGCCGTTGCCTATCCCCAAGGGCAAAGTTGACCCACTGGAATACGACGAACCCATCCTACGTGCCGGAGACGCATTTTTATTCGAGAGCCGTACCTACCATGCCCCCGCGCTGAACTTCACCGATCAGGTCGCAAAGGTCGTCATCTACGGCTACCACTATCTCTGGGTCAGACCGGACTACTACCTTCGACACTATAACGGCAAACTGCAGCCGGAGGCGGCGCTGTTAGAAAAATTGGATGATGTCGGCAGGCAGCTCTTGGACGCAGCGGAGGGCACCGACGGCAGATCCGCACCCAACGGTATCCATTGGCCCCTGGTCGAGTGGGCGGAAGGTCACAACGTCATGCCGGCGAAACAGACACAGGTCGTTGAGGTTTGAAACAGCGTTAAACTCCCCGATAATCCCTTCCGAACGAAGTGTACCGCGCTTATGAACAAGGAAATCTATGTCCGTAAAATTTTCTCATCAATTGCGAAGCGGTACGACTTCTTGAATTCCTTGTTGAGTATGCGCCGCGACCGGGCGTGGCGAAAGTTCACGGTACAGATGAGTGAGGTGACACAGGGGAGCAAAGTCCTTGATGTCTGCACAGGAACAGGTGAACTCGCGCTTGCCTATGCCGACCACACCGGGGGCACCGCTGTCATTGGTACAGATTTCGTTTATGACATGCTCGCCGTTGGCAGGGATAAGGTCGTACAAGGGAGGCGGGCTAACGCTTTCATCCCGATCGAAGCGGATACCCTTGAACTTCCGTTTGCGGACGACACCTTTGACATCGTATCGGTCGGTTTCGGTATCCGCAATGTCGCTGACCTGCGGCGCGGTATTTGTGAAATGTGCCGGGTCGCTGTAACAAACGGACGGATCGCCATCCTTGAGTTCACACAGCCGACGACGCCTCTATTCCGCCATATCTACTACTTCTATTTCAAGGGACTGCTGCCGTGTATCGGAAACCTTATCTCAAGGAACAGGGAGGACGCCTACGGGTACCTGCCGGATTCTGTCATGCAGTTTCCGGATTGCGAGCAGCTCAAGGCAATCATGGAGGAGTGTGGCCTCACCGATGTCCGATTCTACCGGAAGACGCTAGGCATTGTTGCTATCCACATTGGACGAAAGAAATGACTCGGCTACCTTGGATTTTCCTGATTATTCCGGTCGTGGTGTTGCTTGCGGGGTGTGGGGATAGTACCGCGCCGGTCAAGATTGGGGTCAGCGTTCCACAGACCACAGTCCCTAATTATACCCTCATGAGGCAGGCGCTGATTGAGGGGGAAAAAGATTACGGTATCAAGGTCCTATGGAATGATGTCCGAGATGCGGGCGTAAAGCAACATCTAGCAACGCTAGAAACACAACAGATCCGTCGAATGCTTGACGCAGGGATTCGAGTCCTCGTCCTCAAGGCTATTGATGAGAAAAGCGTCTATCGCATTCTGAAGGAGGTGGGACAACGGAACGTTCCCATTATCACGCTCGATCAGCCGTTGACGGGCATAAAGGTGCGGGGACACATCGCTGTCGATAATACCGGATTGGGGGAGACCGCCGCCCAATATGCGCTCGAAGAGATCGGCTACGAGGGGAACGTACTGGTTCTAGAGGAGGTTACGGGGTTGGAGTCCTTTCGGGATATCTCGTTGGGGATTTACCGGGTCTTAGACCGGCATTCCGATGGGCTTCGGGTGCATTCCCGCGCTGCTCGGCTTGATGCGACTGCTGCATTGGACCTGACGGATCGTGTGCTGAAAAATTACGCGGGAAATATTCAAGCGGTTATCGCCGTGGATAGTGTGCTGGCAGTCGGTGCGATACGCGGTGTGCAGCTGCACGAACTCGCCGATCAGATTGTTACCGTTGGGGTCGGTGCCGGCGAGGAGGCGTGTCGCCAGATTATCTTGAAGCAGCACGATGCCGAAGTGGATACGATGCCTTATCAGCGGGGGCAGGAGGTACTGAAAGCGGCGCGAGATGCCCTCAATAATCGTCCCTTTGCTTTCGATGCGGAACTGTCCAACGGCAGGATTCTAACGAAAACAAAATTTGGCGCAAGCCGTCTCATCACGTCCACCAACTCTCACGTGCTCAGAGGGATGTGGCCCAATCTGTTCGACGATAAAGAGTAGGAGGTAGAGATGCGATACATTGTGTGGTTCTTAATAATCGGATTGTGCGCCTTCGTTTCGGTCGCTTCCGATCAGGCGCAGGTCGAGGAGCCCCTCCAAGTTGGCGAGGCGGTCCCCGATTTCACGTTGCAAGACGCCGAAGATCAGGAGCACGCGCTGAAGAAAATGCGGGGCAAGGTCGTCTTTCTCATAATGGGGAATCGGAAAATCCGGGAGGAAGACAATGAATGGGGGGAGGCCTTTCAGAAAGATTATCGGGAAAACGATCGGGTTATCGCGTACATTATTGCGGATATGCGGAGTGTACCGGCGTTTGTGCCCAAAGGCTTCGTTAAGCGGCAGCTCAGGAGAGATAAACCGCCAGTAACCTTGTTACTCGATTGGAAGGGCAAAGTGCATCAGGCGTATCGTACGGAGAAAGAGAAACCAAATCTCTACATCATCACCCCTGACGGGAAACTCGCCTTTCATATAAAATCTAACTTCAATCAGGAGACCTATCAGAAGTTGAAAGCAGTGATTGATGGGTTTAAGGATTAACAAACTATAGTGGATTCTAAAAACAGATAGACACTTTCGCTCCCGGTGTTTGGTAGGCGCTGTTTCCAACTGCGCCGATGGGGTGCGGTTAGATGAAGATTAATTTATTAATTGGGTAATTTGCTATTGACACCAGCGCGGTTGCAAACCGCGCCTACCGGGTCTTGGGGAAATATAGAGTTACCCGATTATTTTCTGAAACTTCATGAAACCGCACCTACCGGTGTGATTGCCCGGATTTTCCCATCCCCGGTACAGAGTGTTCAATTAATGCTAAACTTTACTATAGTTAAACTTTTGGTTCATGTCAAAAGAAGGTGTGGAACAGCTTAGAGAAACCGAGTTTTTCCGAAAAAACTCGGTTTCTGCTGCACGATTTCTTAACATGAGCGAAACTTTTATTAAAAACGAGGAACGAATCAATATGAACAGTGTATCTTCAGACAAACCTTTAGTCAGTATTGTTATGGGCAGTGATTCCGATCTGGACAAGATGAGCGAAGCTGCCGAAGTCTTAGAAGAATTTGACATCCCTTTTGAAATCACAATCTCGTCCGCCCACCGCTCACCGGAGCGAACGATGGACTACGCACATAGTGCCGGTGATCGGGGTGTACAGGTCATCATCGCCGGCGCCGGACGCGCAGCACATCTCGCCGGTGTCATCGCCGCTCATACCACCCTACCCGTTATCGGTGTTCCGATTGATGGCGGACCGCTCAACGGCGTGGACGCGCTTTACGCCACCGTACAGATGCCCCCCGGTATCCCTGTCGGGACGATGGCGATCGGATCCGGCGGCGCACGTAACGCGGGACTTTTCGCTGTCCAGATACTCGCACTCAAGTTTCCTGAACTCAGCGAGAAACTCGATGCCTACAAGGTCAAACTCAGCGACGGTGTGGCAGAGAAAGCCGCACGGTTAGACGAGGTCGGCTACAAAGACTATTGAGATTCCTGTAAAAAGAGAGGGCAAACGTTTCCGCACAGAAGCTACTATTGATTATGACGCAAACTATAAAGGCAAATTGCTCTGCGGATCTGTCAATAAGAGACAAGCGATCCACCTTTAAGACACATAGCCCCGAAGAAACACAAGAGATCGGTGTACGGATCGGGTGCCAACTTAACCCCGGCGACGTTGTCGCGCTCATCGGCGATTTGGGTGTGGGCAAAACCTGCCTGACACAGGGTATCGCTCGCGGCGCTGGCGTCTATCAAGACCAGACCGTCAATAGCCCTTCCTACATCCTCATCAACGAGTACGAAGGTAAAATCCCGATCTACCATATCGATCTCTATCGGCTTGACCGGTTAGAAGATATTGTCGATCTTGGGTTGGAAGACTATCTGGAGGGGGATGGTATCTGCGTTATTGAATGGGCAAATCGGATGGATGAATTACTGCCTGAAAGCCACATTCAAGTCAAAATCACCGCAGAAGACGAGTTCACACGCGCCGTTGAAGTGTTGCCCACCGACCTCAAGTAGAGACGCAAGGATTTTTTTATTATTTTTGGCTCATGCAAAAAGAAAGTACAAAACGCGAGGAGAAACCGAGTTTTTTCTTGAAAACTCGGTTTCTGTTGTACGATTTCTTAAAATGAATAGGACTTACACAGCGCGTTCATAAGTCCCCCTGACAAGGGGGATTTAGGGGGTTGGGGGATTTATCGGTTTCTGTTGCACGATTCCTTAAAATGAATAGGACTTGCACAGCGCGTTCATAAGTCCCCCTGACAAGGGGGATTTAGGGGGTTGGGTAATTTAGGGGATTAACAATAGAAAAAATATCACGCTGCGTGCTAAATTTGCCTAAGCCCTGATCGTTTCTTTGCGTCTTTGCACCATTGCGACTTGGCGTTAAATATGCTTAGGGTTTTCGGCGTAAGGGCGTACCCGTCCAAAGAATAGGCGAAGGTCAGAACCGTGCAATCCAAGCGATACAATATCTTGTACCTTGACAGCGGATCCGGCATCGGTGGCGGTCAGCGCAGCTTGTTGTTGCTGCTCAAGCATCTGGACACGACACGATTTCGCCCGTTCCTCGGCTGTTTGGGGGACAGTATGTTGGCAGCAGCAGCGCGGAAGGCGGGTCACCCAATCATCCCACTCGATCTGCCGAAACAGCACGATAAGGGGGATAAGCTCCGCCGCTTCACAATCAACGATATCAGGCACGATCTGCGGCAGCTCAAAGTTATCTTTCAACTCCTGTGGGTGCTAGCAGAAAAACAGATCGATTTCATCCATGCCAATTCCTTGGCTGCGGGTCTCATCGGTGGAGTCGCCGCCAAACTCTACGGCGTTCCAATTGTGATGCACAAACGCTACGCCACCGCCTACGGCGTTTTGGATCGAATCTGTGACGCGCTGCTGGACCGCGTGATTCTGGTTTCGGAGGCGACCCGATGGAAGTTTGCCCCAAGCTCGAAGCAGGCCTTAATCTATAACGGTGTCGAGCTTCCGTCATTTCAGCTGTCACCGAAGGCCGAAACGCTCCGTGCGGATCTGGGGCTCGACCCCGATGCGCTCTTAATCGGGATAGTGACGCGCATCACGCCAGAGAAGGGGATTCATACCTTAATCGAAGCAACCGCCACGCTCAAACCCTCCCCCGCTGTCCAGTTGCTTGTTGTGGGCGGACCCTACTTTCCCAAAGATGCGGAATATATCGATGCTCTGAAGGCACAAGCGAAAGAATTGGGAATCTCGGATCGCGTTATCTTCACAGGCTTTCTTGAGGACGTGGGGGCAATCCTATCCCTCCTCGACGTTGTTCTGCTCGCTTCGACCATCCCGGAAGCCTGTCCTCGCACCATCATCGAAGCGATGGCAGCCGGCGTACCAGTGATTGCTACACCCCTCGGTGGGAGCAAGGAACTGGTAACACCGGAGACGGGTATCCTTGTCCCTGCTGAGGATGCGGACGCTTTTGCTGCGGCGATTACGCAACTTGTCGAAGATGTCGAACGACGAAATCGGATGGGCAAGGCGTGCCGTTTGAGGGCAGAACAACTGTTCTGCGCGACGCAGAACGCACGGTTGACCGAAGAGCTCTATTTGGATTTGTTGTGAATACCGTTGAAAAGACTAGTCCCAAGATCCCTACCGTTCATTTCTCCCTTGTGAATTTTTTACCATTCTGCTATAATCACCCGCTAAATCTTTCAAATCTTCAGCCCAATCAGGTTTTAACAAATACGTGAGAAAGGAAAAGGCTATGAAAAAACTTGTGTGCTATTTTGCGATACTCATGTTTTCTGTACTAATCATCGCAGCACCGTCAACAGACGCTCAAGAAAAATTAACTATCGCTTGGGCGCAGTGGGATCCCGCGAACTATCTCGATGAACTGTCCAAGGATTTTACGACGGAGACAGGGATTGAGGTCGATCTGGTTCAGATCTCTTGGTCCCATTTCCAAGACCAAGTCTTCACCGCATTTGTCGGCAAAAGTGATCGGTACGATATCGTTATCGGTGATAGCCAGTGGCTCGGTAGGAACTCCGTCGGCGGTCACTACGTCGACTTGACAGACTGGATCAACGAAAATATCGATGTCGATTCGATTTATGGGACCGCTATGGAGGCGTTTGCAGAATACCCGAAAGGGAGCGGAAAGTATTGGGCGCTACCCGCAGAGGTGGACGCCAACGGTTTCCTCTATCGCACAGACCTTTTTGAGGATCCGAGCGAAAAAGCCGCCTTCAAAGAGAAATACGGCTATGAACTCGCCCCGCCCAAAACCTATGACGAACTCCGCGATATCGCCGAGTTTTTCACGCGTCCTCCGGACCTCTACGGCATCGCGCCGTGGTACAGTAAGGAGTACGATGGGATTACGATGGGCTTTCAACAGGTGATGTGGTCGTTTGGTGGGTCTTACGGCGACCCCGAAACCTATAAGGTCGATGGTCATATCAACAGCGATGATGTTGTCGCAGCGCTGGAGTATTACAAGTCGCTCAAGGAGCTTTCCCCACCTGACGCGCCGAACTACTATTGGGCAGAAACCCTTGATGCGTTTAAGGCAGGAAAGGTCGCTATGGCGATGGACTATTTCGCCTTCTTCCCGGGTGTAGTCGATCCGAATCAGAACCCCAATTACTACGATAAGACCGGTTTCTTTGTCTCACCTGCCGGTCCGAAGGGACACGCCATCAGCATCGGCGGTCAAGGCATGTCAATCTCTTCCTATTCCAAAAACCAAGAGATTGCCAAGCGGTATCTGAAATGGTTTATGCAGAAACCGGTACAGGAAAAATGGGCACAGCTCGGTGGGTTCACCCCGCATGAAGAGGTTCTGCAATCCGAAGTGTTCCTCAACGCGACGCCGTTCAACAGAGCCTTTGCCGCTAGTTTTCCATATCTGCGCGACTTCTGGGCGGTTCCCGAATACGCCGAACTTCTGGAAGCGTGCCAAACGGGCTGGAACCAAGTCATCATCGGATCCAAATCTGCCAAAGAAGCGTTGGATGAGATTGCGCGTAAGCATGAAGCTATTTTCGAGGATGCCGGCTATTACGACTGATAGCACCGCTGGGAAATTAGATTTATCGCTCACGCATCGATCACACAGAGGAGGCAATGCGGTCCGCACGTTTCTCTCGCGGGTTCAGTGACTACCAGATCAAGATGGCGTTTATCATGCCGACCATGATTTTGCTCATCTTGATGAATATTTTCCCGCTGCTATGGTCATTGTACTTGAGTTTCCATCGTTATAGGGCTTCCATGCCCAACCGTCCGGCAAGGTTTATCGGTGTCCAGAACTACGCACGGTTGCTGACCGATCCGGAAATCTGGGGCTATTTCCAAACCACCGCTTACTTTGTCGTTCTCGCCGTTATCACCCAATTCATCATCGGTTTTGGGTTGGCACTACTCCTCAATCGAGAGTTTCGATACAAGGGGGTTGTGACAACGCTAATCCTGTTACCGATGATGCTCTCACCGGTTGTCGTCGGTCTATTCTGGCGGTTCATCTTTGCGTCCGATGTTTCAGGGTTGGTCAACTACCTATTGAGTCCGCTGTTCGGAGGACCGATTGGCTGGACAACGGATCCCAAAATCGCCATGCTCGCTGTCGTGATTGTCGATACGTGGATGTGGTCGCCGTTCATGATGCTAATCTCTCTGGCTGGCTTGTCCGCTATCCCCAAGTATCTCTACGAAGCCGCAGATGTAGACCGCGCCTCCCGATGGTTCAAGTTCCGCTGGATCACCCTGCCGTTGGTGTCACCCCTGCTACTCATTGCACTGCTGTTTCGCACGATGGATGCCTTCAAAATGTTCGACATTGTCTACGTGCTTACCCGCGAGGGGGGACCGGGCATAGCGACGGAAACGGTGTCGATGAATCTGTATAAGCTGGCGTTTCGGAACTATAACACCGGCAAGGCGTGTGCGATGGCTTACATACTCCTCATTATCATTGTTGCGTTAAGCAACATTTACGTGAAATATCTGAACAAGGTGCGCAGCGAGGCGTAAGATGGCACAGATAGAACGCAGCCGATTTGGACATTACCTAGCACTCGTTGTCATTGTGGCGGCGGTGCTGGTCTACCTCACCCCAATCTACTGGATTGTAGCGACCTCCCTGAAATCGCCGGCTGACATTATCGCACAAGTTCCCCAGTTCCTCTTCCGAGTCACCTTTGAGCACTACCAGAAACTGATGCCCGATGAAGTCCCCGGACTGACATACGTCTTCCTTGGGGAGGCGTTGATCGGTATGCTCGCCTGCCTCTTACCTTTCCGACACATCGCCTTTGCGCGTCGTTTCGCGCTGACGTGGAACGGTGTATTGATTTTAACCTGTCTCTACGCACTAGCGACCACGGTCAACTACAATTTCCTGATGTTAGCGATTTATACAGTCATCACGTTCCTGTTAATTTCTCCCCAAAAGGCGACCGATTCGCGACGGGTCCGCTTCTCCCTCATCGGTGTCGGGGTATTGGCGATTGTTGCCATCTGCACGTCGTTGGCGCACGGTGGGTCGAAATACTTCCACCAGCTGCTGAACAGTATCATCATCGGGTTCGGTAGCACCCTCCTCGCTGTTGGGTTCGGTACACTGTCCGCCTATGCGTTCTCGCGCTTCAAGGTTGCAGGCAAGGAGGATTTGCTCTTCTTCATCCTGAGTACCCGGATGCTGCCTCCTGTCGTCGTGGTCATCCCAATCTACCTGATGTATAGTGCACTCGGACTGCGCGATACCCACTTCGGGCTCATCCTGCTCTATACCACCTTCAACGTCTCCTTCGCCGTGTGGCTGATGAAAGGCTTCATCGACGAAATCCCGAAGGAGTACGAGGACGCCGCCCTTGTCGATGGATATACCCGTTTCCAAACCTTTGTCAAAGTGGTTCTCCCCCAATCTGTGACGGGCATCGCTGCGACAGCGGTCTTCTGTCTTATCACCGCATGGAACGAGTTCGCCTTCGCGCTGGTGTTGACCGAGGTGGGCGGCAGAGCGGTGACCGCCCCGCCTTCCATCACGAGTGCGATCGGGTCCAGCGGCGTGGATTGGGGAAAGATTGCGGCGGCGACCTTTGTTTTTCTCTTACCCGTTGCAATTTTTACCTTCCTCATGCGGGGGCACCTGCTTCGTGGTGTGACATTTGGCGCGGTCAAAAAATAGAGATGTTAAGAGATCCTACCAAAGCATTCCCTTCGCGCCGATTATTTTTGTTGAGTCGTCGCCTGTGTGCACCAATTGCTGTATGTGCTACAGCGAAATATCAACTCGCTTGCCAAAAAATTGTTGAACATTTATGGGAAATATGATATATTCATAACCGAATTGCGTAGAGGATAAATCTGTATGTAGATAGGAACGCAGTTCAGCGCGCATATGCGCGAATGGATGAGAAACTTTTCAATGGTATTGAGTATAGGTTACGAAACCTTGATGCCAACGCATCTTAAAATAAGGAGTGTTAAAAATGTTAAAAGTTCAGATGGCACTAATCGGTCTCTTAATCAGTTGCGTCGTTTTCATCTCCTGTGACCAGCTACAGGAACTATTGGCACCGGCAGCACCGGAGGAAATGATGCCCGAAGAAATGATGCCGGAGGAGACCACACCTGAAGAAATGACGCCCGAAGAAACGACACCTGAGGAGATGATGCCGGAAGAGACGATGGCAGCGTATGCCTCTTGGGCGAATGTTACCTATGCCGCTGTGTCCCCTGCCCACGGTACGGGTGACCGTGTCGTTTACATCAACGATGTAGGGGTGATGGCATTGGGCGCTGGGATGACCACCTTCCCCGTCGGAACTGTCGTTGTCAAGGAAATCATGGATGACACGAACACCGCTGTCGCGGTCGTTGAGAGAATGGAGAAAACGGACGACCCGATGTATGCCACGGAAGACGGGTGGCTATACAATGATGGAACGAATCAAGCTGCGTGTCACGGCTGTCATGCTACAGCTGGCACAGATCCAAAACCCGGTATGGACGCTGTCTTCACCATATTCCCGATGGCTGACATGGGGGGCGGGGACACGGACGGCGAGGACACCAGCGTGGTCAATGATGGCGAGGCTAACGACGAAGCCCAGTAATACTGACCCTGAACCTGAAAAGCCAAATTCCAATTAGTGCCTAACAACCTGCTTGGCTCAATGAGCTAGGAATTATGGTGAACAATATAAATATGTAGACACTTTCGATCCACATGTTTGGTAGGCGCTGTTTCCAACTGCGCTGTCCAATCTCCCATTTGGTAGGCGCTGTTTCCAACTGCGCCGGTATAGAGTGTCCAAGTAATTCTAAAATTCACCATAATAGGCAATACACTGGGTATTTTGGTTGACCTTGTTGATAGAAGAGTTTCACGCGCAAGAAGTCGGAGTTGAATTATCAATCTGCACGTTCTCGCGTGTGGGAGTGTGTCAACACCTATGCCAACCGTGAAACTTGAAAATCTCACCAAGCGTTTCGATGACATCGTTGCGCTTGACGGGGTCAACCTTGATATCCACGATCAAGAATTTTTCGTCCTGCTCGGTCAGACTGGAGCGGGCAAAACGACTACCCTGCGCTGTATCGCCGGACTCGACCTCCCTGAAGACGGCGCAATCTACCTAGATAATCAACAGATTAACCACCTCACCCCCGCTGAGCGGGATGTCGCCTTCGTGTTTCAGGCGCATATCCTGTACCCTCACCTCACCGTCTACGAAAATATGGCGTTTCCGCTGCATCCACGCGGCTTATCAGCGGACGAGATCCATAGCCGTGTCACCGAAATTGCGTCAATGCTCCACATCGAACACCTCCTACAACGTAAACCAAGTCAACTCAGCGGTGGCGAAACACAGCGGGTTGGACTCGGCCGAGCGATGGTGCGGCGGCCTCAGCTCTTCCTGATGGACGAGCCAATCTCCAATCTAGATGCCAAACTCCGCACAGAGATGCGGGCAGAGATTAAGTGGCGACAGCGCCAACTGGAGACCACCACGCTGTACGTCACCCATGATCAGATTGAAGCGATGTCGATGGCTGACCGCGTTGCGGTGCTGGAAGCCGGGCGGGTTCAACAGGTCGGTACACCGATGGAGATTTACGACCGTCCAGCGAATCTGTTCGTCGCTGGCTTCATCGGCAATCCAAGCATGAACCTAATCCCTTGCCAACTCGCAACTGCTAACGGGAAAGTCTATCTGGAACTAGTTGGGGGACGTCGGCTGCCGGTCAAGGACGAAAGGATTGCCCATACCCTAACCGCGTCCGGGAGAGATCGAAATCTCATCCTCGGCGTCCATCCGGAGGATCTCCTTATCAGTGGCGAGCGTTCCCCAGAACATATCCCCGTAGAAGTCTACAGCTTTGAACCGCTCGGTGCGGAAACCATTGTGGACCTGACCCTTGCCAAGAACGAAACGGACGACGATATAATCCTGAAATCCAGAGTGGGGACGACCTTTGATGTCCGTGTTGGGGAGATGTTGTGGATGACCTGCGTGCCCGAACGGATCCACCTCTTCGACGGGGATACAGGTGAGGCGCTTTGCTCCTAGTAGTAGGCATACTCCGTATGCCGTAACCTTCCTATGCTAGCTAAACCGCTGATTTCGCCCTGATAGTCGGTGATGTGTGCTTCTCTCCTAACCCTCATAGCCCTAAACGTACAACCGGCAATTCCGACTGTCTTTCGCTCCCGTTGCCTTAAATCCCGACGATAAGTTGGGGATTTATCGGGGAGGAGCACTATGTGTCAACAGCTTTAGCCCCAGCGGGGCGGCATGTTTATAGCAAACGCGACACCCCATACACAATAAAGCCCCAGCGGGGCGACATGTGCTAGTCTGAGACATTTCAAGCCACCGGCACAATTTCGCCCGTCCTCACCGACTCCGCCTCTTTATAACAAAGCAGCAACGCGTCCCTTGCACCAACGCCTGATAGCGCGGTCGGCTCGCTCCCACTATTAATCGCATCAACAGCATACTGAATCTCGCCTGTAAACGCATCAACGGGATCTACCTCGCCCAGATCGACCTCCTGAACGTCCCTGTCATCGGTCAGCAGTGTCAATGGGGTTGAGGTCACCGGTTCGCCACCAAGCGTTGCAAACTCATACAGCAGCGTCGCTTTCTCCAAATAGAGCTCGAACCCGTGCGAAAACGCACGTCCCTGCTGAGATACCGCCCCCGACGAGCAGCTGATCGAGAGATCTTTGTCGTTGTAGATATACTGCGTGGTCAGGTATTCGACAAAATCACCGGCAGCGAGCTTGCCTTGCGAGAAGACCGCATCGGGTACACCACCGAGCAGCTGGATAAAATGCGTATCGTGGATGTGCAGGTCAATCCCCGGTCCCCCGCTCTTTTCTAAGTCCGCGAAATCGCGCGTCCATGTCGGCTGAGAGATTACCCGCTTGAAATGCCCACCGAGTAACTCCCCGTATTCCCCGCTATCGACCGCTTGTTTGGCGTAGGCAAATTCGGCGAAAAACGGCAGGACGTGCGCCACCATCAACTGCTTCCCACTTTCCACACCGACCTGTACCACCTCGTTTGCACCGTCTAGCTTAATCTCAATCGGCTTCTCGACAAGGACATGCTTCCCCGCTTGGAGTGCCGCGATACTGACCGATTTGTGCATATAGGTCGGGAGGCAGATGTTTACCATGTCGATGTCAGGATCTGCAAGCAGTTCCTCGATCTGGTTGTACTTCCGCAGGTGCGAGAGGTCTTCGTTCCCACCGCGCGGACCGAAATTTCCCTGAATCCCCGTCCAATCGCCGTCCAACTTTTTCTGATCGCGCGTACAGATAGCGACCACCTCCCCGCCGGAGACCTTCTTCGCGCCGTAGTAGTGGATCATTCCCATGAAACCGATACCGATAATTCCGATTCTGACCATTAGTTCCCTCCGTGTTTTGTAACGAAAAATATGCCGCCCTGTTTTTTTATTGTTGAGGCAAACATATTTCTCCTATATTTTTTATAAGTAACAATTTGGGTTGATTAACGTCTTGACAATACTACTCTGGTTTTCAGGTTGGGCTGCCCGTGATTTTGAAGTCCGTCCGTCTGTTTTTGTCGATGAACAACAGAAAAGTAGTTTTGAGATATATGTCCCAATTCTTCGTCAAGCGAGGGAACGGCTCAAATCTGACGGTGTACTTGTCTTACATCTAGGCAAAAGTGTCAAGTGTGATATGGCTGCTCATTTACAGAAACTTGGTAAACGATGGTTCCGTTCGGCGAATCTTTTCGATGAAAGTGTCGCCCACTGTGAATCGCACGGTATCCGGGACAAAGGAACAGTTACTTCTCATCAGTATCTTGTGTTGTACTAGCACCTACCGCCTGATGGAGCACCCGTTGATATTCCTGATCGGCTTGACGGATCTAATTTGTATTGTTACTTCAGCGTGTCAGACCTTTCTACGATTTGATCGATGAGTGGGCGATAAGTCGAGTTATGCAGATGTTCTTTGTACCATTCTACATAAGTTTTATTTTTTATGTGCTCTTGAATCATTCTATTTTCTTCCAGCAACGTCCATAAGTTGTGGGTGGCTCGGTTGCAAGCACCAAAGGTACGGTTCGCTTTAAGACCCTCTAAACCATACTTTTGACAAGCGGGACATTGACACTCTTCCAATTTTTTCAATTCTTGCGAAGTTGGTTCGCGCACCTTCCAATTACCAAGATCGGCTATGGAACGATCACCAATTCCTGGTAACTGCACAAGCCCGCGCGCTGCGCGAACACGCCAACCAACGGAATCCACCGAATCCATCTTCAACAACGCAGCGATGTGCAACGTGGCTGTTCCGCCAACTCCAAAGAGGTGTAATTTCTGATTTGCAAATGTCTCACGAACTTTATATATACTGTTAAGTATTTTCTTATAAGACATGGATTTAGGGGCACGTAAGAGATTGGGAACAATCCCACCGATGGCAAAAATTGATTTTTCCCGCAGTTTTTCATCTTCATTAAACAGACGAATGTATTTGTTCAAACGGCGACTTACATGCAGGATCGGCACATAACCATCGTAAGAAAATTCTTGATTAACTGCCATTGTCTTTTCTAAACATTTATTTTGTTTATAATCGCTCATGCACGGTGTAGGAATGTAATCTTGAGGGATTACGTACCAGTCAGGCTTTACCTTTTTCACGAATGCCTTATAATCATCACGCGGCACTTCGCCCCCAGCCCGTGAAAATCTGAATGCTCCATTATCCAAGTAGATTTTTACATGCTTTGGAACACTAAGACTGGTGTGCAATCCCTCCTCTATAGCTCGACGATAGCGAGTCCGGTTTTGATGAAATTCTGCGTAGGAAACCATTACAGCATCTAGATCAGACAAGTAATAAGGTGAGGCGGTATCCCATACTCGTGGCTTGATACTGTTTAGATTCAAACCTGCAACGATTTTCATCCCTAATTTCCTTTGACCATTTTTTGAAAACGCGACATGATCCATTGTCCAGTTGCCGAATCAATCGATTTTCCAACATCTTTTGAGAGTGTATGTGCGTGCTGAGTAACGGTTGGAATGAGATAATTTACTGGTCGATCAGCCATAAATGAGTGGTCTACGTCAACTGTAAAACCACACTTCTGTATACCAGATAGAATCTTTTGGGTTATTTTTTCGGGGTTACCAAGAGATTCGGAGTAGAAGAACTCATAACGGGGGAGCTGCTGCTGTGGGCTTTTGGAATGGCCGATAAAGAACATGTAAACGTGAGCAATTTCACACAATCTTTTGTATGGATTGATATCTACTTCTGGATGTTGGTCTTGATAGGTTTGAAAGTAGGTATTAAGATCATCGAGATCTGCTCTGAGATTCAAATTCGCCCTTGTAGTGAATGAGCGGCGAATCAGGCAAGTTGCTACAGCTTGTTCTAAATTATCTCCCACAAATGATGGGGAGGCCAGTAGCACACTCATCATTTGCCCATCGTTGAACGTGTAATTACCAAATTGCCAATTTGGATCGATATATTTCGCAACGAACCAATCGACGATTGCGCTATAGACTTTTAGTTGTACGTTTTTCGACACGCCGCAGTAAACCGCACCGATTGCTCTCGCATAACTCAAGCAATCGAGCATCTCACGTATAGCTTCGCGGGTGAAATCACCCCTTCTATTTTCAATTAGGAAGTTGTCAAGGTAAGCGTCTTGCGGAAATAAACTTCCATCTCTAAAAATAATATCAGGTGGACGCATGTTTGCTTTCAACAAGTATCCAAGATCAAACTTATACTGACCAACATCCATCGCCGAATCTAAACACCGCTGATAATCTTCGTTTTCGAGTTCGTCTTGATAGGACGGATCAATTAGCATCCATCTCATTAACTCCTCATCCGGCTTGGGGTTAAAGATATTGTCAAACTTAGGACTGCCATCCTGCACCGTGTATAATGTGCCTGCTGCATTGTTGAGTACAAATGGAACTTGGCGCTTAAAAAAAGGTGCGGGAACAGGAACAGCACTACGATGTTGGCTAACGTCGGAAGCTCCAATAACTGGGAGACGACCATTCCAGACAGTTTCGTCAATTGTAATCGGGTTGAGGAAGTATTCTCCGAGGATGTGATCATCAAGGTGTTTTTGCACAGCCTCTGCATCAAGATGAACTGTCCGTCGTGTTCCGCCTTTGGAAGGTTGATTCACACGGATTTGTCGTCTACTCATCCCAAGTCCGCGAATTGCCACTGTTTCTAACAAGTTTGCTAACGCTTCAGACTTGGGAGAGTTTTGCTCAATCTCGTGTTTCAAATCAATCAGAAAGTCGAAATAGAGTTGCTGTGGTTTTCTCTGCAATAAAGCTTCACGGACTTTTTGAAATGTCGTTTCCCAAACCTGTTCAATTTCCACTACACGCCGCATATATTCGGCGGTAGTTGCAAGGGGATCATATCCCTGAAAAGTGCCCTCCTGTGGACGATTATGTACTTCTGCAGAACTGATTACTTCATTAAAATTGATCTCTAGCTGCAAATCAGATTGCTGCTGGGACTTGGATTTACGTGGCATTAACTCCTCCGTATTTCAAGTTGGTCGTCTTACTAATTTTGCCCATTTTTCTTCCATCATTTCCTTAAAAATATTTGGTGTTTCGCCCCCCTCTGATTTTGGAGTTTCTCGTTGTCGAATTTTAACGGGAATGGTGTGCTTTATACTCTCATAAGTGCCTGAAAGCAAACCCGTTCCTTGTGGCATCTTCGATAGGGCATTTAACATTTCTTCTGAAGCGTCCGCTTTCACACCGCGAATAGCATCAAGTTGATCCGGCTCTAACGCAAAAACAAGACGTGTGTTACATTGACGAATTGTTCGCTTATCAATGTCAACAGGGCTTTGTGTCATGAGTACCATCGCAATCCCATGATGCCGGCCCATACGAACTCCTTCTCGAATAATCTGTTTGCAGGGGCTGCCTTCTCCCTCAGGGACAAATAAATGAGCTTCGTCAATAACGGCAACATAAGGTGGAATGAATCCTCGTAACCGTAAATCTTGTAATTCCCTCAACAGAGCAGTAGCAACAGTTTGTAACCTATTTGATGTCAGATGTTTGCAGTTGATAGAAAGACATGGAATCATTAGTTCGGGCCAATTTGCTCGTCCAATTCCTTCACCAAAGATGTTGTGTCTAGATAAGAACTCGGTTCTCATACTTGCTAGGCTTACGGAACTGGCTGTCTTCGTCAATTTTGGACCAACCTTCTCAACTCTGTCCACCAAATCTGTAATAGAAAATTTTTTTCTTTTGTCTGCACTAATCTCATCTTCTAACTCCAAAAACGCTGCTGTGATGATGTTTTGTTGCAACTCTGAGTCAGTAGGAACGAGATCAATGAGTTCTCGATCGGTCAGTGATGAAATGCGAATGTTGAAGTCTTTGCCCGGAGTACGAACCTGACCTCCTAACCCTTTTACTAGATTTGAATACTCGTCTTGAGTATCAATAAATATAACGGGTAAATCATGTTTCACTAGCTCTTCAGCAATAACACCCATCGCGTAACTTTTGCCGCTACCGGTTGTTCCGCAAAGAAAAAAATGTCGTTGAATAGACTCCCGCTTGAGAATAATGTTAGTAGTTGTGCCACTGACCGTCTTACCAATCTTCAGACCAATCGATTTATCTTTAGTCAGACCAAGTGCTTGCACAATCTCATCGTCATTGGCGATAAATACGTCCGAGCCAGGCTGAGGCAATGTCTGCGGTGATTGCATGGTTTGATCAATAAGTTCCTCGATTAATTCAGCTTCCGCAAGACGGAAAATTGTTGTGCTATGTTCCTCCCCCGGATAGTTTGCTTCCATTCCCAAGGTATCACGAACATTGATGCTTTGAGGATTTTCTTGAGGATTTTGCTCGTGAGCACTACGAATTCGACCAATGAGCGTGCTATCCACATTATTCCTTGACACGGGCACTCGAACAAGCGTACCCGGTTTGACATCTTGCCCAGCCTTTAGTTTAATCCGGATAACTTCAAACGTTGGAGTTTCCTGATCGGAAATAACTGTACCAATGGGATCTGTATTAGAACTCATCAATAACCTCCTATTACCTTGAATAAACCTTAATTCCGAGTTGTTGCAGGACTCGCCTTGCTTCGTTTGTGTGAAAAGCATTCACAGGCAGCCCCGTCAACTGATTTACTAACCACTTGGGAGGTACCTGTTGACCGTCTATCTGCACATACCAAACCTGGTATTTTGGGGTATTTTGTTCCTTTTCGAGTGCGGAACGTGCTTCATCCATTATCTGTTGAGGTGTGAGTGTGATTTCAATACCACGAAGGTATGCCTTGTCTTGTTGGACAACTTTCGTCTGGCTATCAGGCGATTCTGATACTCCTTCATGCAACCAGTCGTGAAGTTCTGCCAACTTGCGTCCCATTACTCCCCTAGAAACTATCACCTTGAGATTATTGGGAATTAGCGATTCATATCCATTCAATACTCGCAAATAATCTTTTCCTAGACTTAAAAATAAATCCTCATATCGTTTACGAATTAAAACCTGCTTGAGTGCACTCAAGACCGGTTGTTGCAATTCTTTTGCTCGCTGATGTGTCATTCGGCGATCATAGTTAGGAATTGGTTTGCAGGATGAAATCAACCCAAACTCGGCTGATAAGATATACATATCAAGTAACCGCGCTTCAGATGGATGCACTCGCATAAACTTGTTCATTACCCGATATGCCGGTCCATCATAACGTTGCAAGGCGGGCAGTAAGCCTTGAGTGGAGCGCTTCCTTTGGGAACACGAGAGAATTAGCAACCGTTGGTTTGAAGCAGTTTTTTCTTTATACATGTTTTTAATAAAAGATACCAGAAGAGCCGGACGTAGTGCAAATCTATTTTCTTTAGAGTTAAACTAATAGTTTGACTCTGGTGAAAATAAATTATGGTAGATTTTAGAATTACTTAGACGTGATGAGCGAACCAAGTCACGAACCTTGCTCACCGAGTTGCGGCACACGGAGTGTGCCTACTACTTTTACTACTTATTTTTAAAATTCACCATAATCGTTCAACCCAACCTACACCACTATCGTTGATGCAATGAACTAATGTACCTGTGAACCTTCACGCCCAAACGAACACCTCATCATCATCTGGTGAATATCCGATAAAAATAGCCAGGACAGTGCGCGGGGATTTGCCTTTGATGCCCGGTACTTCGTGGATACAGCGGGTGTTGAAAAAGTAGAGATCCCCCACCTCTAAATCGACCTGAACCTTTTCGATGCTGTTTTCTGCTGCGTACTGATGGAAAGTGTTGTCTGTGATGTGATGAGCGATTTCCGGTTGCCAGAGGCACCGATGCAAGATGGATTGTGCCGTTTCACCCTCAATCTCCGAGTTCTGGAAGCAGAGGATCCCGGCTAACTGATGCTCGAAGCGATAGACCTCATAGTTGACGCGATTCTCACGCCACCTGACCGAATCGAAATGTGGACTGTAGGCGATACCGCCGTAGTGGATACGAAAAATCGCGGGCCCGTAACGCCGACCGTCCGGCTCATACGCGGTCACGACACGCTTGCCGGGCGCTAACCGGGCGAGGTTTTCGTAGAGCGTCGTCACCGGATTATCGAATCCGTCGAACAGGGTCTCAAAAAGGGTGTGGGTTTCTTCGGCGTGTGAGAAGAAATCCACCGGCGAGTTTCCACGGTTGCCTAGGCTGGTGCCGATGTCGATCCGTTCTCTGGGGACAATCGAGGGGTCGTTGTAAAGCGCGTCCTGATCATAGATCAGCCCTTTTTCGATAAACCGTTGGGTGAGCCCCTCACAGTGTGCGGGGTTGTAAGCCTGACGGATAATTGGCGCCGGCGTGTGCATCTCAGCGAGTGCTTGGATTGGGTTGGGGTATCTTTCCAAAATCGTCTCCCAATCCGGTTCGATAGGAGTCCACGGATCTTGTTGCGACATAGTTTGCTCCCTGTTATGTGGCTAGGACTATTCGGTTAAAAGTTACACGCTTCCAGTTTTAGTAGCGCAATGAATTACTTTCTTCCCTCGCCCCTGTGGGAGGGGCTTCCTAGCCCCGACTTTTACAAATCTCGAATCTCAACCTCCAACGACTCCAAGTCCACAATGGCAACCGTGGATCTACCGGTCGTCCATCCGCCGGTTTCGCCCGGATTCAGGATGAGTGTCCCGTTCTTACGAACATCAATCTCATGCGTGTGTCCATAGATGACAATGTCGTATTCACCGCTTTTCGCGATGGGTTCGGCAAGCTCCGGATAGTGCATCGCGGCAATCTTGCGTCCGCCAACCGCTACGCTTGCGAGGTTCGGGTGTACCTCTCCAACCTCCGCAAACCGTGCAGCCAGCCCGATGCGTTCTCCGTCGTTGTTCCCGAAAACACCGACGACTCGACACCTGAGATCCGCCATCGCTGCGACCACAAACGGCGCGATGAAATCGCCGGCATGTATCACCAATTCGACCGCTTCGTTATTGAACAGTTCGACAGCTTTCTTGACCATCGGAACGTTGTCGTGGCTGTCTGAAAAAACGCCAATTTTCATACAAACCTCCTCGAACATTATGCCTAAATCCATCGGGGGAATAAGTAGCTTAACCGCCGAGTGCGGGGATTTTGCTCTCAATTAGATCGGGGTTGATTTCGCCTTTGTGGAGAACGACACGGTACTGAAATTCAAGTTGATCGTCTAATGCCAGCTGGAACGGCTCATAATAGGCGGGCGACGGGTGGATTATGCCGTAGGCCTCTCGGTTCCGCACCCACCACGTCGTTGGATGGCGTGGATTAGATGGGTGGTCAATGATTGTTGCGCCGTAGACATCGCCATCGTCCGCATGCGTTCCCGCGAAACTGCACCACCGGCTCTGTTCTCCGAAAATATCGGTCGGTTCCGTGCGTCCATTCGCATCTAACAGTTGCCCCGGCGTGAGTGCGTTATCGAATCGGATAGTCAAGCCGCTGTAGAACAACCCGCCGCGCCCCGGCTCTCCACGGTTGAGATCTAACGTCACTTCGCGGCCGTGTGGTCGAAATTGGAATCGCACATCAATAACCAGATGGTCCAGTTCCGGCGGAAACACCGTCGTCTGACGAATCTCCGTGAGATGGGTGACATCCTGCCAGTCGATCCACGCGTTCTCGACGGTGAATTGCGCTTTCTCTGCATTAGCGGACTGCGTTATACACCGTTGATGGGCAATGCGTCCGAACCCTGTGGGATCTCCACCGACCCCCGGTTGTTCCCAGAAGTTCACGCCGTTGACCTTTTTCCACGCTACCCACATCCCCTGATGGTGTACATGATCTTCGGGCTGATTCATCGTCAGCGGCGGCGAATCGGGTAGTCGAAGCGGCTGCCAGTAGGTTCGCTGTCCACCGGTTTGGAAGTGATAGTTGAGCAGCGTCTCCTCGTTCCAGGTTAAGCCTAACCCATCGTCAATCGGTCCCAGTGTCAACATCAGTTATCCCTTTCTTGGATAGAAGCAAGATATAGCATTAGAATCAGGCGTTTCGATAATCAATGATTGCTTGCCGATACGCCTCCGGTACGCCGATGTCGAAACACCTGCCCTTGACAAGGTAACCTGAAAAGTTGTCCTCTTTCCGCAATTTGTCTAGGCAAGAGGTGAGCTGAAACTCACCGCGTTCGCGGAGGCTATGAGCGATATTCTCTTCAAGGTAGCTGAAAATTTCTGGCACCAGCACATACATCCCGAACACAGTCAAAAATTCGTCGTCGTCCAGCCCATCGACACGAAGATGTTCCCGCGCATACGCGACCGTGGGTTTTTCGGAGAACTCTGTTATCGAAAGAATCGTGCCCAACTCTTGCCAGCTACCCGTCACACAACCGAAGTTATGAATCTGATCTGCGGGTGTCGCTCGTAACCCAACCACGCTATGCTCTACCCGATCATAGGCATCCAGTAGCTGCCGTGCACAGGATACATCGTTATCGGAGGCATAGATATGGTCCCCTAGCATCAGCAGAAAGGGCTCGTCGTTGACCCATTCCCGTGTGCAAAAGACAGCGTGTCCAAATCCCTCCTGAACATCTTGGGTCACAAACGAAATCCGCTGTCCCAGCTCCATCAGGTATTGTGAGTACTCCTGATCTTCTTTGGACAGCTTGTTGAAATTCTCAATAAACGGAGGCGTCTTGAAAAACCGCTCGAAGAGTTCCCTGTCCCTGCTTTGCACGACAAGGCAGACCTCCTCGATACCGGCGTTGATTGCCTCTTCGACAATTGCCATGATGACCGGCTTCGGTTTGCCCGATTTGTCGATGATAGGGAACAGCTCCTTCTTTATCGCCTTTGACGCCGGAAATAGGCGAGTCCCAAAACCGGCGGCGGGAATCACCGCTTTGCGCACACGCTTTCCCGCTTGAATCACTAATTTCAAACAGGACATCTCCAAGTCCCGCTCGATAATGTCGATAACCTTCTGCTGGCTCTCGCTATCTTTAACGATGAATTGGGCTGTACCATCTCCTTGAGAACCGACGCCTTTCCCGCCCAGTATGTACGACTGGATAGGAGCGTAATTGAGAACTTTATGCAGCACGGGTGCCGTGAGCTGCGACGGACAAGCGGGTTGCACGTACTCGTCAAACTCCGCCTGTGCTTCTTTCATTAGTGCCCCGATACGCGGCGCATCGCCTTGATGTAACGCGTTGTATGCTGCACGGGTTATCCTTGTGCTGATTGGGCCGAGATATCTTTGGACGTTCCACTGCAGCTGGTTTTCGGCGAACGGATAACAGTGGTTGAGCCGGTTGAGTATCAGCCGCGTATCCTTGCCCGCCCCTAGGTCAACAATGACAAAGTATAGGTCTTTCGACACGTTAATCTCTTCGACATCAATTCGGTCGCCATCGAAGGTCATCATGATAGGACGGTTGCCGTAAGCGCAGCCCTGATCCATCCGACCGCAGCGGGACGGTGTGGTTATCTCGCCGATGTAAGCGTATTCCATTTCGCCCCGGACAGTCATCTTCAGGTCATAAATACGATTGAATGCGCGAGCCACAAGGACACAGGTCGCCGCGCTGGAGGACAGCCCCTTTTCGGCGGGCAAATCGGTCAGATAATTGTCAATCTCAAGTCCATGCACCTGATAATGTGTCAGAATCTGATATGCCACCCCAGCGGCATAGCTGAAGAATCCACCCTTTTGCGCTTCCGCGAGAAGTGCTTCACTTTCCATCGGCACCTCAAACGGTTCCATACGTGTGCCGTCGCTTAGGGTTGTTCGTAGGATTAGCTTGGTTGGGTGAGGGTGCACTTCAGCATAGAGCCCCTGATTGGTACTGGCGATAATCGCGTAGCCTTTTTCTAAATCGGCGTTGGTGCGACGGTAACCGCCTGCCCAATCGGTGTGTTCTCCAAAAAGGCAGATACGGCCTGGCACAAAAATCTTCATCCTCTGACTCCGGTCTTCTGTAATCTCCTAAAGTGCAACTCCGGTATGATCGGGTTAGGTCCCGTTGACATGTGATGGATTGAGCGCAATGGGGTAAACACAATCCCTACCGCGTAGGGGTTATCCCCGGATACATCGGAGTTCAAAATAACTTGTGGTCGCCCGTCGTAGGAACGGCGGATCTGCTTTTCCTACCAACCTACCGCATAGCCGTCCCGCCGTGGGTCTGAACCGCCAATCAGTGCGCCGGAATCTGAGTCGATCCGAATCGCTTGTGCGCTGCCGGGGCCACCCCAATCTCCCAAGATCCGGAGGTCATGCCCCCGGTGGGCGAGACCAGCGCGGACATCTTCCGGGAATCGCCCTTCGAGCTGAAGCGCGTCTTCACAGGTGTGCGGTATGGTGGATTCCATCGGGTTCTGTAGGTTGCGCCAACGCGGCGCTTCGACCGCTTCCTGCGGCGTCATACCGAAATCGACAACGTGGGTGACCAACTGAAGGTTGGTTTGTACCTGTGTATCGGCTCCCGGGGTCCCGCAGATGAGGAACGGCTTGCCATCCTTGGTTACAATCACCGGGTTCATGGTGTGGCGCACACGCTTGCCGGGCATGAGACAATTCGGGTGGTCTGCCTCAAGATGCCAATATGTCATCCGGTTGTTGAGCAAGATGCCGGTGTCGCCAGCGATAAGGCTTGAACCGAATCCGGACTGTATGCTCTGCAACACGCAGACAGCATTCCCCGCGCCGTCCGCTGTACAGAAGCAGGTGGTGTCCTCAAACTGTTCGGGCCCACCGGAGGGGACATCGGTCGCCGCCCGGCTAGGATCAATGCGTGCAGCCTGCTTTTTCGCATAATCTTTGGACAACATGCCTTTGATAGGAACATTGACCCACTCTGGGTCAGCCATATATTTCTCCCGATCCGCAAAGGAGAGCTTTTTCGCTTCCACCATCAGGTGCACGCTTTCAGCCGTGTTGCAGCCCATCGATTGTAGATCGAACTGTTCAACGATGTTCAGCTCCTGCAACAAAATATGTCCACTCGAATTGGGCGGCATCTCATAGACCTCATGCCCCCGATAGGTGGTGTGGATGGGGTCGCTCCACCGGGCGTGATAATCAGACAGGTCCTTTTCGGTCAACAAGCCGTCGTATGCGTTGCTAAACTCAACAATCGCTCTCGCAATCTCACCTTCATAGAGGGTCCCGCGTCCTTCGGCAGCAATCTTCCGTAGGGTGCTTCCGAGCGCTTTGTTGTAGATAATTTCTCCCGGCTTGGGTGGGTCGCCGTCGTTGGTAAATATCGGGCGTGTGTATGGGTCTTGGGCGAAGCGTGGGTTTTCGCCGCTAAGTCCACTGGCAAGATTGTGGCTGATGGGAAAGCCGTTTTCACAGAGCGAAATTGCTGGTTCAAAGGCTTGTTCGAGTTTAAGCGCACCGTACCGCTCGTGTGCTTTCAGCCAGCCATCGACGATGCCCGGCACCGAGACGCTGCGAATCCCCTTCATCGGAATCCCGCCATCCTGTAGGTAAAGTTCACGGGTCGCTGCGTAAGGCGCGGGACCGGTCGCATTCACAGCCGTTACCGTGCCCGTTTCTGCCCAGTAAATCAGGATGAATCCGTCCCCGCCGACACCAGATCCCGCCGGTTCGACCACACCCAGCGCGGTCGCCGTTGCGACTGCGGCATCAACGGCGTTCCCGCCCGCTAAAATCGCCTGCATCCCCGCCTGTGATGCGAGCATGTGCCCTGAGGTGACCATGCCGTTTCTGCCCATCGCAGAGGGTCGAAATCCCGAAAATTTAATTCCGTGTGGTGATTGCATCTTTTATCCTCCGAAGTTGTAATCTTTGGACGCTAGAGAGATTGTGCTGCTGCCATCAGTCGCCACTTTAGCACTGTCCCCACCAAAAAATCAAGTGCAAACTTGTCCGCGCTACACCTGCAAAGGGGACAACTGTGCGTACAACGGATGCCGTCAAAATGGAACAAATCACTTTTGGCCGTGTGTAAACTCTCAAGCATCCTATCACACTTCTAAAGGGCACATCAATCTAATTTTCTGGGCTCCGGTGATTTGAATAGATTGACAAACCGCTGCGGATAGGGGACTCTGTTCAGTCTCGTGACTTAATCCGGCGATAGTAATCGGTGCTTGACACCTATCGGCAAAGATGATAAAATGGGCAAGAAGGACAAAATTCGTTCCACGCTTTTGTAACAAAACACACCAACAGGAGTTTAAAAGATGAAAAGATTCATTATTGTAGAGATTATTGTTATCGCAGCCTTAGTGATCGGCTTTTTTGTTGGCAGGGCGTCAAAACCAGGAGACAGCCTAGATGCTTACTACATAAACGCGGATGCGGCGTGGGAAAAAGCGCAGCAGGCGGATACCCCTCCCGTAACTCTTGAGGACGAAGATCAGAAGCGTGTCAGCGATGTCAGGGCGTTATACCGGCAGGTGTTCGAGAGATACCCCGACAATCGGTGGGCGGATGACGCTATCTATCAGTTGGCATCGCGGCTTGGACGGACAGACGAGGAAGCCTTCGCGCTGTTTCGACGACTCGTTAACAACTATCCCGACAGCGAATGGGTAGACGATTCGCTATATACCATTGCCATCGCTTACTATCGACTGGGGGAGGAAATTAAAAAGACCGATAGCGTTGAGAGCGCAGATGCCTACTACGATCGGGCATCGGCGATGTTTGATCAACTCATCCAAAACTATCCGGGTAGCGCCCTCGCCGACGAGTCCCGGTTCAATCGGGCGATGTGCCTCTACGGAAAAGAGAAGTGGACCGCCGCACTCGAGGCGTTAGATGCGTTGCGGGAAGATTTCATCGGTACTGACCTCTTTTATAGTATTGTGTATTATACAGGGATGATTTTTACCCAGAGGCAAGCGTATGACGACGCGCGAGTCGAGTTCCAAAACGTCGTCAGCTCAGCTCACGAAGAACTTGCCCCGCTTGCACAGTTTGGTATCGGTCAGACCTATTTTGCCGAGGCAAAATATGATGAAGCGATTGAGGCCTACCAAAAGGTAATTGACACATACCCCGAGGCCGCAATGGCGCAGGAGGCACATTTCACCATCGGTTGGGCGTATGAGAAGTTGAAGAAGTATGACGAAGCGATTATCCAAGTTGAGGGAGCGATAGAGAAATATCCGCACCACGCGAATACAGCCAACATGCAGTTCTATGTTGGACAGATTTACTACGCCAAGGAAGATACCGACGGGGCAATCAACGCATATCGCAAAGTCGCCGATAATCCGACCTATGATTACGATACACGCAGACAGGCGCAGTATTGGGTCGGCAATATCTACGAAACCACGGACAGGACGGACGAGGCAATCAAAGAATACCAGAAACTGCTCACGGACTTTCCAGAACCTCACCGTACACTCCGCCATCCATCGAACAATATCAACGAAAACTATATTCAGAAACTGCGGACCGGAGAATTATAAAACGATTTCTGAAGTGGCAACATTTGATGTCATAGGTAAATACACCTTGTGAGGGTCCTAAACCTTCACAAGGTTGGGTCCGCATCAGTCCGGCTAAAGGGGCTTACCCTTCCCAAATTCCCTAGAGTACTTTTCCCGCACAGTCCCTATCTCTCCCAAAATTACCCAAACGTGCACCCTATCGGCGATGCACGTCGAGGTAGACAAACACCCGCTTGATTTGCTCAATGCGTTTCTGCAAGGCTGCCGCACGTTCAAAACGGAGCGCGATTGCCTCCCGATCCCGCGCTGCAGTCAGTTTCTTAATGACAGCTTCATAGTTCCCATCTAATATGTGAACCACATCGTTAATCATTCCACGGTAGACTCTACGACTGACTTTCGCCGCGCAAGGGGCTTGACAACGCTTTAGGTGGTAGCTGAAACATGGACGAAAATCGGGCAGCGGGGTGATGGTGCCCTCACAGGTCCGAATCGGGAAAATCTGGTATAGTACCTCAAGCACCTCCCTTGTCCATCTCAGACTTGAATACGGTCCGAAATAGCGTGCCCCATCGGCTTCTTCCTTGAAAACAACTATCACCTGCGGGAAGTCCTCGTTAAGCGTTACCTTGATGAACGGGGATCTGCGGACAAATTTCTGACTGGTGTTGTACGGCGGTTGATGGTGTTTGATAAGCCGGGATTCGAGCAGGAGTGCCTCAAACTCGGAAGCACAGATTTTATAGTCAATTTGGGTGGTGTGTTGCACTAACCGCTTGATTTTGCCCCAGCGATTCTGCTTGGAGTTATACAGGTAGGATCGCACCCGTTTCTTGAGCGATTTTGCCTTGCCGATGTAGAGAATTTCGCCCGACCTACTGAGAAAGAAGTAGACGCCCGGCAGCGACGGAAGATTGGCAACCATTTCCTTGGTGAGCATCGTTGATATCGGAGATGAGTAGAAGGGTGGAGGGAAAGGAAGGCTATCAGCAGCTGTTGGAATTTCTAAGCTTCTCGCCTTCCACAGTTTAAGTGCTTATACACAGAGTGGGACAGTCGAAATGCGGTCCGTAGGGCTAATTCGCGAAGGGGAATGTGCCCTCATAGCCGCGTGGACGCGAGACGTGCCAAATCCCTTCATACATAGGCGTTACCTGATAGTGACAGACCACGTTGCTCCGTTCCATGTTGTCCCGCTCTTTCGCGCCTTGATGTGGAATATGGTTGATAAATACCACGCAATCGCCAGCCTTCGGGTAGAGGATAACGTGCTCCTGTGCCTCACACCACGCCTCAAATTTCGGACGGTCTAACGGATATAGATGGGGCGGCTCCACAAGGTGGCCGCCCTTGACATACTTCAGGTGCCCTAAACCGGGGTCGTTGTCCTGAAAATAGTAAGTTGCGTTGACACCGATGGGAGACACCGCAAATCGATACCTCTCCGCCTCCCGTTTCTCCTGCCAATAGCCGTAGAAATCGAGGTGCCACTCTTGGAGGTACGGGCCCGGGTTGATGTGGGCGCGTAGGCTCCGCAGTTGGCACTGCTTACCCATCATGCCTTCGAGGTAAGGACGGATACTTGGATGACCCACCAACGGGGCAAATGTCCCTGGCTCCCGGTCTAGCAAGGTATCGAACCACATATTCCCCACCGCGTTGAGCCCTTCTTCCCAGCCCATCTCACGGGCGTAGTTGATGCGCTGCCGGATATGTTCCGTCTCCTCCGGGGATAGTGCGCCCTCTATCAGTATGAAACCGTCCTGCTCTAATCTATCCAGCTTGTTCTCCATGCTTTCCATAGCCGGCAAAGGTCTCCTTCCCAGTTGTGTCAATTTTCGAGATTAACCAATATAACTCTTAGTGTACTATGTCTTGTTGAAATCGTCAATCCACAATTAAAGATAAAAACCGTCTATGGTCCATTAGGGAGACCTGCATCAAGTCCCCCTGACAAGGGGGATTTAGGGGTTGCCTTCAGTTGACTCGCTTTATGTAGTCGTCTTTGATGCAACGCCGGTTCTATTGCGCCGATATTGAGTCGCTTTGCAAATCGCTTGCGAATCCAGCGCCAAGTGTGGTAGAATATCCTTTTAAGTATTTGGCTACAATGAGAATTGCACAATCTGATTCTTCAAGAGGATTATCAAGATGGATAGGAGTTACCGTGTCGCCATCGTGGGATCAACCGGAGCGGTTGGGACAACGATGCGACAGATTTTGGAGGAACGCACATTTCCCGTCACTTCGCTGAAGTTGCTCGCTTCCCATCGGTCTGCCGGCGAAATTTTAACATTCAAGGACCAACCCATCGTGGTCGAAGAACTGACACACGATTCGTTCGACGACATTGACCTCGTGTTTTCATCGGCGGGCGCGTCCGTCAGTCGTGAGTTTATACCGACAGCGGTGGAAAAAGGATGTCTCGTCATTGACAACACCAGTGCGTTTCGGATGGACGCAGACACACCGTTGGTGATCCCCGAAGTGAACATGCACGCAGCAATGCGACATCACGGCCTGATCTCTAATCCAAATTGTTCGACCATTCAGATGCTTGTGGCGCTCAAGCCACTCTACGACGTCGCCGGGATCAAGCGTATCGTCGTTTCGACCTATCAGAGCGTTTCCGGAAAGAGCGGCTCGGCCGTCCTTGAGCTGATTGATCAGACAACGTCTGCCTTAGAAGGCCGTCCGATTACCTGCGATCAGTTCCCGCATCAGATGGCGTTTAACGTCGCTTTCGATTGGCCCTTCGCGGATAACGGTTACAGCGAAGAGGAGATGAAGATGGTCGGCGAAACACGAAAAATCCTTGAAAATGATAGCGTCGGCGTCTCAGCGACAACCGTTCGGGTGCCGGTCTTCTTCGCCCATTCTGAATCCATCAACCTGCAAACGGACAGCAAGCTCACCGCCGATGAAGCGCGCCGAATCCTTTCCCAAGCCCGTGGGGTTACTGTTGTCGATGACCCGAAAAGCCGAAGCTATCCGCTGGCAATCAATGCCGCCGGGCAGGACGATGTATACGTCGGACGTATCCGTGAGGACGATTCGATCGAAAACGGATTGAACTTATGGGTCGTCGCGGACAACCTCCGCAAAGGGGCCGCACTGAACGCTATTCAGATCGCAGAAATCTTGGATCAGATTAATGTGTAATCATTACACGCCTAGCCCAACCCTAGCGTAACACGTGATGCGTGAAAACAATTTGTTCATCGATTCATTGGTATATTCGCCCGTTAATGAATTCTTGAACGCATGAGCAGGTACACCTTTGAACCGATGCCCTCCACACTTGAGAACGAATTGATTGAAATTTATGAACGGGAAGTTGAAAAGCTGATCGAATCTGAGAGTAGGTATCAATCCGACCTCGGTGCCGCCGAAGTTTCCACTGTTGTCCAAGCGTTTCGTTTCATGCTTGAAAACGGGCCCGATAAGGTAACCGTTCAGATGCTCTACGATATGATCAATGACAGCTCCGGGGATTAACGTATGCGACTTGAACGTATCATCCTTAAATCTTTCGGCTGTTTCGACCGTAGGGATTTCGATCTGAGCGATGGGGTGAATCTCATCTTCGGTCCCAACTTCAGCGGCAAAAGTACGCTTGTTAATGCCATTTTTTTTACATTGACGGGCAAGCCGATTGTTCCCAAGGTGGGCTTGCCTGCAATGGCGCAATCTGGGGCGGCTAGCGGCACCGCTGGACTCATTTTCCACAACGGTGAGCAGAACTACCAACTGTTCCGCTCGACGCAGGGAGAGGTGCAACTCCGGCTTAAGGAGGAGCAGGGCGATAAATGGCGTGTCCTTTTCACGGGCAAACGTTCGGCGGACGAAGATTTACGGAAGAAATTCCATTTCAGCTATCATCAGCTTGCCGCAGCGACCTTCCTACGGGAAGGGGAGATTTTTGAGTTCCTCGCACGACAGCCCGCGGATCGGCGTGATGTCCTTCACGCACTGCTCGGTATTGACCGGTTGATGGACGTGCGACAACGTTTCATTGACGGGCGGCGGATCGCCAAGCGGGAGGAGAAACGGATACAAGACCATCAACGCAGTATGCGGGTAACGACGGTCAAGAACCATCGTGAAGAGATTGAACGGGTCGAAGCAGAACTGAAGCATTTGGAAAGCCAATACGAATCGCTGTCGGACAGTGGGACCGAAACCGGTGATACCGCGCTCATCGCCGAGTTGAGGCAAGCTCATGAGCGTTTCCAAAAAGAAATTGATGGACTAATCCAAGAACGGGCATCGACCCTCCGCGGATTCACCGATGTTAATCACCTGCGGACCTCTATTAAGGAGATTGAAGCGGCGACCGCTAGCGCGGGCGGGTTAGACAAGCAGCGCGACAAGCTCATTCAGGGGGTTGGTAGCCTGAACAGTCAGGTCCAAACGCTTACGGCAGAATGCGAAACTTTACGCCAACTCATCGACAGCGATCACGGGCACTGTCCAACCTGCCATCAGCCGGTCCAACAAAAAGTTATTGCGGGAATCCTTAAAGAGAAAGAATCGGCGAGAGCTACGAGCCAGAAAGAACTTGACGCGCAACAGAAGGCGCTCGACGAACAGACCGCGAACATCAACGCGTTGCGTGGACTGCGACAGCGACACCAACTGATGCAAGGCAAGGTCGAGCAGCTGGAACAGATTGAAAAACGACTGACGAAGCTGCAGCGTGAGTTCGATGGGGTGGCTAGCCGATTGGGGGCGTTGCAGCCGCCGCCGGCACCGCAAACGGGTGTGAGATCCGATGCGGCTGCTGACCCCGTACAGGTTGCTGAGCAACGCCGCCAACTCAAATACCGCATCGACAGCTTACGCCGCCGCCTCGTCGGGCTCAATAAGGAAGAAGCAGTCCTCGCCCATAAACTCCAAGAGCTACAACGCACACAGGGTCAAGCGGATCAGATTCTACGTACTCGTCTCAGCTTTGAACTCGCTTGCGAGGGCATTGATAAGACAATCGCCTCCCTCCAACACACAATCCTCCAACCCGCCGAAAAGGAGATCCAACGGTGGCTAGAACGGATGGACCTGACTCGGTTCTCTCAGATCGATCTCAAAAGCCAGCACCTACTCCCCTCCCTCAATGTCGAAGGTGTCGAGCGCAACCTGCTGCTCCTCAGCGGCAGCGAGAAGATGATGCTCTATCTCTGCTTCAAAGCCGCGTTATCGGAAGCGTTGGGCGCACTCGGTTTCTTCGTCTTCGATGACCCCACCCTCCACCTCGATCCAGATCGACGCGGCGCGATGATTGACTTCATTCAGCAGCTCGCCGAAGAACATCAGGTCATCGTTACCAGCAATGATCCGGAGGTCCGGGCAGGCTTGCCGGACGCACATCTGATTGAGACAGTACCGGAAAATGGTAGTTCATAGGATAGGGTTTGCGAAACAAAAGTTCGGAATGCCTACATTGCGTTCAATTCTTCAACCCTAACTGCCCCGCAAGGTCATCAACGAACTGGCGTGCGACCCGTCCCGATCGACCACTCGACGACGCTTCCCACTCCAACGCTTTCCGATGGAGCTCCTCTGTTGAGAGAGATAGTCCACGTTTTTGGGCGTAGTGAGAGACAATCTGTAGGTAGGTGTTTTGGGAGAACCGATAGAAGGCGAGTCGCAGCCCAAACCGATCGCTGAGCGAAACCTTCTCTTCGGTCGTCTCTCGCGGATACAATTCGTCTTCATCGGTATGGGGGTATTGGTTTTCTCCGACTTGACGCGGCATCAGGTGACGCCGGTTGGATGTCGCATAGATCAGGACGTTCTCAGGACGAGCAGCAATTCCACCCTCTAACATCGCTTTCAACTCCCTATATTCCGCTTCCCCTTCGCTGAAGGAGAGGTCGTCGCAAAAGAGGATATACTGTTCCGGGCGGTCCCACAGGAGATCGGCAATCTCTTGCAGATGGAGCAACCCCTCCTTGGTCACCTCAACCAGTCGCAACCCCTCCGGCGCATACCGATGGAGTATCCCCTTGATGAGCGACGATTTACCTGTTCCCCGATCTCCCCACAGCAGCGCATGGTTTGCCGGTAATCCCTGCAAAAACTGACGTGTATTCCGATCCAACTCCTCAATCTGCCGATCCACCCCAATCAGGTCCGCGAGGTCAATAAGGTCAGGATGTTTGACGGGAATTAGACGTTGACTCCGCCACCGAAAGGCGATATGTCCATCGAGCGGTTCAGAAGAATTTGCGATAGCATCGGTGCTGGCTGTCAAGAGTCCTTCCACTTTGTCGAGCAGCTGCTCGACGCGGGGGATAATCGTTTTCCAATCTTGTGCCATAGGTTCCTTATATTTTCAGCGGTTTTCACGCATCTCCAGAGCGATTCTCTTTTGCGGCATCCGCCAAGATCGAAATCATCTCCGCCAAATCCGGGAACGCATCCGAATCTTCAGGCGCGAGATCGGCGAGGGGCGTCTTCCCGACCAATCGGTACATCTCCGCTACCCCCGCTAAAATCTTCGGCGTCAAACCGACATGACCGAACGTCGCCGAAATCTCCTCCATCTCACCGATCCACCGTCTAGCCTTCGGCGGCATTCCCGGCAATCCGCCCTCCATCCGTTGATACAGCGCAGATTGACTCATCTGAAATTCCGCTTTGAGGGGTTCGGACACCCCCAACAGTTCTGCAGCGGTCAGCAGTTCCGTGCACAGTGCGGTCAGTCCTTTGGTCAACGAGGCATAGCACATCTTAATCGCCGAAGCTAACCCAATTTCATCGCCGAGCGGACGGACATCGAGTCCAAATTCCGTCAACGCTTCAAAATCGGCGACATGCGTACCTGACGCGTAAAAACGGGTCGCGCCCGGCCTTCTTGGCGGAGGCCCGATGATTGACGCATCGACAAAACGGCCACCGGCTCGGGTGATGATTTCGTCCAGCTGGCGCGTGGTTTGTGGGGCGATTGCGTTACAATCGACATAGGTGAGATCCGTTTCCGTTTCGACAAGCGCGTCCGCAACCCTTTGAGACGCGCCTTTGGCTTCCGCCGGCACCATGATTGACAGGATAAGCGCTGCTTCATTCACAAGGTCTTCATACGTTGGCACATCCTCAATCTTTGCGGTTCGTGCAAGGGCTCGGGTGCGTTCACTTCTGCCCTGAAGACAGGTAATGACGCGCAAGCCGTGCGTAACAAGGACGTTGCCCACAGTATGTCCCATGTCGCCGGGACTGAGTAGTCCAACAGTTTGTAGTGACATATCTTTTTCCTTTTTAGGTTGTTAGTCGGTCATATATTGCTTCAGCAATCTGTTCGATAAAGTTGATTGCATCAAGCTTCGTCAATGGGCCATCGGGTATCGTAAGGCGTTGGATCCATATCCGCTTCATGAACGATTTTATTTCTTCGGTCAGTAATAAGATTGAGCTCTCGCTTTATATCTTGCGCTGGCATTCCTAGAGAGGTTGACACTTGCTCCCACAGGCTAATGTCCGAGATTAATCGAAGCTGTTAGCGCTGTGAGTCGGACCCGACTACCGCGCAAAAGTGTCGAAGAGGTCATGTCTGCTATTCCTTACGGACTGATCCCGGCGCGTTGTAGAGTACCTCTTTGTTTGGACTGTTTGTGGGTGGGTGGGTGTTACGCAATTACCGTTTCGTCATCCGTGTCATCGGAATCGTTCGACTCTTCGGATTCTTGTGACTCTGTCAATGTCGTCGGTATAAACAGCAGATCGCCCGGAACGTTGGGCTGCTCCGTTTCCTCTGGCTCTTCTTCGGTGTCAGTCTGTGACGTTTCTTCGTCATCCGTTGGCTCAGAGATATCAGGTGTGTCAATGCTATCAGCTTGTTCAGATGCATCATCAAAGGCGCTTAGTTGGTCTGACTCTTGGCTTTCTGCTCTGGTCTCCACATTACTGAGCATTGTCATTAGCCCTTCGAGACGTTCGCGGACCTCTGCCTTCTCTTTGTCTACGTTTATACGTTCCTGCTCGCGCTCATTCTGAAGCACCTGCAGCTCCGATTCAAAATGGTTGAGCTCCGCGTTCCGTTGCTCAAGGTTTTGAATCTGTACATCCCGCTGATCCAACTCGTCCCGGAGCTGATTGTTTTCGGATTCTAGCGCAAGCCTCTCTTCTCTGAGACGGTGGATAGTGTCAATTGCGCGTTCAACGCGCTCCTCTAACAGTGTCAATACATTTTCTCGTAAATCTTCAAGCATGTGACTCTCCTATCTATTTTTTGTGTGATCAAAAATCTTACGGTGGGTTGATTATAGCTTACGGCTAAGGGGATCGAAAGTGACCCCTAGCTTTCAGTTGTTAGCAAATCTTCAAGCCCAACTGTGCGGGCATAGTGAAACAGGTATTGCTGGGCGTAGCCGAGATATTCACCAAAATAGTCTTCGGCAAACTGACGAATCTCACGAATTGAGCCTTGGCGTTTGAGGTAAAGCTGTTCGATAATCCGCTTCACCCATACATCAATGGGGAGTGCTTGAACATGTCCTAACGAAAACAGGCAGATACAATCCGCGACCTTCTCGCCAATCCCTTTGAACCGCATCAATTCTCGCTTCGCTTCGGGGTAAGGCAGACGCTTCAAAGCCTCAAGGTCGAATACCCCCGCTGCAATCTCCGACGAAACCGTCCACAGATAAGGCGCACGATACCCCAACCGACAATCGTACAACGTCTCAACACCGGCATCGGCGAGGGCTTGTGGGGTCGGGAAAGCGTAATCGACCGAGTCTTCAAGGGTAATTTCTTCCCCGAATCGTGTCGCGAGTGTGCGGATTATCCCCTTAATCCGGGGGACGTTGTTATTCTGGGACAGGATAAACGACGCGAGACATTCCCACACCTCTTGGTTCAAAATCCGCATCCCCCAGAACGTTTCGATTGAGTGGTGCATGAACGGATCGATGTCCACAGCGTCTAAGATCGCCGGTAAGTCCCGGTTCAGGTCGAGGTAGTGGCGGAGAAACGCTTCTAGTCGATCGGGTTCTTCGTCAGCTGAGCTTTCGACAATCAGCACCTCCTGTTCCTGACGTATCTTCAGCTGCCTGCCCTCGACTACGCCGTGATACCAACCGTCGATTGGCTGCCAACGGAACGACTGCCCACACTCCAATGTATGCTTCAGATTAAAATCGGTGACAAGTTCGATTCGGATAGGGCAGCCTCCTTACTAAGATAACCCAACGGCTATTGTTGGCGTTTCGCGTATTATACAATGAATCTCCGGTCAAGACAAGGGCAGAAATTACGCGTGAGTAGATGGTATCAATAGGTGGATAGATCGGTGTCCGGATGCGCTTCATAGAAGCGTGCCTGACCCACTCCGAAATCCTCCTGAAGTTGGATGGTCAGTCCGCCATCCACCGCCAGTGCGTGCCCGGTAATAAAAGATGCCTCGTCCGAGCAGAGGAAGTTGATCGCGTTAGCAATGTCGATTGGGCGTCCAACACGGCGAACCGGATATTGCGCCTCAAACAGACGCAGCAGCGACGGGTTCTGCTTCCAATGTTCCTCAATCCGCTCTGTTACGATATGACCGGGGCAGATTGCATTGACCCGGATGCCCATCGGGCCGAAGTCAATCGCCATCTGACGGGTTACACCGATGACGGAGGACTTGCCCGCTTCATATACCAGCTTCTTCGGCGCCATCAGCAGACCGTGGACGGACGAGATATTGATGATGCTACCTTTGCCCGATTTTTCGATTTCCGGCACAGCGTACTTCGCTCCCAGAAACATGGACTTGACCAAAACGTTCATGGCATAGTCCCACGCCTCCTCCGACAGGTCCACCGCGCTGCCGTCCGGCTCTTTGGTGTTAAAAGCGTTGTTGACGAGGATATCGAGACGACCCCACAATTCAACCGCTCTACCCACCATCGCCTCAATGTCGTCACGACGGGAGACATCGGTTTCAATGACTTCTGCGACCCCACCTGCGTTCCGAATCCGGTCTGCGTTGCTGTGCGCTGTCTCAACGTCCATATCGGCGATGAGAATTTTCGCGCCCGATTCGGCGAGCCGTCTCGAAGTTGCGCCGCCGATGCCCTGAGCGCCACCTGTGACAATTGCGACCCGATCTGTTAAACTTCCCATGGTTCTATCTCCTTGATTAAAAATATTTTATGCATAATTAGAGCGCTAACCATTATATCAGGGGCGACTAGTTTGGTCAACAGAATTGGATACGCGCTTGCACGACTGAAAGGTACGGCTGATTTTTGGGTTTCTATTTTTTCGGCAGCTATGTTATAATCTTGAACAATTTCCATAAAAAAGAAGCTATTTACGATAATCCAAGCGGCTACCTATCGAAAATCTATCCGCACAGAATGCGCTAAGGCTTGCGACCCAGAGTAGCGCAATGTATGGAATTTATCAATTCAACGAACTAATGAATAAAAAAAGTACCATAAATCATCTCAACAAGGGAGAAATTACATGATTGATTGTCACTATCTTGAACCGACCACTGTCTCGGAGGCGTGTGCACTGCTAGCCGAACACGGGGATGGTGCGAAGGTTGTCGCCGGCGGACAGCAGATGTCGCTGCTGTTACGGAACGGATTGATTCAGCCATCCCATCTCATTAGTATTCAGCATGTCTCCGGGTTGGAGGATATAGCCGAATCGGCGGACGGGGTAACAATTGGTGCCAAGGTTACACTGAACCGTTTGATCGGGGTAGACAACGCACATCCGACGCTACGTGCTCTGAGTCGTGCTGTCGAAGATGTAGCAGACCAACAGATTCGTAATTTCGCAACGCTTGGCGGGGCAATCTGTGAGGCGCATCCAGCAAGCGATATTAACGTTGTTCTGAGCACACTGAACGCTTCGGTAAAACTGGTAAGCGCGAGCGGTGAACGGGTTGTGTCGATAGACGATTTTGTGACTGATGCCTTTGCGACCGCTGTCCGACCGGGCGAGTTGCTGACAGAGGTGGTTGTCCCCTCGTTCGACCTCACCTCCGCTGCAGCCGCCTACCGCCGGTTTGTGCTGCGTGCAGGCGACTATTCCGTCGTCGGGGTCGGTACATTTGTCAGTCTTGACGGTGCGGGGAGTTGTCAGGATGTCCGCATCGTAGTCGGTAACTGTTCAGGTACTCCGGCTCAGGCGCAGGAAGCGGAGGGGCGCCTGAAAGGTCACAATATCGTCGGAAACAATGCACTCGCCGACGCTGGCGACCTCGCCGCTGCCCATGTCGCACCATCGGGCGATCCGATGGCATCGAGCGAATACAAGATTGACCTGGTCAATGTATTGACAAGGGAAGCGTTGGCGGAAGCTGTCGCGCTTGCTACCGGTTGAGATCATTAAAAAAGTGGTGCGGCACCCTAATCTTCGATCGGGATTGGATTCATAACTAACTATTGGAGGATTTTTAATGAAATACCCATTATCGTTGACTGTCAACGACGAAAATTATGATGTCCTCGTCGAACCCTACCATACCTTGATGGATGCGATTCGTGATGGGATCGGGCTAACGGGGACGAAGTGTGCTTGTGAGGATGGGCGATGCGGAACATGCACCGTGCTAATTGATGGACAGCTGGTGAAATCGTGCTTGATGCTTGGACTACAGGCAAACGGGAAATCGGTCACGACTATAGAGGGTATGGGCTCCCCCGATGCGCTCCACCCCTTGCAGGCTGCCTTTCTTGAGCACGGTGCGGTGCAGTGCGGTTACTGTACGCCGGGGATGCTGCTGACGGCAAAACAGCTGCTAGACGAAAACCCAAGTCCAACTGAAGAGGACGTCCGCTCTGCATTCGTGGGGAACCTATGCCGCTGCGGCGTCTACACGCACGCAACGGAGGCGATTTTAAGCATCGCAGAGGAGAAGGAGGATAGATAACATGAACGTTGTTGGAACTTCTGCTAAACGTATTGATGGTATAGAAAAAGTCACTGGAAGTGCGGAATTTACAACCGACATCGTGCTGCCGCGTATGATCCACGCCAAGGTGAAACGCAGCCCGTTTGCACATGCACGGATTCTGGGAATTGATACCAGCAAAGCGGAACAGATGCCCGGTGTCCGCGCTGTCATTACCGCTGCCGATCTGCCTGACATCCGGCTAGGCATTCTCACACTGGATGAGCATCTGCTCGCTCACGACAAGACACGCCTTGTCGGTGAACCGGTCGCTGCGGTCGCTGCGGATACCCCGGAAATTGCACGATCAGCTTGTGAACAGATTGAGGTCGAGTACGAGGAGCTCCCGCCCCTATTTGATCCGGAAGAAGCGATTCGGTTAGATCCGCCTGTAGTGCTGCACGAAGAATACGAAGAATACGAAAAACTCCTTGAAATTGCCGAAATGGACGAGCGTCCGCCCAATCTCTGGCAAGCCTACCGCATCCGGCACGGCGACATCGACGCCGCGTTCAAACAGGTAGAGGATGAAGGTGGACACATCATTGAAAACCGCTATGCAACCGGCTATGTTCACACCGCTTGCATGGAGCCGCACGGTGCAGTGGCGCAATGGAGTTCCGACGGCACGCTTACCCTCTGGGCAGGCGGACAGTCGCCCTACATCGCACGCGACGGTTTAGCGAAAGCACTTGATCTGTCACCCTCCAAGGTCCGCGTCATCGTTCCATTTGTTGGCGGCGCTTTCGGCGGCAAACTGACGGTCAAGGAAGGGGCTATCGCCGCTGCACTTGCTCGCAAAGCGCGGCGTCCCGTCAAAATTATCTTGACCCGCGCCGAAGACCTCTCCGCTACGGCGGCGCGTACACCGTTCATCTTTGATATAAAGGATGCTGTGACTAAGGAGGGGATCCTAATTGGTCGCAAAGTCACTTCGATTCTCTGGGGCGGCGGCTATAGTGGCGAAGGGATTCTCAAACCGATTTTCTCCACGCATCTCTATCCCGGCTCCTACCGTTTAGCTGCACTCTGGGTGGATTCTTACGGCGTGTATACCAACCGCGTCTCCGGTGGTGCGTTGCGCGGCTACGGATGTGCAGAGTCCGCCTGGGCAGTCGAAACTCAGATGGACATCATCGCCAGAGAGTGTGACATTGACGCCGTTGAACTGCGTATCAATAACCTATTGACCGAAGGCGAGCGCACCGCTATCACCATGCCCGCTCATGCCTTCAGTGCTCACGAATGTTTGACCAAGTGTGCTGATGCAATTGAGTGGGAAACCCCCTCCGAGTCTTTGGAGCACCCGTGGTATCGCGGAAAAGGTATCGCTTTGGGTAATAAGTATTCCTTCGCGCCGACCGCTTCCAGTACGGAGCTAAAGGTCCATGAGGACGCGTCCTGTGAGTTGCGCACCAGCGCGGTCGATTTAGGGCAGGGCGCTTATACCATTCTCACGCAGATCGTCGCCGATGAGTTCGGAATCGAGATTGATCAGGTCAAGCTGGTCACCCCGGACACCGCGATCACGCCGTTCGATCATGTCGCCGGTTCCAGCCGTCAGACCTTCCACACCGGCAATGCCACCCGCATGGCGTGTGACGATGCCAAGCGTCAGATCCGGGAACTCGCTGCGCCCAAGTTGGAAGCGGATCCGGACGACTTAGACGTTTCCGGTGGGCGAATCTTCGTCAAGGGGTCTCCCGAGAGATCCATCGAAGTCGAAGACCTGTTCGTGGTTGAAATGCTCGCAGGAAAACGTCCGGCGGATGTCGAAGTTATCGGTAAGGCGACATGGGAGGTTACTGCCAGTCCGCACGACCCGAACACCGGACAGGGCGAGGAACCGATGGCTTACATGGGACACGGCGCCCAAGCCGCCGAAGTCGAGGTCAACGTTGAAACAGGACAGGTTCGTATCCGGAAGTTCGTCTCTGCGATTGATGTCGGCAAGGCGATGAACCCGCAAGGAGTCGAAATGCAGAACTACGGCGGCGGGTGCATGGGTATCGGCATCGCGCTGCACGAGGATATGTGTTTCGATGCAAGTGGGGAGATGACCAACGCCAGTCTGATGGATTACAAAATTCCCTCCATCGCCGAGATGCCGTTGAACGAGTATATGGAGTCGATTATCGTCGAGGTCCCGCACCAGCATGGACCCTACGGTGCCAAAGGTGCCGGTGAAATCGTCGTCGTGCCCACATCGCCCGCAATCGGTAACGCAATCTATGACGCGATTGGTGTGCGTATCTGGGATCAGCCGCTGACTCCTGAGAAGGTCGTCAAGGCGTGGAAAGAAAAGAAGGCAGCCGGCAACGGTTCTGGGGCATAAGCCTTGGTAGCTTTTTTGTAAAGAAAACAGAATACTGATGTGAGGGAAGGCCTTCTTAAGGCGAAAGTTCTACTGCTATGCAAATACGGAGTAGGTTGCCCCGTTCTTTCTTACTCTTTAGACACAATAGCAGTTTTGAATTCGACTTTTGTGACAATTGTGGGGGTGCTTTCCTCATGTCGCCTGAGTTCATATTCGTCTTCGAGAAATTTCATAACTGACCGGCGATTTTCATATTGGTCTTCAGGTATGATTCTTAACAACGCCTCTGCTATGGAAATAGCATCATCGCGTGTCGCGGTGCCAGCCTCCGAACGCGTGAGCACTTCAGCTACGACATCAACATCTTCTGAATCACCGTACGCCGCCTTCAATAAATCGAGAAAGCTTGAGATACCGTGTTCGGGGTATGTATAGGCGACTCCCTCGACGGGTTCGTCTAAAACGAGGTCTGGTAACTCAACCTCTGACGGAAAAAGTTCGTCGATTTCCCAATCAAACCAATCAAATTCCCACGTGTCTGTCTCGTCAAGCCATAGCTCTTTGGGTTCCATGTCAAGGCCGTTCAGTTCTGACATTTGGTATTCCAATCGTTCAGTCTGCACTGTTATTGAAGGTGTTACGTGGCCGGAGCGTTCAGTTGAAGCTATATCTCTTAGTGAAACAGGCTCTAGGGAAATGGCTAATGCAGGCGGTTCCTCAAGCGATGCCTTAAAACGTCTCAAATCCCACTGCAAGTA
>JAJEAL010000097.1 GCA_022822785.1 Candidatus Poribacteria bacterium
GATAAAATCGGGACTCAAGACTAGCGCAATATTCTGCACTGAGTGCGATTTCAACTCAGGAGGCAGCAATCGCTTCTGGAAACTGCGGTAGGACCTCGTTGCCGAACCGCTCAATATCTCGCCGGATAGCACTGGGCGGGATTGCCAGGGCGCCGGCACCTATCGTCACACGGTCTAGCCCGGGCAACCGTTCCTGAATCGCTGAAATCTTTTCGACAACGTGCGCCGGCGGCCCACATATCCAGCCGCCATCACGCACCAAATCGTGGACCGTCGGCAGTCCAGCCAGCGGTGCTGCTTCCGGGTCAAAAGTCGCCTGAATCTGCTCCGTCGTGAGCGTGGGCATCCTTCCCAGCGGCGCTAACACCTTGAGTTGTTCCTCAAACCAGATAGATGCCTCCTGAATCGCCTGCGCTTCGGTGTCGGCAATATGAATTTGTAACACCAGCGCTAAGTCTTCTCCGAGTGCAATGTCGCGTCCGGCGCGTGAGTGCGCCTCTTTCCACTTCGCTGCAATCTCATCGACTCGGGGACCGCCGGGCACAACGCCTTTGATACCGTGTTTGACCATAAAGTCGATCCCGCGCGGACTCGCACTGAAGATGGGTTGCCAGCACTCCACGGGCAGATTGCAGGGACGCGGCACAAGTGTTATCTCATCTAACTCCTTCCCCCGGTTGAGAACCCTCGCCGGTAGGTCGTAGTGCACCCCGCGATGAGAGAAAGACTGCTCATTCCACGCCTTAAAAATAATCTCGACCTGCTCCTCAAATAGCTCCCGATTCGCTGCGTCATCCTCAAGCGGCGATCCGAGCGTCTCTACTTCACGGGGGATGTACCCCCGACCGATACCGAACCTGACCCGCCCTTGTGTGAGGATATCTGCCACCGCAAAATCCTCAGCCAACCGAAGCGGCTGCCAGGCGGGGATGGTGTTAAAAAAGCCACCGAACTTCAGCCGCTCGGTATTTAGGGCAAGATAGAGGCTAAGCATCGGTATATTCGGGATGCCGCCGTATCCTTCGCGTTGGAAGTGATGCTCGGCAAGCCACAAGGTGTCAAAATTCAGTTCATCCATTAACTGAGCGATACTCAGCGATTCATCGAACACAGAGGCGAGGTGCGCGTCCGACTCTATCCGATCGTCAACCCGGAGGCCCTGGAAACCCATATTGTCCATTTCCACATGCCCTCCGTAAAAGTAGTCAAATTTGGTTATCATCTGCTGCTCCAGCGCTATCCTTTCACGCCCGACTCTCCCCGTGGACCACCCAATGCTCCTACCACCGGGACTATCGGGTATTTTCTAGAACCGTTATGTCTATCTCCAGCTTCATCGGTGAGCCATTTTACTCCGTCCTCGCCCTTCCGTCAACAACAATTTCTATCGACCAGCCCAAGAGACGCCAGCGATAAAACTTAAGAATTGAAAACCCAGACAGCGGTGGGGTATAATAACTTTTCGACGTACCGAAATCCAGTGCAACAACAGTGAGTAACTAAAGGGAGCAAAATACCCCTTAAATAAAATAAATTATCCCGATTTTTCGATGAAGTTTTTAGGGCTATCAGAGTTATATTATAGTTGTTGTGGATGAAGTCCTGAGACACAGGTACTGAGATTGCAATAACGCTATTCCAGATTTTTCTCTCAACCCATTAACCGATAAGGCAGAAAGGAGAACATGAGAGATGTTTAACCATACAGGACCGAGATATACACCAGCGTCAAATTCGCTGACAGAGCGTGCGACCAGGGGAACCCCGGGAAACGCTGTTAGCTCCTCCGCGCAAGGCACCGCGCACCCCCATACAGGGACCACCTCTGAGGAACAGGGAGAGGCACCCCATAATCCCGCCGGTGAGAAAGGCAAGCACAGTTTTTCGGACGAAGGGAGTTGGGCAGCACTCTTAACCGCTCAGAGAGAGGCAGATTTTACGGTCAGGAAGGCATATACAAACGACTCATTGGAACCCGAAACGAGATTGTCATCGCCAAAGGAGGCACCAAGTGACAGATATTTCAACGTCCGATTTGGGACGGGAGAACGATTACGAGAAAGGCACAGGCTACGACAAGCTGCCGGCTGAATTGGCAGGCGATTCTGAGGTAGAGCTGTCTGACTGTATTGGCTCAACCAGATTGGACGATTTACCGGAATCGACCTGCCGTGCAACGAGGAGAACCCTAAAGGAGACGAGCGTGAGACGATCCGATGAAGATCTAATGTTATCTGTCAAAGCAGGAAATAGCGCAGCATTTGAAACATTAACCAAGCGTCACTACACAAACACATTGAATTTTATTTATCGTTTCGTGAACAATCGTGTACTTGCGGAGGATTTGTGCCAAGAAACATTTTTGCGCCTTTGGCGTAGTGCATCGTCCTATCAACCGCTTGCGAAATTAACCACTTTTCTTTATCACATTGCAAAGAACGTCTGTTTGAAACAGATTGCTAAGGATCAACGAACCCCTTATACGTCATCGCTAGACGGCCCCGCGGCTAACCGGGACAGCGATGATTCCACTCGACCAGAAGCGATTGCGGACAACCGATATCTACCGGAGAAGGCAATCATCGCCAAGGAGGCAAGCGAAGCCATCCGATTGGCGATTGGCGCCCTGTCCCCAGAACATCGGTTAGTTTTTATTTTAACAGAGTTGCAAGGGTTATCGTATCAGGAGGTCGCTGAGATTGCACGGTGTCCTGTCGGTACTGTTGCCTCTCGGAAGAATGCAGCTGTCCGATGTCTCCAAAAGCGGTTATATAAACATGTAGAATCTTAACCGGAGATAGCCTTAGGGCTGCACATCTGCGGTGGGTTGATAAATCCACCGCAGACGTTGATTGATTCCCACCCTAGTTTGCCTCAATCCGCATAATCTATAACCCACGTTGCTAGTACACTGTCAGATAAATACTAATGCCCCTGCTCATAGTGGATTGACAAATCCACTACACAGATACCTAGCACATGGCGCAATAGTCCGGGGCTTTATGGCTCCGTTCCGCCTGTCCGGATGTATCGGGGAGAGTCCGAGCCCCCGATCCGCTTTCCCCAAAACCCATTTTTTTCCGAACAAACGCTACCCCTGTCTGCCTAATATCAGCAAAAGCGAATATCGCGAAAGATTACTAATGAAAACAGCTTTGGAGGAGAAAGTGATGGAACCCAAATGGGCAATTACCAACATCTTTGGAATAGTATTCACCTTTTTAATGTTAGCTGCCGCAAACATTTCGGCACAAAATACGCTCTCAACAGAAGAGCAACGATTCGACCTCAACGGTGACAGTCAACTGAGTGAAGCCGAAAAAATGCTGATGATTGATACAATCGCTATCGAAGCGTTCACAGGGGTACAACTCGCCGAACGTGGAAACCGGGATGGACGTGGTGGCAGCAGGCGAGGTGGCTTTGGCGGTGGACGTGGACCGCGCCGAGCGGAAAAGATTGTCAACCGTTTTGACACGGACAAGGATGGCAGATTAAACGATGTGGAGCGGGAAGCCGCTCGCAAATATATCCACGAGAGCCGAGAGACAACTGGTGCATCGCGTCCATCTGGAAACAGATCGCCGCATACAACGCAGGCAGATGACCTGAAAGCGAGCCTGGCCGCGCGTCCTAGCGGCGAATCAAATCTCTACGATGCAAACACACTCCGCACACTCTATCTTCGATTCCACGATGCGGACTGGTACGAGCAGCTTGGGGACTTCTATCGAACCGATGTTGATGTACCAGCAGATTTAATCGTCGATGGAGAGGTCTACCAATCCGTCGGCGTTCGGTTCCGCGGCAGTTCCTCCTATTTCACCGTCTGGAACGAGAAGAAATCGTTTAATATCGCGGTCGATTACGGGGATGATAGACAACGCCTCTACGGCTACAAGACACTGAACCTACTGAACGGTCATTCCGATCCCTCCTTCCTCCGCGAAATCCTCTACTCACGAATTGCCCGTAACTATCTCCCCGCCCCGAAGGCAAACTTCGTCAAGCTGGTTATCAATGGGGAAAGCTGGGGCGTGTATATCAACAGTCAACAATTCAACAAAGATTTCCTCGACGAATGGTTTGAAACCAAAGCTGGGGTCCGTTGGAAGGTGCCGCCCGGACGTAGTAGCGGCTTAGTTTATAATGGGGACCAACCCTCCAGCTATCAGCAGTCCTACCAACTCAAGACGAGAGCGGAGGAGGCGCCAAACGCTTGGCAAGATCTGATTCAGCTGTGCAAAGTTCTTGAAGTTACCCCCGACGACCAGCTCGAATCCGAACTTTCTCCGATCCTTAACATCGACAGGGCGCTTTGGTTCCTTGCGCTGGACAATGTATTCATAGATAACGACGGCTATTTCAGTCGCGCTAGCGATTATGCCCTTTATCAGGACCCGATGGGCCGTTTCCATCTGCTGCCGCACGACAGTAACGAGACGTTCCGATTTGCCGGTGGTGGTGGTCCCAACTCATGGCAGACCGACGGGCGGATGCTATCCCCGGTCGCCTTAGAAAGCGATACGATGCGACCCGTCCTCAGTCGTCTGCTCGCTATCCCACACTTGCGTGCACGCTATCTCGCTCACGTTCGCACGATTGTCGACGAATGGCTCAATTGGGATCTACTTCAGCCAGTTATTGCAGCATATCAATCGCTCGTCGATGCGGAAGTGAAGGCGGATGATAAGAAACTCTACGGTTACGAAGCATTCGCTACGAGCCACATCAAAGACCACGGCGGCGGTGGTTCCGGCGGCAGGGGCGGAAGAATAACGCCAAGTTTCAAGCGTTTTGTCGAAGAACGTGGGGAATATCTGCTCAATCATCCTGAAATTAACAAGCCGACACCAACTATCACCTCCGTCTCCAAGCCCGAAGCGCCGATGGCGAACCAACCCGTGCAGATTGCAGCGAAGATTGGTAGAGATATTGGCGTCAGCGCAGTTATCTTGTATTATGCGGACGGGCAATTCTCACCTTTTCAAAGCGTGCAGATGTCAAAAGAAGGGGCGGTCTATGTGGGCGAGATTCCCGCTTTTTCCGCTGGAAAGAAGGTCCATTACTATGTCGAAGCCCGGTCCGTCGAATCGCACGGGACAACGATGTTTTTCCCAGCTCGAACCGAATTTGCGCCGTTGACCTACCGCGTCACTTCACCCGTCGCCGCCAGTTCCCCGGTGGTCATCAACGAACTGATGGCAAGCAACACGCAGAGCCTCGCCGATCCGCAAGGCGAGAACGATGACTGGATTGAACTTCACAACGTGAGCGATGCTGTAGTCAATCTTTCCGGGATGTATCTCAGCGATAACCGGACCAATCCGCGTAAATGGCAGTTCCCCGATGGCACCCAGATTGGCCCTGGTGGCTACCTGATTGTTTGGGCGGACGAAGATGGCAACGCCGAGCCGGGACTCCACGCCAACTTCAAGCTGTCCAGAAATGGGGAGATAGTCATGCTCATTGATACGGATCAGCGGGACAATCAGGTGCTCGACCTAATCGAATTTAAGGTACAGGGGGAAGATGTCGCCTTTGGTCGAGTGCCCAATGGGGCAGGCAACTTTAGGTCAATAAGGGGAACGCCAGGCCAACGGAATAACTGAGATAGGGAAACAGCTGACCACCTCAGTGACCCTTATCCCCGTAGGTTGGGTTGGCTAAGATGTAGCAAGCACGATAGCTATTCACATCTTTAACAATACTGTTTCATCAATAGACGCAGTGAAACCCAACACCCAATCCATCGATCATCGCGCCTGTTGATACCGGACAAGGAACACCATTGTGCATAAAATCAACAGACGTGAAGCACTGAAGGCCACCGCTGGTGCATTCCTTGTGGGCACTGAACTCACCGCGAACCGTCCGTCGGAGGCGAAAACTGCCGACCGCTCAACTTCATTCAACGCAAGGCACAAACCCATTAAACCACCCAAGCTAATCTCTCAAGACACTGTAGGCATCGTATCGCCGGCATCGGCATTTTTCCCGATTCATGAGCCCACTCTGCAACGGGCGGTTGCCTATTTGGAAGGCAGGGGACTACAGGTTCAGATCGCCCCGCACACGCTTGACCAACGGCAACACCTGAACCCCCCGGCTCAACATCGGGCAGACGATTTGGATCAGATGTTCGCCGACCCAAAGATAAAAGCCATTTTCTGTTTATCCGGTGGTTCGGGCGTCAATGCGGTTCTACCCCTGTTAGATTGGGAACAGATTGAGAAATCCCCCAAAATTGTGATGGGCTATAGCGCGATAACTGCGCTGTTGATTGGTCTACACGCAAAGACAGGTCTGACCACATTTCACGGGCCGATGATTATCGACGGTTTCAGCGAATACCCATACCCCTTCGCTCATACATGGCAGGGGGTCGAACAGATGTTGTTCAAGATAGCACCGGTGGGGGCACTAAAACCGCCCGCACAATGGACGGACGCCTATCCGAGCGAAGATCAACCCCGCGCGATGAAAGCGAATCCGGGATGGCGTTGGTTGAGAACGGGCAAAGCGAATGGTCGATTAATTGGCGGGAATTTAAGCGTTATGTTGACGCTAGTCGGCACACCGTATTGGTCTCCGTTACGAGGCGCAATCCTCTGCCTTGAGGAGGTCAATTTCGGCGATGGACTGCTGAGAAAGGTTGATGAATCGCTCGCACAGTGTCAACAGATGGGCCTGTTTGATCAGATTGCAGGCTTAGTTATCGGTAAGGTCAATGAGCTTTCTGAGGAAGAGGTGAAGCTTTTTGAAGCGTTGCTCCTTGAATACACAGCGGGTTCCCAATTCCCCATCTTGACAGGGGTAGATTTCGGTCATACAGCCCCCCAACTGACGCTTCCCATCGGAATTCAAGCCTCCCTCGATTCACTACAGGACCGATTCAGTATAGATGAAGTAGCTGTCCGGTAAAACAAAATGACTCGATTTACCTACAATTACAACTTGACACTATGGCAAAATATAGGTAACATATAGTCCCTGTGTTATTCTTGAGGTGAATGAGGCATTTTTACGTGACGCGATTAACCGAGATGATAGCGATTATAATCCGGTCATAACCTTCGCGTATTTTCTTAAATCGGAACTCATACGGGAGATTGATATGCCTCTCAAAAGCTACCTATCCAAAGAAGCCTTAGATATCATCATTGAGGACATCGGCGATGAAATCCTATCTCGATTTAGTGTGGATGAAATCCTATCTCGATTTAGTATGGATGAAATCGCAGCCCGCCTCAGTCCTGAAGAACGCCTCACTGGATTAAGTCCTGAAGATATTGTGTCCCGCCTTAGTCCCGAAGAACGTAAGCAACTTCAGCGATTATTGGAACAGTGAACCGGCAACAGGAACAAGTGACGTATAACAGGTACGGCGCGAAGCATCACACCGCATTTTCAGTCCTCCTTTTCAATGGAATTAGCTACACGATGACAAAAGCAGCCGTATTATGGACAGGCGGAAAAGATTCCGTCCTCGCGCTTCACCTCTCCCGAAAGAGTTATGATATAGAGAAGCTTATCTGCTTTGTTCCCGCAGACAATCGACAATTCTACGCGCATCCCCGGCAGCTCATGGCGCTCCAGGCGCAGAAAATCGGTATCCCAATCGAATTTGCACCGATTTCCGAACCTTACAAACAGAGCTACCGGGAACAAATCGAGATGATTAGAGATACCGGCATTGAGGTGTTAATTACGGGCGATATTTCTACCGTCGGTGGGATGCCTAACTGGATTGACGAGGTTGCCGCCGGTTTGGTGGAGGTCGATAAACCGTTGTGGGAGTTAGATCGGCTCATAGTATTGGATACGCTTACCTCCAACCAATTTGAAGTGGTCTGCTCCCTCGCTTACAAAAAATACTTTCAGACTACTATCACTGGAAGGCATCTGGACTCGGAACTCATTTCAGAGCTGCAGCAGCTGCCGATTGACCCCTGCGGCGAGCAGGGCGAATATCACACGTGGGTATTGGATGCGCCGTTTTTCAAGGCACCTGTGCAGTTAGAAGGCACACGCACCGTTGATACCCCCGAATATTGTTACCTCACCTACGAAAGCGCGATTTAGTGCACAGCCTATAACCGCTTCTGCTCACCAGGGTTCTCCAACCAATTGAAAAGAAAAAGGATCCTTGCAGAGGTATCGAGCCTTCACAAGGATCCTTTTCTCAAAATCTGCAATCAAATTTACGATGTCAATCCCTAACCCGTGAGCACCTCTTTCAAACGATTAGCGACAATCAGCTCCTCGCCTTCACGGAGGGTGTACGCATTAATGACAACTGCATCGCCGCCAGCGTTTGCCCTGATGCGAGGTGTGCCTGCCTCTAGCGCGTCATTTACCTGCTCAGCACTCTTACCTACAGTCGCTTCGTCAATGCTGACGCGGAGACTGGACAACGTGTGACTTCTCTCGGCGTAGGCGATTTCCGTTGATACGCCGGGGATACCCGCAAGTACCTCTGAAATTGCGTTGTATCGAGCGTCTTGGTCCTTTGAGCGTTGGTCATGGTCGGCCGTGAACCAATTATCGATTGCGGTCAAAAGCCCAACCACCTCCTGCCGGTCTACCTTCATCCCCCGACCGAGTGGACGCGGCGCGATGAAACCGTGCGCGGTTACCTCTTCGATTAAATCTTTCCTGCCACATACGAATCCGGTGGAGTGCGGCGCATTGAAATATTTACCGCCGAAACAGACGAGATCCGCGCATTTGGCGTTCCGTCGGAAGTAGTCAAGCGGATAGATTTGTGCCGCGCTATCAGCGATAGCGAGGACGTTGTTACGGTGCGCTATCTCGACCGCTTCCTCAAGCGAAACGCCGCCTTCCCTTTCAGCCTGAACGAGGTAGATGATTGCGGCGGTGTTGGGGCCGATAGCGTTCTCAAATTCTTCTGCGGTACACCCGTCCTCATCCCCCACAAGAACCAGCTTGCTGCCGGGCACCGTGTACGCTCTATCGTAACCGTATCGTTGGTACTGCTGGAAAACAAGCTCGTCTTTCAAGCCGGTGGTATCCGGAAGCTGATCCCGTTTCTCTGGATGCTGATAGGTCATCGCGGCGGCGGAGCTCAGCACCATCGCGGCGTAGCAGCCAGCTGTGACGTAAGCCGCTTCGACATCTAGGCGCGAAGCGATAAAGTCTCCGGTCTTCTGAAGAAACGTCTCCATGTCCACGAAATTCACGTCTGCGCCATCCATCGCCTCCCTTACCGCTGCGGAAGGGGTAGACCCCCCGCGCACGGTCTGGTTACCCACAGCGTTGATCAACGGACGGATACCGAACCTTGTATAAACATTATCTGTCACTGTAGCCATAACGACCTCCGAATGATTGTGCATCGTAGATTCTGTGCGACGGCTGAACCTCACGCTTCAGATTGACTAGGCACAGCCGACCATCAACCGAACGATTGAACATCTGAATGCGCTCATTTTATCATGGACAAAAACTTCTGTCAATTTCTAATCTAAATTATTTAGCGATTCCTATGTGGTGAGCTGCTTGGCTTAGCAATTTTCTACCGTTTGCTTGGAAAGGGAATTGACAAGTCGTTTCAGCTTTGCTATAATGCAGTGAAAACGGTTCGACTTCGGTTATTTGCGGTATGGATCCGCCTATTTTTTTTGGAGGGCATAATGGACAGTGTGCGTTACGGAGTTATCGGAATTAAAGGCGTCGGCAGCAAGCATGTAAGCATGGCTCAAGAGCATGAAAATGTAGAACTGACCGCGTTGGTGGACCTCGACGAGGAGGCAGTCAAGACGCAATCGCAAGAGCTGGGTGTACGCGCGTTCACCGATTATCGTGAGTTACTAGATGCAGGCATTGTTGATGCGGTATCAATTGCGACACCGCACCATCTACACTCAATCATCGGTTTAGAGTGCTTGAACGCGGGCGTGAATGTCTTCACCGAGAAACCGCTCGCCAACACCGTATCGGACGGAGACGCGATGATCGAGGCGGCGAAAGCGCGCGATCTGAAAATCTGCGTTGGACACCAATACCGAACCTATCGAACTCCTCAGACGATGAAGCATCTGATTGAGACTGGCGCCATCGGGGATATCATGCGCGTGCTCTGGACATGGATTGAGTTCCGACCGGAAAGCTACTATGACCGTGACATCTGGCGTCAGACGTGGCGACACGCCGGCGGCGGGGTATTGATGAACCAGACAAGCCATGACCTAGATCTTATCTGCTGGCTAGTCGGTAAACCGGTCCAGGTCTCCGCGATAATTGGCAACCAATCCCACAAGATGGAAGTGGAAGATGTCGTGTGTGCAAATGTGTTGTTTGAAAACGGCGCTTTCGGTTCGATCCAGCTCACAATTAATCAACCAAGAGGTTACAGTATTCGTCAAATTGCCGGCGACAAAGGGACAATAGCGATTCCAGATGTGCAGAGTTTGACCAATAACCGAGAAGACCACATCCTGCTTGGCACCTATGAGAATGCGTTGACGGACCTCGTGGGTGAGACACCCCGCATCGCTGGACAGCCGGAAATTTCATGGCAGCCCGTGGAGTTACGGGCTGAACCGGGTGGACACGACCTATTGATGGCGAGCTTTACCGACGCCATTCTCAACGGTGGCGAGGCGTTGGTCAACGGTGAGAGTGCACTTACGGCCGTCGAGCTCATTAACGCCATCGTGCTGTCGGCGATGAAGAAAAAAACGGTCGACGTGCCGGTCGATCGAGAGGAGTATGCTGAACTGTTTGACGGGTTAAGCAGCGGCAGCTTGCAGATCCCTCGACTGTAGATCGCTCGCAAGGGACGCAGAGCTGTGTCCCTTACGGATAGTGTTACGGATTTAGGAACTGTGAGGATTTTAATTTCTTGAAAGGAGGTCGGCGCATGGCATTGCCCCCAAGTCGTGTTGACCTGATTCACAATTTTGTGAAGGAAGAAATTGAGGTGGGACATGGGCGTATTGAGACGGAATCGGATCCATTTTGGAAGGCGTTATGTCTCGTTGGCTCTGAACTGTGGTTGGATACCGGCGATATCGACGCTGCGACAGCGCTATGGACCGACGAATTCACCGCCCTAACAACCAATAACACGCTGCTCAACGCCGAAGTGCAAAAAGGAATCTACGACGATTTAATTCAGAAAGCGGTCGGTGTACTCTCCGGGTTGGATGTCCAAACGCAAATTATTGAGATTGCTTTTATCTTAAATGCCTGCCATGGACTTCGGCTGGCACAACGTTTTGGCGGCCGAGTGAGCGTGGAACTTCATACCATTTTGGCGCACGATATCGAGCGGAGTGTGTCCTACGGACAACGTTACTATGAGATCTGTCCCGAACACTTCATCATTAAAGTACCGTTGACCCCCTCCGGTTTAATCGCTATGCGTCGCCTGCGGGAAGATGGGATACCGGTCAACTTCACATTGGGGTTCAGTGCACGGCACAACTTCGTCGCCACCGCTTTCGGCGCCCCTTCCTATGTCAATGTGTTTTTGGGACGGCTCAATTCCTACATCGCTGACCATCAGCTGGGAGACGGCAAGCTGGTCGGTGAAAAAGCGGTCCTTGCGAGTCAGCGTGTGGTGAAAGACCTTTCGCGATCCAATCCGGAACCGACCCTTCAGATTGCCGCGAGTTTGCGGGCAGCAGCTCAGCTGCCGTATCTGGTCGGGATCGATGTCTTCACTATGCCTGTGAACGTTGCTGCCGATGCCAAGGAGGAACTTTCCGGGGAATGGGAAACAAGCCTCGACAACGAATATACGGTTAATCTCAACGATGGTATTAGCGGATCAGATCTGCGGATAGATACGCTCTGGGAGGTCTCGGAGGCAGACCGCGAACTGACCGATAGCTTAACAGCGGAGGTCCCCCATAGAGCGGACGAGGTGGTGAATCGGGCGCACGATATGGGTGCCGGCGACCTGTTCCCCAGACTTTCTGATGAAGAGCTTGTGCAAATTGCAGACAACGGTAAAATACCCAAGCATGAAACTTGGGGAGATCGAATTAAATCGGGCGAACTCGCCATCGACACACTCTTGAACCTTGCCGGACTCGCATCGTTTGAAAGCGATCAACAGGCACTCGACGATCGGATCGAAAAGCTAATTGCACGTTGAACAGTCTGAGGTTCTGAGAGTCATCATTTTCTTCAGGCATATATTAAGGGGACAACGGTCGTTGTCCCTGACCAATTTCAAATCGGAGACAGTGTGAAAATCACGAAGATTGAAACAATTTACCCGCAGGCAGGTGCCCGCGTTGAAGGAGAATCGGTCCCGTGTATCTGGGTTCGCATCCATACCGATGAAGGGATCACAGGGCTCGGTGAGACCTATCCGCTCGGCGAAGCAGAACGCGGTGTGATTCGTGGCAGGCTTGCCCCAGCCCTGATTGGACAGAACCCGCTGGCGATTGAACGGCTGTGGAAGGATATGTTCAATCTGGTTGGCTGGCACGGTTGGGCGGGTGCGGAGCTGCGGGCAATCAGCGCCATCGATATCGCGTTGTGGGATATCTACGGAAAAGCCGCCGGTCAACCAATCTATCAACTGCTCGGTGGCAAATCTCGTGACCGGGTCCGCACATACAACACCTGCTACGACCATCGCTACGATTTCAACAACGTCGAAAATAACGAAGCGGGGAAACTGGCAAAAGAACTCCTAAATAGCGGTATCGGAGCGATGAAGGTGTGGCCCTTTGATAGGGTCGGCCACAAAAACCGGGGACAGTTTATCACAAAGGGAGATATGGAAATCGGGTTGCGACCCGTCCAACAGATTCGCGACACGGTCGGCGATGACATCGAGATCGCCCTAGAGTTTCACGGGTTGTGGAATGTTCCGTCAGCGATTAAAATTGCACATGCACTCGAACCGTATAATGTGATGTGGCTTGAGGAGATGATGCCGCAAGACAACATGAAGTCCTACGCCATACTTGCCGATCACGTTTCGCAACCGCTCTGCATCAGCGAACGCCTGATGACGCGCTATCAATTTCGGGAGCTGATTGAACTCGGCATCCCGCAGTTCATTATGCCCGACATCTGCTGGTGCGGTGGTATAACGGAGGCTCGAAAAATCGCGGTGCTCGCTGATACCTATTATCTACCCATCGCACCGCACAACTGCGGGGGGCCCGCCCTACATGTCGCCTCAATTCACCTGACTGCCCATCTCACGAACCTATTTATCCTCGAAAGTGTACGTCGTCACTATCTCGTTCAATACGATAACCTCGTGACGGGCTCCATTCAGGTCGAAGACGGGCATCTGACTCCGCCGGAGGTTCCCGGGCTCGGCATCGAGCTCAAGCCACAGGTATTGAACGCCCCCGGAATTGAAATTGAGACAATTGGTGGGTGAGTAGAATCGGAGGGAAGGCTCAGAAACCGCGTTTTTCCGAGCCGCATTGGATAAGTCCTAATTTTATTGTTCGGCTAAAGAGAGGAGGGATGCTATATCCGCAGCTTATTACATCTTAAACCGTATGTTATTCGCTATCGATACGCTGTTATCGCGAGTTTTTTCTTTGTCCTTTCGACAAATGTGGTGATTGTGATTCAGCCCAAGTTGCTGAAGTGGGTTATTGATGATCTTGGCAGATCGATTAGTCCGCTCAAGGTACTGTTCTACGCCCTACTCATCTTGGGGGCCGCGCTAATCGGCGGTATGCTTCGATTTGGTCAGCGCCAAGTCATTCAGAGCGCAGCGAGACGGATGGAATACCATCTTCGGAACGATTTTTTCACGCATCTCCAAAAACTGCCCGCGTCCTACTATCAGGATGTCCGGACAGGCGATCTGATGGCGCGAGCGACCAATGACCTGAACTCCATCCGGATGGTGCTCAGTATGGCGACGTCATATACAGCAGACGCGCTTATCTTCTTCGCGCTAGCACTGACCATTATGCTGCAGATTGACGTCCAGCTGACACTGTTGGCACTCCTACCGTATCCAATCCTCGCGTTCCTGATAAAGGAATTAGGCAAGCGGGTCCACACACATTACGAGCGCATCCAAGAAGGCTTCTCCACGATGAACACCAAAGTGCAGGAGAATCTATCCGGTGTGCGCGTTGTCAAAGCGTATACACTCGAAGCGAGCGAAGTGGACGATTTTGAAGTATCTAACCAAGATTTCGTGCAACGCAACCGCGCTCGGATTCAGCTGACCACCCTCTTCTTTCCGCTGTTCCGATTTCTGCCCGGCGTAGGTCTCGCCGCGCTCCTTTGGTTCGGTGGTGTCCGGGTAGTCGAGGGGGCAATCACGTTGGGTGATTTCGTATCTTTCAACGCCTATCTGATGATGTTCAGCCGTCCGATGATTACCTTTGGCTTCGTTGTCAATACCTTCCAACAGGGCGCAGCCTCAATGGAACGCATCCGGAGGATTCTTGACGTCAAACCCGAAATCGCTGACGCAGAAACCGTACGCGACGACCTCAAACAGATTCACGGTGAAATCGAATTTAGGAATCTCGACTTCGCCTATCCCCGTGGGGAGCAGGTGCTCAAAAATATCAATCTCAAGATTCCGCGTGGATCGACAGTCGCTATTGTCGGCGCAACCGGCAGCGGTAAGACGACCTTGATTAACCTCATCCCGCGCATCCGTCAAGCGGAACGGGGCACGGTCTTCATCGACGGTGTCGATATCCAAGATATCCCGCTGCACGTGTTGAGATCGAGCATCGGTGTCGTTGAGCAGGAGCCTTTTCTCTTTTCAGATCTGCTGAGAAACAACATCGCTTACGGCGTTGGGAATGCCAATGAAGTCGAACTCAAGGACGTGGCGCACACCGCCGATCTGCTCGACCAGATTGAGGAGTTTCCTGACGGGCTAGAGACCTTCTTGGGTGAACGGGGTCAAACCATTTCAGGAGGACAGAAACAGCGCACCGCACTCGCACGCGCCATCATGATTAAGCCGAAAATCTTAATCTTGGACGACGCGTTCGCAAGCGTAGATACAAATACAGAAGATACCATCCTCACACGGCTAAGTGAAATTATGAAGGATCGCACCACACTGCTCATATCCCACCGCATTTCGACCGTCAAGGCGGCAGATTTAATTGTCGTCCTAGACGATGGAGAGATTATCGAACGCGGTACGCATGAAGAGCTGTTAGCGCATAACGGTATATATGCCAGCATCCATGAGAAGCAGCTGTTGGAAGAAGAGCTAGAAGCATTTTAGACCTGCTCCTAGCCCTCGCTTGTCCCATATCCGCCTGATTCGCTTGGAGCTGTATTAGAGGGTCTGGAAGCGTTCCCACGCTTCGCCGGCTGCTGCGGCTTGCCGCTCCAATTCACCACGCCACCCGATGACTTCACCCGCCTTGACGCGCTTGATGTCAAACGGGGTATACCGGTCTTCGAGCGAATCTCCCAGTTTCTGGGTCTCCTCCCAACGGTCCCACGCGGTCTTCATCCACTCATGTGGCAACGCCTCGCGCACAGCGGGATCCAGTTGCCATGCGTGTCGCACGTCTGATACTGACGGCTCGCCGGTGAACTCGCCCGACCATTTCGACCAACCGATTGAGAGTGTGTTCCGCTCGCGCTGCGGGACGGTGTGCCCGGTGTGAATGGTGACGCCGTTGCGGATGAGCGCTTCTCCCGCCTTGAGCCGGATTGCGACTTGACCCGGTAACGGGTCGGTGCCGTTCCAACTCGGCGTGTGCGGCACACCGGCATCTTTCATCGCTCTCGGCAGGAGCACGTCGTGTTCCAACGGTGTACGCCATCGATTGTGGCTGCCCGGTACCAGTTCGTGGCATTCGTCGTCCACGAGTGCCAAGAACATGCTTACGCCATTTCGCTGTGTAATAGATTTCGCGTTACTCTCAACAATTTCTTTCCAGCGAATCCTTTCGGTTTCCTCGGAATAGGCATCAGGGCCTTCGCCTCGGTTGTCTTCCTGTGCAAAGTATCTCTTCCCGGTGCCCCACCATGTTGTGTCTCGGTGCCAACCGAGCTTATTCTCGTGCGTCCGGGCGTTGCACCATAGCAGCAGTCCGCCAAGCACCATATCCTCAGGCTGAAGTCCGTGACACCAAGAGGCGACAAAGTCTAGGAAATCTGTAGAGCCGTGGAACTCGGCAAAGGTGGGCTCCTGAAAAGCCGGATGGATTAAGCCTCGAATCGCCCACGGCTGATCCTGCCCGGTGCGGTGCACGTAACCCTTTGAGCAGTCGATCTCGCTGTAGACATGTTCGGGCGCACACGCTTGGGTGACCCGTCGGCCCGCTTCACGCAGAATTGGGATCCACGGGTTGTCGACAAAATCGTTGATGATGACAAAGCCGTGTTCTTTGAGGTGTTCCAACCGCTCCGGCGTGGCGCCGGGCGCTGAAAGCTCAGGTTTCATATCCGCAAAGGCAGAGGCGCGGTAAGGTTCCGCCGCCGGTGATTGATCGGTATTCATTTTGATTCCTTTCGACCTAGCCCAAACCCTTCAGGTTGGGGGTACAGGTCAATTTTGAAACAGCACTTGATCGAGGATTGATCAAACCCTTTGAACGCACAAACGGGACGAGGTCCCGCTCGTCACTCCACTTCTCGTCGATAATGCGAGTGATTATGGCATGGACGTGTAAATTTGTCAAGGATTTTTGGAGGCGGTCAATCCTCAGTTTTTAGCAAGACTGACCTTTGCAGGAATCAATTCTGATCGTTCCTTAAAAGGGGACAATCGAGCCCGCTAAGTCCGCTACTGTGATTGACCAGATGGCTGAGCATAGAGATAGTCGAAATGGCAAGATAGCGTTTCTCAGGAAAGGACTCTCAGTAGAAAGTTGACAGGAACTCCATGTTTCGAGTGGAAAGTAGTGCGAGCTACTGGGACAGGAATTTTCACATCTGCATAGATTCCGGAATGCTAACCGATTCTATGTAATAATAAAGGGGAGGGTGCACCCTCATTAAGAGCCCCTCCCCGGCGTTAGAATTACCACCACTGAGACGCCGTTCAGTGTAAAAGGTAAGCCTAACCCCTTATTTCCCTATGACCTATTCCGTTCCCCCTTGCCCTTAGCCTGTGGCGATGTATTGATTGCACCGATAAGTACCTGCTTTTTATGAGTATCTATCACAATTACGGACAGACACACCCAACGGGCATAAATTGTACTAAAGTTTAGACAATTTCCCGTCGGTTGGGCTTCACTCACGCTTACAGCACAATGAGGTGGCGTGGGGGAGCCCATCTTTTAGATTGCTAGTCTATATCTGTCGGGTTCCCACGGGCTGGCGTATCGTTTTTTCTTCAAGTGAGATGTTGGGCAAAACAGGCAAAAAAATAGAAGAGCACTTGAGAACGCTACTGGCAAGGCAACACAAATTGTCCAAACTACAGTAAATTGTATCACAACGGCATAAACTGTGTCAATGCTTACTTAGTTGAAAGAGGATTAGGGCTGTTCAGTTTTAGGGTTTTTAGCCATTTTGTTTGAAAAGTCGGTGTCGGGAAGCCGCTCCGAGAGTAAAGTGCCGGGATTGGGAAATCCCTCCTACAGAAAAACTAAATGATCCTAGAAAGAGGATGTCAAACCTATCAGATAGAGAAATCCTTTGATAACCCTATCTTTGAAGAGTACGGCGGGGCAGGCATCACAGGAGGTTGAAAGTGTCTCAAAACAGGACAGTTGAGATGGATTTAAGCAGGAGAATATCGGCGAAAAGCCCGTAATGACAGGGGACACGGGCGAAACTGTCTCACAACGCTACACCGTCGCATTGTGGGACAATTGAGAAGGGATTATTGGTCCATTACTTCATTACACCGGGATAGTCGGCGTCGGTCTTAACTCCCAGCTGAGAAAAAGTGTTTGACATTTTTGGAGGCAAGATATACTATTACCGATTAAGAGGCGGACTATCCGGCTATCCGTCTCCGCATGAGTTCCAGCGGCTGGCCCGCCGATCCAACTTAGTGCTGAACTGCTTTTCATGGATTTTTGCGTTTTGAGAACCGTTTTCGGAACCGGTCTTTCAGACGAGGCAAATCCGATGCAACACATTCTCGAACTATCTCTGAAAAGGATACACCGAGTCGGTCAGCTTCAGCCTGTATTTGCTCCGTCATACTTTCCGTAAAGGAGATAGCTTTTTGGACAGAAAGCCGCTCTCTCATCATTCAGTTCCTCCCTGATTTCTTGGTCTGATCGCATAGTATCATATCCTCCCAATTCTGTCAATGCAAAAGTGTATACAGAAATCAATGATTTTCGGTATAATAATAGGTTTGCATTCAGGCTATCCTTTGGTGTATAATGCCTTATTATGCAGGTGGGAAACAGCCAAAACGTCACAGACTATTGGTTCAAATGTTTCTTTAAGTGACCGTGTACTGTTTTCTCTTGGCAGCGTTAAACCGTGTGCAAAATGTTGACACGCGCATCCTCTTTATGTGCATCCGCAGCGGGACTAGCGCAATTTACAGGATGAGCCCCGATGGCATCCCCCCTGTTAACCGCACCCAACACCGCAAGTGGAACCCGAGTCCATCGTGGAGATTCGTTCCCAGTTTAAGTATTTCCTCAAATACTATGGTGAATTTTAGAATTACTTGGACACTCTATACCGGTGCAGTTGGAAACAGCGCCTACCAAAGGGGAGATTGGACGGCGCAGTTGGAAACAGCGCCTACCAAACATGTG
>JAJEAL010000058.1 GCA_022822785.1 Candidatus Poribacteria bacterium
TCAGGGGGTTCGCTGTGCTTTATATCTAGCGGTTCATCAATCTCCTCCCGGATAAACTCACCGGCTTTATGTCTCGAAATCCCGCCGTCTGTTATTGCACCGGTGCTGCCGTAGAGTTCTATGATAGTTGGTGTGGGGGTATGTACCATTCGTGAGCAATCGATCTGAATCGTTTTCCCGCCCTCCAAACCAACCAATCCTGTGAAGTAATCGTCAGCAGCACCCTCAGGACCGTCGTATGCCGGATAGACCACATGCTTGGCACCAAACGCCCACGTCGGCTTCGGACACCCCATCCACCACCACGCCAGATCCAACTCATGGGAATAGTGCTGCCCTAACGATCCCCCTTTTTGACCGTAGACGTGCAGCCAACGGTAGTTGTTGTCTGGTGGTGGAATATGATTGTATTTCCCAAAGATTCGAGCGTGGTACGGGTTTCCAATTTTACCGTTAAGCACCGCCCGACGAATCTGACGATTGTTGGGGAAATGGCGCATAAAATAGCAGAATTGCAGCGTCTTACCTGCCGCTGCTGCCGCATTTGCCATCTCCATAATCTCCTCTGCTCGAATCGCATGAGGCTTTTGGACTAACGCATGTTTACCCGCAGCGAGTGTCTCTAGCACCATTGGCAAGCGGACATCGGGAGCCGTACCGAGATACACCGCATCAATGTCATCATCTTCAAGAATCTCTCGGTAGTCAGCGTAGACGCGTGGCACAGAATATTCATCGGCTACCTCTTCGCGCCGAGCGGGATCGAGGTCTGCTAGCGCAACGGTGGTCATACGCGACATTACAGTAGTTGCGAAAATCGTTTGTCTGCCTGTGAAACCACAGCCGACGACACCAAGTTTGATTGGCTGATTCGTCATGAAGCTTCCTCCTCTATGTGTATTAAGGGTATGTTTAGGAAGTCATACAAAGGCAATCCTGATAAACCGCTTCCAATTGCTGGATAGACCTATCGCTATCAAACATCTCCTCAATCCTTCGCCGTGCGTTTCGTCCTAGATATACTGCCAATTCCTGATTGGTTAAAATATCATTGATTGCCTCCGCCAATGCTCCGCTCGCTCTTGGTGGAATAAGCAAACCGTTATCTCGATGGTCAATGAGATCGAGAACACCCCCAACGCTGGACGCGATGCACGGTAGTCCAAATCCCATCGCTTCGATGAGAGCGTTGGGTGAACTTTCGTGCAGCGACGGCAAGACGAAAAGGTGTGCAGTAGATAGCATAGGAAAGATATCGTTGCAGAAACCGGGCATCTGGATCCGGTCTGACAGGTCATAGGAATTGACGAGCTGGGTTAGCTCTGCCTGCAACGCTCCATCTCCGAGGATTGTCGCTGTGAAGTCTTGCCGATTGAACTTTGTGTTGAGTAGATGTAACGCTTCAATGAGATATTGATGCCCCTTTTCCGCGGTCAATCGACCGACGCTTACAATGTGGGACCCCGGTGGTACGTCGGAAGTTGAGCGTGGTGCTATGTCAGGCAGGTCAAGCAGGTTGCGAATCGCTAGGATACGTTTGCTGGGATAACGGTGCTGAAGGTTATCTCTGATGCTATCGGAATTGGTTAAGAGGACATCGGCATGGCGATAGATGATTTTTTTTGTTAGCCACAACCTTGAGCGACCATATCTTGCGTAGTAATCGCCGCGCTGTGAAACAATAAGAGGATACATCCCCGAAGGAATCAGGGAAAATTGGCGAACAAGACCGCAGAGGAAATTGGAATACCAAAGCCAACTGTGAACGATTGCAGGTTTCACCGACTTTATAATCCCTGCTAGCCTGAAAGCCTTTTGCGCTAAAGATAGTATCGAAGATCTACTCTGATGGGATTGCAATTCAAGACAACCGGCATCGTACAGTACGGTGATGTCTTGAACGATTGGGAGTGCTGCAAGCTGCGCGTAGAAAGCACCGGGTTCACGAGTTAATACGATAAAGGCTTCAAATCGATCTAGCGATAATCGCGCTAAGGTCTTCAACAGCTGCGTTTCAGCCCCGCCCCGGTTCATAGAATCGATGACATAGAGAATTCGAGTCCGATTCAAGGCGCACTCCCGCATTTCTAGTTGGCTGCGTTCAATCTTTCAAGGCATGCAGCCATATAACCAATTGTATAGGCGCGTGCACGGTGTCCTTGTGGTGTATCGTTTATCATGTTCGGAACATGATCTGTAATCATCCAGCCGGTAAATCCACTTTCCTTTAATGCCCGCATCACCTCAAACATATCGCAGTTCCCGTCATTTACAAAGGACTCCGCAAACTTGGGCACATATCCTTGCACATCCCGAAAATGGACGTAGAAAATCCGATCGCGCTCGCCAAAATAGCGAACAGCGTCAATAACGCCGGGTCCCATCTCAGACCAGGATCCGACACAAAAATCAAGTCCGTGCATAGGACTGTCAACGAGCGATATGCCGTGCTTGAAACCTTCAAAGCTACGAAACAGACGAGGTATCCCTGCAAGGCTTTCTACCGGTGGGTCATCGGGATGGAGTGCGAGCCGAACGCCTGCCTCCTCAGCGACCGGAAGAATCGCCCTCATATAGTATTCGTAATATTCCCACATCTCTTCTTCGGTATACACTCTTTCGTGAGAAAGTGGTGCGTCCTTGACCAGCTCCATGTCGAAGCTGGTAACTGTCGCCCCGCCCCGAGTGGGTGTTGTGTTGGAAGTCCGCCATACGCTGTTGGGCATCCAATGATAGCCGAGGGTGTCAATACCCGCCGCTCCCATATTGCGGATGGTGGCTGCCATATTCTCAATCTGCTCATCCCGTCCGGGCGTGCCGAGCATGATTTTGTCATAAAAAGAGGGAGGAACATTCTCAATAGCGGCAAGTCGAGGACCTACATTTTCGATTGTCGTCCGCATCTGCAGCAGGTCCATAAACTCCCAGCGGCCGTCGCCCGGCAGTTGAGGGTTAGCCATGACGACAGCTTTGACACCCAGTTGATTGACAAATGTTAGCCATTCTTCATCCACTTCGCCGAATAGGTATAAGCCAAGTTCCATTTTGCGTTCCATAGTAGCCTCCTTCCAAGCATGAAAGTCGTTACAGGTCAAAACAGTTTATTGCTATCTAGCATTATTGTAACGGGTCCATCGTTAATTAATTCAACATCCATCATTGCTTGGAATATGCCAGCCTTAACAGATACGCCCAATCGCGAGATCTCGTCCATAAACGCTTGATAGAGTGGGTCCGCTTTTTCAGGACGGGCAGCAGCGATGAAGCTGGGGCGTCTTCCCTTGCGACAATCGCCGTAGAGTGTGAATTGAGAGACAACAAGGGCTTCGCCTCCCATATCTAAAATCGACAAATTCATTAAGCCTTCATCATCTTCAAAGATTCGGAGATTAGCAATTTTGTTCGCCACATAATTGACATCGGCAGGGGTATCCTCTTGAGCGACGCCGAGAAAAACGAGCAATCCTTGGCGAATCTCCGAGACGATCTCCCCTTCGACGGTTACACTAGCAGATTTAACCCGTTGGATAACAGCTCTCATATCTCACCGTAATTGTTTTCTGATATATCAGTTTTCAAACTATATCTGGTAGGGCGTCTGTATTCTAACATAGACAATTTTTTACGGGCAAGATTCTTCTTTCCATCAGTTATTGGCTATTTTTAGATGGCTGGATCTAAAAAACTAAAAATCTGTCTGGAATTTCAGCTTCGTACACCTGACTATGTCCAGTCCTATCCGATGTATAAACTACCAACTTTCCATCGGGACTGAAAGAGGGGTGCGGGTGGGTATGTTGCTCGGAATGGACCTTGACTGGTCCCTTCGCATACGGAAACGGTCCATTCCAATGCTCACCGATGGATGATGCTTCCGGATAGCACAGTGTCATAGGTTCTCCAACCCCATCGCGTGGATCAAAAAGTTGGAGACCAATGTCGGGAAAATTGGTGTCAGCGACCATGAGTGTGCCTTGGCGGTTACAGATCGCGTGCCAAGCGTTACAGGACGTAACACGCCGTTCAGCGCCTGTATCCACATGGACGCAACGGATACCGTGAGGCCAATCAACAAACGCTAATTCGCGGGTGCCGGGAATCCACGACTCATGGGTGATCCATTCGTTTTTCTCAATGTTACGGGCGTATAGTCGCCGGTTACCACTACCATCCCGCCGAATTATCCATACGCGGTCAGTGAGAGGCCCCGCGTAGAAAAGCAGATTTGAATCGTCCGGACAGAATTGCAAGTGCCCGACGCTATCACGGCGAAGAACGGTGTCATGTTCGCCCGTTTCAGTGTTGATAATTGCCAACGCTGAGACGCCATCGACGTTGAAGCGCACTGCCCACCACCAATCATCGTAACTCAGGCCTGTTGTTCCTGCTACGGGGTGGACCGTGTTCGCTTGTTCGCTTTGTGTTATGGCAAAGTTGACCAACTCCCGCTCTTTGAGTGTCTCAAGATCCAACCGCCACGCGCTTGTTCCCGCTGTAAAAAAAACAGCACGCCCATCGTGTGAGGGATAAATTGACCAATCACTGAGGTCCGGGCGATCTGTCAGTTGGATAAGCGAACCGGTGGAACGCTCTTCGGCAAAAATCTGAGGTGAGCCTGTGCGGTATGAGATGAATATCAACCGCCGCATGGCATCGTCGTAAGCGGGAATGAAGAAGAAGGGATGGTGATGGATCGAAGGCTGATCGGTTACCTGTCGGATGTTTGCCCCGGTGCGCGCATCCTGAAACGTTTTGGCTTCCGATGGGTGAATTGTACCTTTAGGCATCTTTATTCCCATTGGCTTATGTCAAAAGAGAGTGCAGAGCAACTTGGAGAAACCGAGTTTTCAAGAAAAAACTCGGTTTCTTTGCACGATTTCTTTACATGAGCGTTCCCATTTTGTCGAACTTGAGTTTTCCTTTTCTATTCATCTAACACAGGACGGTCTAGCCGCGTATGATACGGTGGTTCCATAACCGCCCGCTGTCGCTCATTTGCCCATTCAGGCATAGGGTAGGCAGGAACATACGCTAAGTTGCCCGCTGTGTAGCGAGTCAGTATTGACCGACGTGGTTCGTCTGATGTCCAAGGCAGCGTGCCGTGCGTCACCGCCTCTGTGAAGATGATGACCCCACCCGCTCTGCACACAACCTGCCGAACGTGTTCCTGATGGTTCTCATAACGTCGTATCTCTTGAGGGCATGGGAAATTGCTCTTGTGACTGCCGGGGATAACTATCAAGCCTCCATCACCCGGATTTACATCGGTAAGTTGAAACGCCACGACCGTGAGGCCACAGTGCATCTGACCATTGCGGAAGATGTAGTATTGGTTTGGATCGAAGCCTGGTCCCGATGATCCATGAAAGATGAATCCCTCTGCCCCTTTCTCCATTGATAACAGAAACATATGGTGATCCATCCGAAAGCCTTTGCCGAGGATTTGGTTTAGATAGGGAATAATTCGTGGATGTGCTAACATCTCTCGGAAGGGATTACACCACGGTTCTTCCCAATTGAGCATATTGCCCAGTTCCCCGCGTCCCTTATCACCTCTCAGTGCAGGGGAACCACCATCCAACGCTTGATCGCGCGGACGCATGCGCCCCTCGTCCGAATGACGGTCAATAGCTTCGTTGGCGTAGGCAACCTCGTCAGGGGTGAGCACATCTTCAATAACGAGATAGCCGTTGAGATCAAACAGATATTTTTCAGCATCGTTCATAGATTAATGTCCTCCTTATTCTAAAAAAATCAGGTTCAGTTTTATCAGGCGTCTCGATAGAATTTCCGATTCATCGGTGGATTAGGGATCCCTTGAACACACAGCTAATGTTCTAAGCCTTGTCGGACATCTATCTTGCCGGTCACCGCTTCGGAAATAAGGGATTGACGGTACTCTTTGAGGAGTTCAATTTTTCGCCCCTCTATGGCTATCAATTCATCAATTTGCTGCGTCTTACAGTCAAGAAAGTTGGCGATTTCTGTTTGTTCTCTAGCCGGAGGAAATGGGATTTTGACACCCATCAATGCCGTTTTGCTGATGTTATCCCTTGTTGCCCCAAAGAACAGAGGGATAATCGTATTAAAGAAGGAGGCAGAATGTATGAAGTAGAATAGAAATTTTGAATCCACCCTTGTTGCACGGAGTCCAGCTACTTGGGCACTTAAAATTGAGGGATAATCAAAAGCGTAATATGTACTCTCTCCCGCCCGCCTTCCAATCATTACAATCAGTGTGTCACCATGACAAAGTTCGTTTTGCTTGAGTCTTTTTACTTGTTGAGTTGGCACCCGTTTAACTTGTCCCATCTTAATGGATTGGGTGATGTCGCCTATACGGAATATTGGGATTCCTTTATCTGTATATGATTCACTTCCGAATTCAGAGTAACCGCCTATAAACAGAGCAATTTGTTTGATTTGCGTCACTTCCCAATGTGCTGGCATCTTCCCAATCCACTCTATCCCCGACGGTTTCATCTCCACATTTGGGTCAAGTCCCTGCGTCACTACCTGATTTATCAGGACAGTTCGTTTTTCATGCAGCAGTTCTACCTGCCGTTCCTTGATGCGGATGAGTTCGTCAATTTGTCCTGTCTTGTGGTCAAGGAAGTTAGCGATTTGGCGTTGTTCAGAAAATGAAGGGACTGGAATTTCAAGGTTGGAATATTTTTGACCGTTTACATTTCCAATCGTTGATTGAACTGTATTCAGTGTTATCCAATGCTCAAAACATTGAGATCTTGTAAAATAAAAGATAAAGCGTGATTTGACAGAACACCCAAAATTGAATCGAACTAAGTATCCACCGTAGGTATATTTTTTATTTGATCGATGAAGATAGGTTCTTCCTAGAGTCCCACTTCTCGAAATTAGGAAATCATTGGGTTGTGTTAGATAATTTTTTTCGACAGATTCAGTCTCAAGATAAACCCCTGTATCAATCAGTTCTCCGTCCTCTGTAATATCTGTAGTTCTGATAAACCTTATTCCCTGTTCGACATAGAGATCGGAGTTTATGTTCAAACCGTATTGAACGGGCACCAACGATTCATACTTGAGTCGAGATTTTCGCCAATGCGTTGGTATCTCTCCAATCCACTCCACACCACTCTCTTTGTATGCAGGATAACGCCGCATAGCTTTATACCTCCCTCACCGCGCCTTAAAATTGACTGCCAACGCCTTCCCCAGATCTTTACGGGGATGGACGCCGAACCGCCCCTCAAAATTCCGGTCAAACGCCTCTTCCTCAGACGGATCCGGCGGTAAGGGCAGCGCAACCGGCTGCCGATTCATCTGAATTGATCTGCGGGCAGCTAAAACCATCTCCTGATCGGCTCGTCCCATCTCACCCGTCCAGAGAGGATCGATGTCCTTACGCACAGCGCGTCCAATTCCATCAAGCATCGTTGCTAATGAGATGTTACGTTCTTGGAGTCCCATCTCTGAATACGGATTCTCCCATTCAATTGTTCCCCCCAATTCGTCCGGCAGCTCGACAAAGATTCGCTTCAGGGCATTTGATGCGTCATACTCGCGCTGAAATTCATAAGTCTTTGCCTGACCCGCTCGTTCGGCGATATCTGCGTCGGTACAGACGTTAACCGTTTCCCCACCCGATGCGCTCTGGTTGCCGTTGGTCACAATCGTGCCGCGCTCACCACAAGTCTCGAATCCGACCAGCGGGTTCCGACCGAGGCGGCCGTTTTTGTTGCCAACCATCGCAATCCCGATACTCCCGTTATCGAAATCGACTGCATAGAATTCAAGGTTTTCAGTATTGAAGTCACGTTTGGCATGGTCAACATAAGGTACAACCGGCATTGTATGACTGATGCTGCTGACAGCAACAGGCGTGGCATCCAAACGGCACCGTATCGCAGCTAGACCGTGATACCCTGTTGTTGAAAAGAGGCGGTAACATTTGTGGACAGGTCCAATGACGTTTTCGCGGATGAGTTTACAAACAAACTGTTCGACCGGAACAAACGGAAAGTTTTCGGAGGTTTGCAGTTTGACGCTGTGTTTGGCAGCAGCCTCAATCATCATGTCCATCAATCCAAGTGTCGGTGCGAGCGGTGTTTCAACATTGTGGTGGATGCCGCATTGTGATAGATAACAAGAGACTACATGATGAAGTTCCGCGGGTACAACAACATCGCAGACCGCCGGGCTCTCACGGTCAACCATTTCGCGAACATCGGTGTAAGCGTTCACGTTGAACCGTGCAGCCCCTTCTTCTGCTGACGCCGGATGGGCATCGCAAACCGCTACAACTTCAAAGGTCTCTTTCAACGATGCAGCAGTTTCGATATGTGATCGACCTCGACGACCATAACCGATGAGAGCATACCTCAAACGTGACATAAATTACCCCTTAAAATAATCCAAGTTGCTAGATTCTGTTGACATTTCATCGTAACCGGATAATAGAGAGGCACAAATCGGTTCGCTAACGTAGAACCCATAGAAAAGAAACCGAGTTTTGCGAAAAAACTCGGTTTATAGTGCATTATAGTGCTTGGTTTATCCACTAGCAATTTGCGTTACTCATAATGGTCTGCGCCATGCAGTACACCTACTCCATTCTCCATGCGCAGTAATTGCTTTTGGTGATCTGTCAACAGTTCTAGCCACCCCTCTGGGAATCGATGATGTGGGTCAAGTTGAAACCGCATCATAGGGCCCATTCGATAGTGCCCAAAAATCGCATGACGGTTCCGATCTGCGGTATTCGCGCCGCCACCGTGCCAACACTGACCGTTAAAGACAAGCACGCTTCCCGCCGGTGCGGTTGCCGTCAATACGTGCTTAATTGCCCTGTCTTCCGGCGGTGGGTTTATCCCGCTTTTGTGTGTGCCGGGAACGATCCGGGTCGCCCCAATCTCCGGTGTAAAATCGTCCAGCATCCAAACAGTGTTCATCATGACAGGGTTCTTCCCATCTTTCTTCATCAGATCTTCAAGGATGTCCCCATGTAGACGTTGCACTGGATCGCCGGGTCGCACGATGCGAGCGTTAAGACTACCAAGAATCAGAGGCACACGATTGGTCATTGTTCCTTCTAGCAGCGGCAAAATTCTCGAATGATCAATCGTCTTGAAGAAGACCGGATCCATCGTCGGTAGATTCGAGATATGTATACAGTCTCCCCGGTCAACCCCTTTTTCCTCCACCAATCGGATTAGAACTTCTTTCATCTCCTCTACCTCATCAGGAGCGAGGACGTTCTCAAGGATTGTGAAACCGTAGACATCAATTTCAAATAATTCCTGCTTCAGATTGGACATGTTTCTTCCTTTAATACAGGATTTCACCTTCGTTTTTCATAAATTTTTTAGGCTCATGTCAAAAGAAAGTGCGAAGCACGAAGAGAAACCGAGTTTTGAAGAAAAAACTCGGTTTCTTTACACTAAATCGTAACATGAGCGATTTTTTTAATGTACACATTCATAGCCAATCGTCTCAAGGTTCCGGCGGATCTTGGCAATCTCAGCGTCAGGCAGTGGGCGGAGTGGACGACGCATCGTCATAGATGGGAACTTGCCCATCAACCAGCGTGCACACTTCATCCGTTGATGTGCATCACCGCTCGGTTCACCGAAGTTGTACACAATCCGAGATAGCGGGTCCACTAGCGTTCGCGCTTTGCGGGCCCCTATAAGGTTGCCATTAAGAGCAGAGTGAACAACCTCCACCATCAACTCCGGCACAAATCCGGCAAAGCCAATTAATGCGCCATCACAGCCTTCCAACAACGAAGCCAACAGATACTCATCATGGCAAGTTAGGATAGGAACCTCGGGTGCTGCTTCTTTCAGTTGTTCATAGTCCCAACGCCAACGTGCCATGTCACGGGTCCCCATCTTGATACACACCACCTGTGGGATTCTCACAAGGGCCAACATCTCTGCGAGGCTATAGCTCGCCTTCGTCCATGCGGGATATTGGTGGACGATTATGGGTATGTCTGCCCCTTCGGCAACGTCTTGAAAGAAGCCGATTGCGGTTTCGCTCGTGCGCCCAAAACGCAACCAGTGATGTGGCGGCATCAGCAAAATCGCATCGGCACCCGCCTCTTTCGCAGCGATAGCATAATCGATAGCCTCTAAGCTACCTTCGGCATTCACGCCTGAGACAACTTTTACCTTACCTTCGGCTTCTTCGGCGACAAGTGCGGTCACTTGTGCGCGCTCACTCGGACGCAACGAGGTAATCTCACCGGTGTGCCCATTACAGACAAGTCCTTTGACACCATCGACAGCTGCAAGTTCGCGCATATACGCCCGCAACCCCGCTTCATCAATTGATTCATCTTCGTGAAATGGACAGAGGGTTGCGGGCAATACCCCCGCCCAGGGCTGGTGTTCTTGCCAGTTCATAGTCACGGTTCCCTTTCAATTTTTCAACTCAATTTGGAAAAAGTACGTCAAATTCTAAGACCGAATAATTCCACAGCATTGCCGCCGAAGATTTGCGTTTTCTCACTGTCAGAGATATCCATTTCCTCGACGAGTGTCACAAAAAGTTGCGGATCGACCCAGGGATGGTCAGTGCCAAACACCAAATGCTCTGGTCCAGAAAATTCGTAAGCATATCGCAACGCTTGTGGGGACGGAGAAACGGTGTCCAAATAGATGCGGCGCATGTAGGCGCTTGGGGGCTGTTTTATATGTTCCCGTCCCCGTCCCATCACCTCGGTTTGATGCTCAATGCGTCCCATCATGTACGGCAAAACGCCGCCGACATGGGGCATGACAACCTTCAACCTAGAATACCGTTCAAGCACACCGCCGAGTATTAACCGTAAAAGCGCGAAACTAGTGTCTACCTGAAGTCCCATCATGGGAATCATCGAATGGTCCTTGATCGCCTCACCCCATGTTGGAACTGTGGGATGCAAGACAATCGGCAACTCCATTGCTTGGGCATGTTTGTAGATAGGGTCAAAAATCGGGTCGTCCACGGAGCGTCCGCCGATGTGTGAATACAACATAACGCCACAGAAGCCTAGGTTTTGTACTCGTTCCATTTCATCAATTGAGGCATCCACAGCCTGCCAAGGGAGGCTCGCAAGTCCCGCAAATCGGTCTGGGTGTTGCTGCATCATTTCTGCAATCGCGTCGTTGATTACCTGTGCGCCTTTGATAGCCAGATCAGGGGCGAGCATACAGGGTCCGGGGATATTGGTACTGATGAGTGCCATGTCAATGCCTGCCCTATCCATGTCCTGAAGTTTACGTGTGGGAAGATACCTCTCCTCCTGTAGCTGAAATTGCTGGACATCACCGTAAGTGATAAGGAACTTGTTGCCATGCTGTACGCCTGATCTATCGGAGTTGCCTTGTGCTGCACTTCGGCGTTCAATCTGTGGTGAATAGGGGTTTTGGGCAAGTATATCAATGTACGCCCGAGGAAATATGTGGCTTTGGCAGTCAATCCGCATTAGAATCCGTCCCTTTCAACACCATCGTATTTGCCAAAAATCTAATTTAATCTAATTATCAACGGGGGTCTGAAACTTTGAGATACAAGACTCTCTAAATGACCCCCATTATACGAATTCAGATTAGGAAGTCAATAAGAAAATCCCATAGAATCATGTCATAACATCAGGAATCCGACTCACGGTGTAACCGACAACTCGGTAAAAATGTTTTGATTTTATTTGAAGAAATCTGTAAAATATTCTCACCAATGTAATAATGGTACTGACTCGAATGTCGAAGTAGGCAGGCCTATGATTCCCGACGAAATCTACGTGCAAAAAACAATTGAGGGAGATGCTGAAGCGTTCAATGAATTAGTGCAACGCCATCATGCTAGGATTTATGGACTTGCTTATCGGATGCTTGGTAATCCTGATGATGCTTCAGACGCAGCGCAAGAAGCGTTTCTTGAAGCTTACAAATCTATCCAGTCCTTCCAATTTCAGTCGAAGTTTGTCACGTGGATGTACAGGGTTGGGATCAATGTTTGCCAACAGTACAAACGTAAGTCAGATGCGCGTAACCGCACCTTAACCTCTTATACGAAAGATCTTCGGGATAGAGAAGGTCAATATGTGAACCATTGCCCGGATCGACTCTTGCTGAAAACGGAGCGGGACCAGTTGATACAACATGCAATTAGCCAATTACCCTCGAAACAGCAGATAGTTATCACTCTGTTTTATATGCAGCAGCTGAAATATCGCGAAATTGCTGAACTACTTGATTGTTCAGAGGGTACCGTTGCCTCGCGTCTGAATACTGCCGTGAGGAACCTCAAGTCAAAGCTTGAAAGCTTACAACCCCACTAAGCCGACGATTCAGATTGTTCTATAGGCCAACCCTAGCAAAGTAGGGATTTATGCCAAGCAAAATTTGTGCATAACGCTTATTCCGATTGAAAAATATAGAAAAGGAACAGCTATGAGTCTCGACTGTAAACAAGTTATCGAAGATTTTAGCCTACATCAGGATCCAGCCCTGACACATCAAGAAAAGCTTGAACGCCGGCAACATCTCATTGAATGTGAAGTGTGCCGAAACGAGTATGAGCAAATGTTGCACACAGCGGTCGTGCTTGAGAGCCTCCCGGAGCCTGTTCCGCCACCGGGTCTTGTCGAGCGCATTCAGACTCAAATCCGCCAAACCCACCGGCGTTCCATTTGGGATTTCCTCGCGAATCCAATTGCGCGTATCCTTGTTGCGATGAAATTGGGCCCTCATCCTACCTTTGTCAACTATACCGCGATGCTTTTTTACTTGATGTTAACAGCTTTTATGGTCAAACTGACATTTTTCAGCTCAACAGAAACACCACCTGTTGCGTTGACACACGCCCCATCGCCACACGTTCGTCTTGTTCGGTTAGCTGATGTCAAACATGGTTCACTCAAGTCCGTTAGGATAGAGAAGGAGAAGCCTAGCGAAGTTCCAATTCAGTCCACCCCTAGTGATTTTCATTGATATCATGTATAGCGCCTAAATCGCACCGGATAAAACGCTGTGAGCTATAGAAGTTTAACTGTAGCGACATGGCGTTTTTTTATTGATCGAGGCGAGCATCTGCGAATTTCTATTTTTACTTGCATAATTCCGTCCCTTATGATACTATTTAAATTGCCGCGAGAAATCCCTCTCAGGAGGACAGCAAATCGCGGTTTTTTTTGTGTATCACCGTTTGGTATTTTCAGCCAAATGTTGAAACGCTGGACATTTACTAGGATCTGGCGTCGTTGTTTGATTAAGGTTACTCTTCTATCTTTCTAAGAGTGGGGTAGGTTTTCCCGCTCTTTATTATTTTTTGGTAAGAGATTGAACTTGAGTGGGGCAACCAAGATTCTTGGGGGTACGCTTCTATCAGAGGCGTACTAGAGGGTTTGACTAAAAAATTCAGATCCGGGGGTACGTCCGATACTATGGCAACCTCATTAGCATCCTCAATTTCCGATCTGTTATCACCCGTTCTAGCTGATGAAGACATCGAGTTAGTTGATGTCGAATATCAAGTCGATGTTCAGGTATTAAAGATTTTGATTCATAAGCCCGGTGGTATAAGTGCTGAAGATTGTCAGCAGGTGAGTCGAATTGCCTCGCCGATTCTTGATGTGCATGACCTGATACCAAGGAGATACACGCTTGAAGTCGCTTCGCCGGGACTGAATCGACCGCTTATTACAGAAGCGGATTTTCGTAGGAATTTAGGTCAAAAGGTTGAGATCGAGGTGTCTAATACAACTGGCGATTTTGCAGGCTTCAGCGGCACCCTCAACCGTGTCTGTGATGGAAAAATTTTCCTAGCTTTGGTTTCTGGGAAAACGGTTCAAATTGCAATTGCTGAGATTGCTCAAGCCCAAATCCAACTGATGTGGTAAAGCTTTGGATGGATGACGGAGCTCATACAATGAATAACGATCTAGTCATGACTATTCGCCAAATTATGGATCAGACGGAGCTGCCGCAAACAATCTTTATTGAGGCTATTGAAGCCGCTTTATACTCAGCGGCCAAGCGGCGCTACGGTTCTACACGAGGGGTGTCGATTAAGGTAGATCCCGAGTTGGGGGATATTAGGTGTTATGTGCCCAAAAAAGTAGTTGAAATTATGCACCACTATGCTACAGAAATCCCCATTGAGGAGGCGTTAAAAATAAAACCAGATGCCCAACTTGATGAGGTTATTGAGGTTGAAATTGATCCGAGTGAATTTGGGCGAATTGAAGCGCAAACGGCACGTCAGATTCTAGTTCAGAAAATAAAAGAAGCCGAGCGAGAACAGATTTATCAAGAATACAGGGAACAAGAAGGGGAAGTAATCACCGGTTATGTCCAACGGACAGAACGTGGTAACATCATCTTGGATTTAGAGCGTACGGAAGGGCTCCTCCCGTTTAGTGAAGTGCCTCGTCCACACAGCTATCGGCGCGGCGATCCGCTAAAATGCTTAATCATTGAGGTAAGCGTAGATCAAAAAGGTCCGCAAATTATTCTTTCCCGCACCCATAACGGTTTAATTGCTCGTTTATTTGAAATCGAAGTGCCTGAAGTTTACGATGGATTAGTGCGGATTATGGCTATTGCACGTGATCCCGGGGATCGTGCAAAGGTCGCCGTTGTTGCGACGGATGAGAGCATTGACCCAGTGGGCACCTGTGTAGGCGTTAAAGGTTCGCGGGTCCAAACAGTTGTCAGAGAGTTAGAGGGTGAGAAGATAGATCTCCTTCTATGGAGTCCGGATCCTGCAGTTTTTATTGCGAAAGCATTGCAACCGGCTAACGTTGTTCGCGTGAATATTAATGACGGAAATACAAGTGCGGAAGTCGTTGTGCCAGATGACCAATTATCCCTAGCAATTGGTCGACGCGGGCAAAATGCCCGTCTCGCTGCGAAACTAACAGGTTGGAAAATCGACATCAAAAGCGAATCTGAGGCGGATACGCAATTTAAAGAAGAAATTGCAGATGAGTTATTCAAGCCCGTGTCGGCTGATTCTTCTGACCTAGCCGATGGATTAGATTCTGATGAGATGCCTATTCAATCTCATCCAACTGAACTCGATTTAACTAAGTTGGAGGGTATTGGTACTAAAACTGCTCAGCTGCTTAAGGATGCCGGCTTTTCAACGGTGCACGCAATCGCTCAAGCAACGTTGGAAGAACTTTCATCGTTGCCGGGAATCGGTTCCAAAACCGCCGAAAAGATTCGCCATGCTGCATCGGACCTGCTTTCGACTTAGACCTCATCTTCTTAATTAAAAGGTTGTGTTTGCTTATTTATTAAAGGGGGTTGACGTGGCTGCGATACCTATCCGTACCTGTCTAGGGTGTCGAGGTAGATTTCCCAAGAGTAATTTGCTTCGATTTGTGCAGGATACAGCGGGGAACCTCCAAACAGATTCCATGGGCATATTGCCGGGACGTGGTGCCTATGTATGCCAATCACAAACGTGTATTAATAGCACTTTCAGATTTCAGAAAATCAATGCTCACTTGCGAGTCAATCTTTCGAAACAGGTTATTGATGCCTTCAAACAGGAACTCCTTCATCTAGTGAGTCATAGGAACGCTCAGGAGGTATAAATGGTGAAAAATAGTCAAACCAAGCAGAGCGAAAGTACTCGAGCGAAAAATAAAAAAATTAGGGTTTATGAGCTTGCCAAACAGTATGGGATAAGCAGCAAAGAGTTTGTCGAAGAACTACGTGGCTACGGCATTCCTATCAAAAACCACATGAGTACACTGGATTTGGAAACTGTGGAGCTAGTCGAGAGCGAACGGAATATTGCAAAGCGCCCCTCTGTTGAACCCCCTGAAGCCAAAGTTGAGCCGCCTAGCCCGAAAAAGAAAACAAAGAAAGCGACAAAAGTTGCAGCGGTTTCCACTGTTGATGAACCACAAGTTACTGCCACAAAAACTGAAGCATCCAAAGAAGACACTGCTTCAATCAGAGATGAAGAAGCCGCTACGGTTGCTCCGCAAGTTCAAGAAGGAATTACTGTTGGTCTCCTTGCTACCGAGCTGGGATTTAAAGGCACTGAGATGATCATGCGGCTGATGAAGTTGGGGATTATGGCGAGCATCAACCAGCGCCTAGACTACGAGGCACTACAAGCGATCAGCGATCAGTTTGGGTTTGAAGCTGTTCGTAAATTGACGCTCGAAGAGCAAATCCTTCAGGACGAACCGGATGATGTGAAAAATCTTCACTCACGTTCTCCTGTCGTTACGATTATGGGGCATGTTGACCACGGTAAAACGTCTTTACTGGATGCCATACGACAATCAAATGTCATGGATACAGAGGCAGGGCAGATTACCCAACATATTGGCGCCTATCATGTGGAATTGGAAAGTGGAAGTGTCATCTTTCTGGATACTCCCGGACACGCAGCATTTACTGCGATGCGCGCCCGCGGTGCTCAAGTGACTGATATTGTTGTTCTTGTTGTAGCGGCGGATGATGGGGTGATGCCGCAAACTATCGAAGCGCTTAACCATGCAAAAGCCGCGGGAGTCCCAATTCTTGTTGCACTCAACAAAATTGACGTCGATAATGCTAGACCCGATTATGTCAAGCAGCAATTGGCAGAATACGATCTTGTCCCCGAAGAGTGGGGTGGACAGACGATTTTTGTCGAAATTTCTGCGAAGGAACGGATTGGCATTGAGGAGCTGTTAGAAATGCTCCTCCTTGAAGCAGAATTGCTTGAGCTTAGTGCCAATCCAAATAAGCCTGCTCGTGGAACGGTCGCCGAAGCTAAACTCGATAAGGGCCGAGGTCCCGTGGCAACTGTGCTCGTTCAAAGTGGAACCTTGAATGTTGGCGATGCTTTTGTTGCTGGACGCCATTATGGAAAAGTTCGTGCTATGATTGATGATCGAGGGCATCGTGTAAAACAAGCACCCCCCTCAACGCCTGTTGAGGTCCTCGGCTTCACAGGAGTTCCGGAGGCTGGAGACCAATTTTTTGCGGTTGATGCTGAAAGAGATGCGAGAGCGATTAGCGATTCTCGACAAGCTCAGCATCGGGCGACACAACTGGGGCCACAGAGTCGTATCAGCTTAGATGACCTTTTCCAACAAATTCGGGAAGGTGATATTAAAGAGCTAAACGTTATCGTTAAAGGCGACGTGCAAGGCTCCGTCGAAGCAGTGTATGATTCCTTGCAAAGATTGAGCACAGATGAGGTCAAGATTAATATTATTCATCAGGCAGTGGGTGGGGTTACGGAAACGGATGTTTTACTAGCGTCTGCATCCAATGCAATTGTCGTTGGATTTAACGTCCATCCCACAACCGGTGCCTTAATCGCAAAAGAGAACGAAGATATTGATGTCCGGACCTACAGTGTAATTTACGATCTGATTTCTGATGTCCAGTCAGCAATGGAAGGGCTACTTGACCCCGAAGTTCGGGAGGTTGTCGTCGGTAGGGGAATTGTTCGAGAACTGTTTAGGACACCGCGTATGGGCACGATTGCAGGAAGCTATGTGAATTGGGGCAGAATCATCCGTAACTACGACCTCCGCGTTTTGCGAGACAATCGCTTAATCTACGAAGGGAAGGTTGATTCGTTACGACATTTTAAGGAAGATGTTACTGAGGTTCAGGCGAACTATGAGTGTGGTATTGGTGTCAATGCCTTTGATGATTTCAAAGTGGACGATGTTTTGGAATGCTATACCCATGAGCGTATACCGCGCTCGTTGAGGTAGAACCGGGATAGCGACTGCTTATTATCAGTAGCTCAACATTTTCCAATTGACTAGATGACGCTTATGCATATTGGAGTTTGTACTATCTGGTTAACGATTCCGGACAGCCACTCGCTTAAACAGAAGCGACGAGTGGTTAAAAGCCTCGCGGACCGTCTGAAAAATCGCTTTAATATTGCTGTTGCTGAGATTGGCGCGCTTGACATGCATCAACAAGCTATGCTCGGTGTAGTATCAATTTCAAATGATACTAAGCACCTCAATCGTGTGTTATCTTATGTTGTCAATTTTATTGAGGGTGCACTGTTGGCAGAATTAACGGACTATGAAACTGAAATTTTGTCCTTATGAGGGAGACAATGCCAGGAAGACGTACAGACCGTGTGAGCGTGCTCATACAAAGGGAATTGAGCGACATCATTCAACGAGATCTTAAAGATCCGCGAGTCGCTTTCTGCACTATTTCTCAAGTCGAGGTTTCTACCGATCTAAGGTATGCGGATGTCAAGGTGAGCGTTATTGGTGACAAGAGACAAAAACGGAGGTCTATAACAGGTCTTAAAAGCGCTGCTGGCTTTCTACGGCGTGAAGTTGTTCAGCGCGTTGGCTTACGCCATGCCCCCGAACTCCGTTTTGAATTAGACGATTCTGTTGATCAATTGATGCAGATAGATCGTCTACTCAAAAAAGTTCATACCCAAGAACGGATTTCATCGGCAGCCGATGACGAGGTAGTGGAGACGAGTTAGGTCAGCCGCTATGAAAGCGTACCGAACAATTTTGCAGGTCTTTGACCAACATCACTCTTTTGCACTCTCGACACACGTTAATCCCGATGGTGATGCCCTCGGATCTGAATTAGCACTCTACTCCTTCCTTAAAGACCTTGGAAAACAAGTCAAGATTTTCAACACAGATGCTGTACCGAAGAATTACACATTTCTCCCCTTCTATGATGCTATTTTGCCTGCCAAAGCCTTTCAGAGCGACTTTCCCGAAATTTTGGTTGTTCTTGATGCCGGCGTGTTAAATCGCATTGGCGAAGACCTGTCGCACACCCTAATTCCAACTAAAGCAATGGTCAATATTGATCACCACAACACCGCGGAGTGCTTTGGCGACTACAACCTCGTTGAAACCGATGCTTCATCGACATCGGAGATAATTTATCGGTTAATCCAACATCACGGAACGCCAATAGGAAAAGACCGCGCCCTGTGTCTTTACACAGGGATTATGTTCGATACTGGTTGTTTTCGCTATTCAAACTCGACTCCGAATGCTCACCATGTTGCTGCGGATCTGATTCAAGAAGGCATTGCTGTTGATGAAGTATATCGCGCTGTCTATGAGACCTTATCTGTTGGAACTATTCGTTTGCTTGGTGAAGTTTTCCAAACGCTAGGCACGACGCCGGATGGCAAAATCGGTTGGTTATATGTAACACAGGAGATGTTTCGCAAAACCGGTACAAGCCACGATAATGTGGATGGATTTATCAACCATATTCGTTCGATTGATACCGTTGAAGTTGCGATTCTTGTGAGTGAGCAGAAAAATGGTGACTCAAAGGCGAGTCTACGGAGTAAATCGTTTGTTGATGTTGGTGCAATCGCTTCCGTATTTGGTGGGGGTGGGCATCAGCGTGCTGCCGGTTGTGAGATTGATAAGTCCTGTGAAGAGGCAATTGTACAACTCGTGGCGACAATACAGCAGCGGATGAGAGATGGATAAATCTGAACGGTCACAGAGGTTGATGCACGAAGAGTTATTAGGGAATTGGGGTAGGTTTCGCCGTCAGTCATGAGTTGATTGTTTCCGGTATGTAGTCAATATGGTATTTGGATTAATTGGACTGCTTCGGTGTACCCTTTTAATAGACAATGGAAATTCACGGTGTTCTTAATCTGAATAAATCCCCAAAGCTTACCTCAAGGCAGGCTGTTGATCGCGTGAAACGTCTACTAAATGTAAAGAAGGCGGGACATGGAGGTACGCTTGATCCAGACGCTACTGGCGTACTACTCATCTGTCTAGGAGATGGAACAAAACTATTTGAAGCGTTACAGACTGGCACAAAAGAATATGAAGGTACGCTTAGATTAGGCATCACAACAGATACCCTTGATGCTAATGGTCAAATTATTAAGACCACGGATACGAGTGAGATAACCCCTTATCAAATTCGAGCTGTCTGCCGACAGTTTGTCGGGGAAATCCAGCAGATACCGCCAATGTTCTCTGCGGTGAAACATAAAGGCAAGCCGCTGTACAAACTGGCACGACAAGGACTTGAAGTCAAACGTCGCTCAAGGCAAGTTTTTATTGAATCTATCGAATTGTTATCTTTGAATATTCCTGAAGTTCGTTTCCGTGTCGTTTGTTCGAAAGGAACATATATTCGGGCACTCGCTGCCGATATTGGGACAACGTTAGGTTGTGGTGCTCACCTTTCAAAACTTGTTCGCACACGCTCTGGTGTATTCAAGATTGAAGAGGCACATAGTTTTGATAGTCTTATGCATGTCCCCGAATGTGCACATCAGGCTGTAATCCCAATTGAGACCGTCGATGAGATGCTGAATCGACAGTTGGTATTGCCCCAATGATTTTCAATGGTTGGTCTCTGGAGATTGAATCTTGCAGGTTTATTACGATTTAGAAACTCCTGCCGAATTGGTTCAGGAATCTATTGTCACTGTTGGGGTATTTGATGGTTTGCACCTTGGCCATCAAGCGGTTATCCAGCAGGTATTGACACAATCAGAAAAGTTGAATCTAGCCAGTTTTGTATTGACTTTTGACCCACCTCCGTTGGCTTTTCTTGACCCTAAAAGATGTCCCCCGGCTTTAACAACCCCTGCAAAGAAGGTTGAAATATTAGAGCAATTTGGTGTTGATGGTGTTGTATTTGTGCCCTTTGATGCTTATTTGCAGCAAATGTCTCCTGATGCCTTTGTTCAGCAGGTTCTATTGCAGCGGTTACATGCTAGACAGGTCATTATTGGTTATGATTGGCAATTTGGTAGGGGACGGTCTGGCAACGCCGAAGCTTTGAAACAGCTCGGCGATCGGTATCAATTTAATGTTATGACTGTCGGTCCGGTACAACTTCACGGAATGCCTGTTCATAGTACCCGTATCCGCGAAGCAATTGCAGGGGGTAACCTGAATCTAGTATCTGAGCTCCTAGGACGCCGGTATTCGATTATCGGTGAGGTAATACCGGGTGCTGGGCGTGGCCGTCAAATCGGTTTTCCTACTGCTAACATTGATCCTAGAAATCAAATGCTACCCCCTAGTGGGGTCTACGCTATCCGGGCCAAGTTAGCAGGACATATATTCAGCGGCATAATGAATATGGGAAATAGACCAACTTTTGATGGGGTAGATTTCCAGATCGAAACCCACCTGTTTGATTTTGAGGAGATGATATACGGTAAAAGCATAGAGATTTTCTTCATTGAAAAAATTCGAGATGAACAGAAATTTCCAAACCCGGAGATATTAGTTAATCAGATTAAGCAGGACATTGCTACAGCGAAAACCCTCCTGAAACGAAGGACGGAAATGCCTATTACTGCTGAGTCTCGTGTAAATGGAAAGAAAATTTGATTTACAAAACGCTTTGGTTTGTGGTATATTACCTGCATCTATATGTAAGAAATGTATAGCTTACGAAAAGAAAACGTGCAAAAGGAGGTGAATTTATATGGCTCTCGCTGTTGAGAGGAAAAAGGAATTGGTCGAAGCGTACAAAACTCATGATAGCGATACCGGATCACCAGAAGTCCAGGTAGCACTTATTCAGACTCGTATTCGGGAATTGACGGAACATTTTCGGACCCATCAGAAAGACCACCATTCGAGGCAAGGCCTCTTTAGGCTCGTGAGTAAACAGCGCCGTTTATTGCGCTATTTGTATAAACAGGATGTTCAACGGTATCGTAATCTGATTACTCAACTTGAAATTCGTGATACGATTTCAGGTCGGAGAGGCTAGTAGACCGCCGTCGAACATTGTGAGGAGGAAAGATATTGAAAGTTGAAATGCAGCTTGGGAGCGAGAAACTCTCAATCGAAACAGGAAAGGTTGCTAAACAAGCAGATGGTGCGGTTTGGGTGCAATACGGTGGAACGGTTGTCTTAGTCGCAGTCGTTGCTGAGAGGAGGGAATCGAACCTAGACTTCTTTCCACTAACCGTAGATTATCGTGAAAAATCTTATGCAGCCGGACGCATCCCCGGTGTCTATGGTAGACGTGAACCACGTCCGGGATCAAGTGAGCTCTTAACAGCACGGCTAATCGATCATTGTATTCGTCCTCTTTTTCCTAAGGATTTTCAAGTGGAAGTACAAGTCATGTGTACAGTGCTTGCTTCGGATCAGATTCACCCTGCTGATGTGCCCGCTCTTATCGGAACGTCGGCGGCGCTCAGTATTTCCGATATACCTTTTAGCGGACCTGTCGGCGCTGTCACAATTGGAAGACTAGATGGGGAATCTTGCGTTAATCCGACTTATGAAGAATTAGAAAGGTGTGAATTAGAATTTTTCGTCAGTGGAACTGACAATGCCGTCATGTCTGTCGAAGGTGGGGCGCATGAGGTGCCGGAAGATGAGGTGATTGATGCAATTGTAGCCGCTCACCAAGAGATTAAAGAAATTGTCAAGCTTCAGGAAGGTTTAATTGCGCTTTGCGGGAAGCCTACTCGCGAGTACAACACAAAAGCGATTGATGAAGAGCTGAGCTCACGGGTGCGGAACCTGGCTACGGCACGAATCCGGGAATCCATTGGCATGGACCAGAAACAAGACCGTGAAGGCTATCTCGAACAGGTACAAGCAGATGTGCTATCAGAAATTCTTGATGATGTTGAGACAGAAGAAGATGGACCTGACATCACAAAGGATGCTGTGTCGATATTAGGCGACATCGAGAAAGAAGAGATGCGCCAGTCTATCTTGAGTGAAGGCAAACGTGTTGATGGACGGGGAGTCACAGATATTCGAGAAATTTCAGGTGAAGTTGGAGTCTTACCTCGGGTGCACGGTTCGGCGCTCTTTACCCGCGGACAAACCCAAGCTCTTTGTGTCACTACTCTTGGGACCAAAGGGGATGAGGATGTAAACCGGGCACTTACTGGAGAGATTAGAAAATACTTTTTCCTCCACTATAATTTTCCGCCTTACAGCACCGGCGAAGTACGGAGAATAATGGGACCAGGACGAAGAGAAATTGGTCATGGTGCGCTTGCTGAAAGAGCGATTCTGCCCGTTATTCCAGATCGAGAAGAGTTTCGATACACCATTCGTGCGGTATCTGAAATTCTTGAATCGAATGCGTCCTCTTCCATGGCAAGTGTATGTGGGGTAACGCTTTGCCTATTAGACGCAGGTGTACCCATCAAAAAGCCTGTGGCAGGGGTTGGTGTTGGATTAATTAAAGAAGGCGATCGCGAAGTTATCTTGACGGATATGCTCGGCACAGAAGATTTCCTCGGAGATATGGATTTTAAGGTTGCCGGCACTCCTGATGGCATCACTGCTATTCAGATGGACATCAAAATTGATGGCGTGACACCAGATTTGATGCGAAGGGCTATCCATCAAGCAAAAGATGCGCGCATGGTTGTTCTAGATGAGATGGGTAAAATTATTGATAAACCACGCGCTGAAATTTCGCCACATGCACCGCGTATCTATGAAATCCAAATTTCGCCATCGAAGATCAAAGATTTGATCGGTCCCCGCGGCAAAACCGTTCAGGCTATTCAAGAGGAGACCGGTGTAACAATCGACATTGAGGACGATGGAAGGGTTGAGCTTTCATCGTTCAATGCTGAATCTGCTAATAAGGCCGAAGAGATGATTCTTGCCATTACTGCGATTCCTGAAGTTGGCAAAGAATACGCCGGGAAGGTTACCCGTATTACATCGTTTGGTGCGTTTATCGAAATTATACCCGGTCAGGACGGACTGCTTCATATCTCTCAGATGGGGGATGGATATGTCCGACAGGTTGAGGATGTAATGAATATTGGGGATGAAGTGACTGTGCGTGTTATTGAAATTGATGATCAGGGGCGCGTTGATTTAACCCTTGCCAGTAATCCAGTAACATCAGATTCTACTTCATCGAATCGAGAGAATTCACGAGATCGAGGGGATTCACGCTCGCGCGATAACCGCTCAAGTAGAGGGCAGCGTGATAATCGCGGCTCTCGTCAAAATCGTGGTGGCGATTCACGGGACCGGCGACCACCAAGAATTCCCAAAGGCAGATTTTCGTAACAGTACCACTATTGATATATCCGCAAAATCCGGTGAATGGAAAAAATATCACGCATGGCGTGGGACGTGAGAGATTAATGTGTCTCTCGCATCTCATGCCTTGTAGACCTTAAGATTTCCTGCTCCATTAATTTGCGATTTCCACCGGACGGATTCCTCAATATTTTTTTCACTACATTTTCTGAGGGGTTATTTCAAGTGCAAGCCAAGCATCCCAGCCAGAGAACAAGAAGGGCAATTCACAGAGAAAGAGACCTTCTTGATCAGAAATGGTTAACCTATCTGTTGACATGGGTCTTGGTTTTGCTTGGAGTTGTTTTTGTACTTGCTCTGACTCGTCGGGAATGGATAATCCATCAAGCGAAATGGATTTTCAAGTTCGCGAAGCTGGGACTTGGTTTAGAATAATCTACCTTTTCCCTATCTAATCCGTTGTAGGCATTAGCGATTCACGCCAGAGGTGTGAGATGAATCTTCCTCGTTTTTTCTCATTCATCGTGGCTAATTCTGCGCGATTTGCTGCTGCATTACATACTGCATTTTCGGCTTGTGTCTTGAGTATAGTTTTTGTGGTTTCGGGGTGTGGTTATGTGTCAACCTCAGACTATCTCAATCATATAAAAACTATAGCGATTTCGCCGATTGAGATTCAGGATCCGGATTTCACATTTGATTCCTCCGGTAATCCATATGATGAGGTCATTCGAAACGCACTCATTGACCGTTTTAATCAGAAATGGCGGGATGGCAATGATTCACAACTCGATGTCATTATTTTAGATTACCATCTTGAGCCTTTTCGGTATGATGCCAACAATCAACCTGAGCAATTTCGCATGAGTTTAGAGATTGAATACGAATTTACAGATCGCGTGCAGAACAAAATTATCGATCGCCGAGATAATTATCTCCAAATTCACGATTTTTACGTTGTTTCGGGGCAGGGAGAACCGCCGGAAACGCGCGAGGAAGCGGAAAGCCGGCTCATTCAAGAACTAGTTGATGATTTCTACAGTACGCTCGCTGAACAATGGTAAGCTAATAGACGTATGCTTGCGAGACCATAAGACTGTGACTCTTCACGTATCGCGTTTCGTGTTTGGCACGCTACACTTTGAGATTTCTCATCGGAGGTGGTGGCACCCTTTAATCGTTTATCTGTTGCTTATGCCGCTATTGCTTTCGTGTCAGAGGGAACAAGGCAATTACACGGTTGTGAACCAGAATGGACAATATCTCTATGGCGTGTGGAAAGCCCGAACCGCTAAGGCCGCGGAAGTGCTCTCGCGCCAAACTCAAGACACATGGACGGAGGAACCACCTCAGGTTGATTTACTTTCCTCCATTACAACCGCAAAGCCAATTGAGTTGCTGCCAGCTGATGGAGAAGCCTCCCACTGGGTCAGAGTAGGGAAACCGAGCGTCGATGTTGGTAAGGATCTATACAAAAATGTGATTGGCGGAAATCCGGAATTATATCATAACTACGGGTTCATTGAAGGGGCGTCTGTCGAATATCAGACACCTCGACTCGGATCTCAACCGCTAATTCTATTAGAAGTTTTCGACATGGGAACGCCAGAGAATGCTTTCGGAGTTTATAGTCGCAACCGCTATCCACAGGATGAATTTGAATGGGTCGGCAGCAGAGCCATCGTTTCTGGGCGTGGACTGAACTTCTGGAAAGGTAGATACTTTATACAGATTGAGGGCTACGAATTTGCAAGTCAAATAACACAGGGCATTGTTGAACTTGCTAAAGCAACAGCTGACCACATCCAAGATCCACTGATAACACCACATCTTTTGACCCTCCTTCCTTCAGAAAACAGGGTGCCTCACAGCGAAAAATACTTCCCTTCTGGCATAACGTTGAAGGAAATTCACCGTTTCCTGCCTGAGCGTTTGCTAGAATTCAATTCAAACATAACAGGGTGCTCTGCTGCGTATCTACACAAAAAATCCTCTACCGATTGGATCGACACGATGACGGTATTTGTTTTACGTTATGAAGCTGAGTCGGATGCACAAACCGCCTACGACATCTATCTGAGTTACTTAGAGACGAATGCAGGGGCAGCTGATTGAACTTCAATCGGTGAAGTCATTGCTGGAAAATAGTGAAAGCTGTGAGGGAATGAAGCAATATGAATCGAATCGAAGTCTCCGATCAATTACAGTTAGTTCGTGAACAATTGAAATTGCCCTACATCAAGAGCGCAGCAGAAAATTGCTCCCCTGAATCCGGAGACTGGGATTATGCAACAGCTAATACCAAAACAGAAACACACTGCTTCCACACCTACCCGGCCATGATGATTCCGCAGGTCGCGCGACGCTTGATCAATATGCTCGGACGATGTGGAATGACACTTCTTGATCCGTTTTGTGGTTCGGGTACAACGCTTGTAGAAGCACGCATGGCAAGGTTAAATGCTTGGGGTGTTGATATCAATCCACTTGCCCTATTAATTGCCCGTGCTAAAACGACTTTGCTTGATATAACTCTTCTTCAACGCCACGCACTATGTCTTCTCGATAGTTTTGAGCAGGATTGTCAACGGATTAGAAAAGATCCTGAATATGCTCCGATTCCTACTTTTTTTAACCTTGATTACTGGTTTAAACCAAGCGTGAGTCGTCAGCTGTCTGCTTTGCGTCAGCGAATTCTTGCGATTCAAGATCCTGCTGTCTGTGAGTTTTTTCGAGTGCCATTTTCTGAAACGGTGCGTGAAGCCTCCTACACACGCAATAGTGAATTCAAACTATTCCGAATGCCGGAAGACAAGCTGGCGGAATATAATCCGGATGTTGGTACTATGTTCTTCAGCAAGGTTGCCCGGAATTTGCGTGGTATGGCACAGTTAGCCCAGCAAGCAAAAGGGAGCACATGGGTTAAGGTCTTGCAAGAAGATACGTGCCACCTAACATCTGTGCCTTCCAATAGCATTGATCTTGTAGTTACTTCGCCACCATATGGTGATTCAAGAACGACAGTGGCTTATGGACAATTCTCAAGACTTTCACTACAGTGGCTGGGGCTCTCATGGGAAGAGGTTCGCAGTATCGACAGTCGCTTACTTGGAGGCCGACGGGTTGTAACGCTAGCGGATGCTGAGCACACACCTACGCTAAGAAAAATTCTTAATCGAGTTGCAAAGGAGGATGAAAAGCGAGCATTAGATGTTGCTAACTTCTATTACGATTTTGTGCAATGCCTGAATCAACTCTGCCGGGTCTGTAAGTTGGAGGCAAAAGCGTGTTTTGTCGTAGGAAACCGAACGGTTAAACGTGTTCCGATTCCCACAGATTGTATCCTTATTGAAATTGCTGAGCGCTGTGGATTTGAGTATATAGATCGGTTCTACCGTAACATTCCAAACAAAAGAATGCCTCACAAAAATTCCCCAAGTAATGTTCCGGGTGACTTAGGTAAAACGATTACACAGGAACACATTATAGTCTTAAAGAAAGTTGGGGAAGGTCCAAAAGATGATGTTAACTAACAATCTGAAGGCGTAACTCTTGGGAAGTCATGGGCTTGTCAGTCGTGCCCGAAAGGAATTTATTCCTACAGGTAAACAATTGGCGGCGCAGGTATGGGATCAAATCTTTAAGGGTGTGGACCTAACAGCTCATGATGTAATACTAAACTTCAACGATTATTTGTGCAAATTGGTGGATACAGAATACCAATTGTACCTTGAATATGAAGAACAATGTATGACTCAAGGCGTTTCTAAACTGGTACTCGATCCTGAAATTGGGCTCGATTTTCCCAATGTTCGTCGGATAATTGAAAATGTTTTACGGGTAATGCGTGGAACGACGCTGAATGATATTGAGAAATTAGCAGAGGTGTGGGCCAAAATGCGTCCACTCTACCAACGCGTTGAGCAAAGTTTTGAACAGAGTCGTAAGACTCGCGCCGGTGGTAGCGCACAATATCATCTACAGAGTTTGATAGAAAGGGCGGGGTACGCAGGTGAGTTTGAAACTCAGCAGATTTTGAATGGAAAAATCGATTTCCTCTTTCCGAGCCATCAAGCTTGGGAACGTGATCGGAGAAGGTGCGTCATTGTTTCTATAAAGCGATCGTTGCGAGAACGATACAAGCAGGTCTTTGAGGAGTTGAGCATTGCTCAAAGTACTGTTTATCTTTTTGTTACTGAGACCTACGAGGAAGCCGAAAGAGATATTACAGCACCTAAAGTCAAAGGACTTAACGAGCAAAACGTTTATCTCGTTGTGCGCGATGAAATCAAGAATATGCGGTTTGCCAAAGATGTCAATGTGATTGGATTTACAGCTTTCATTAGCGAAGAGTTGCCTAACCACCGAGCCCGTTGGACTAATCTGCTACAGGCAAGCAAGTAGTCGCTTATCACCTTTTACACTTTACAAACTCAAAAGGAGATTTACCATGCGTGGAGATTTTGAAGCCTATTTGAACGACTCGTTCCGTGATGAAAACGGAAAACTCGATTTAGACAAGCTATTAGCGCTTGAAGATGAGGCAGACATGGATGTTGCCGTCATTATGCCCAATACCCAACCTGAGCCCGACAATCAGGAACTTGGTGAGGCGATAAAAGACAACCCGCGTGCCCTTGGTTGTGCGCTGGTCCATCCTACCGAAGATGATCCGGTTGGGCAGGTGCGAAAATCCGCCACTGAGTGGGGTATGAAAGGGATTAAATTGATGCCAGCGGTTCACGGGTATGATGTCGATGATGAAACTGTTAGACCGGTTGTCGAAGCGGCACGGGATCATGGATTAATCGTTTCGATTCATTCAGGTCCCGCAAATTGCCACCCTACGCGTATCGGCAACGTGGCAAGCTGGATTCCTGAAACCCCCGTCATCATGGATCACATGGGGTTTCCCGATGACCTTGATGCTGGGATCGAAGCTGCAAAAGCGAACAAAAATATCTCTTTAGGCACAACTATCCTCCGTTTCCATCGACGGTGGGGCACCGATCCGGACCAGGTCGTTCCTACCGAGGTGAAGAAAGCGGTTGATGAGTTGGGACCTGAGCAGATTGTCTTCGGATCCAATACCCCCGAGTATCGTCCAATCCAAGTTATCAATGCCATTCGTCGCCTTGAATTAGGAGATGACGCTGAATCTTTAATTTTTGGAGACAATTTGGCTCGAATCTACGGTTTGGCGTAAGAATAGACGTGACAGAACAACTCAAGCGTACACCTCTTTACTATATCCATAAAAAACTTGGGGCGCGACTGATTGAATTTGGCGGTTGGGAGATGCCCGTGCAGTATAGCAGTATCATTGACGAGCACCTAACCGTCAGATCTAACGTAGGGATATTTGACCTCTCACATATGGGAGAAATCGAAATCCGCGGTCCCGAATCCTTATCGCTGATTCAACAACTCGCTACCAACGATGTCGCTAAGCTGGTTGATGGACAGGTGCTCTATACACCGATGTGCACGGAAACAGGTGGGATTGTAGATGACCTGCTCATTTACCGTTTTGCGGCCGATCGATATATGCTTGTCGTGAATGCATCAAATATCGAAAAGGATTTGGAGTGGATACTCGCTCACAACAAGATGGGGGCAGAGATCGAAAACCTGAGTGATGAAACTGCTCTTATCGCACTCCAAGGACGAAACACCCTCCAGTGCCTTCAAACGGTAACTGATGTTGATCTGACAGCGATTAATTATTACCGGTTTACAGTGGGAGAGGTTGCTGGAATTCCGACAATTATCTCGCGGACCGGCTACACCGGAGAAATTGGTTTTGAGCTTTATGTTGAAGCCGAACACGGTGCGGATTTATGGAATGCTGTTTATGAAGCGACAGATGCCATCAGTGGAAAGCCTGTTGGGCTTGGCGCGAGGGATACTCTTCGACTAGAAGCGCGATTGTGTCTGTACGGCAACGATATTGACGAGACGAAGACGCCGCTGGAAGCCGGATTGCGATGGACGGTAGCTTTCGATAAAGGAGGTTTTATCGGCCGGGAGGCTTTGATTCGGCAGGATAGTGAAGGAGTTAAGCGGCGCTTGATGGGTTTTCGGATGCTAGATCGTAGTATCGCGCGATCGCAGCACACGATTTATCGTAAAGATCGGTGTGTCGGAGAAGTGACGAGTGGTGCGCCAGCGCCGAGCCTGAAGTATAATATAGGCCTTGCCTATCTTCCAGTTGAAATAAGCAAGATTAACGCCAAAATCGAGATTGAAATTCGCGGGAAACGTCATCCTGCGAAGGTAGTCAGAACGCCGTTTTATCACGCGTCGGCTTAGGAGAGGAATTAGATGTTCCCGGAAAATCTAAAGTATATGAAAAGCCACGAATGGGCAAGACGTGAAGGCGATATCGTTGACGTTGGTGTCAGTGACTACGCACAATCAGAAATCCAAGATGTGGTTTACGTTGAATTGCCAGAAGTGGGTACAAGTCTTGAGCAGCATACACCGTTTGGTGTCATTGAATCTGTTAAAGCAGCATTCGATCTTTATGCCCCAGTCAGTGGGGAAGTTGTTGAAATCAATGAAGAACTTGAAGACGCACCGGAGTTGGTGAACGACACCCCTTACGATGGTGGTTGGATGGTGAGAATCCGTATGAATGATCCAAGTGAATTGGAAGAGCTCATGTCTGCAGCTGAATACCAGACAATGATCGAGGCAGAGGAAAATGAGTAAATCCCTTGAAATCCTCAATTTCACAGATACTTTTGCTGACCGGCATATCGGTCCTCGTCCGGAAGATGTTGAGGTGATGCTAGAAAAAGTGGGGTATGGGTCGGTCGATGAACTAATTGAAGAGGCTATCCCGGCACGTACCCGCTATTACGAGCCGCTAAATGTCGGTAAACCCCGGACCGAGTCTGAAATGCTCGCTGACCTGAGGCGCATCGCATTTCAGAATCAAGTTTTTCGGTCGTTTATCGGCATGGGCTATTACAACTGCATCACACCGCCTGTTATCCAGAGAAACATACTTGAGAGCCCCGGCTGGTATACTGCATATACCCCATATCAAGCAGAGATTGCACAAGGACGGCTTGAAGCGCTGTTAAACTTTCAAACGATGGTTATTGACCTGACTGGGCTGCCGATTGCCAATGCCTCGTTACTTGACGAAAGTACGGCAGCGGCTGAAGCGATGGGAATGTGTCTCGCTGTCAGTAAGCGGGGTACTAGCAAGACTTTTTTCGTCTCGGAAACTTGCCATCCCCAGACAATCGGAGTCTTAAAGACTCGTGCGGAACCGCTAGGGATTGAGTTAGTAATCGGGGACCATCGCACTGCTGGGTTTGATGCGCCTCTTTTGGGGGCCATTGTCCAATATCCGGCAAGTGATGGAACCGTTTATGATTACAGTGACTTTGCCCAAAGAGTGCACGATGCAAGTGGATTATTAGTGGTAGCTGCTGATCTTTTGAGCCTGGCACTCTTGAAACCGCCTGGCGAATTTGATGCTGATGTAGCGGTTGGATCTACCCAACGGTTTGGTGTGCCAATGGGATATGGCGGACCTCACGCCGCTTTCCTTTCAACGCGAGAAGAGTTTAAACGTAAGATACCGGGCAGAATCGCAGGGCTTTCGCAGGATGTAGAAGGGCAGCCTGCCATTCGTCTTGCGCTTCAGACGCGCGAGCAACATATCCGGAGGGAACAGGCGACGAGCAACATCTGCACAGCACAGGTGCTGTTGGCGGTGATAGCGAGCATGTATGCGGTTTATCACGGTCCCAAAAGACTTCGCCGAATTGCGGAGCGTGTACATCTGCTCACCGGTGTCCTCCGTGAAGGATTGAAACGGATCGGATATGTGCTTGATGATGGCTGTTACTTTGATACTATCAGTCTCGATCTGAATTCATTCAAAGCGTCAAATTACAGTCGTAATAGCGAAGCGAGTCAGCAAGCAGCTAACCCAGCTACTCTTGATGATCTTCTATCCATTGCCGATGCACATCAGATCAACTTCAGGGTTTTCAACCATTCCCGCGTTGGAATTTCACTTGATGAGACAACTTCGATTCAGGATATCCGAGACCTCCTCGATATTTTTGCATTAGGGTGCTCTTTGCCTTTCGAGGTCGAAGGCCTAATCGTTCGGGCCCAATCGGCCATTCCTGAACCGCTGCAACGGAAGAGCGCTTATCTGACCCATCCTGTCTTTAATACTTACCACTCTGAGACAGAGATGCTGCGGTACATCCACAGGTTGCAAGAGAAAGACCTATCCCTAACCACATCGATGATTCCGCTCGGGTCCTGCACGATGAAGTTAAATGCCACCGCTGAAATGCTTGCTGTTACGTGGCAAGAGTTCAGCCAACTCCACCCGTTTGCTCCCCTTGAACAGACGAGGGGATACCAAATGCTGTTTGAACAGCTCGAAACAGGGTTGTCGGAGTTGACAGGATTTCCCGGCATTTCCTTGCAACCCAATGCTGGCTCGCAGGGAGAATACGCGGGGCTTCTAGTTATACGCAAATACCATCAGTACTGTGGTGAAAAACAGCGGGATATCTGCCTAATTCCACGGTCCGCACACGGTACCAATCCTGCTAGCGCAGTAATGGTAGGGATGCAGGTGGCGGTGGTCGACTGTGACGATGAAGGAAATGTTGACCTCACGGACCTTCGAGCAAAGGCAGAACAACACAGTCAAGAACTTGCAGCAGCGATGATTACCTATCCTTCAACCCATGGAGTGTTTGAGGAAAATATTCGAGAGATTTGCGAAATCATTCATCAGTGTGGAGGACAGGTCTACATGGATGGCGCGAATATGAACGCGATGGTTGGACTCTGCCGTCCGGGAGATTTTGGTCCGGATGTTTGCCATGTGAATCTGCATAAAACCTTCTGTATTCCACACGGTGGCGGTGGCCCTGGAATGGGACCGATTGGTGTGAAAGCACATCTTGTTCCCTTCCTGCCGACCCATCCGGTTGTACCAATTGGTCAGAAAGACGGAATAGATCCGGTATCCGCAGCACCTTGGGGCAGTCCGAGTATCCTCCCGATTCCTTGGGCATACATTGCAATGATGGGAGCAGCAGGACTCAAATATGCAACCGAAATTGCAATTTTGAACGCGAATTACATTGCCAAACGCTTAGAACCCTCCTATTCTGTCCTTTACAAAGGGAACAAAGGACTCGTTGCGCACGAATGTATCGTTGACCTCCGTGACTTCAGGAAAACCGCTGGCATTGGGGCGGCCGATGTTGCTAAACGCTTGATGGATTATGGTTTCCACGCGCCGACGGTATCGTTTCCGGTGGCAGAAACGATGATGATTGAACCGACCGAAAGCGAATCAAAGGTGGAGCTGGATCGGTTCTGCGAGGCGATGATTGCCATCCGGAAAGAAATTGCGGAAATCGAGAACGGCAAAGCCGATCGTTTGGATAATGTTCTCAAAAATGCACCGCATACCGCAGCTCAAGTCACCCAAAACGAGTGGAGTCATGAGTATTCGCGAGAAAAAGCAGCTTTCCCCGCCTCTTGGACACGCGAGCGAAAATATTGGCCCCCTGTTGCACGGATTAACGAGGTTCAGGGAGACCGCAACCTTATTTGTGCTTGTCCACCGATTGACGCTTATTAATTCTAAGTTCACACAGTTGATATATTTTTCTTACCGGTATTGTACCTTGTCTAGACTGAGGCGATTCTTGTAAGTAAAGTACGTAAATACTGTAATTTGAATATCCGTCACGTTTCGTGTAAATAAATCAATGAAAGCGATTATTATTGGCGCAGGAGAGGTCGGATTTCATACAGCAAAACTCCTAGTGGAGGATAATAACGATGTCATCCTTATTGATCAGTCGAAAGAGGCTTGTCAGCGTATTCAGGAGCAGCTGGATTTAATAACCCTTGAAGGATCTGGGGCTTCACCTGCTTTATTAGTAGAAGCTGGAATTAAAGAAGCAGAACTTCTGATAGCAGTAACAAATTCCGACGAAATCAACATGTTGGCGTGCGTGATTGCTGCCCGACACAATGTCAAAACAAAAGTGGTACGCGTATCAAATCCCGACTATTTTGCCAACGAAACAGATTTATCCCCGAACGATATCGGCATTGATTTGTTGATTAATCCGGAACAACTTTGTTCAGAAGAATTCTATCGTCTGCTGAATATTCCCCAAGCCCGTGAGATCGTCGAGTTTGAAGATGGCAAGGTACAGTTAGTCGCATTTCAAGTGACGCCGACCAACCCACTCCGCGGTACACCTCTCACCCGTTTAGCGGATCACGGCATCTCCTCCGACTTGCGTGTTACCGCGATTAAGCGCAAGGATGGGACGACAATTGTCCCCAAAGGTCGTGACTTCATCATGGAAGGAGACGAGGTGTTTGTCATCGGCAGCCGTGAATCAACTTCGCAGCTGCTTGAGCTTTCGGGAGTCGCATTAAGTCAGAAACTTCATCGTGTCATTATCGCTGGTGCACAACGCATTGGAATTTCACTTGCACAAGCCCTTGAGAAAAATGGTACACAGGTGAAGTTGATTGAAGCTGATCGGGAAAGAGCGGAAGAGGCAGCAATAATTCTGAGAAAAACAACCGTTCTACACGGTGACTACCTTGATCCCGGCTTTTTGGAGGAAGCTGGAGTTAATGGCGTGGACGGGTTCGTGTCTGTCACAGGTGATGATGAAAATGACGTGATGACTTGTGTAACCGCCAAGCAGCATGGGGCGACTCGTGTGCTTGCCCTAGTTCAAAAACCGCGTTACCTACCTATTTTGGAAAGTATCCCAACACTCGATGCCGTTGTAAGCCGTCATCTGACAGCTGTTAGTAACATACTCCGACTCGTCCGCCGGGGGCAGATTGTCTCAGCAGCATCACTACGTGAGATTGATGCTGAAGTTATTGAGCTTGTTGCCGGCCCAAATTCCCAAATTACCTATAACGAAATTCAACACTTAGGTGGAATGCTGCCTGAGGACGCGTTGATAGGGGCGATTGTGCGGCAAGATCGGGTCCTTATCCCGACTGGACAGAGCGTGATCCAAGCCGGAGATCGCGTGATTGTCTTTACCATGCCCGATTCTATTCCTACTGTTGAAAAACTTTTTGTAGAACCGAAGATTAAGCGTTTTCTTGGTCGCAAAAAGAAAATGAGCTCGTCATGATGCCGTGAATCTAAAGTTAGTTCTGTATACACTCGGTAATCTGTTGATTTGTCTTGCTGCGGCCATGTTATTCCCGCTGCTGATTGCCTTTTACCGTAGAGGAATAGAGACCGGATCTGACCTGCGAGCGTTTATACTCTCTTTTTGTGTCACGCTCATTGTCGGATTGATACTTCGTCTGACCACCAAATCGGATCAAGGGCTTGGTAACAAAGAAGGGGTCGCCGTTGTCTCGTTAGGCTGGACTGTTATCGCGCTATTTGGGTCGCTTCCCTATCTGTTTGATCGGGTATTTGCGGCAGCCGGAAGGAATTGGCTGGTTGAGTTTTCGTTCTGCTATTTTGAATCCATGTCCGGTTTCACGACGACGGGAGCGACTGTCCTTCTTGAAATCGAGCATCTGACCTATGCTATCTTGTTCTGGCGCAGTCTGACACATTGGCTAGGTGGCATGGGCATTGTTGTGCTCGCCGTAGCGATCTTACCGATGTTAGGCGTTGGTGGGATGCAGCTTTTTCGTGCGGAAGTGCCGGGCCCTGAGAAAGACCGTCTAACGCCACGCATCACACAGACCGCTAAGCTGCTCTGGGGCGTTTATGTGCTTATCTCTGGCCTCGAAATGCTACTGCTCTGGCTTGGTGGGATGACATGGTTCGATGCGTTGTGTCATACCTTTGGAACGATGGCAACCGGTGGTTTTTCGACCCAAAATTTGAGTATCGGTCAATACAACACCGTCTACTTTGATGTCGTTATTATCATCTTTATGTTCCTTGCCGGGGCGAACTTTTCCCTACACTATCGTGCCCTACGCGGCGATTTCAGAGGCTACGCTAGAGACTCTGAGTTCCGTTTCTACGGCTTGATGCTATTCGTATGTATTAGTCTTATCGTCTGGAACACAATGACCGCAAGGGTCGATGAGCAAGTTGTTTTTGACTCGTTTGGAACAGCACTACGTTACGCCGCTTTTCAGGTTGTATCAATCATCACAACGACAGGCTACGGAACTTTCGACTTTGAGCAGTGGCCCGCACTATCACAGTTTATTTTAGTTATCCTAATGTTTTTCGGCGGATGTGCAGGGTCAACAGGAGGTGGGATGAAACATGTCCGTCTTCTGTTACTGATTAAACAAGGATATGTTGAAATTAAACGTCTGATACTGCCCCACGCGGTGCTCCCCGTTAAACTTGGCGACCGGGTTGTTCCACAAGAGGTGATGACGAACATCCTCGGCTTTTTCTTTCTGTTTATTGGTATCTTTGCAATCGTTACTTGCATCATGGCGACCTTGGGATTAGATCTAATCAGTGCTGCTGCCGCTACAATCGCAACTATGGGGAATATAGGTCCCGGACTTGGATCCGTTGGTCCCATTGATAATTACGCACATATCCCTACAATCGGCAAATTTGTTCTTTCTTTTTGCATGTTACTCGGACGGTTAGAACTATATACGGTCTTGATTTTATTTGCCCCAGAGCTGTGGCGACGATAAACGCTAAGGCGGGAAAACCGATGATTGATCCGGTCTATCTTAACGTCCTATGCCAGATCCACGCCCGGTTGTCCAACACAGATGTGAATTGGGTCGTTACAGGGAGTCTCGGTTTCGCCCTTCAAGGTGTCCCCGTCCAACCCAACGATATTGACCTCCAGACCGACAAAGCGGGTGCTTATGAAATTGAACATCTATTTTCAGATGTGGTGATTAGGAAGGTCAGGTTTTCTACTACAGAGCGGATTAAATCCCACTTTGGCGCATTGCAGATTGACGGCATTGAGGTGGAGATCATGGGAGACATTCAGAAAAGGGGAGCGGATGGTGTCTGGGAGGAGATTGTGGATCCGGCGCGTTATAAGCGAACAGTAGAGATTGACGGAATGCTTGTGCCGGTCCTATCGTTAGAATACGAATACCAAGCCTATCTAAAATTCGGAAGGGTCGAGAGGGCAAAGATGCTAAGGAAATGGCTGGACCATGGATAAGATTACAACCATCTCATTTGACGCAGATGATACGCTGTGGGATTTTGACGGAGTGATGCGGCACGCGCTAGGGTGCGCGTTGCAAGAACTTTGTCGTTTCGTTCCTTCCACTCCTGATTCTCTCTCTATTGCAACCCTGATTGCCATTCGGAATCGAGTTGCTGAGGAACAAAAAGATAGAAGGGTGACCCATGAAGCGATTCGGCTCGAAGCGTTCAGGCGAACACTTCAGTTTATCGGAATGCCTAACGAGTGCCTAGCCGCTCACCTTCATGCGCTGTACCTCAAACATCGGTTTGAGGATATTCAATTCTTCGATGATGTGCTCCCTGCGCTGAATGCGCTGCGTGGTCGTTATAGTATGGGTGTATTATCCAATGGTAATACCTATCCGGACCGTTGTGGGTTGGCAGGTTACTTTCAATTTGTGGTGCTCGCCCAAGATTACGGCATCCGAAAACCGGATCCACGGCTTTTTGAGGTCGCCCTCGGACATGCAGGTTGCACAAAACGGCAGCTTCTGCATGTGGGTGACTCTTTCCAAAATGACGTCATCGGTGCGAAGCAAGCTGGCGTGCGATCTGTTTGGCTGAATCGCCAAGGTACAGCTAATGACACAGAGCAGCAACCCGATTTTGAAATAGCATCTCTAAGGGAACTGACGGAGGTCCTTGAGCATCTCGCGTAATCGTCAAATAATTCTGCATAAGCGTAAACTATCTACAGGAGGATAAACATGCCACAACTTTTTGGAACTCAGTACACTAAACAGCAACTATTAGAATTAGTTGGGGATATGACCCAACTGGCGGGCGCCCGCCGAGCCGAATTGGTGGAAGGAAACGAACGAGGATCCGATCTGATTGAAGTTTTCAACGCTTCTGGTCTCTGTTTTTCAATTCTATCAGGGCGTTCTCTTGATGTTGCGTCTGCCCACTACAAGGGGATGTCCTTGGGTTTTCGTGGTAGCACCGGCGATGTGGGACCTGCCTTCTACGAGCCCCAAGGTTATGGGTGGATGCGCGGTTTTTTTGGCGGGTTGGTGACCAGTTGCGGCATGATTTTTACGGGCCACCCTGAAGTCGATCCCGAAGAGGAAGACGAGGAACTTGGGCTTCACGGTCGCCTCTCCTTTATACCTGCCAAGGGTGTTGCCGCTGAGTGTGCTTGGGAAGGTGAGAATTATATAGTGCGTGTTAGAGGAAAGATGCGTGAGGCGGTGGTTTTTGGCACTAATCTAGAGCTGAGCCGAGAAATCTCTACGGTGCTAGGTGAAAAATGTCTGCGGATTCATGACCGCATTGAGAACCTCAGTGTAGACCCTTCGCCGTTAATGTTTGTCTACCATACAAACCCCGGGTTTCCAATCTTGGATGCCGGCAGCCGCGTACTAATCAACAGTGAGAAGAGCACCGAATGGTTGGAAGATCAGGACGTCAGTCCTGAAGACTACACGGTGGCGCTTGAACCGCAACAGGAAGCACACGACGATGTATACATACACCGGCCCATCGCAGACGCGGAAGGGAACGTACATGTCGGGTTGATTAACGACAGACTACAGTTCGGGCTTTACTGGAAATTCCCCATTGAAGAGATGCCTATCGTTACCCATTGGCAACACTTCCACAGAGGCACGTATGTAACTGGCATCGAACCCGGCAATGTCAGTATGCTTGGACGGTCTTGGAATCGCAAGCACGGCTATTTGGAATATATCCAACCCGGCGAGGTCCGAGAGTTTCATCTAGAAATCGGCATTCTGGAGGGTGAAAGCGAAATTCGTGCCCTAGAACAGCGGATTGGCGGGTAATCGTCTAGTTCTCAAAGCTGTTGGGAGTTACTTGAACAGATGTTCGCATTCCTGACACTTCCATTTTTTTCTAAGAAATGGAAGTGGAACACTCAAGAGGACCCAAGAAGCAAACACCAAACGGCGCGAGAATTTCTCATAATACACATCTTCTGAACCGCATTGCGGACAACGAATCTTGCTGTCGTCACCTCCCTGGTCTATTTCAGATTCTGCTAAAGCAGGCTTGTCTCCAGTTGTGTCAGGATTCAAAACAGCTTGGAGGATTTCGTTCGCTCGCTCGACATCTGCTACTTTTACTTGTACTCCAACGCCACCAATGGCATTGGAGTAGAGCCAATTCATAGTAACGGTGTGCTCGTTGGTAAGAAAACACTCGATTCCTTCCGACTCCAACCACGCTACAACCGGATCTGCCTCAGTCGGGTGACTAAAATTGGCAACTGTTATGAGATTCTCGTCATATGTGTGCGTATTCAAAGCGGCTGCCATTTTTCAACTCCTTTATCGAACACGAAAGAGCACAGGAGGTTACCCGATTAAGCGATTTTTGTCACATAAACGTAGTAAGCGCCGATAGATTCTCCCGCATGGTCAGTCAGAAAAGTCCGTAGTTGCATCTCACCGGCAGCGAGGCGAAAAGTAAATGTAACACCGTTTGCGTTCGGATCAATTGATTGTGTTGCCTCCTGATCGCTGACACATAAACGGGCGGTCTTCAGATCGAGAGCTTTCCCGCCGTGATACCAGTCTATGATTTCACCCGGAATCCCAGCGGTGAGTGGCTTATCCTCCTCCTTGGGCCACCGTCTCAGTTCAAAAGCATACTCCCCATCTTCAGCGATTTCGATTGCCCAATATCCGTTACACACAAGTCCCTGACGAACCTGTCCCTGATTCCATGCTTGTTGTTCTCCGTGCCAATCGTGGGTGGTCAAGAGGGATACTTTTTCGTTCTCCGTGCCTAATACAATCGGAGGGTCTTCGCCAAAACGTGGCGATACCAGTTCCCACCACGCTTCGTAATGCTCCCGCAATTCTTTAACAACCTCCGGATGTTCAGCAGCGATGTCGTTTCGTTGTTCCGGATCAACCTCTATATCATAAAGTTCAACACCGTTAATCAAACGCCAACGCTGCGTCATGGTCGCGCTCTGTTTCCACTTAATTGGATGTTCAACGCGTTGGGAATCGGTCACAGTGACACGTTCAGGCAATATGCTCGTGGCGCCCCTGAGCAGCGGCGCGAGGCTCATGCCGTGAAAACTGCCCGCTCCGAAACCAACTTGTGAAATATCTAGTCCGCAGAGATCGATCAACGTTGGGAGTAGATCGATATTCGCAGTAAGCTGGTCGATATCTTTACCTTCCGTGAACCCACCGTTGGGCCAATGCATGAAAAGTGGCACGCGATGGCCCCCCTCGTATTCCGAGCCTTTCCTCCCACGCCTGCCAGCGTTGAAACCTTCTCTGACGAATTGCCTCTCGTCCAGTGTGCAACCCTCGGCTGAACCGTTGTCAGTCATAAAGATAAGGATTGTGTTGTCTTCAATACCAAGCTTACGGAGATGGTTCCTGAGCCTTGCCATATTCTCGTCGATATTGACAATCATGCCGTAAAAGTTGGCTCTAGCATCGGGGATATGTCCATAATACGGTTCACTGTAGCCGTTTGGGACACGGTATGGACCGTGTGGGGCATTGGTCGGGAGGTAACAAAAGAAAGGGTGCTCTCTGTTTTTTTCGATAAACTTCATTGCTTCATCGAACCAGACATCGGTACAATAACCCTCAAACGGTTCTTTGACCGCGTTGCGGGAGTAAGTATCGTCGAAGTAGTCATTTCCCCAGTGGTCGGGTGTTTGGCTAATCCCGCCGCCACCGTGATAGAGTGCTTCTTCAAATCCACGGTCATGGGGTCTATAGGGATAGTTGTCACCCAAATGCCACTTGCCAAACATGCCGGTCTTGTAACCGTTTGCCCGAAAAATATCCGCCATCGTACGCTCATCGTTTCGGAGGAGCGAGCGGCCACCGATAGTATGCCACACACCGGTGCAGTTGCAGTAACGTCCGGTCATAATGCCCGCTCGTGTGGGAGCACAGGTGGGACCGACATGCAGATTGGTCAAACGAAGGCTTTCGCTGTGTAAATTATCTAGATTCGGTGTCTCAATTATCGGATTCCCGTGACAACTAAAATCCCCGTAGCCTTGGTCGTCGGTGATGACAAAGACGAGATTTGGCTTTTGCTCAAGTGAATCAGTAGGTGTTGGCATCATTATTTTCCTCATTCGGAGCGACGAGTCGTAAGCTCGGATCGCAGAGATCGCAGCTGCCGCACCGGGCGTCCTCCTTGACTTTCTCTCCGAAGTACTCTCTTACCAATCGCCCACGGCACTCTTCCGCAAGCGCGTAAAAGATAATCTGATCAATCTGACGATTCTTGCTGCGAAGGTAGTCCTCAAAGCCCATCTGATCCGCGGATATTGAGGCGAACAGATCGCTGTCTTCAAGTAATTCAATCAATGTCAAATTCTCTGCTCCCCAATATCTCAGATAACCTTCGCTCTGCAAGTCAACTAGCTGCTCCATAAGTCGATCGGGACGTAGATCCATTTCTCGGCAAAAATCTATGATGTGCAACTCTGATCGAGAGCGCAGGTGGTTTAGTAGAGTTCGTGGTGATTCATCAACAGTCTCTGCCGTGTCACTGTAATTCACAGGAGGTGTTCTCACCGAGAGTTTTGAAGATACGTTATATGACCTCCGTAGAAAACCGAGTTTCTCCAAGTGGCTAAGCCCAACTCTAATTTTGCCTTCGTTGAAACCGCTCAGCCACTCTAATTCCTCTGCTTCAAACATCCGAAAGTTAGCGACCGAGGGAAAAGTCTCAATAATTTGCAGGAGTTTGAGGAGATCCGGTTTATTGGGCGCACTATCGTTGATGAAATACTCATGTAGATTTCGGTCCTCGGAGCAATAAAATAGGATACAGTGAGCAATTTCGCCATCCCGGCCAGCACGTCCCGCCTCCTGATAATACTGTTCCAGAGTGCCCGTCATCGTCCAGTGGATGATATATCGGATGTTAGATTTATCAATCCCCATCCCGAATGCATTGGTGGCAACAACCAGATCGAGGCCGTCAGGTCCATCATTAAAGAACCGATCCTGCACCCGTTTACGCTCAAAATCTTCGCGTCCAGCGTGATAAAAATCGACACGGTGTCCACGTTTCTGCAGATAGCGCGCAATCTCCTCTGTTTCCCGCCGACGTCCGGCGTACACAATCCCCTTGCCCGTTAGCTGCTGCAGGTGTGTATCAAGGAGCGGGTATTTTTCGGCATCCGTCGAAACTTCACAAACACTAAACTTCAGATTACTACGTTCAATACCACGGATAGAAGTCTCAGGCGGTTGAATTTCTAACTGCTCTATAATATCTTTCCTTACATCAGGCGTTGCAGTTGCTGTGAACAGAGCAATTGAATTTGGGTGTAATTTGCTGATGGCATCACGAAGCGCGAGGTAGGAAGGACGGAAATCGTGTCCCCATTGAGAGATACAGTGTGCTTCGTCAATCACAAATAGGGAGATTCGGTGCGAATCTAGCAGGTTCAGAAACCGACGACTGCGAAAGCGTTCTGGGGCGATATAGAGCAGTTTGATATCTCCACGTCTTAGTCGTTCTAGCTCCGTACTGTACTCTTCCCAGCTTAGGCTGCTGTTAAGTAGTGCTACTGAATAAATCTTTTGCTCATGTAAGGCATCGACTTGGTCTTTCATCAAAGAAATCAGTGGAGAAACAACTACAGTTACTCCCGGCAACATTAGCGCTGGCAACTGGTAGCAGAGCGATTTCCCGTAGCCGGTTGGAAAAGAGGCAAGAGTATTTTCTCCATTCAGAATCTTTTCTACAACTTCACGTTGTCCGTCCCGAAAGTCGGGATAGCCAAAATACCTTTGTAGTGCTGCGAGTAATTCATCTGTTGCTTCATCTTGGGTGCCCTCCGTTGAAACTGGAATGGCTGCGGGCACCTCACCCGGTGTATTGAGAAGCTCGTCTACATTTTGAAGGAGTGCTTTTAAATCTTTCATAGGACAAAGATTGCTTCCAATTGACTTGCAGCGGAAGCAGATGCCGCCTTTTTACGCGGAGCCGCCTGAGAAACATCGATTGTCTCGATCTGTTTTGGCAGGACTTATTGTATCATAACGAGGAAGTTAGGAGGAGTTTTCACAAAACTTGGTTAGGAGTTTAGGGCCCATTCCGGTCGTTCGTTCTTCAAATACGGACTTAGAAGTATCTGCAAGCGCTTATGGGCATGGTGAAGGTGCGCTTTGATTGTGCCTTCCGATCGATCCAATTGCGCGGCTATCTCCTTCAATTGAAGTCCATCGTGATATCGAAGATTAAAGACGCGCTGCTGTTTGGGCGGAAGTTGCTCTACTGCTTGACCAATGATATGTCCAAGTTCTTGAGCTTCTGCATGATCCGGTGGCAATGGACTTGCATCGTTAAACACTATCTCGTCGTTGTTCTCTGTTGTTAAATTTTCAAGAGATAAAGTTTGCCTCCGTTTCTGCTGGCGAATGAAGTCAATGCAGAGGTTAGTGGCAATCCGATAGAGCCAACTATAGAAAGCTGATTGCCTTTTAAAATGAGGCAAGGCGCGAAAGGCTTTGATGAAAATCTCTTGCGAGAGGTCGCGCGCAGTTTCAGCGTTAGGTACATACTTATAAACCAAGTTATAAATTTTTCCCTGATATTTGATGACTAGCTCGTTAAAAACTTCCTTTTCACCGTTCTGGAATCGTTCGACAAGCTCTTTTTCGTCAGTAGGCGGAGGTGTTGAAGGTCTAGATCTGGATAAAGTGTTACATTCGATCACGTTGCGTTCTCCTTTGCAGTGCCGAACAGGCAATGTAAACCAGTACTTAGCAGCTGGTGCCAATCTTTTTATTACACACCGATCTGTATCAAATTGTTCCAACCTGTATCAAATTGTTCTCATTTCATGAATTTCTATAGTGGGTGCTTTCAACTTGACATCCAGCGTAAATCTCGGCTATAGTAATGAGCCAACCCGCCAATCCGGTGGCGGGGTAGATAGTGAGACAAGCGCTCCACTTCTGCTCTGCATCGAAGATGCAAGTATGTTGCCATTAATGCCTTTAAGCTCAGCTCATGTTCTTTAGGTATAGGTCTAAGATTCTTATGCGTCGATATAGTATTCAAAACAAAATTGTTCTTCCTTTCATTCTGCTCTTTGCGGTAGTTGTGCTCATTGTGCCAGTTATCACGATCGCGCTTTTTGATCGGAAATATGATGAACAGAATAGCTTGGAAACCCAAAAATGGGTTCAAGCGATTGTGGACACCGGCTATATTCACGAACCAGAGAAGGTTAAAGAAGCATACGGGGCAGAAGTGACAATTGTCAGCAGCGATAACACCGTCAATTATACTACCCTTCCTGGGGATTGGGCGAACTTTGCTGATGAGATGAGACTGCATGACATCCGCGAGCGCATTATGGAATCAAATAGCGACTTAGTTTCACAAAATGTAATAGTTAGTGGGAGACACTATAAAGTTCTCTATTACTTACAGGCGTACGATCGATTGTACTGCTTAATGCGTCCAATGGACAAAATCGCTGATGCGAAGCGAGATGTAACTTTGTTGATGTTAGGAATTGCCGTGGTTGTTATCCTATTGGTTGCCGTCATCAGCCATCTTATTGGGCGAAATCTTACCAATCCAATTAAGGAGTTGGTACAATTCACCCAAAAGGTCGCCGATGGCAATCTAAACGAGCAGTGTGCGGTGAAAACACATGACGAAATTGGGGACCTTACCCTCGCGTTTAACCAAATGACGCGTAACCTCCGAAATTCGCGGAATGAGCTGTTAAGTGCTGAGCGCCTCGCCACTGCGGGAAAAATGGCAGCGTCGTTTGCCCATGAGATTCGAAATCCTCTCTCGTCTATGCAGATGCTAGCGCAAATGCTAATGCGAAAGGATAATCTCTCGGAAGCAAGGGGCAAGCAGTCGATGCAATATATCCTTGAAGAGATTCAACGCGTTGATGTTATTGTCAAAGGGTTCATGGATTTTGCCCGACCAGCGGCTCTTAAAGCTGTCTCCCACAATCTGAATCAGGTTCTACAGGAGGTCCTAGACCTAATGGAGGCTAACCTGAACCACCATCAGATCACGCTAGTCAGAAAGTTCACTTCTCATCTTCCACCAATTTCACTAGATCGCGATAAGTTGAAACAGGCATTTATGAATATCGTATTAAATGCAATGGAGGCGATGCCGGAGGGCGGCATCTTAGAAATCCTAACATTACAGGATTCAGACGAAGTCCGGATTGATGTCGTAGACACAGGTGTTGGCATCTCGCCGGAAGATTTAAACCGACTTTTTGAACCTTTCTTCACAACAAAATCGCAGGGAACCGGACTTGGACTGGCAAACGCAAAACGCATTCTCGAACAACACGGTGGGGATATACAAAGCAAGAGCGTTGTTGGGCAGGGAACAACCATGTCGCTTTGGCTGCCGCTACCAAGTAATCCCGCCCCTTCAGATTTCAACAATATAGGAGAGTAGTATGACAGAACAAAAGGCAACAAATATCACTTGGCACGAAGCTAACGTTACCCAGACAGACAGAGAAAAACTTCTCAATCAGAAAGGGGGTGTCATCTGGTTCACAGGATTGTCGGGTTCCGGTAAGTCTACACTGGCTCTTGAAGTGGAAAGCACATTACATCAGCGTGGACATCTCACGTATGTGCTCGATGGTGACAACATTCGACACGGTTTGAATAAAAATCTCGGCTTTTCGCCCGAAGACCGGGAGGAAAATATCCGCCGGATTGGAGAGGTTGCGAAGCTGTTTGCCGATGCCGGTGTTATTGTGATGACTGCGTTCATCTCACCCTACTGTGCAGACCGAGACAATGCACGGGACCTACTTGATGAGGGGCGCTTTGTGGAGATTTTCGTAGATTGCCCGCTAGAGGTGTGCGAAGCACGGGATACAAAGGGACTGTATCAGAAGGCGCGGGCGGGTGAGATTAAAGAGTTCACAGGAATCAGCGCGCCTTACGAAGCACCGCCCCACCCGGAACTAATCGTGAATACAAGCAGCCAAACACTCAAAGAATGTACCGAGCGAGTCATTGCCTTCCTCGAAAGCAAATCGCTTATTCCCACATCACAATGATGTTGATAAGCACATCAGTTGGGTTTCAAAATCCCATTAAACCGCAGCATCGACGGCAAACGGGCATAGGACCGTCGGTGCTGATAGAATTGCGGAATTTGCGGGCGGCAGCGTTATTCCACATATCTTCGACAGTATCTGTTTTGATATTGCCTATGATGTAATCATGGTAATCACGGCAGAGGCTAACGTCGCCGTTGCTGTCAATTTCCATTGTCATGTAAATACTGACACACTGATTATAGCCGAAAATCTCCGTGTGGTCGGTATAATAGCGCTGAATCTCCTCTCGCGTGTTCAGCCTCGGCATCATCATCGGTGGGCATCGTTCCGTCTGTTTTGAGAGTTTTTCCATCTCTTCAAACTTGTCGAGGATGACACCGTGATCAAAATCTTTCCACGTCCCAATCCAGCCGTAGTGAGTTTGGGGCTTGAAACCGAAACGTCCCTCAAAATCTTCAGTATGTGCCTGAGCAGAATGCGAGTCAATCCACCATGTTAGATAGAAAATCTGTGTATCTGCATACTGGTTCGTAAATTTGTAGAGATCGACTACGTAGTCAATATTGTACATTGTGATACAACTGAGCGGGACGATATACGGAAATGCAAGATTCCGATTCTTTTTCTTTTCACTCAGCGTTTCAAGCGCGGCTTTGACATCCTTAAAGTTATCATAATTTTCCGTGACCCCAGGACGTTGATTGTTGTGAATCTCTTCATTTGGTCCATCAACGCTCAAATATAAGATTTTGCACGTTTCGAGAATGTCGTCGGCGCGTCGGGCAAGATGAGTGCCATTTGTCACAAGCGAAATCGGCATGTCACGTTCTTTGATATAATGCATTAGCTCAAGCAAACCGGGGTAAAGCATCGGTTCGCCGCCCCAGATATACCATACAGGGGACCAGCCAGCATCAACAATCTGATCAACGAGTCGCTTGTAGATTTCGACCGGGACCTCCCGTTGCTTCAACGTTTTGAGGGATTCACCAAGCAGGTATCCGTTATCTCCCCACTGTCCGCACGAGTGACACCGTAAGTTACACATATCCGTGATTCGTAAACTTACCAGTTGAACATCGTCCCCTTTGCCGTGCTTGGCGCCAAATGGGTGTCTCCAGCTAAAGCTCTCTTTTGCCATCTGATATTTCATGAGTGCGTAGGACGTTGCCCAATCATCTGACATCGCTGTTGCAAGCTCATTCACAAAAAAACGGGGTGAAACACGACTGCGAATTGCCATAGTCTTCCTCTTTCTTACGAAAAGTAAAATGTAGATTTACTCATAAACTCTTGAATGCCTAAACTGACCGCTTTCCGTGTTGGGCGTTTGTTTTATCTTCCTCGGTAATTCTGCCCAAAACACGGGATTCTGTCGCTGAAAGGATTTCGTATCGCACGCCCCCCCATACAATCTTCTTCTGAAATAGCGCATATATCGCATTCAGTCCTGCAAGGAACATCGCTAGCGGCACAACGAGCGAGGCGATTCGGAGGGTCTCGCGTATTTTGGGGGTATCTCTCAACCAACGGGGCAAATTTCGCGAGAAAATGCGATAACTTTGAATTTCAATAAATGGAACAAGCAGGACAAGGAGGAGCCTATCCGAATAGAGTGTAAATGGAATAGAACCGAGCACAAGCAAAGCCTTTGGCAGAAATACCAGCAAGGTGCCCCACCACTGTGCTTTCAGT
>JAJEAL010000091.1 GCA_022822785.1 Candidatus Poribacteria bacterium
AACAGGCTACGGAAGCGTTGGCGGGGGTAGAGTCGGCACCTGAAGATGAAGAGGCTGCAGATTAATTATGGTGAACCTTACAATTAATGAGACACTCCACACGGGTGCGGTTGGAAACCGCACCTACCGGGTACGAAAATCTACCAGGGCCGAAAGGGTCTACTTATTTTTTGATTCACCATAAAAAAGATAAAAGTCATTGTATTATATTGCTGCACGTCTGCGTTTGCGATTTGAATCAGGTTTATGTTGCGTTTTGCGCGAATCTGTTCTTACCGTCCTGCTTTCAGTTTTCTCTTTCTCCTGTACCTGTCCGAGCTGCATCAACGCTCCTACATCCCCTTTAAGTTGGGCGAATGTGCCTCTCCCAATTGCCTGTCGGATACCTCGCATTAGACTCAGGTAGAAATGCAGGTTGTGAAGTGTGAGCAGCCGATGTGCAAGGATCTCGTTCTCTAGGTGTAGATGTCGGAGGTAAGCGCGTGTGAAATTCTGGCAGGTGTGGCAGACACAGTGCGGATCGAGTGGCGTGAAGTCAGTTTTATACTTTGCGTTACGAATTTTTACCGTGCCGAGGGTTGTAAAGAGTGAGCCGTTTCGGGCGTTACGCGTTGGCATCACACAGTCAAACATATCAATCCCGCAGCTTACCCCGTAGACCAAATCCTCCGGCGTTCCGACCCCCATCAGATAGTGCGGCGAATCTTTGGGCAGTAGCGGTGCGGTATAGGCTAGCGTCTCATACATCAACGATTTCTCCTCCCCGACACTAAGTCCACCGATTGCATAGCCGGGGAATCCAATTTCCGCTGTCTTTTCGACACTTATCTTTCGCAGCGATTTTTCCATCCCGCCCTGTACAATGCCGAATAACTGTTGATTAGGATTCCCATGCGCTTCCTTGCACCGCGCGGCCCAGCGGAGCGTCATCTCCATCGATTCCTTGAGGTAGTTATAGTCGCTGGGTAATGACGGGCATTCATCGAAGATCATAATGATGTCCGCGCCGAGCGCGTTCTGGATCTCGATGGAACGTTCCGGGCTGATAAAGTGCTTTGACCCGTCAATCTCAGAGCGGAATTCAACGCCTTCTTCTGTGATTGTGCGAAGCGGTCCCAAGCTGAAGACTTGAAACCCGCCGCTGTCGGTGAGGACAGGTTTCTTCCACGCCATAAATTTGTGCAGCCCCCCTGCCTGCTGGACGATCTGATGCCCCGGCCGTAGGTAGAGATGATAGGTGTTTCCAAGGATAATTTCTGCCCCAATTTCGACCAGATCATGAGGGGTGCACGTCTTGACTGTTCCCCGTGTGCCGACGGGCATGAAGATTGGGGTATTGACAACACCGTGTGCTGTTCGCAGCTTCCCAATTCTGGCTTGCGTCTGAGAGTCCGTGTGGAGGATTGTGAATTTGTTGTCTGCCATTTTCTCGCTATGCTGAATAAGTAAGTCTGATTCTAATCTGTAATCTTCGCTCTGATAAAATCGACCACTTCAGATCGATTCCCGCCAAAACGGATGTAGACTCCCCGAAAGTTCTCAAGTCGAGAGGGTTTAGCGAACGGACTTAATAGGACACCGTTCTTGTCGGTATAGAAACTACGAAAGTCAGACCAAGGCTTTGTTAGGCTATAAAATGGTGCTGTGACCACAAGTTGCCCCTCGTAGAATTCATACCGGAAGGGAACAAAATATCGGTATAAAGAGCCTATCACAAAGAGCGCTGACAGGAAGGCAACAAACATTGACTGGAAAAGCCAGTAAACGCCTGAGAACAGAAGGAGGAGAAAAAGCACGAGCACGGCGGATCGCGTCCAATTCTCACATAAGGGATGAACCCTCCAAGTTTGTTGAGGGATAGGTTGATTCGACATTGGTGGGTTCATAGTACGAGGAAAATTCAAGATGGGTCTTGGATACGTGAATCCGTTTTAGACAACAAGGAAGGAGCGGAAGCAAGGTAAAATACCTCCCTTCCCCGCCACATTTGAAATTACGCCCCGCGATGAAATCCCATGTGCCATGTAAGTATATCTACCCGGTTTTAATCTTATTTTTCGACTTTCTACTTCCCGGCACCTGCTCCGGTGTCATTTGACGTGTCAGATGTGGACGAATCAGCACCAGCTGTATCATCAGTACCAACCGCTTCTGAACCTGCGGGAGGTTCCGCTGTTTCATCTGAAGGGGCAATTGTGCTTTCGGTTTGTGCTGCTCCCTCTTGAAGCGGTTTTAATTCACCGCCTGTTTCACCGTAGAACCGCATCAGAAACAGTGCCATTATCATGAATCCGATAGCGAGCCACGTGGTCGCTTTGGAAAGGAAGGTTGCAGCACCTTGTCCACCCAAAACGGATTGCATGCTGCCGCCTGCTCCACCAAATGCACTTGATGACAGCCCTTCTCCTTTGCTATCCTGCAATAGAATAATAACGGGTAACAAGATGCAGGCCGGTATAAAAAGTACAAGAACAAAGCCAACGATGATTCCCATAATGGTTCCTCACTTTCATATTAATTGTTTATGTTTTGTCCGTTGAATAGGTATTGTGCACTGCTGTGGCAATTTGGGCAAACGATTCCGCTTCCCAGCTCGCAGTGCCGACCAATGCGCCATCTACATCGGGCTGCATAATTAAGGCAGCAGCGTTGTCCGGCTTAACACTTCCACCGTACTGAATCCGAACCTGCGTTGCCACATCAGCCGAGTAGATGTCTGATAGGACAGATCTGATAAGCGCGTGGACCTCTTGAGCTTGGTCTGGGGTCGCATTACGGCCTGTCCCGATTGCCCAGACAGGTTCATAGGCGATTACTGTCGAGGGAATCTGATCCGCGGATACCCCGGCAATCCCGTTAAGAACATGGTCTTTGATCACCGCGTCCGTTTTGTCGGTCTCCCGTTCCGCAAGGCTTTCGCCGACACAGATGATTGGTATCAACTCGTGCGTATGCGCTGCCTTCACCTTGCGGTTGACCTCTTCATCCGTTTCACCGAAATACTGTCGGCGCTCCGAGTGGCCAATGATAACATAGTTGCAACCGACATCCTTGAGCATCCCCGGCGATATTTCCCCTGTGAACGCGCCACTGTCTTCCCAGAAAACGTCCTGTGCTGCGAGTTGAATATTCGCGTCTGCTAGTGCCTGCGCGACTGCGGAAAGTGCCGTGAAAACGGGGGCAACGACGATTTCGACATCGGCAATATCAACGACCAGCGACCGAAGCGACTTAACGAGCGTTATTGCTTCATTGATGGTGTTGTTAAGCTTCCAGTTGCCGACAATAATTGGTGTTCGCATAGTTTCCTGAGAATTGTGGACAGATTGGAATCCGACTACGTTCCTTATAGCACGCGCTCAGCCAATTCAACCAAACGATTTGAGTATCCCCATTCGTTATCGTACCAAGAGAGAACTTTCACCAATTCCCCATCGATTACCCTTGTAAACTCGGCATCAAAAATCGAGGAATGAGGATTTCCCTTGAAGTCCACCGATACCAGTGGCAGCTCAGAATAACTTAGGATGCCCCGCTGCTCTCCTTCAGCTGCTGCTCTCACAGCTGCATTAACCTCTTCTACACTCGCTTTCTTTTCCAAATCAACGGTGAGATCCACTACAGAAACATTAGGTGTTGGCACCCGGATTGCCATTCCATCAAATTTTCCTGCGAGCTCAGGGAGGACCAAGGAAATGGCGCTTGCCGCCCCTGTGGACGTGGGGATCATCGAAAGTGCAGCCGCACGTGCCCGGCGTATATCCGTATGCGGCAGATCTAGCACTTGCTGATCGTTGGTATACGAGTGAATGGTCGTCATCAGGCCGCTTTGGATGCCGAAGTTTTCTAACAGTACCTTTGCGAGCGGCGCGAGACAGTTTGTCGTGCAGGAAGCGTTAGAGATGATATGATGTTCCTGTTTATCGTATTTATCTTCGTTGACCCCTAGCACAATAGTGATGTCTTCGTTCTTGGCGGGCGCGGAGATAATCACCTTTTTCGCCCCTGCATTCAGATGCTTGGAGGCCTCCTGTCCATCCGTAAAGAAGCCGGTCGATTCAATAACAACGTCGACGCCTAAATCACCCCAAGGAAGCGCATCCGGATCTCGTTCAGAGAAGGTGAGTATCTCCTTACCGTTAATAACGATTCCGTTATTTGCGGATCGGACTTCAGCATCAAGTGTCCCAAGTACCGAGTCGTATTTGAGTAGGTGTGCAAGTGTCTCTGGATCTGTTAAGTCGTTAACTGCCGCAAGATCGAGAGATAAATCTTCATTTTCTAGTGCAGCTCTCAATGCGTTACGTCCAATTCGACCAAAGCCATTAATTCCAATTCTTGGCATATACATTCATCCTCCATCTGCTTAGCACAAGCCTAAAATTATTCCACACAAACCCTCCATTCGTCAAGGGACAAATTCCATCAATCTTTCTCATTTTACAAGTCATAGAACGGATTTTATCGCTGGTCGGACTTCTGAATCAAGCGCAGCAAGGCTTTTCTCCAATTATTACGTAAAAAAAGACTTGCACGAAATACCAAATCTCGTTTATAATGTTATAACGATATAGTATACATGAAACTTTCTAACGCTGCAGCTAGCAAACTGAGGAAAATCCTAATGCGAGTTGGCATGAAATATGGACGAAATCTGCTGGAAGTAGAAATCCCTGAACGGAATTTGGCAGGTGTGTTGACGCTCCAGAAATCTGTCCCAATTGCGGATCCAGAGCGTGCAGTTTGGGACGTGCTCGCGTCGCCCATTAGCTCTGCACCGCTAGCCGCCTTGGCGAAAGATCGGACCTCCGCCTGTGTTGTCATTTCGGATATAACACGTCCGGTTCCGAATAAGCTGATCCTGCCACCAATTCTACACACGCTAGAATCAAGCGGCATCCCGCGTGAAAAAATCACGATTCTCATTGCAACAGGTATTCATCGCCCCAATGAAGGGGAAGAACTTGAAGAAATGGTCGGCCCTGAGATTATGCGGAACTATCGAATTGTCAACCATTTTTCACAGGAGATTGAGTCCCACAAATATCTCGGTTTAACACGAGGTGGTGCTCCGGTTTATATTGATAAAACCTATCTCGAATCAGACTTGAAGGTTACGACTGCTCTGATTGAACCACATCTGATGGCAGGATATTCCGGAGGCCGCAAATCAATCTGTCCTGGACTCGCTTCAATCGAGACGATGAAGGTTTTGCACGGTCCCCAAATACTTGAACATCCCAAAGCGTCGGTCGGTAACCTTGAAGACAACCCGCTTCACCTCGAAGCCACCGAGATTGCTTTAATGGCCGGTGTTGATTTTAACGTGAACGTTACCATTGATGAAAAGCGTCGGCTGACCGGTATATTTGCTGGCGATATTGTCGAATCTCATTTGGCAGGTGTCGGATTCGTTGAGAAACAGGTGAAGGTGACATTGCCCAAACCGGTGGACGCTGTCCTTGTGTCGAGTGCAGGTTATCCGCTCGATACCACGTTTTATCAGGCGGTCAAGGGGATGCTAGCAGCAGTGGAAATCGTTAAACCGAATGGGAGTATTGTCTTGGTCGCGGAATGTAGCGAGGGAATTGGGAGCGGATCTTTCACAGAACTGATTTTGAAGACAAAAGACCTCGGTCAGTTTATTGACGATATTCACGACCCAACCAATTTTGTCATTGACCAGTGGCAGCTGGAGGAGTTGGCGAAAGCCGCGAAGAAAGCCGAAATCTACTGTTACGCTGATGGCATACCCTATGACCAACTGAAAGACCTGTTTGTGCATCCAATTCGAACGCCTGAAGAGGGGATTGAGCGCGTTATCGCTAAACATGGAGCAGATGCCCGAATTGCTGCACTTCCTGATGGTCCCTATGTGTTAGCAAAAATCGAAAATTAGCTGCGATAAACACTTATTTCATAAGAGGGGTGAAATGCAGAACGTATCACATCCAATCGTTGAACTCAAGGGATTCCGCGATGGGTTGCGCCTAATTATTGACCCGGAAGCCTCGATGGAGGAAATAGAACAGGCAATTGTAGAACGGATGGCAAGCTTAGGAGATTCGTTGTCAGGCATAACTATGAATCTTGGTCTCGGCAGTCGATCGCTTGATGACGGCGAGTTGGTTCGTCTTAAAAGTTTACTGAACGAAAACTATGGGCTCGAAGTGAAACAGGTAATTGGCGATTCCTACGACGAGCCGAAGAGCACAGAAGCTCCTCAGATTGCAGGAGTGCCTGCGCTTCATACGGCAGAGCGCGATTATAATCAATTTATTCCGGTGAACGAGGAAACGCGGTTTATTCGCCACACCCTGCGGTCTGGACAGGTTGAGCGCGCGTTAGAAGGGAATATGGTGGTTCTAGGCGATGTGAATCCGGGAGCAGAAGTAGTTGCCTCCGGCGATATTATTGTCCTTGGTGCGTTGCGTGGCGTTGCTCACGCTGGTGCGCTCGGCGATACATCATCAATAATTTTTGCCCTGAATCTATTACCGACTCAGTTGAGGATTGGGCGTTTTATCACCCGCCCTCCCGCTGGGAAACAGTACCGGCACCATAAACCAGAAATTGCGCGCATCCTAGAAGACGCTATCGTCGTCGAAGAATTCGATTGACTCGAATTAGGCTGAGAGGGGTACAAGGGAACCCGGGTTCCTATCGATGTCTTCACATTTTGTCAATTTCCGAATTGTAGTAAAATATTAGTGGGCCCCAATGTTTATTTTTAGCAATCCACACTTTTAACCGGATGATTAGAGGTGAATACTGCCTAAGCCAAAACATCCGTGGTCATGAGTGTTTGGACACAGCTATTAACCGGAATTGGTACGATACCAAAAATTTCGTGAAGGAAGGACAACGAAAAAATGGGAAAGGTGATCGTCGTTACGTCTGGTAAGGGCGGGGTTGGTAAAAGTACTTCCACGGCGAATCTTGGAACGGCCCTTGCTGTGCTGGGCAAGAAGGTCGTTGTCGTTGACGCGGATGTCGGATTGAGAAATCTGGACGTGATTATGGGGTTGGAGAGTCGCGTTGTGTACACATCAATGGATGTCCTCGAAGGCAACTGTGAACTGGATAAGGCATTGGTCAAAGATCGGCGGACGAAAGATCTCTACCTGCTCGCAGCCTCACAGAAGAACAACAAGAGCGATATTCAACCGGAACAGATGAAGAAGCTCTGCCTCGAATTGAAGGAGGCGCACGACTACGTTCTGGTCGATTCGCCTGCTGGAATCGAGCAGGGGTTCCAAAATGCGGCAGCGGGTGCTGATGAGGCGCTTATCATAACAACGCCAGAGGTCGCGGCGGTCAGAGATGCGGATCGAATCATCGGTTTGTTGCAGAACATGTCTATTAATGATCTTCACCTTGTCATCAATCGACTCTCACCGGAGATGGTTAAGACGGGGGATATGATGGAGCCGACGGATGTCATTGACATTCTGTCAATCGATCTGATCGGTGTCATCCCAGAGGATAGAGAAATTGTTATTTCAACGAACCGAGGCATGCCGTCAACCTATAATCATAAGTCTGATGCCGGGCAAGCCTATAAACGTATCGCGCAACGACTTGAAGGGGAAGATGTTCCCATTCCAGAGTTTAAGTCGGTAGGTTTGCTCGGGACCTGGTTTGGCAAACTGTTCACGTGGGGATAAAAGGAGAAAACAGATGTTCAAACGGTTAATGCAGTTACTGAATCGGGAACAGAAGAGCAAAAGTGTTGCGAAAAGCCGGCTACAACTCATCCTCGTTCAGGATCGAACCGGTATTGACGAAGAGATTATGGAAAGCTTGCAAGCGGAGCTCACGGAAGTTCTGTCGAAGTATTTTATACTTGAACGAGAACAGGTCGAGATGGAGCTTGAGCGGGAACAGGACTCAATGGCACTCGTTGCAAATATTCCGGTACTCGGGACAAAGGTCCGTCATCCTATCGAAGCGTAAGGCGATGCGGCCTTAATCCATCTTCAAAGCAGCAAACTCTCAACCGCTAGAGCGACACCATCGTTGTGGTTGGTATCCGTCGTGTAATCCGCGATAGCCTTAATTTCATCGACGGAGTTTCCCATCGCGACCCGGAACCCGGCAGCTTGCATCATGCTTTCATCGTTGTATCCATCGCCAAAGGCAACGATTAAATCGCTTGGGATGTCGAGTCGGGCAGCGAGCGCTTGTAACGCTCGTCCTTTGGATACCTGTGGATTCATAAATTCGATATATTCAACTTGGGTCCGCGTGACATATAACCGCTCGCCAAACTCGGCGCCGCATTCGGTGAGGAGTACCTCGATTTTTTCAGGTGTGTTCAAAATCTGCATCTTTGTCGGTTCCTGCCCATCCAACTTGCGGAGATCGCCGAGTGCTGTCGCCGCAACTCCTGTCCGTTCCTCGTATAATTTACTCCACTGATTGTGTTCTTTGATGAATAATTGATCATTCAAACAGAAGTTAAGGTGGAGTTCCTTCCGATCGCCGTATGCAATCAACGCCATCGCGTCCGCTGCCGGGATAGGGGTATGATGAATGACCTCCCCGGTGCGAGGGTGTTTGACCATCCCACCGTTGTATGAAATTATCGGGTTTTCTAACCCAATCCGATTACTAACCGGCAAGATGGCTCGATGCATCCTTCCTGAAGCGAGCACCACTACAACGCCTTGCGCCGATAATTTCTGAAGCGCTTCACAGTTTCGATCTGTCACAACGTGCTCATCATTCAGCAGCGTTCCATCTAGATCGAACGCCGCCATACGGCACGACACTTTTGCCATATTCTTCTCCTTTTCTAGCCCGATTTTCCCTCCGGCTAATTCAACATCTGTTTTTTATTCGTGCTAAGGTCAGCTTTTCTAGCGTACGGACAATTACCACCGTTTCCTGGTAGGGTCCGATAAGTTGCCAATTTGCAGCAACGGTTTCAACGGCAGAATCCGTTTCCAGATAGTCCACCATGTAGTCGATATAGCGCTGGAAGGCGCCCGTCTGCATTTCTGTCTCACCGTAAGGACAGATCATGTCAACGCCGAGGACAACCTGCGTTCGATCTTGATTGTACATCAGAGCGAAAGGGTAAATCTGGCAATCCAGTGGACGAATCGGGTAGATTGTGCACTCACTTGTTTCGGGATTGAAACAAGGGCAGATATACATATCGCCACGCGGTATCAATTTAGCTTGTGCACTTTTTCCATCTGTGGTGGACTGAAAGTGATTCGGGTTCACTCCCGTCGCAATTGCTCGTTTCATTTCAGTTTGTGTGAAGATAGGTGCGAGGAAGCTGTCCGGTTCGAGGAATCGGCAGCAAACGTCGCATGAAAAGCAGACCTTGCTGGGTACGATTTGGTCTAGTTGGATTAATTGGTTCATCTGTGTTTCCCCTTCAGCACAGGTAACTGCCGCCTCACGGGGACGAAAAATCTCGTTCCGTCCATTCTTCTGGGGCGACCGCTACCCCCTTGACGACCATACCCCAATGCAGATGCGAACCTGTGGCTTGACCGGTGGCTCCCATCAATCCGATCTGTTGTCCCTTTTCAACCCGTTCTCCGGCTTTCACATGAATCTCGCTGAGATGATTGTAACTGGTCGAGATACCTTGTCCATGATTGAGAATTACCGCGTTTCCATAAATATGCAGCCTGTCAGCGAGGGTGACGATTCCACGGTTTGACGCATAGATAGGTGTGCCTACCACATTTGCGATGTCTGTGCCGTAGTGATGCCGGCGGACGCCGGTGCTATATTCGCGGTACTTCCCGAAAGGCGAAGTTAGTCTCCCTTCTGTGGGACGAATGAACCTCCCTTCCCAAAGCTGCTTGGCTTCCTCATTCGCTTTTGCGTAAGCTGCCCCTCTTTTGGCGTTATCCTCCCGGCCTTTGGACCTATCCATCATGATCTGTTGTTTTTGGGGCGAGAGCACAATGTAGCCACCACGTGCGAATTTTGTTTTATTGACTTCCACCTGAAAGGTATGTTCCGTTTCATTGCCAGCCAGATCGATAGCGTTCACGGTGAGTGGGTAGTTCTTAACGGTAGATGTTACACCAACACCGAGAAAACTCCGGTACAGATTCTCGGAGCTGGTTGGATAGAGGGTGGCCGACTTATCAAAAAGTTTTCCCTCAATTGCCGCGAGTGGTTCGTCCGCTTGAAGGAAGAGCGTGAGTGTTCTGCCTTGTCCGACACGGAGGATTTCCGGGGGAATATGCAACTTCGGAGGGGTGTTGTCGATGTAAAATGGAAGCGTGTAGTGCTTCTGATTTTTGTACAAAGACCTATCCGTTGCCGTGACGGAAACCTTGTGGGGCCCATCAGCGAATTCGGTTGTCTGGAGCACCCAAAAGGTGGACTCCGTTGGGGTGCTGTTCAAAGGGATTGGAGGGGTGTCGTCAATCTGCACGGTCAATGACCCCAAACCGGGCTTTTCGTCCAAAGCGGCAATCGTGAGCGTCAGAGAACCGCGATACTGTTTTGCCTTCTCCAAACCACTGACTGTGAGGGTAGGTGGTATAGTATCAAACAGGTTAGGAACCACGTAGAGCCCAAGTCCTATCAGCGGAATGATGACGAGCAGAGGAATCAGGATAGGGGCTTTTCCGAGCGATTTCATAAGGGGTTAGCGCTTGTCAGGGGATATCTCACTTAATAATTTTTTTGTTCTGTCCAGTGCTTTTGCGCGGTGACTAATCTGATTCTTAATCTCGTCACCCAACTCCGCAAAGGTTTTGTCATAGCCGGTGGGGAGAAAAACTGGATCATATCCAAAACCGCCCGCCCCACGCGGCATGTGGCTAATCCGACCTTCGCAGGCGCCACGGACAACCCGCACCTGATCTACAGACTTAGCGATGGCTACAGCACAGATGAAACGCCCCCCCCGCTGATTGTCAGGAACGTTCCGCAGTGCTTCAAGCAACTTAACAATGCGATCTTGGTCTGAAGCGTTTTCACCGGCATAGCGTGCAGAATGGACGCCGGGTGCGCCGTCAAGCGCATCCACCTCCAAACCGGAGTCATCCGCGATGGTTAAATGTCCGGTGTATTCGGCGAGCACGGTGGCTTTCTTGATGGCGTTCTCCTCATACGTTTTGCCATCTTCGACTACCTCCGGTGCGTCCGGATAGTTGGAAAGCGACAATAGGTCGATCCTATTCTTGGCGTGAAGGATTTCACCGATTTCGCGGACTTTGCCTTGATTCCGAGTCGCCAGTACTAATTTCATCTTTATTTTCAATAATCATCTGTTTCTGAAGGCGGATGAGTTGTTCAATGCCATTGACCGCCAGATCGAGCAGCTGATCTGATTCCTCCCTAGAGAAAGGGGTGTCTTCCGCTGTGCCTTGAATCTCAACAAATTTCCCCGCGCCGGTCATAACAATGTTCATATCGACATCAGCGCTAGAATCTTCTGTGTAACAGAGGTCTAGCATGGGGGTCCCATTGATAATGCCGACACTCGTTGCCGCCACATGATCGATGATTGGGACTGTTTTTATGAGTTTTCGATCCATCAGCCATTGACAGGCGTCCCAGAGTGCGATGAAGGCGCCGGTGATTGATGCGGTGCGTGTGCCACCGTCCGCTTGGATGACATCACAATCGATCCAGATTGTGCGCTCACCGAGTGCTTTGAGATCTACAACCGCTCGCAAAGATCTACCGATGAGCCGTTGAATCTCTTGTGTCCTTCCACCAGGTGATCCACGGGTTACTTCTCGCCGCATCCTGTCGGAGGTAGAACGGGGCAGCATAGAATATTCAGCGGTGACCCAACCTCGGTTTCGGAGATGCTGTTGACGCATGAAACGCGGTTGCGACTCCTCTACCGATGCCGTACAGATGACTTTTGTATCACCAACGGCAATCAGTACAGATCCTTCTGGATGTGTGATGTAATTCCGAACGATGCGGGTAGGACGCATCTGATTCGGGGTGCGTCCGTCTTCTCGTGCCATCTGAATGCCTCTTTTTCTTAGTTGGTTTTCGGTCCTCGATTAATCGGAGGTATGCCGATTGTACATTTGCGTTGGGCATAGAACAAACGTTAAATCCTTTTAGTTTGAATCACCTGCGGAATCGTCCTTTAAAAAATCGAGTGCTTTGGTATAACTGCGGCGTTGTAAGTAATGGCGTAGCTGTGATGGGACGGTCGATCCAATCTCCTGCTGGATACGCTCAATCTGTTCTAGGTCTTCAATTATACTCTCTTTTTCGGCGATATGCTCGAACATTGACTCTAAGGTTGTTTTCAGGGCTGTCGCTTGTTCTGGCGTCATTGAGATTCTCCTATTGTATGAGGTGCTAAATGATAAATTGCGTTTCAGTTTATCATCCTTCCTCCCTGATGTCAAATGCTTATGACTCCCGATTGACGTAGATACGAGGAATCCGTTTCCCAATGCCCGTCAATATCTCGTACGAGATGGTCCCGGCTTGCTCCGCGACCTGATCGACGCTAATCTCCAATCCGTTCTGCTTTCCAATTAGCACCGCTTCATCGCCAATGCCTAGGGGCGGCTTGGTGCCGCTTGGCTTTGGCAGTGCACTCCGAAAAACTGTTCCGTCCATGCAAACCGCCCCAATCTGTTGACACTTTTGCCCACCGATTAACGCTTTACCACGATTCGATAAGGCGCGTGGATAGCCATCGGCGTAGCCAACGGGCAGCGTGACTAACCAGGTGGGCGTATCAACTGTGTAGGTGCGACCGTAGCTGACCCCTTCGCCCTGTATTGACTGACGTAAGCAGATAAGGCGTGCTTTCCAACTCAAGGCGGGACGTAAGCATACAGGGCTTGCTTCTCTAACGTGAGGAGATGGATAGACACCGTATAGCGCTAAGCCCACACGGACTGCGTCAAAATGTGCATCGCGAAGCGTTAATGCAGCTGCGCTGTTGGCAGCGTGAACAATCGGAGGACGCAAGCTGAGTTTGGAAAGGGCGGAAAGCAGAGACTTAAACCGCTCCAACTGAAGATGTAGATGGCTTTTGTCAGCTTCGTCCGCAGTGGCGAAGTGGGTGAAAACCCCTTCAACCGCTATCCCCTCAAGTGCCGTCAGCCATTTAAGGAAATCCACCGCCTCTGTATACCAAATCCCGCCCCGATTCATACCGGTATCCACATCAAGGTGCACACTAACCGATGCCCCTTTCGCTCGCGCTGCACGAGACAATGCGTTGCAGAACGTCGATTCATACACAGCGGGTGTCAGTTGGTGGTCAATAATTGTTTCTGCTTGAATCGGCAGCGCGTTGAACAGGACGAGCACCGGTTTTCTAACATTAGCACTGCGCAGCTCTATCGCTTCTGTCACCGTGGCGACGGCGTACATCGTTGCTTCTTCGCACAATGCTTCGGCAACTGGAATCGCACCGTGTCCATACGCATCTGCTTTAATCACGGCAATTAGCGGTTTTCTTTGGGCATACCCTCTGATTGCCTGTGCATTGGATCGAATTGCGGAGAGGTCGACTTCCACCCATGTTGTCGTTGTCATTTTTGGTTTTTATTTTTATTTACGTATGCTAAAATACACAAAATGGCAGAAATCAGACTTGAACATATCACGAAACGTTTTGGGGCTGTCGTTGCTGTAGACGATGTGAACCTCGAAGTCCATGACCAAGAGTTTGTTGTTTTTCTGGGTCCGTCGGGTTGTGGAAAAACGACTACGCTCCGAGCTATCGCCGGGTTGGAACAGCCCGATGAGGGAGACATCTTTATTGATGGACAGTGTGTCAATATGTTATCTCCTGCGGATCGGGACATTGCGTTTGTATTTCAATTTTACGCGCTCTATCCCCACTTAACCGTTTATGATAACATCGCCTTCCCCCTGAAGGCGGTGAAAGCGTCGAGCTCCGATATTCAGGAACGGGTTAAGGAGGTCGCCGCCATCTTGCAAATTCAGGCGATGCTCGATCGGAAACCTAGCCATCTGAGCGGCGGCGAGATGCAGCGTGTCGCTTTGGGACGGGCGATGGTGCGTAGGCCGAAGGCGTTCTTAATGGATGAGCCGATGTCGAACCTAGATGCAAAGTTGCGGGTAGACATGCGGACAGAGCTAAAACGCCTGCAGCACAGGTTGGGGGCAACCACCATTTTCGTTACCCACGACCAAGTCGAAGCGATGTCGATGGCGGATCGGATTGTCATCATGCACCAGGGAAGTTTGCAGCAGATTGGGACGCCGCAAGAGGTATACAACCAGCCACAGACCGTTTTCGTCGCTCAATTCATGGGAAGTCCCTCGATGAACCTAATCGATGGCAAGATTCAGTCACAGGCCGATGTGAACCCCACTTCTATTGACGCAGGAGACCTTGCCTTGCATCTGACACATACGGAGGTCTCGGTGAAATTATCGGCAGAACAGATTTCGCGCCTCGGTCGGTCAGATGAAATCATCTTTGGTGTCAGACCGGAGCACATTGTTGTCTCAAAGGAACCGATGGAACACGGTTTCCAGGCATCGGTGCACCTTGTAGAAGCGTTGGGATCGGTCAATATTATTGACATCTTTCTCGGCGAAGCGCCTGAAACTGGGGATCTGGTCCTCCTCAGAGCTCGCACACACCCATCATTCAGGCCTGAAATCGGACAACCGGTTTGGTTTGACCTCGACCCCAAACAGGTTCATCTGTTCGATCGCCATACTGAACAAGTTATTTCTTGAAGATTGCCTGATTTATCAAAGTTCTTAAAGCCACTCACGTTAAAAGATAAACCCCTTTTCGATCGGTACGCGCGACAGATGTCAACGGAACTATCGCGTTACGCCTTTGCCCCTCACTATGTATGGCGAGGTTTTTTCGATTTTTACTGGACAATAATCGATGACCAGTTCTGTCTGTTCGCCAATCAGGCTGGTGATTACTTCATGCCGATCCTCCCGATGGGGACATCCCCAAACGAAGAAGTAATCCGTCAAGTGTATGGGTTCCTCCTTGCAACCAATCGTGCGAAGCAGATTGCACGGATTGAAAACGTTCCGGCACATCTAATCTCTATTTTTCGGAGGATGGGGTTCCACGCTGTTCAGAAAGAAACGGAATACCTATACGAAAAGGTTGACCTCATCCAGCTCAAGGGGGATCGTTACAGAAGTAAGCGCGCGGCTTACAACATGTTGATCCGTAATCATCCTACTGTGCAGTTATCCCCGTACTACCCCGTTCATCTCTCAGAGTGCCTCGCACTTTATGAGACGTGGCGACAGGAACGGGAGGCACGGTACCACGATGGTATTTATCGAGCAATGTTGGAGGATTCGCAGCACGCTCATCGCGCGGGCCTCATGAACTACAGGGAATTGGGTTTGATCGGCAGAGTCGTTTTCGTTGATGGCGTCCTGAAAGGATACACCTTCGGATACCCGCTCAACAACGAGATTTTCTGCGTCCTTTTTGAGGTGGCCGATCTCACGGTGAAAGGGTTAGCCCAGTTTCTTTTTCGAGAGTTTTGCCGAGAGCGGGTAGGCTATCGGTGGATCAATACAATGGACGACTCCGGCTTAGAAAACCTCAAGCGTGTGAAACTATCATATCGTCCTACCCAGCAGCTCTCATCCTACAACCTATTTCTCCCGTAACCGATTGCTAATTCAGATGGTATGAAATCCGCGTTAATTTTTCTCAATGGTTATTACGACCTCGGCTACCCCCAATTCTATCGGGATGCGCTGACGTGGGCAGTGCAGCACGGTTACCCACTGATCTGTGCCGATGGAGGTCTCCGCCTATTCACGGAACTTAACCGGATTAGCCACCTCCAAATTTTCCCGACTGTGCTAGTCGGCGATCTGGATTCCCTTGAGGAGATGCCGGGGGATACGATTGAACAGCTAGAGCGAGCTGGTACGCACATCGTCCGTGAGTGGATTGGGCATGTGGACAAGGATGACACCGACGGACAGTTGGCGGTCACTTATGCCGTTGAGAAATATCGCTGTCAGCGAGTGTTACTCTACGGTGGCCTTCCTCGCCCTAACGGGTACGAAACGGATCACTTTCTCGGCAATCTGCGGTTGATGCGCCTCGGATTCCAACTGTCTCAGGGGAGCCTCCACGGGGACAGGGGCAACTGGAAGGCGGAGATGCGTGACCGGCTTCAAACCATCCACTTCGTTGTTTCAGAGGTAACTTTAGAGCGCCAAAACGATGGTATACAACGGGTATCGCTTATTGCTGACGATCCCAATGTTACTGTCGAAAGCAGTAGAAACCTTCGATGGCGTTTGGACGGGCTACATATAGATCCGGTCAGAACCAATGCCTTACGCAACGAATTTGTGCCGGGCCCTGACGTTGCAACCATCCGCCTCGCGGAGGAGTCGGATCCGGTCTATGTCATCCATAATTGGTACGAATAGCTATCCGTATCCTTATTGTCCCGTTGACCGAATTTCGACGTTATCAAGTCCCTCCGCCAACGGCAGGGGCACCTGTGTCCCCGTCTTATGCGAGATGTGCATGGCGGTGATGACCTCCAACGCTTTTAGCCCATCGCGTCCGGTGGAAACGCTTTCTCGATTCTCTAAGAGACAGTCAACTGCTTCCCGCGCTGCGCTGTAGAAATAGTCGTCGAGGATAAGGTCTTCAGGCATGTCGGGGAGAGGTTGAAAGTCGTAGCGTGCGCCGTACCCTTCGCTCGCCTCAACAAGGGGACCGTACTCCCAGATGCCACGCCGCTCGCAGAAATGAATCTGTCCCGCCGTACCTCCGATGATAACATCGCTGAGAGATTCTCTCCGTATTGGGATGCAGTTGATGAAGATAACCACGCCATCCTCGCAGACAACCATCCCACCACCGCCCGGATCGGCAACGGGTTCATCGCTGAGAAACCCCGATACTAACTTGGGTTGTGCCGATGTGAAGTAGAAAGCGTAGTCCACCGTGTGTGTGCCGTTGTGGAGTAGAGGGCGGGCACCGGAGTAAGTAATGGTTCGTACCTCCCCTACTGCTCCCTCATCAACCATCTTTTTCAGCCTGCGGTAATGGGGCAGGAAGCGGCGCGTGTGATCTACAGCCAATCGACAGCCGTTTGCTTCGCAGGCTTCGACCATTTTCCGTCCCCATTCGACGCTGATAGCGAGCGGCTTTTCCACCATAATCACCTTGATTCCTGCCTCCGCAGCTTCGATGACCGGCTCATGATGATGGAAGTTATGGGTGGTCACACTTACGATGTCCAACCCCGCTTGTTCGTACATCTCCTGCGCGGTGCTGTAACGCTGTTCTGATGCGATTTCCCATTCGTCGCCGAACTGTTGCAGCCGTTCGTTGTTGATATCAGCGACCGCTGCCAGCTCAACTTCTTCACACCGTCGATAGCCACCCGCATGAGAGTTTTCTCTTCCACCAAGTCCCCCGACACCACCGGCACCGACGATGCCAACCCTAATTTTCGATTTTGACATTGCGACCTTCCTCCTTCGTTGGGATGCAGCTAAGTTTTCGGCCTCCAAGTATGTGCAGCGGCAACTCGCTCTGCCTGCCACGGTTTTCTATTGCCGTAATAATCTTCTTCTTTTCTTAATGGAGTTGTGTCTCGCATCCATAAGGTGTAGACAAGCATATCCAGCCGGTTTTCTCCGTCGTATAATTGATTTCGCAAACGTGCTTCTTCGGTAAATCCCACCGTTTTTGCCATCTCTTTTTGGTCGCCGTCACAGTCAGCAATGTAGATCTGTAACCCCTGAATCGAGAGCGCTTTTGCTTTTTCTGCGGCAGCGGCCAAAAGTTCAGCTGCTTGGTCAAAATAGCTCGGACAGACACGAAAGCTGAGTGTGGCGATATGTTGTTCATGAAAAGTGTCAAACCGTTTCAATACCGCTGTCCCAACAATCCGTTGTTCTCGGTTTTCCAATACCACAAATGCGCCGTTTTGGTCTTCGATCTGTCGCATCAATCTCACGTAGTGGCTTTCAAAACGGGTCTCGCGGAAGGTCTGGGTGAAATAGTCTTTGATGAGCCAGCGTGGTTCGCGGTGGTTGTAGAGCACGGAAGCACGCGGCAGATCTCCCCATGTGGCCTCCCGGCTGTGCGCCGGTCCGCTGTACGCCAGATAGGTCTGATCGAAGTCACTGGCCTCCGGTGCGAGATACCGCATCCCATCTCCCACATGATACCAGAATCCGTGCTTTTCGTACAGACTACCGGCGATGGGATTAGTGGTACAGAGATAAAGCGCTATCCCGTCATCGGCACGAAAGCTGCGGATCAGGCAATCCATAAGCGCCGAAGCGATGCCTTTGCTGCGATGTTCCTCCGCTGTTTGCACAAACTCTACAACACCCACATCGCGCGTGTCCGTTGGTGTGTAATAACTCATACTGCCGACAACTTCCCCGTCAATTTCACCCACAAAGTAGGGCGTGAAGAGCCATTCTGTCAATTTACCGTTGAGTAGGTCATCGCGCACATCGCCCCAACAGCCAACTTTGTCGGCGTAGTCATGGAGCGGTGGGTGTAGCGTCTTGATGACAAGCTGCTCGCTTGTCTTTAATTGTACCGTCTCTGTCCTCATAGCACGTTCCTCGATCCTATTGTTTATCAATGCGTCAGCATTGTAGCACGTTACTGTCTCTGTGGTCAATCCCGTTTCTCTTCCGTTGAATCCGCATCTGCATAGGGGGTAGATTGACATACGCCCTGCTCTGTGGTATAAAATCCAAAACCAATTGAGGAGGAATATAAATGTCTGACGAAACAGTGATACGCTTTGCGCGACGTGATGACTTGGACTTTGCGTATCAGGATGGATACATTCGTGGTGAAGTGTTAAGGCGAAAAATTGAGGCACAAACTTTGAATCCCGATCGTATTGAGGATATTGTGATTGCTGAGTGGAATGGAGAACGGGTGGGGTATGTGCGGCTTGAGTATTTGTGGTCTATCGTGCCTTATATCTCACTGATTCAAGTATTACCGGAATATCGCCGTCAAGGGGTTGGTAAAGCGTTACTCCGGTTCATCGAAACCTTTCTGCGAGATGCTGGTCATGAGGTGCTGTACAGTTCATCGCAGGCTGACGAGCCTGAACCGCAAGCGTGGCATCGGTATGTGGGGTTTGAAGAGTGTGGGGTGATTGCTGGCATTAATGAGGGGGTCGGTGAGGTATTTTTCCGCAAAAGCCTTCCCTAGATTAAAGCATGTTTTTGCTAGCCTTGTGAATCTTTAGTTTACAGGGCTGCGAAAATTTGATATAATGTGCCATCATGAAAATTGACCGAACTTAGGGTCCGCGAAATTAAAATAGGTAAGGAGGTATATATGGACACTGCATGTTTGGATTATTGTCTGACGCATGAGGAACGGCTGCAATTTGAAAAGAACGGCTTCTTCATCGTTGAAGATGCGTTGCCGCCGAAAATGGTCGATGACCTCAACGCCGTGCTAGACCGGCTTGAGGCGAAATATCGACCCGAGCAAAATTTGAGTCCCCATGAACGTTGTAACATATTTGATTTCATTGGGAAGGATGACCTCTTCCTAGAGTTACTGGACTGGTACAAGACATTCCCGAAGGTGTGGGGTATCTTGGGCTGGCATATCCAGCTCTACCACTCGCACTTGGGAATCACGCCGCCATTACCGCCCGAGGAAAGGTCGGAGGAGATTCGTTTGGGCTGGCATCAGGACAGTGGCCGTTTGAACATGGATTTGGAGAGCAACCCCCGTCCGCGAATCTCTCTCAAAATCGGCTATTTTCTGACTGACACAACGGAGGAGGGGAGCGGAAACTTCTATGTCATTCCCGGCAGCCACCTGTGGAACAAGCTAGAATTGACTGAGGAAGAGGGCGCAAACCCTGAAGGGACAATAGCAGTAAAGGTGCCCCCCGGCACGGCGGTATTTTTCGATCGACGGATTTGGCATTCGGCGAGCCCCAATCATTCAAATATTACCCGAAAGGTGCTGTTCTACGGGTATAGCTATCGCTGGCTGCGACCGAGAGACAATATGACCGTTGACCATTATATGGAGCGTAGCGACCCGATCCGACAACAGTTGTTGGGCGCTAGCACGGGTGGATTGGGCTATACCTCCCCGAAAGATGAGGATGTGCCCCTCCGCGACTGGATTAAGGAACACCTCGGAGAAGACGCGGTTATCCCCTAATCCAAAGAAGCAGAAACCGAGTTTTTGTCAAAAACTCGGTTTCTATATCTTTCTGTCTACACTCTTTTGAAGTTAACGGAGGTATTTTGGGCAGGCACAAGACCTGCCCCTACATTGACTCAATTCTTGTGGGGAATAACGATCCTCCAATCTATGACCGAGAGTTGTTGCCTACAACTTTTCCAGCTGCATCACGCGCTGCGGTTATTTCTTCCAAGTCATCAGTGGTTCAAGCCGTGCGAGGATTTGATCCAAGTACTTTGAAGCGATTGCGTCCAACGGCATCTTCCCGTTACGCTTGAGCGGACAATCGATAATCCCACGCCGATACAGGACCTCCTTGTAACAGCCGGGGAGTTGATGTTCAAAGAGGAAAAGCGGTGCCATCTCTTTGTAAATGTAGTTCGATTGTTCCTCATCTCCTGCCTCTAAAGCGTTCCATAAACCGACCACAACATCGACGACATGGGAGGCAGGCATTTGTCCGGCGCTCCCGCGCAGGTACTCCTCAATCAGATAACGTCCACCTGCCCCACCGAATACCCCCTTACACGAGCCGTCATCCCCTTCCACCACAGCGGTCAGTTTCACCGTGCTGGGTATCGTCTCCTCCTTGATATATTCAACGTGCTCAATTTCCCGACAGAGTTTGAGCAAGCATTCTGCTGACAGATTTGACCCGATCGGCGGCATATTGTTCTGGATGAAAACCGGCATCTGCGCTGCATCTGAGATTACTTGATAATATTCAAAGACGAGGCTTTCAGAGATATGATGGATGTACGGTGGCATTGCGATGACACCATCTGCGCCGATATCGCGGGCATGTTTGGCGAACCCTTCCGCGACCTCCTGCCCCACTCCTGCGACGCCGATAATGGCTGGCAATCGACCGTCATTCTGCTTCACAAGCACTTCCGACATCTGGAACCGTTCTGCATCGCTGAGAGCGGTGAACTCACTGGCGTTCACGGGATAGACTAAGCCGTGTGACCCGCACTCGATACAAAAGTCGATCATACGTTGAAAACTAGGGACATCAATCTCGCCGTTCTCTCGGAAAGGGGTGGACGGGATGGTGAATACGCCACGATAACTGTTTGCGGACATTAAATTCTCCATATAGATATTTGCGGTATCAATCAACATATTGGTTCGTTTCGGAAAACTGCCTAAGCTCATTAATGTTAGATTGTGTTAGTCATTGTGGATAACTGACCCATCTACCGTCATTGATGCAACACACAGGTTGCCCCGCCCTGATACATGGGGATTCAAAACCGGGGCTAAAAACTGCGGATTGCTTTGGCTTGTTTTCCCGGTGCACTTGTCACGTTTCACAATGTACGTTTGAGGTTTCCACATAGTGCTCCGCTAGAGCACAGAATCGTGGTGATGTCGCCATTCTATAGACATGTCGCTCCGCTGGAGCGAAAGACGATGTTGTTAGGGACTTAGGTAAACGCTTATCACACCTGATAAATCCCCGATAGATTGTCCGGTCCCGATTCTCGTGGATGTTCGGAACGGCATAAACCGAGACCAGGGGGACAGGGTCCGAGAAGTCGGGATTCTCGTGGCAGGGCACGGGATTCAGAGCAGCTGGATCGACAGCTAAAAGCATCCAATTTTAATCGCAAACCGCTGGGCTTTTAACACTAGGAGCTTGCGTTAGCATACGCAAGCTAACTCGTGCTATAAACCGGGTCAATACCGTACAGCCGGGGCAGTCCGAGCATAATATTCATATTTTCAACGGCTTGGCTGGCGGCGCCTTTTCCAAGGTTGTCCTCAAGGGAACAGATATAGGCGAATCCTTCATCAACTCTGACTTTGACGAGGAGTTTGTGGGTGTCAGCGACATCTCGTGTGCCCCACTGTTTATCAGCGGTATCTTCCACGATAAAGACCAGATCCTCCGGTCGATAGGCGTTTCGTATGGTCTGACTCAACTGTTCAACCGCTACTTCCTCAGGGAGGTTTTTTAGTGGTTCCATCAATTCGACTCTGATGTTCGTGTTGATTCCCCTGAAGACAGATTGGAGAACAATAGGGGTGAAGTTGACACGAAAACCAGAGTATAGCTCCATCTCCGGGATGTGCTTGTGCTGCCTGCCGTAAGCGTACGTAATTTCATTGGGCACCTCTTCGACATCTTGGCGCGCCCCGGAAATTCCCGATGTTGCTACAATTGTTGCGTCTCCTTGGACAAGTCCTTTAAGGGGCCTTAAAGCGAGAACAACGCTCGTCGGGTAGCAGCCCGGATTTCCCACCAACCTTGCTTGTGCAATCTGATCCTGCAGCAGTGCTGGCATCCCGTAAACGGCTTCCGATAGCAGTTCCGGAACATAATTCGCTGACTCATCGGGGTTCAGTCCAATCCGCGGTGCGTACTCTCCTTCAAATTCCGCTCTAGGAAATCTGAATGCGCCGCTCATATCAATCACTTTTTTTTCACGCTCAAAAACTGGAGGCGCAAACGCCATCGATTCCGGATCTTTCGTTGCAAGAAAGACTAGGTCGCAGGTGTCCAACGCTCCTTCTGCTCTTCTTGAATTTTGTCTGAAGCAGATTTCAACCTGATCGTGGTGTTCTAGGATCTTTTCAATCTCTTGCCCCACCATGCCGGTGTCGCCGTATATGCCGATTCTGTACATGATCTGCCTCCTTTTGTAGATTGTGATTCAAGAATGGTCGAATAGTGAGATTAAATCTCACACTATGAAGTATAATCTCTCATTTTTCGAGTGTCAATGTTTTTTTGGTTAGCTCAACGGGTTAGGGGAGAAGTAGGGTGGTGGCGTTTATGGTAGATTTTAGAATTACTTAAAGACTATGAACGAGCGAGGCCAGGACGTTGTGCGCAGAGTTACGGCACACGGAGTGTACCTACTACTTTTAATATTTACTTATTTTTCTAATTCACCATAGTCTGCCGCTGGATGGATTTCCGGATCTGGATTGCAGCTTCCTATCCAGAGACAAAAAAGCCGAAAAAGAGACGGCTCTAACCCCATGCCAGTTTAGGATTGACGCCCTTGTAGGATTCGTGCTATTATTTCAATTGGCTTGGGGGTTGTGAGGCTCTCAATCATACCATCTCACAAATCACAGAGGGATCTTTCTATGGGGCTAATGCCATCAGCATGGGCGCAACAGATAAAACCGTCGCCGACGTTAGAAATCAAGTCAGTTGCAGATAGGTTGAGACTGGAAGGGAAACAGATTTACGATTTCGGGATCGGTGAAATGAATCCGGAACTCCCGGTTCCTCACCTGCTGAAAGCCGCGATTGCCCAAGCTGTGATGGATAATGCAACGCACTATTCGCCGGCGGCAGGTGATCCAGAACTGCTTGACGCTATTCATGCGGATCTTCGTCTGTTCGGGTTGGACTATTCCCCTGCAGAGATTGTTGTCTGCCCCGGGCCTAAAGATGCGTTCTTCAAAATCTGTGTGACAATGCTGAACCCAAGTGCTCGCCGGAATCGATTGGTCGCATTTGCGCCAACCTACGAATCTTACGAAAACCTGCCTGTCCTGTTGACGGGTAAACCGCCCATTGTCTTGCAGACCGATGCACATTTCCTGCCGGATCCGAATCAGTTGGAAGACCTACTGAGCCAAGATGATACGATTGCACTGATTGTACTGAATTCGCCAAATAATCCAACTGGAGCGGTTTATCCCCTGTCATTATTGGGTGAGCTTGCCGAAATCATCGGTAAGCACGAACAGATCTGTGTTCTGTCCGATGAGGTTTACCGCACCGTCGTCTATGACGGTATCGAACATGTGAGCATTGCATCATTTCTGCCCGATCAAACCGTACTCGTTGGGGGGGTGTCCAAAGAGGTTTCGGGCACGGGACTTCGCTTGGGGTTTATTGCGGGTCCGGAACCGGTGATGCAGACAGTGGCAAATGTTGAGGGAAACATATCTTCCTGTGTCAACCTACCTACGCAGAAGGGATACGCCCAGTTTTTGCACAAAGATGCCGATCTGCGTCTACGCTATGAAATTCGGGATGCACTTTGTGTGCGGCGAGACGCATTGATAGGGCGCTTTAGCGAGCTAGTGGAGGACGCACTTTGGGAGCGTCCATCCGGCGCGTTCTACTTTTTCCCCGATATACGCTGCTACTGTGGTCGGCAGACACCGGACGGGCGACTTCTGGACACGGACGAGGCGTTGGCACTTTACTTAATTGAAAGTGCGAATGTCGTAACCGTGCCGGGGAGCAAGTTTCAGCGCCCCGGGCATCTCCGATTCGCGTATGCGGTTAGTCTTGAAACAATCGATGTGGGGATACAGCGACTGGCGGCAGCACTGAATCGGTTGTGTGCCTAATAGGGTTATGCGCTGAATTTCTTAATCGCCATATATTGTTGCTATGAAACATAAATTGCAGTCTAGGGGCTACATTCAGGAGGACAAATTCATATGCAATATGGAAACAACTGTTGGGTAGATATTGAGGAGGTAGACAAGAATAAAGTTGTCGTTCTTCCGCTCGGATCGCTAGAACAGCATGGACATCACTCTCCACTACTGACGGATACCTATCTTGTGACCGCAGTCGCGCAACGGGTTGAACAACAACTTAGTGACCAGATCTATCTGCTGCCGACGCTATGGCTTGGTGCGTCTGACCATCATCTAGATCGGGCCGGCACTGTGAGCGTTCCCAATGACATTTACACGTTGATGATAAAGAATATCGTTAGGTCTATCGCCAAGGCGGGATTCCAGCGTGTATTTTTGCTGAACGGTCACGGCGGAAATGTCATCCCTGGCACACAGGCGATTACGGAGCTGTCCAACGAATCGGATGTCTATGATCAGATGTGGATTGCGTTAGGTACCTATTGGACGGTGGCGGAACCAGCGATGGCGCCAGAGCGTCACGGGATGGAAACACCGTATCTGACGCACGCGTGTGAGTACGAAACCTCAATGATGTTGTTCCTGCACGGCGAGATTATGCGGATGGACCGGGTGACCTCTAGTCCACCGATGGTAGATTCACCGTTTTATCACAGCGAGCACGGTGGACGCATCAATGTCGGCCGGCGGTTGGTCACGCGGGCACCGACCGGGGCAATGGGGAAACCGCAGCACGCTACGCCGGAGAAAGGAGAATCGTTGCTGAAAGCCATCGCCGGTGAAGTGATCGCCTGTATCATGGACTTCGAGATGTGGTAGGTTGATGATTCACAACCGTTCACTATCTATACGATTAACTGTCCTTTTCCAAATGGGAACTTAGCTAGGGCGTAAAACAATGAGAAAACTGTCACGAAACGATCCGTGCTGGTGCGGCAGTGGCAAAAGATATAAAAGCTGTCATCTCAAGCTGGACAAAAAATCAGGTACATTCCAACCACGAATGGCTTCGGGGATTATTCTTAAAACTGAGGAACAGATTGAGGGCATTCGTAGAAGTAGTCAGTTGGCGCGGAACACTCTGGACATGTTGGAGCGGCGAATTGATGCTGGTATTACTACCAATGATATTGACCGATGGGTCTATGAATACACCTGTGACCACGGTGGCTATCCTGCGACTCTTGATGTGAAGGGATTTAATAGAAGTTGCTGCACGTCGATTAACAATGTCATCTGCCACGGGATTCCCGATGAAACGGTCTTGGAGGATGGGGATATCATCAACGTTGATGTGACGCCCGTTCTGAATGGGTATTTTGGCGATACGAGTCGTATGTTCGTCATCGGCGAAGCGTCGGCGGAAGCTGTGAGACTGATCGAGGAAACGAAAGCGTGTATGTACCTTGGGATTAATGCGGTAAAACCCGGTAACACAATTGGGGACATCGGTTACGCTATCCAGCAACATGCCGAAAGCCTCGGCTACTCTGTTGTGCGTGATCTGTGCGGACACGGCACCGGTCTTGAATTTTGGGAGGCGCCCCAAGTTCCGCATTACGGCAAGAAAAACGATGGTCCCGAAATGATGCCGAATATGGTTTTTACAATCGAGCCGATGATTAACGCGGGGCGTTACGAATGCACGACATTGTCGGATGGCTGGACGGTTGTTACGGTTGATGGTTCGTTGTCGGCGCAGTGGGAGCATACCGTGCGTGTAACGGAGACCGGTGTGGAGATTCTGACAGCGTAACTGATAAAAAGAGAATATTATGTCACAGATTAAAATTTATGGGTTAAGCAAGAACTTGGCCCCTATCAAAGCGAAGCTCTCCGATGTGATTCATTCTTGTGTGGTCGACGCTCTACATTATCCGGAGGATAAGCGGGCACACCGCTTCTTTCCACTTGATCCATCCGATTTCTACTATCCCGCGGGGCGCACAACAAAATACACGATTATTGAAATTAGTATGTTTGAAGGCAGATCTATAGGGGCGAAGAAAAACCTGATTTCCCTGCTTTTTGAAAGGGTGCATCAACAGCTGGGTATCCTCCCACAAGACCTTGAAATCACAATCACTGAGACGCCCACGCACAATTGGGGGGTCCGCGGTATGCCGGGTGACGAAATCGACTTAAACTACAAGGTTGAAGTGTAGTAGATGGAGGAATGAACATTTGGCTCTTATTTTTAAGCAGCCCAATCCGGACACAATTATCCTCAAACGCAGGATATCCTCTCGAATTTCTAGTCTGATCTGGTTTGCAGCGGCTGGTCTGCTTATGTTCACGTTCAAGACTAACGATTGGATATGGTTTGCTGTCCCCTGTTTACTCATGGGGCTGCATCTCTTAACGTATACCGTGCGAATTACTATCCGGCTGCCGCAGCGTGATATTCTATGGCAGCGGCGGATCCTGCTCCTGTTTCCTGATGAACGGCAAGTACCGTTTTCTGGGGTCCGGTCGGTGAGGATTGGAATTCGGGGGAGATTCATTAAGATCTGGTGTCTTTACCTTTTTTTGGTCGATGGTTCACAACTCTCGATCGCCTACTCATCTCTCCCGAATCAGGTTGAAGTACAGGGGGGTGAACTTGCACAAGTTGTTGGCAAGCCGTTGGTACGCGAACAGGAGGAGCGTGAATCTGAGGAGTGAAAATCAGGACATCAGTCCCAAAGGATATTAATCAGTTACATGTAACCAGAAAGGCAACCCAATGACAAGCGAACTGAAAGTCGGTTTAGTCGGTGTCCCGCGTGGATCAGGGTTTATTCGGGCGTTCCAAACTGTGCATGAAACTGCCCTCGTTGCCCTCTGTGATATTAACACCGAAATTTTAAATCAGGTAGGCGATCAGCATGGAATCAAGGAGCGATACACAGACTTTGAAAAAATGGCACAGTCAGACCTTGATGTGATTCTTGTCTCGACACCGATGCCCTTGCATGTTCCACAAGCTGTTATCGCGCTTTCAGAAGGAAAGCATGTTCTCTCTGAAGTACCCGCCGCAACAGATATCGAGCAGTGCTGGCACCTTGTCAATGCTGTCAAACAGAGTGGAAAAAAGTACATGATGGCAGAAAACTATACCTATATGAAGCCGAATGTACTGGTGCGTGAACTCGCTCGGCGGGGCTTGTTCGGTGAGATCTACTTCGGCGAAGGCGCCTATATCCATGAATTGAAGGCAGGCAACGAAAGAACCAAGTGGCGGCGCAAGTGGCAAACCGGACGCAACGGATCAACGTATCCGACACATAGCCTTGGTCCCGTGCTACAATGGTTCGATGAGCGGGTTTGCACCGTCGCCTGTTTCGGCACAGGTCATCATTATCGGGATCCACGTGGTGTGCACTACGAAAACGAAGATAGCACGACAATGATGTGCAAGACGACAAACGGTGGACTGATCGAGATTCGGGTTGATATGTTGTCCAACCGTCCACACAATCTTACCTACTATAGCTTGCAAGGGACGCAGGGTTGCTACGAAGCCCCGCGTGGTTTTGGCGATGCCCCTAAGATCTGGTTGGCAGCCTATGACGAGGAGATGAAGTGGCGTTCGCTGTGGGATTTCGAGGAGGAGTTTATGCCAGAGATGTGGCGCAATCCGTCGGAAGAAGCCCTACAGGCTGGGCATGGCGGTGGCGACTATTTCGAGATTCGAGAGTTTGTCGATTCGATTATGACGGATACGAAGCCGCCCATTGATGTCTACGAATCGCTTGATATGACGGTGCCAGGGCTAGTTTCCGAAGCCTCGATTAATCAGGGCGGGATTCCGCTGCCTGTTCCCGACTTCCGAGAAATTCAGCGTTTCCCGGACGATCTGCCGGAACCGTTACGAGATAGCGAGATTATTTCCGTTCAGTTGTAGGACGGGTTTACCGGTCTAGCTGCGCGAACATCAATATCGAAGGAGATTTCTTATGAGCCAAACTTCGGGAGATGGAAGCTATTTAGCCAACCAAATTGTGAGTGAAGCACAGGTTCAGGAGTGGGTGGATCAATTCCATCGGGATGGTTTTCTATTTTTGCAGAATGTGTTGCCGCCGGATTGGTGTGCCCAGATGCGTGCGGATCTGGATTGGGCGTTAAAAGAAAATCCGAATGGTCTCAACGGTGTGAATGAACGCACTGCACTCGCGCACCGGATGTTTGAGACCAGCGAAACGAATCTCAAGCTATTCGATTTGGAGCCCATCGTGAGTTTTGCCGAAGCCCTTATCGCCCCAAATTGCCACGTCATCCACAATAACTCGTTCCAGAGTTTTCCGGGTGGTGGCATAACGCGATGGCATCAGGATGATGCCCCCCATTTCACTGTTACGGAAGGTGAGCCGCCGAAAAATATCCGCTTGTCAGTTATGTTTTTCACTGCAAACTATTATCTGACGGATGTGACCGAGGCCAGATATGGCGGCACGGAGGTGATTCCCGGCACACACCTGCTTGGCACAGGTCCACCCTCCGAAATTGAGGGGACGGAGTGGGAGAGCAAGATTCAGTACAATCTGGGGAAGGCTGGAAGCGTCGTGATGTTCAACAATCAGGTGTGGCATCATGGTGGACTTAACCGCAGCAATCGAACACGCTACATTACACAGATTACTTACGCCCGGCGTATGATTGGGCACAAATATTATCCGTTTATGAATTATAATATGCCCGAGCACATCTACAAAGATGCCAATCCGAGGTTGCGACGATTGCTAGGATTCCTTGAGCATGGGGCGTACGGCTAATAGAAATAAGCAGAGAGTAAGTGAAAGAACACCATGAAAGCGATTGTTTTCCACGAACAGGGCGGAACTGATAAACTCCGCTACGAGGAAGTTCCCGTTCCGGTGATTGGGCCGTCAGAGGTGCTCATCCGAGTCAAGGTGTGCGCGGTAAATCACCTTGATATCCGTGCCCGACGGGACCGACCGGAGGTGCAGCCGTTCCCACATATTCTCGGATCTGACATCTCCGGAGATGTGGCTGAGGTCGGCATGGATGTCCACAATCTTTCTGTTGGTGATCGGGTGGTGCTCTCCCCCTGTATCCCCTGCGAACAGTGTCTAGATTGTCTTAACGGCGACGAAAATCTGTGTGACTTTCAGGAGCTTTTGGGCTTTCAGACTAACGGCGGTTACGCAGAATATGTCAAAGCGCCTGCCAAAAACGCCATCCAGATCTCCGCTGACCTTTCGTACGTTGACGCTGCCGCTATCCCCATCGCTTATCTCACAGCATGGCACATGCTTGTAACACGGGCGCAAGTACGTCCCGGCGATGATGTGCTGGTTTTATCCGCCGGTAGCGGCGTTGGGAGTGCCGGCTTACAAATTGCCAAATTGTGCGGCGCACGGGTCTTCGCTACAGCGAGTACCGATGAAAAACTGAAACGTGCCCGTGAGATGGGAGCTGACTTCACAATCAACTACACACAGACCGATTTTAGCGAAGCTGTCCATGATGTTACGGATGGACGAGGGGTTGATGTTGTATTTGAACATGTTGGCGCAGCGACATGGGAGCAAAGCGTGGCAAGCCTGGCAAAAAAGGGACGTCTTGTCTCGTGCGGTGTCACAACGGGCAATATCGGTGAGATTGATATCCGCAAAATGTATCAGAAACAGTTGACACTGATGGGCTCAGCGCTAGGAACGACCTCCGAGCTTCGGGCGATTATCGGCCTTGCTGAGCAGGGGAAATTGACGCCGATTATCGCTCAAGTATTGCCGTTACAGGCCGCAGCGGAGGCACATCGGATTATCGAAGCGCGGGAAAACTTTGGTAAGGTTTGTCTCCAGCCAGAATAATTGTGCAACCAACTGTAGGTGTGGCATCTTGCCCCGCGCCGAAATGCACAAGACCTATTGAAAAAGGATTCTGAAGGGAGGGGGAGTTTTCATGGGAAAATTGGACGGTAAAGTTGCAATGATTACGGGTGCGGGCAGGGGGCACGCCGAGGCAATTGCCTTACGTTTCGCGGAAGAGGGTGCTGCGGTTTCTTTATGTGATGTGATTCCGGTAACAACGTTAGAGGAGAAAGTTGGCTCAAAGATAAGAGATGCTGGTGGAAAGGTTCTCTACTTTCAGACGGACGTTTCAGAAGAAGAGCAGGTGAACAGGATGGCGAAGGAAACCATTGAAACTTTGGGTACAGTCGATATCCTTGCTAACGTTGTCGGTATTGCCGGACCGACCAAAGATGTCTGGGACATGACTTTAGCGGAGTGGAGGCGGACACTCGCCGTTAATCTTGATTCGCACTTCCTCTGCTGCAAGGCGGTGCTGCCTGAAATGATAAAGAAGCGATACGGGAAAATCATAAACTTTAGTTCGGGCACGGGTAAACAGCCACTTTCCCATAGAGCGCCGTATGCCACCTCGAAGATGGGGGTGATAGGTTTTACGCGCACGCTTGCCGCCGATGTCGGACGTTACAACATCAACGTCAACGCTATCTGTCCGGGCGGACATGAGGAGAGAAGCGTCGAATTGGCAAGGGGTAGAGCGGAATACATGAATCAACCCTTTGATGAGGAAGTGCTTCGCGAGCGGATGAGACGGTCAGATCCGAAGGCCGTTCTCGCGGGTAGATGGTGTGCCGATGAAGGCTATCATGAAAAGGGATCTGGCTCCGAAGAGATGGCTGGCTTGGCACTCTTTCTCGCCTCGGATGATTCAGCGAGCATGACAGGACAGGATATCAACTGCGATGGTCGGGTTATGTGGTAGTTCACCATACAGTAGGCGAAAATGACAGGAGGTTTTTACGATGGCGGAAACGCTTGAAACCCTAGCAGAACGGTTAGAACGGGTCGAAAAGACGATTGCAGCGTTGACGCTGCAACTCTCTTGGATCGTTGATGAATTAGTGCCAAACCCAATAGGGGATTATAAGACGGGGGCGGAGGTGATCGCACATTACAGGAAAGATAAAAAAGAGAGTGCTACAATTTTCTGTGAACTTCTTGACAAGATGGGGTTTGGAGAGGTGGAACCTATCCCTATTGAAGAACTTCGCAAGAGTATGGCACGCCACGGCATTCGTACGGAAGACAATGAGTTTAGTCGTGCCATTATTAAAGAACGCGAGAAAACTGTAACTTCCTAAACCCTTTACCCCGTTACCCCTTCTGGAATTGTGTCTGAGTTTCTACATTAGGGCGATACATCAGCACAATCAGGGCACATCAAGGCAAATCTTTTCTGTCCACCACCGCCATCAAACTCTGTCTCATAATCGTAAGTTACCTTTACGTCCGTTACACCACACCAGTCACATTTCCCACGGAAATAGTCTGCCTTCTGTGCGACTAATTCTTGATGTTCATCTTTCAATCGTTTGGTAGATTGAATGAGATCGATTGCACGTTGGCGTAGTTTGGGATCCGTTTCTTTCTTTGCAATCTTTTCAAGGATTGGCTGCAGCTGTGGATCGTTTGGTCGTCCACCATCGTCGAGGGTATGCCAAGCTGCCCTGCGAACCCTAATGTTTGGGTCTTGAAGCCCCCGGTATAGCGCCTCCCACACGGCATCAATCCGTCTACGCACATGGCATGGGCAGAGGTTTTCCATCGCAGCTTCCCTGTCCTCCGGGGCGTCCGAGTATGCCATCGAAATGTAGAGGTCAATTTTATCGCCGCGCAGTCGGTCTTCGCCGCGACGTTGCTGCCTCTTCTGATACTTGTTCTTCGCGCGTTTCTTTGGCATTGATACCTCCTTGTGTCATGTGAAAAAAGTTGAGTCGTTCCAGAGCTTATCGCTTCATTGAACACTATAATCTTTTATAGGCCGGTGACATCGAGCGCATCTGCTCAACGATTTTGGGCACCTTTTCGATGACCTCATCAATTTCCGCTTCTGTGTTATCTTTACCGAGCGAAAACCGGACGGTGCCCTGCGCCAACTGCGGGGGAAGACCGAGCGCAGCCAATACGTGAGACGGTTCCATTGAGCCGGAGGTACAGGCTGAACCGGTTGAAACACAGATACCCTCCATATCCAATCGGAGAATCAGGCTCTCTCCTTCGATGTATTCAAACGACATATTCAGGGTTCCGGGCAAACTGTTCTCCGGATCGCTGTTCTCGTGGATATAGTTGATCCGTTCATGCAGCCCCTTTCGTAGCTTGTTCGTCAGTTGGTTCAGATGCTCAAGGTTCGTTTCGCGCTTCCGCTTTGCCAGCGCTGCTGCCTGACCAAGCCCAACAATCGAGGGGACGTTCTCTGAACCTGCCCGTCGGTTCCGCTCATGCGATCCCCCGTGAAGCAGGTTTTCCAACCGTGTGCCGCGCCGCAGGTAGAGCGCGCCGATGCCTTTGGGACCGTAGATCTTGTGTGCAGAAAGCGAAAGCATATTGACACCCAATGCCTGAACATCAACCGGCAACTTGCCGACAGACTGCACAGCGTCCGTGTGGACGGGGATACGATGTTCCTGTGCGATTTTGCACACCTCTGCTATCGGTTCAATGATTCCGGTTTCATTATTGGCGTGCATAATCGAGATAAGGATTGTCGTGTCCCGAATTGCTTCGCGCAAGTCGTCGAGTTGAATCTGTCCATACCGATCAACGGGCAAATATGTTACTTCAAATCCGTGCTTCTCAAGGTATTGGCAGGTATGCAATACAGCGTGATGCTCGATTGAAGAGGTGATGATGTGATTGCCGCTATTGCGACTGTGCTGCAATTCAGCAATCCCCTTGATGGCGTAGTTGTCAGCTTCCGTCCCGGTGCTCGTGAAAACGATTTCGCTTGGGCTTTTGGCATTAATGAGGACGGCAATCTGTTCGCGCGCATCATCAATCGCATTACGCGCCTCACGGCCGTAGGTATGGATGCTCGAACCGTTGCCGAACTGATCGGTCATAAAGGGGAGCATCGCCTCAAGCACTTCCGGGTGAACTGGGGTTGTAGCGTTATGGTCGAGATAAATGCGTTTCATGACGTGCGCCCCCTTTTTCAGATATGGTCTATAACTCATTTGACCGGGTTGTAATACGGTCCTGTACAGCAGCTATAAATTCTTCCACAGGCAAGCTGTTCTGGCGAGATCCATCCCGTTTTCGGAGGGAAATGGTGCTGTTTTCCACCTCTCTGTCACCAACCACGAGCATATACGGCACTTGCATCAACTGCGCTTGCCGGATTTTTGCATTCATACGGTCGGGACTCAAATCAGCTTGTGCTCGAATCTTGGCTGCTCTCAACCGTTCAGCAATTTTTTGTGCGTAGTCGATGTGGCTGTCATTGATTGGAATCACACGTGCCTGTTCGGGTGAGAGCCAAACAGGGAATTTACCGGCATAATGCTCAAGCAGGAAACCGATCATTCGCTCGTGCGTGCCCAACGGTGCGCGATGTAGGCATATCGGGATTTCCGGCTCTCCTGCTCTGTTGATAAAACTCAAGTCACATCTCGCTGGCACAGCGAAATCGACCTGATTGGTGGCGAGGCTAAATTCTCTGCCGATAGCACTCCAAATCTGTACGTCAATTTTGGGACCGTAGAAAGCGGCTTCATCGGGAACCTCTACAAAAGGTACACCGCCATTCTTCATCGCGTTACGGACCATCTCTTCGGTTCTGAGCCACATCGGTTCATTGTCGATATATTTTTTTCCGAGCCCAGCCTTGTGGTGCGTGCTCAGACGCATCACATATTTTTCGATACCGAAGATTCGGAAATATTCGAGGTATAGATCGACGACCGCCATGAACTCTTCTTCAAACTGATCTTCCGAGCAGTAGATGTGGGCATCGTTCATCTGCATGGACCGTACCCGCATAAGCCCGAAGAGTTCGCCGCTCTTTTCAAAGCGGTAACAGGTTCCGTATTCACCTAAGCGGAGCGGCAGGTCACGATAGCTGCGCGGTTTGCTATCAAAAATCTTGTGATGGAATGGGCAATTCATCGGTTTCATATAGTAGCGAACACCCTCCATCTCCATCGGTGGGAACATACTTTCTGCATAATGAGAGAGGTGGCCAGTCTGCTCAAACAGTGCGTCTTTGGCGAGGTGAGGTGTCCTAACCCGATCGTATCCTCTTTTCTCCTCCATCTCCTTGGCAAGTGTTTCTAGTTCCTCAATAACGATGCCACCGTTTGGCAACCACAGGGGAAGTCCGGGACCAACATCCTCATCAAAGATGAAAATCTCTAAATCCCTGCCTAGTTTTCTGTGGTCTCGTTTTTTCGCCTCCTCAAGCATTTGAAGGTGCTGTCTGAGTTCTGCTCTAGTGTGCCATGCCGTGCCGTAGATGCGCTGAAGCATGGCGTTATTTTCGTCACCCCGCCAATATGCACCGGCGACCGTCAACAGCTTAAAGGCGTCAGGCTTTATTTGACCAGTGTCTGTGACGTGGGGACCGCGGCACAGGTCTTCAAAGGTGTCCTGTCGATAGGTGCTCAACACCGGTGCTTCATCGATTGCAGCGCCATATTCATCGGTGTTGCCCTCAATAAGCCCCTCTATCAATTCCAATTTATAAGGTTGATCTGTGAATAGCTCACGCGCCTCATCAGGGCTGATTTCCCGATAACTGAACTCATGTTTGCCGGCGACGATTTGTCGCATACGTTTCTCGATTTTCTCTAGGTCTTCCTGCGAAAATGCAAGCGGTTTGCCATCTCTATCCTTTCCGAGATCGAAATCGTAATAAAATCCGTTTTCGATCGGAGGACCAATGGCGAGTTTGGCATCAGGATAAAGTTCCATGACAGCTTGCGCCATGACATGTGCGGTACTGTGCCTAATTTTATAAAGCAGATTGTTTTCTGAGTTTTCCATAATTCTCTCCAGTGTTTATCGTCTCCTACGACTAGCTTCGACTGCTACTTAATCTGTGTAAACTCCTGTTCCTCAAGGGTTCTTCAATAAAAAAAGAGCCTTTCGGCTCTTTCGTGTTAAACGAGATATGATGGGCGATACTGGATTTGAACCAGTGACCTCTTGCATGTCAAGCAAGCACTCTAACCACCTGAGCTAACCGCCCATATGAAGAAATGGAGGCGGCGGTCGGAATTGAACCGACGCATAGGAGTTTTGCAGACTCCGGCCTTACCACTTGGCTACGCCGCCACATTGGAGCGGGAGACGGGACTTGAACCCGCGACCTCTACCTTGGCAAGGTAGAGCTCTACCACTGAGCTACTCCCGCGAGAGTATTTTTAAGTGTATCAAACCCGCTCGCATTTGTCAACCAAAAATTTCAGATTATACAAGATTGATGAAGTCGCCCCTACGGGCGTCACGCCTTTCTATCATAACCAACAATCTCCCCTGTAGCCGAATCGAAAATTGCGCCGTAACTCCCCGGTGCGGCGAAATCCTCATCAGTTTGCATCGCTAACTGTGTATTCGCATCCATCAGATAGTAGTGTCCGGCGTATAGGTGTGCTGTGTCCTGAATCTGCCTGACATGGTAGCAGTGGCTGTGAAACTGAATGGTGTTATCGTAGATGATGATATACCGATCTCCGAACAGACTTTGCGCGATTTGATGCACGATGAACGGTTCAATTTTTTGATATGTATCTCGATTTGACACGCGCGTCCAAGCCTCCGTGAAAACTTGCAGATGTAGGGAATGTTCCTCATTCGTGGAGTTCTATCTCCCTTGTCAACAGAATTGTATCAATCCGCCGATTCTTATTTCTCCCCGCCTCCAGCTTGTTATCCGCAATGGGATGATCTTCGCCTAACCCGATGGCAGCCAGGCGTTCTATCGGCACGTTATGTTTTTCGGTAAGGTGTTTCACGAAAGCGTTGGCCCGCTGCTGCGTCAATCTCAAATTCACAGCCGATCCACCGCTGCTGTCACTGTGCCCTTCAACCCGCACTTTGTAGGTAGGGAACGTTTTGATAAGTTCAGCGAGCTGACTAATTTTAGGGAAGAAATCTGGATTGATTTTCACACTCCCTTTTGTGAAAAGCTCACCACTGAATCGGATGTGCACTCCCTTCTCGGTTCGATCCGTTTCTGCGTCAGAAATTGCTGCTGCAGCATCAAGAATCTGGGTTTCAATATCTTCAATCTCTTTGCCCTTTTCGAGGGCAGTCATCAGATATTTGTAGCTCTGCTGACCGACTGTGATGGTGTGAGCGTAATTTTCATCAGCTAGCGCCTGTTTAGCATCTGTGAGCAGCGTTTTCGCCTGTTCGTAGTATGCAGGGATGAAGGTTGTCGATGCCTCCGACGCTTGTTGGTTCAACACCTCTTCCACCCGGAAGACTATATCTTTGGCTTGAGCGATTTGCTCCTCCAATGCTTCTTTTGCCAACCGTTCACGCTCAATCGGTTCAGCAGCCGTGAAGGCATCGTAAGCGTTGCTCTCGGCTTGTGCGGCGAGCTGCAATGCCCGATCGTACTGCTCTCTTGTCAGTGCCATGTTTGCGCCCTCAAAGCTGGTGATAGCACGTTGAAAGCGTTCCTCTGCGTGCTCAAACGCATGGACCTTCTCTGCCCTATCGATTTCAAACTGTGCACGGGCGATGGCTACCTTTGCGTTTGTATGTGCTTCAAGTTTTGCCGCTTGTGATTCACTTGCAGCGGCACTCGCGCCCGCAACAGCTGCAATTTTCGCCTTGTTTGCGTTATCTTCGGCTTGGGTCGCAAGTGACTCCGCCTCATCAAAGTTATCTTGCGCGAGCGCAGCCCGCGCTTGATCACTTAAGTCTCTCGCTGTTTGATAGTTATCGGAGCCGTAAGTGGATGCTCCCGCCGCTTTGGCGTCGCCGAGTATGAGCTCTACCCTATCAATGACAATCTGTATCTGCGATCGACGCAGGGCGTTTTGGGCATCCTGTCTTGCTTGTGCTGATTGTGCTTGAGCAGCCATCGCTCGCTGCTCCGCGCGAAGTGCCCTAGCCAGAGCCCGGCTCATCTTTTCTTCTGCGATTAGCTGACGCACCTGCGCTGCTTGGGTGTTATACCGCATCTCCTCAATTACAGCTTTAAGGGTGTCCGCCTCGGCATCGTCAATCTGGTTTTGCGCGATTCGTTGGCGCGTTTGCGCTCCGGCAATCTGAGATTCTAGCGCCGCCCAAAATGCCAACTCTATGCTCAGAATTCCGTTGCCATCCCGTTGGGCTTTTTGTGCCCCCTCGAATAGTCGGGTAGCTTTGTTGAACGTTTCGGCAGCGTGTGCTGCTGCCCCCGCCCGCTCTGCTTCGGCGATTGCCTTCTGTGTGTCATTAAGGCTTGATTCGAGCAGAATCGGATCCACGGTTCTGGCGCAACCCGCAAAACCAAAAATTACAAGTGCGTAAACAGCGATGTGACACAAGTAGGTTGTGTATCCTGTTTTTCCTGTTGGCTGTCGCATGAATCGATTCAATCCATTCCTCCGGCGGTTGACTGTACGGGAAATTCGGGCAAGATGCCCGAATTACGGTTATATGTGGGTTATAGCGTGTTGGATTGCGTAACGATTTTATCTTGGCTCATATAAAAAGAAAGTGCGAAGCATGAAGAGAAACCGAGTTTTCAAAAAAAAACTCGGTTTCTTTGCACTAAATCTTAACATGAGCGTTTATCGTTTATCTCACATCTTCAGGTGTTGATTGCAACTCTTTTAATTCCTGCTCTGCCCCTTTCAAGTCTTGATATGCGGCTGCTGCGTCATCCAACTTCAATTCTAACGCCTCCTCTGCGCTGATCGCTTCTGCCTCCAACTGACTTGCGAGCGCGAGCGCTTCCGCTATTTTAGCCTTGAGGTGAGCACGCATCCCTAACCGATATGCCTCTGTCTCTTTTCCCGCGCTCAACCCCTCTTCAGACCGAGCGAGCAGCTGCTCCGCGTCCCCTAACTCTTGCGGCGCAAGTTCTTGGGCGTTTGCTGCTTTGGCTGTTTCTACTTGTACTTTTGCATCGTAAATGGTTTCGGTAGCAAGCTGATTTGTTGAACTGCAACCAAGGCACATTAGGACAACGATTAGAGTCGTAGCGATGGTTATTAACGTCTGTTTCATCGAATTGCTCCTGAAGGTGAAAAGGACATTGAGTGATACAGAATTAAAGCGGGTGGCAGCTGCACATTTTCAGGGGGTTCCTCCTCAATTAACGATCCACTCCGATTTCAAAATGTTGGACGAGGGGCTCCAGATCCTCCCAGAAGGTCTCCGGAATTTCGACTGCGCCTGCTCGTGCGTTCTCTGCAGCTTCTTCGGGGGTACGCGCGCCCGGAATCGTGGCGGCGACCTGCGGATGACGGGTGCACCACTGAAGGGAAGCAGCGACCATCGGGATGTTGTAGTCTCGGCAGAGTGTCTGGATGTTAGCGACGCGGTCTAGACAGCGTTGGCTGAAATTCCGTGCTAGATAGTTGATATCCGAAACTGGTCCTGTTGCGAGCAGCCCGCGTTCAAGTGGGGTAGCAACGACCAGTCCGACATTGTGCTTTTCCGCAGCGGGCAGGATGCGTTCTGCTGCGAGCTGATTCAGAACGCTCCACGCCTCTGGCACTATAGCAGCGTCAAATTCTCCCGTTTCGATGTAGGGCGCATTCGTGTGGGGGTCGTTAGCGGCGACCCCGACGAATTTAACGATTCCGTCCTGCTGAAGTTTACGTAACGCTCCTAGTGCGCCGTTCACTCCCATCACCTGCTCCATCGGAATTTCCATTGGGTCATGGATATAGAGGACATCGAAATTTTCAATCCCCAGCCGTTTTTGGCTTGCTTCCACATCACGTAGGATGGCATCAAAGCTATAGTTCCGCGTATCCATCGTGAGCTGTCCCACCTTCGTGGTGACGGTGCATCTGACAGCCAAATCTGGACGTGCTTGCAGCGCACGGCCGATTGTCGTTTCGCTGCGTGCCCCACCGTAAAGGGGGGCGGTGTCAATGAGGGTGCTTCCCGCCTCAATAGCGGCGTGGACAGTTTGCACACCGAGCGCTTCCTCCATGTAGCTGGTGTCGAATTCGTCGCCCCGGAGGTTGTTGGGATCTTCAGGATATTCCTCTGCAGCCTGATTTGCCGTGGGGATGCCGAGAAACGCAGCGCCTAAGCCCACGATGGGAATTTCTATGCCTGTCCGCCCCAAGATTTTGGTTTTCATAATCTTCACCCTATCTCATTTTTCATTGCGGTGTTTTAGCCTTGCGAGGGCACAGGGCCCCCACAAGGTTGATCTTACCCCATCATCTGCCGCATCCTGTCAGCGACCCAATCGACGGCGACATCAATCATCGCCTGACCTTTTTCTGCGGTTGCTAGTTTGGCGTCATGATGATACAGCCGATCATCTTCCGCCTGCTGCGGATTGGAGATTGTCAGCTTGGCACTATCGTAATCTACGCCATCCCAATCGACATTTTCGGGAAAGGCTGCCCACGCGAACGCCGTTTCAAACTCCGCAGCGTGGCCGGGACATCTGCCGGTCTCCATCTGTTCTTGGACAAACTCAGGGGAGTATGCTTCCCAATACGAGTGAAAATCAATGTTGATGCCTAACTGCTCCCGGAAGCCCTCCAACCGTTCATTTACAGGACCTGCGTTGCCGGCATGTCCGTTGATAATCAGTATATTTTCAATCCCGTGACGACGCATACTATCCGCCACGTCATACAGAACCTGCCCGAACACTTCGGCGCGAAGCGTCAGGGTTCCTTTGTGGTCCATCCAGTGCTCTGACACGCCAATCGCTAACGGCGTGGTCACAACTACTTCGGGGAACAGTTTCTGCGCGGCTAGCTTTGAGACATGCACTGCGCTCGCTGTATCGTGGATCATTGCCAGATGCTCGTTGTGCTGCTCTGTGCTGCCCGTTGGGATAATCGCGCCTCTTAGGGTGCCGTCGTCAATGGCTTCACGGATATATCGTCGTGGATTTTCCCATAACAAAACAGATTTAATCTGAGACATTTAGATACTCCTTCTACTATCAGTAAATTCAGTTGAGGTTAAAGGACATCGTAGATAGAATCTATTCCAATTGCAACGCTATCTATTTGGTAAAATTGGCGGGGTATATCTAGAATGGAAGCGGAATGCCAACCTGTTCAGAAACAGTTTTCAGCTGTTCCTGATGTAGCTCTCCGACCGGGATACCGATCTCCGCCCATTCCCGTTCCCGTTCCCACTCTAAACCACCCGGTAGATCCGACCGGTCATAGCCCGGCGCCGGTTGCATTTGTCGGGCATCGTGGATATGCTGGTCAATCTCCGCTTTGAACTCGTCAATCGGTCGGAATCGAGAGATGTCAATCGCTGCGATGAACGCGCCTTGATTGGCTCCTTCCCAGATGGTCGGGGGATCCGGGGGTTTATCGAATAACCAGATACCTGCCATAAACCCGCCGAGCGCGTGGCTCACATGAGATAACCCCAACATTCTGAAGAAGGCAGCGGGGCTATTTTCAAACGCCTCTTCCAAAGGCAGCTTCGTATCAATGCCGGTTGCCATATCCGCAACGATGGGCGGTTGGTCGCCCGTTGGAATCGCAAAGCTCATCGGTGAAGCGCCCGTTGCGGTGGCAATCACGCCGTCAGGACTGTGTCGAAAACGGTGGCAAGAGACGGCAAACCCGACACAATCTGCTTCAAGCGCGAGGCGTGAATATTTGCCTGCACTTCCAAAGTGGAAGTGGTTGCGACTCGTTGCGGCGCCAAGCCCCATCTCTTTGGCTTTTTTGACCGCTGCTTTGGCAGCGTGATACGATGCGAAGTGCCCCATCCCACCGTCGCCATCGAAGATTGCTGTGGTCGGAGAGTCATCGACGCAGCGGACAGTTGGGCGGGGATTCACTTTGCCATCAAGCATCATGCCTACATATCCTGGCGCTTGACGTGTGCCGTGACTGAACACGCCGCGCAAATCAGTAAGAACAAGTAGATGTGCCATGTGTGCAGCGTCCTCTTCCGACGTGCCTGCCTGCTGGAAAGCTTCATTGATAAAGGCTCGGAGGGCGTCTGGCATCACGCGGATAAATTCTTCTGGAACTAGATTCATGATTTTTTCTCCGTCGTTGGTTAATTCGTATCCTGAGTGAAACGCATTTATAGTACTGGATTTCGGATCAATCCATAAGTGCGAAATCATAGATTATAGACACCAATCGTATTATGATAATATACTCGATCTGTTTTTCTGTTGCAAGTGGTAAATTTCCAATTGTAAGGCTCTAGTGATCGACGGATTGATGGAGTTGTGATAAAATCAATTCAAACCGTTAAGAAATCCGAACATTCTATCAGAAAGGAACGTGTAATGCCTACGAATTCTAATGTGTCAAATCTAGCTCCGGCGAAACGTGCGATTATCATCGGTATGGACGGCGCTAGCATGGAATTAGTCAAAAATGTGATTGATTGGGGTGACGCCCCGAACATGGCACGGTTGTTGGCGCAAGGTGTATTTCGACCTATGATTGGGGTGTTCCCAACCCTAACGCCACCGGGGTGGACAGCGCTCAGCACTGGGTCCTGGCCTGGCACCCACCGGGTGATGGATTTTAATATCCGCGCTTTGGGAGAGCAGTTGGATAAAACTGTTTGGGGCATCAATACGGGCTTGTGTCAGTCCGAATACCTCTGGAATCTTGTGGAGCGCGCGGGCCGCAAACCGATTCTCGTGAAATGGGAGATGTCTTGGCCTCCAACCGTGACCTCCGGCATTCAGGTGGAGGGCACGGGCCCCGGCGTATCCAACCATCATCAGGTTGCAGGTTACCACCTCTTTGTCAGTGGAAAGTGGACCCCCCGTCCGATAGGTGGAGAGCGAGATCCGGAAACATTGGATCCAAGCGGGTTACAAGACGTAAGCGCCATCGATCCGGTAACAGTAGAATCTGTTGAAGGGAAGGGCTGGACGGATCTGCCTGAGTCAGCGCAACCGCCTCGCGAAGTTGAGTTGACAATCCAACCGCTCACGCGAGGACGGCAGGACATGAACCGTGGGAAACAGGGCACCCCCAAGCCTTTCTTCGGCCTCATCTATGTCTCCGGTGAAGACGGTTATGATCGGCTGCGGATATGTCGTAGCCGATCCGGGACGGATAGCGTTACGGAACTTGGTGTAGGGGATTGGAGCGATTTTTGGCTCGATACCTTTGAGATCGACGGAGCGGATGTCGAGGGATATGTCCGCATGAAATTGATTACGCTCACTCCAAATGCTGATGCCTTTGAGCTGTTTGTCCCACAGATCTGGCCCCCAGCGGGTTATACCGTCCCCGACGAAATTGCACGGGAGATTGATCAGGAAGTCGGCACTTTCCTTCAGAACCCCGGACGGGATGCGTTGGGTGTGATAGACGACGACACCTACTTTGAATCGTTGGAATACCACCACCAACGGCTTGCCGATGTTGCAACGCATTTGACACAAACACGGGAGTGGGATGTCCTCATGGTCGAAACTCACGCGCCAGATTATACCAGTCATTTCTTCTTAAGTCAGGCGGACGAGATAAGTGGTGCACCTCCGGAAACGGTCCAACGCTGCCGCGATGGCGTCATTCGGACCTACGCTTCGGTCGATCGGATGATTGGGCGCGTGATGGAACTCGCGGACGATGATACCGTTATTCTTGTGTGTGCAGATCACGGTGGGACACCGAATCAGTTCCGTTCGGTAAATATCACCCAAGTGTTAGAGGAGGCCGGCTTCATTGTCTACAAGGATGGGACCCGAGAGATCGATTGGTCGAAGACCCGTGCGGTCGACGTTGGGTTGGTGCATATCTTCATCAACCTCAAAGGTCGTGAACCCGATGGCATTGTTGATCCTGCCGATTATGAGGCAACGCAACGCGAGATTATCGCCGCGCTTCATGCCTATAAAGATTCGCAGACCGGCAGACATCCGTTCTCTCTCGCACTGACACACGCGGACGCCGAGATGGTGAACCTGACTAGTAACCTGGTAGGAGATGTAGTTTACGCGTTGCGTCCGGAATTCGACGGTGCACACGGGAAGCAACTTCCCTCCGTCAGCTTTGGCATCGGTGGGCAGCACTCGACGTTTATTCTGTCCGGCGCCGGTGTCCGTCAAGGCGTGGCACTTGAGCGACAGGTGCGCGTGATTGATGTTGCACCGACGCTCTGTCACTTGTTGGGCTTACCTATGCCGCGAAATGTCGAAGGTGGTGTCGTGTACGAGGCGTTGGAAGATCCAGACTGGCACCTTAACGCGTTGGAAGCGTTAGCGAAGGGTTAATAATGGGAAGCGGCGAGGGCGGTTGCGCTCTTGCCGCATTTTTTTCCGTGCTGGAGGATTGGGGCTCTCTCGCCCGTCTGTACCGATGAATGAAGGAACTTATGTCTTTCACGTTTCACGAATCACATTTCCGATTTTTCTGGTATGAGCCGGAATATTGCTTGCCTTTTTTATATCGATATGTTAAAATATGGTTAACGAAAACAAGCTCAAACGAGGTTATGTGTATGGAACTCTTACAAGAACTGAATGAAAAACAGCAGCAAGCCGCAGCCCATACCGACGGTGCGATGCTCGTTGTGGCGGGGCCTGGCACCGGCAAGACAAAGGTCATCACCCACCGAATTGCACATCTTATCCGGAACCATCGGATTCCTCCCCAACAGGTCCTCGCCGTTACCTTTACGAACAAAGCTGCACAGGAGATGCTTGAGCGGATTAAAGCGCTACTCGGCACGACCCAAGGGTTGGAGGTTCGTATCCACACCTTCCACGCCTTCTGCGTTGGTTTACTCCGCGAACATGCCGAAGAGATTGGTTTGGGAATAAACTTTGTCATTTTCAGTCAAGAAACACAGGACGAGGTGCTCGTTGAGTGCTTGCGCGAACTGCGCCAGAATCGGCTCAGCTATCCGCCGTGGATGCTGCGCGACATCCTTAGCACCTATAAAGTGAGTCTAGAAGATCCGACTGCCGATGGGGAGCACATTCAGCTACGGGATGGGACTGTTATTGACGATCCGCAGCAACTGCAAGATATCGCTGACCTACTCAAAGCGTATCAGACAAAACTTGCCTCCCATAACGCGCTTGATTTCGATGATCTCATCTCTAAGTCAGTCGAAGCGCTTGAACAGGTGCCGGCAGTCCGTGCGAAATACCACAACGACCTCCGCTTCATCCTCGTTGATGAATATCAAGATATCAACGCCGCACAGTACGCTTTGCTCAAACTCCTTTCGCGGGTGCCTCAAGGTAACGTGATGGTGGTTGCGGACGGCGATCAGTCCATCTATAGCTGGCGCGGTTCCAGTCCCAAATATATTGAGCAGTTCAAGGAGGATTTCACTCCGGCGGTCGTCGAGCTAGAGGAGCATTATCGGTGTAGCGAGAAAATCCTGCGTGCTGCGGGGACGGTGATTGCCAAAAATACGCGTCAGAAAGAGAGCGTCCTCAAAACACACAAGGATGCTGGAAATACGATTTATCACTATACGGTGGATACCCCTGACGAAGAAGCAAACCTTGTTATCATGTTGATTCGGAAACTGGTGGAGGAACGACACTACTCCTACGGCGACATCGCGGTTTTTTATCGCACGCACCAATTGGCGGAGGCGTTAGTTGATCGCCTCCATCAGGAGCGGGTTGGATTTCAGCGCATCGGACGGATTAACTCGTTCCAAGAGGAGTACGCGCAGGGGACTCTTGCCTATCTGAGTTTCATTCAGTGGCAGCTCCCACGCGATATTGAAAAGGCAGTTAATTTTCCGCAGCAGCTAATTGACGACCTAACGCTGGTCCGGTTGAAGTGGCTTGCACAACAGAAAAATATCTCATTGGTTGAATTGCTTAGAAAAATCGATGACTATCCGAATGATGTCGGTCCACTCACCCGTTGGAATGTGCGTCAATTCTTCAAACAGATTGACGATTTCCACGCGGAGCTGGAAGGCGAAAAAACCCACACAACCGCCAACAGACTCTTCGATCTCCTCTCATGTAGACGTAGCCCGTACCGATCCGAAGATATGCACGAGATTGAAAATCAGTCTGAAATCCCCGGGCTTCGCGCTGCGACAGATTCTCTGTATAGTACAATTGACCGTGGGCATCCCATCCGCCTAATCGCAAACTACGGGATTGACTCCTATTGCGCTGCCCACATCATCAGGAATACCTTAGAGCGATACCTCGACCTCTCAATTTATGCTGACTTGCTGCCGCCCGGTTTTCCTGTGCACTCCATAATGGACGCAAGCGGGGTCACTATCCTAATTGGCGACTTTGATGACCTGCCTGAACGCACAGATACAACAATCTTACTCGGTTCCGCGATTAACGCAGATGCGAATGTTCTCCAACTCAACCAATCACAGCTCACGCAATCGCGCAGCGTCACCGCGTTGAAGCTGTGTCAACGGCTCTTGAGCAGCTTTGAGCGCCCTAACCTCGCGGATATGATTGTCTACGACCTCGAAACGATAGACAATAATCCCAAAAACGCGGAGATTATTGAAATCGGCGCAAACCGTTTGAGCGCTATCGGCAGTGAGCTGGAACATTACTATCAACTGGTGAAACCGACAGGTCGGATCCCGCAATCGAGTACCCGCATCCACGGGATTGACAACGAGACGGTAGCGAATGAACCAAACATTGAGACGGTGCTTCCCCAATTTCTGAGTTTCATCCAGGACCGGATTCTCATCGGACACAATATCGCCGATTTTGATAATCTTGTACTTGAACGTGACCTCGGAAAATATCTCAAACGGGGGTTGGCTAATCCTTATTATGATACACTAGCGACAGCCCAACGCCTCTATCCGCGCGAAAGCTGTAACTTGCAGGCGCTCGCAACTAAGTTTAATATCGAACATGACATCATGCATCGAGCGATTGAGGACGTGCAGGTCACTCGCCGTGTGTTTGATGAGTTGATTAAAGCGGATCTCCGTCGTCGCGAGGTGCGATCGCTGCCTGAGCTGTTGCCCTTGGTTGGAATTGGCATACTTGCTACACGGCAAGATCGACAAGATGTTGGAATGGATGAAGATATAGCGGACGGGCTGCAAACCTTCTGCGATGCTGCTGCACGCTATGTCCGAACACATCGACCGGCGCTAGATTCGCTCGACGCGGAGCTGCAACCTCCGGAGCAACAATCGCTACAAGGGTTCGTCGATACACTCGGTCAGGGGCAGTTTGAAGAATCGGACGAGGATAGAGATTGGGAAGCGAGACGGGCGCGGTTCATGAACGGTGTCTTACACTTTGAAACGACTTCTGTTGAAAGGGGCTTGACCGATTTTCTGGACTATCAGAAACTAATCAACAGTGCTGATGAGATGGAGGCGGAGACGGACAAGATTACGTTGATGACGCTGCATGCAGCAAAGGGGATGGAGTTCCCGGTTGTGATTATCACGGGGATGGAAGAGGGAACGTTCCCGGACTGGCGTAGCAGTAAGTCGTTAGAGGACATTGAGGAGGAACGCCGCTTATTTTACGTCGGTATGACCCGTGCACAAAATCAGCTTTATCTCACCTCCGTCGTCCGCCGCATGGGCGACTATGAGCGAGGCAGCTCAATGTTCCTTCGTGAGATTCCATCCAACATGATTGAACGTTGGCATCGTGGTAAGAAACGGCAAAGATAATCGGGATTCAAAGCAACCGGGGCGCAAGCTGAAATAATCCAATCTCAATGGAAAACTGCTGGGTTTTTAACACTATCAACTTCCGTCATTATAGGAGGAAAATATGCAAACCAAGGCTATCTTCAAGACCGCAAAACCTTATCAAGAAGATGAAATGAACCTGCCTGTTGAGAATTTGGAGCAGGCAATTCCTTTTTATGAACAGACAATGGGGTTTCAAACAGTTTCCAGAAGTGACACCCCCTGTAAGTCAGCGGTCCTCGCAAGAGACGATATCCGAATCGGATTAGCGGAGAACGGTGGTGACCCGACACAGGATGGTTGTTTCTTTGAGGTCAACGATGTGGAAGCGGCTTTCAATGAGCTGAAGGGGCATGGACTAGACAAGGAGGCCGCTGATTTCCGGGTCGATACATACGGCGAAACCTCCTTCCGCGTATTCTTTGTGATAGCGCCCGACCAGCTGTGCTACTGTATCGGTCAGCGACTATAGCCTGCTCTGTAACCCTCCAATTCGTAAATCTGTTTTATGACTAACCCATCCTTCATCAAAATGTGTGGCATCACCAAGCGGTTTGGGACAGTTGTGGCGAACGACTGTGCAAATTTCTCGCTACAGCGCGGCGAAATCCACGCCCTCGTTGGGGAAAACGGTGCCGGCAAATCGACGTTGATGAAAATCCTCTACGGACTTTATCAACCGGATGAAGGGGAGATCTACTGTCGGGATGAGCCGGTTCGTATCAACAGTCCCCGCACTGCGATTCAGCTCAGTATCGGTATGGTGCAACAGCACTTTACGCTCATCCCCGCGTTGACCGCCCTCGAAAACATCGTTCTCGCGAAGGAGCCTCGCCGATTCAAGGCCCTTCTCGACACAGCGACAGCACACCGTACCATCACAGCACTTGCAGCACAGCTCGGTTTCCCGCTCGATTTTGATGCGAAGGTCGAATCCCTCCCGATTGGGGCGCAGCAGTATACAGAAATCCTCAAAGCGCTATACCACGGCGCAGCGGTGTTAATCCTTGATGAGCCAACCGCGGTGCTTGCACCGCAGGAGGTGGACAGATTGTTTGAGTGCCTACGTGGATTGAGAGCGGAGGGAAAGAGTGTCATCCTGATTACTCACAAGCTCAACGAAGTCATGGCGGTTGCCGATACAATCACGGTCATGCGTCGTGGCAAATCTGTCGCATCGCTCCCAAAGGTGGAGACAGATGTTGTTGAGTTAGCTGAGTTGATGATTGGCAGCAATTCTTCTAATACCCCAAAAACACAGCGGAGGGTCAATACGCCTGATCAACCGATGCTGCATATAGAGGAGGTTACACTTCGTGCCAGAAATGGGCGGGCCGTGTTGGATGGGATTAATCTCGACGTTGCCGCGGGGGAGATTGTAGGAATCGCTGGGGTGGAGGGCAATGGACAAAGTGAGCTCATTGAGGTACTAACAGGGCTGCGAAGAAGTGATAGTGGAGCGATTGCCTTAAACGGCGAGTCGCTTGTCAGCCAATCGCCGGCTGAGATTCGGCGGAAGCGTTTGGTGCATCTGCCAGCCGACCGACATCGCCACGGCATCAGCCTCAATGACCGGATTGATGACAATCTGATTCTCGGCAGTCACAGTCGCCTCCCGTTTTGCCAATACGGATTGCTACGACAAAAAGTTATCTATCAATTTGCAGATGAGGTAATTGGAAAATACGAGATCCGCACAGGGGGCCTGAATCTCCCGATTCAGACGCTCTCCGGCGGCAATCAGCAAAAAGTGGTTGTTGCTCGTGAGTTGGAAAGCAATCCCGAACTGATTATTGCCGCACACCCGACACATGGTCTGGACATCAATGCTGCTCAGTTTGTACATCAGCAGTTAATGGATGCCCGCAACCGCTCCAAAGCAATTCTGCTCATCTCCGCAGATTTGGAGGAGCTGTTAAGTCTGAGTGACCGGATTGCGGTGATGTATAACGGGAAAATTGTCGGGGTTCTTCCACCATCACGGACGGACGAAGCTGAGCTCGGGGCCCTGATGCTTGGACACTCGACTTTTCACGCATCATGCTGAGTCCGAGATGAGAGAACGTATCCTCAGCTGTACACTAGCACTACTGAGTAATAGCAGGTATCAAATATGAACTTAGTTCAGGTTGAAAACATCAGTAAGCACTTTGGGGATTTCAAAGCTGTTGACAACATTTCCTTTAATATCGAAAAGGGAGCGGTGTACGGACTGCTGGGGCCCAACGGTGCCGGTAAAACCACCACCATCCGGATGATTATGGATATTATCGCGCCGGATTCAGGGACAATTGCCTTCAGCGGAAATCGACCGAGCGCAGATTTTGCGGATCGAATTGGCTACCTGCCGGAAGAGCGGGGGCTGTATCGAAAGATGAAGGTAGGAGACGTTATCCTTTTCATGGCGGAGTTAAGGGGGATGAACCGCGTAGACGCTTTCGATGAAATAGATCGTTGGCTGCAGAAGATGGATTTAGCTGAGTGGAAAAATAGAAAGATTGAAGAGCTGTCGAAGGGCATGGCGCAGAAGATTCAGTTCATCACTACCGTTATTCACAAGCCTGAGCTCATTATCCTTGATGAGCCCTTCTCCGGTCTAGACCCCATCAATATGACGCTGCTGAAAGATTTGATGCTTGAACTCAACGCTGACGGCGCAACTATCATCTTTTCCACACATATCATGGAGCAAGCGGAGCGGTTGTGCGAAAGAATCTGTTTGGTAAATGCCGGCAAAATTGTAGTAGAAGGCGATCTGAAAGAAATCAAAAAGTCCTTCGGGAAGGGTTCAGTAGAGATTGAGTATTCGGGAAACGTTGACCTGATTAAGAATTCCCGATTTGTCGTCAGCTGTAATGACTTCGGTCAATATGTGGAGGTCAAGCTGCGTGCTCCAGAACACTATAACGCCCTTTTGAGGGAGCTTGTCGAAGCGTCAGTGGATATCACCCGATTTGAGCTAATGGAACCCACACTTCATGAGATATTCGTTCAAAGTGTGCAGGGCGAAGGGGGACGAGCAGATGCAGCGTAAAGTCATAACAGTTATTAAAAGAGAGTACATAACGCGGGTAAAAACAAAGGGGTTTGCAGCGTCAATCCTGTTGATGCCAGTGATGATGTGTATTATGATGGTTCTCCCCAGTCTGATGATGACGCTGCAGCATAAATCCGACGAGACAAAAACCTTTGTCGTTTTTGATGAAACGGGGGCAATCTTCTCCAGAATGCAGCGCGCTCTTGATGAAGATCCATTTTTCCATCATGACGGCAGGCGAGTTTACCAGTTGATTGAGCATCCCTCCGATTTCAACGGCAATCTAGAAATAAAAAACCAGCTGAATCAGCAGCTCGAGGCGAAAGAAATCCAGGGATATATCGAAATTCCAGCGGATGTCTTTGAACGCCTTCAAGTTAGCTATTACGCGAAAAATCTCACCAACTTTGAGACGCAACGTGCTTTCAGACGAGTCATTTCCCAAATTGTTATCAACAAGCGACTTGAGGACAAAGGGTACGCTGCACACGAAGTTAGGACGCTGATGCAGCGGATTCGCCTTACGGAATATGCTGTTACCGCCACAGCGGAGAAGGTCGAAGACGCAGAAACAGCCACGGTCGCGGGAAGGGAGACCACCTTTGTTAAGCTCGGACTGACCTATATCTTGACTTTTTCCTTATATATTTTTACGTTGTTATACGGTGCTTCAGTGATGAGAAGTGTGCTTGAAGAGAAAACAACTCGCATTGTGGAGGTGATTATCTCTTCCATTAAGCCGTATCAACTGCTGCTTGGAAAAATCATTGGTGTCTGTTCGGTTTGCCTCAGTATGTTCTTGATATGGGGTGCTTGTGCTGTGCTGCTGTTGATGAATATCAATCCGATTTTGGGCTTATTTGGCAGACAGGAGCTGCCCCCGCAGTTGATTGAAATCACCAATATTATCAAGTCAACGGGTCCATCAGCGTTTCTGTATTTTCTAATCTATTTTGTTTCGGGCTTTTTTCTTTTTTCCACCCTCTATGCTGTTGTCGGCGCGATCTGTAACAGTGAGGAGGAGGCGCAACAGGTCGTAACCCCGCTTGTGATGGTGTTAGTCATCCCTTTTATGTTGATGTTCGGTCTATTTCGTGTGCCAGATTCCACATTGACCATAGTCCTATCGCATGTCCCGTTCTTCTCTCCGCTTATTATGTTCATGAGAATCAGCGTGCTTACTCCACCGTTATGGGAAATCTTGATTAATATTGCTGTGATGATTGCAACGATCGTGGGCGCAAACTTGGTCATGGGAAAAATATACAAAATCGGCATACTGATGTACGGCAAACGCCCGACGCTAAGGGAGCTGTGGAAGTGGCTGCACTATTAGGGACCTGTCCGACAAGGAAATTGGGCCGGCAGGCCACCGTGTCACCCATACAATCACGATATAGATGGCCCCCCAAACCTCCTATCTGCTAATCCTTTTTCAGTGTGTACAACATAAGCGTACCGATCTGCTTGTATCTCACAAGGAGGTACAGCGTGGCGCCCACGTGGCTGGCGGTGAGTACTGCTCTCCTCCAGATCAGTGCTGATGGCAAGAACCGGTAACATCAACGTTTCTACGGCGTCAAAAAGCGAGTGCTACCCCTCCAATACATCCAGAGTGGATTTCAAGCGACGGTCACTGTCCGCATACTGTTTCAGCCATTCGGTAACTGTTTTGCCGTCCGCAAGCCTAGCGTGCAAATCGGCGCCGTTTTCTACCAGATACCGCGTCGTTTCTGCGTGCCCATGCCCCGCTGCACAATACAGCGGAAAATGTCCTTGATCCGCTACCACGTTGACATCTGCACCGCCCCTGACCAACTGCTTTACAATTTCCAAGTCGCCGTTTCGGGTGGCGTGGTGCAACGCTGTATCGCCACGGGCATAGCGTTCCTGGGCTAGCTTCGGGCTATCACGGAGCATTGCGTTGACGCGTTCGGCATTGGCTAAGAACACAGCGTAAATAAACTGCCGTGCAGGTTCGCTTGACGGATGGGTGTGTGCATCCAATGCTCCATACGTCACGAGCAGTGATATGATTTCCTTGTTATCTGTCACTTGTCCCGCGTAGTGTATCACATAACCGTCGTGCGCTGCCAGATCCGCGCCACAGTCTATCAGATACTTAACGACCTCGTAACGGCGGCTTAATCCGGCATGAAATATCGGCCGCCATTCATATTGATCATCTTGGTTGACGAGTGAAGGGTTCTGTTCAAGGATTTTCTTCACTGTATCAAGGTCACCCTTTCCTGCTGCATCGTGAATTGAACCGAGTTCCATATTTATCCTCCATGTGTGAGATTATCATAGGTAGAGCTTACGGAGTTGAACGCTCAAAGTTTCCGTTCCGAGAATCTTCGATCAGTAGTTCGACAATTCATCGCCTGTCCGCGCAGCGAATCGCGCCAAGGGCGTAACTCCTACATATATTAAGTCATCTTCAAGACTGAGATGATGGACATTATTTTACCATAACATGCGTTAAGTATCAAGGGTAAGTTTCAGAAAAATTAGGGTCATTTATAGTGGACCTTAGAATTAATGAGACACTCCAAACCGGTGTGGTTAGTAACAACTCCTACCGTTTTCCCGTCTGGTAGGCACTGTTTCCACTTCGGGTCATTCCGGAACCGGTCAAAAATGGAAAACTGAATAGCCTTAACCAAAATCAAGGGGCTCTTTACATGCGGGGGATTTGGTTGTATAATACTCTCACTTTAGACTTAGGCGGCAGCAATGCCATTGGTAAGATTGTCATGAAAACCAATATGTCCAAACAATCTCGGAAGGTTCTGATCAAAATTGCCCAGCGGAAGCGGAGCCCTGGCACGGGCAGCCCTCTCAGTTTCCTTAAAGGACGGACAACTCAAATGATGTGGACAGATCTCACCTCAATTCTATCCCCCATTCAATGGGCGGTAGTTGGTGCGGTGGCAACACGGTTGTATATGCCGGAGCGAATGACTCAAGATATAGATATTGTGATTCGGAGCGTTGATGGTTCGCAGGCACGCCAGAAACTTGCCGAGGTGGGATTCATCTATCAAGGGGAGTTGAGTATTGGTGGCTCTTCATGGACGACCCCTGACAGTGAATTGATGAACATATTAGAAGGCGACGATGTATGGTGGGCAGATGCCATCGCCGATGCACAAGCGAACCGGGATGCCCAAGGCTTGCCAATTATCCCTTTACGTTACCTCGTTCTCATAAAACTTCGGGCAGGTCGGGTTCAAGATATTGCCGATGTAACCCGAATGTTGGGACAGGCAGGCGAGGTAGCGTTGGATGCGGTGCGTACGCTATGTGCCCAACACGCCCCCGAGGATATGCAGGACTTGGAAAGCCTGATTGAGCTAGGACAGTTAGAACTACAACTCTTTGGAAGCAACGAAGCGTGAGCTGCTACGTTTCCCTGATAACCATAAGACTGAATGGCAATTCCCTTGCACCATCAAAAGCGATTTCATGAACCGTCCAACGGTTCAATTCACTTACATCGCAGCCTGTATGGTATGGAGGGATATTAAAATGAGTGTCTTCAGTCGAATCTCCACAATCTTCAAAGCCAATGTGAACGATGCACTGACCAAGGCGGAAGAACCGGAAAAGGTTCTCAACCAGCTGACTATCGAAATGCAGGAACAGCTGGTCGATACGAAACAGAAGGTGGCTGCCGCGATTGCCGATGAAAAACGGCTTCAGAGACAATATCAGGAAGCCGCCGGGGAAGCTAAGCAGTGGGAAGAGAAAGCGACTGTCGCTGTTGAGCAGCAACGCGATGACCTAGCGCGGGAGGCCTTGGCACGCCGAAATGAGGCGCAGCAGCTCGCGGATGAGTACAAAATCCAATGGGACAAGCAGCGACAAGCGGTTGGCCAGCTCAAGGAACATTTGAGAGCCTTAGAGGTGAAGATTGGAGAAGCCAATCGCAAGAAGCATCTGCTGATTGCCCGTCAGAAACGCGCTAAAGCGCAAAAGGCTATCCATGAAACGATGGCGGGTATGAAAGATAGCAGCGCGTTTGACACCTTCGATAGGATGGAGCAGAAGGTCGGTGATATCGAAGCTAGGGCGGATGCCGCCGCTGAGCTGGCTGATTTTGAACGCGATCCCCTTGAGGATGAGTTTGCAGCGTTAGAAACGAAGGGCAACGTTGACGACGATCTCGCAGCGTTGAAAGCAAAAGTCGGAAGCGGAAATGAATCGGAGAAGGGGTCAAGTGCGGAGCGTGAGGCGTAAGCAATAGGTGCTTTACGCTTTGGGTTCACGCTTTGTGTCTTGACTTACAGCGCTGATAGCGAAAGGAAAACCTCATGGCTGAACCCAAAGGCGAAGCATTTCGCGTCGTCCATGAAACCGGTCCCAAACATACCTATCGTGGTGCAGTCGTCGGCTGTGGCAGAATGGGCAGCACAATTGACGATGAACATATCGGAATGCCACACTACCCCTGGCCCTGGGCACACGCACCAGCAATGATTGAAGCGCGTGGGGTGGACCTCATCGCCGCCGCCGATGTAGATCAAGGGCAACTAGATGATTTCAAACGGCGTTGGGGTGTTGACGCGCTTTATACTGACTATCGGGAGATGGTGGAGAAGGAGCAGCCGGACATCGTTTGCCTAACCACCCGTCCTGAACCTCGTGCGGAGGTCACTATCGGCTTGGCGGAAGCGGGTGTCAAGGCGATCTATGCCACGAAACCGATGTGTCGTACCCTCGCCGAAGCGGACGCAATGATCGATGCCTGCCACAAGCATGGGGTCATCCTTGCGATTGCGTGCCACCTTAACTGGTATAACTGGTACACCAACGCGCGTCAAGCGATCGCTGATGGCGCTATCGGGCAATTAAGATCGATGATCTGTCATAGCCCGTCCACGCTTTCAAATCTTCACAGCCACACCCTCGCGCTCTTTCGCCTGTTTGCTGGTGCCCCGGCACGGTGGGTTTTCGGTGTCATGGACAGCGAGGAACGGGCAGCGGGAGAAGGCGACCTCTCAGGGTCGGGATATATCGTTTATGAGAACGGTGTGCGTGCGGTCATGAATACGCAAGCCGAAACTTCAGGGCTCAACTGGACGCTCGAATTTATCGGCGATAAGGGGCGTATCGTATCACGCAACGCCCACGCCCAATTTGAGCTATGGAGCACCCATCCAGAGACGGGTGGCCCCATCCAATGTCAGTTTCCCAACCCGTGGTATCCGCGGAGTTCGATGGTGGACGCTATCGAAGGTGTTTGCAGATCTCTTGAGGCGGGAGAAGAGTTAATCTGTCCGGGTGAATTTGGCAGGGAGGCGTTGGAGATTGCTATCGGGCTGCGCGAATCCCATCGGCGCCGCAATGTGCGGGTTGATTTGCCGTTGGCGGATCGAAGTCTTCGGATGGGATAATTGTTCCTTACCTTTCCCACTGGGACTTAGAACCGAGTTATTCGTAGGGAACGGCGATCCTCCGCTCCATTGGTGCGAAACCACCGGGGACAATCGGCCGCTCCTTGTGCTCCTGTAGGTCGAGATTCACATCTTGGCACCCTCGGCCCCGCAAGCGGGGAGAAGAATCGTCGATTTTGGAAAATCGACCTACGGACTACGTGCTGCCTTCCGTTAAACCTTACCAACCGTAACTAAAATCCTCCGGTGCCTTCTTCTTCTCGATTATCTTCACAAGGTGGTAGGCATACCGTCCCACATCCTGTATCTCCGTCCCGCGGTCTTCCAACCTGACCTCAAGTGTATAGATGTACCCCGGTTCAAAATCGAAGCCCTGAATCCCCTCGTAGAAGAATTCCCAGCGACCGGAATCGTCATTGTACTCAAGATAGCAATCCTGTTCAATAAATCCCTGACATCGCTTGATGGAAGGACCAATCGTGATAATCTCAATATGCTCCTCGCCGCCAAAGAGTGAAGATATTGGATTGTCCCCGCCGCAAGCAGAGAGAAACAGCAAAGCAAGAATCAATAGAAATCGCATTTTCGTGCCTTGTGAGGTGTGCGACACACCCCCGGTCATCAGGGATCAGCTTTTATAAAGGTCTCAGGCATTTCCCTAAATTACTACTGTTTTCTAGTCTGATTCATTGGCGACCTGCTGCTCACTGGTAACTTGCCGCTGATTATCTCTCTTATACATGATAGCTGCAGGAGCAGTAACAGCAACCACAATTAACGCCATAAGCGCAATCATCATAGCCTTCATGTCACCCAGACGTTTATCTATTCCAGTAATCTGAGCATTTATAGTCTTCTCAGACTTGGCAATTTCATCGTTGACAATAGACCGAATCGCCGCTAAATCCTCTTTTGTCAACTCACCAAATGCAGTAGCAAATCCGAAAGACAAGACTAACAAAGTCATTACAGCTAATACTTTCATGAGAAACATTTTTCCAATAAATGTGTCAGATTATCTTTTTAGAATGTCACTCCTTATCAGTCACGGCCAGACTATTTAGTCTGCAAAAAGAATTATAACAGCTCTTTTAGTTTCAATCAAGTCCTGTCGATGCCTGTTGGGACGCGGTTTTTCCGCTATTGTCTCCTGCTTCTTCGTCTCGACTGGACGTTTGCCGCTAATGGAATCATCACTTTTTCGTACAGACCGAGTAGGTGTTCAACGCGCTCACGGTCCGAGGAAAATGGAGAGCGCCGGTAGAGTCTATCGACCGCACGGTCTAAGTCACGGTGTGCTTTGCGGAGGTTCGGAGGCATGAGATCGGGGTCGTAGAGGTCTGCTAAAGTTGCGTCTGGATGGGCAGCGCGGGCGGCGAGGACAGCATCTGCGTAAGGTTCGAGGCGTTCCATTCGTTCTGTGGGGACTTGAGGCACCGGGAAGGTGTTGTATACGAGACCAATAGAGTAGCGATAGCGGCTCTCTAACCGGCCGCCGACGTGGCGCAGCCAAGCCATGTGCATTGCCGAAGTAAGCAGCGCGAATAGGGGCTTAGTGGCGGTTTCTACAACTTCTACAGCATCACTTGGAATAATCGGTGGTTCCATCCAAACAATGGGAACATATTCCCGTCGTTCCGAGCTTACCCTTGGCACGATCAAAAACGGTGCGTTTGGAACGACGTTGACATGGTAGAGCGTCGGCGTCGCGGCCAGTGCTTGGGTAGGTCTGCTCCTGCTCTCTAGCCGATAGGCGCGGACAGCGGCGATGCGCTCACGGACCCTTGGCAACGTCCTCAGTACTTGGGGGGCTACATTAGCTAGGCGCAATATCCACCGTTCTCCACCTTGCAGAAACTCACGACTTCCCACGAAGGGCCGCAGATACGGTTCGGCGTCGGGCTCCTCTTGCAAAAACGCAGCGCGCTCGTCGGCGTTGAAAATGTAGTGTCCCCCATCAATGGGTTTGGAGCCGATAATTAGTCTTGGTAGCCCATTGATCGGCCTGGACTCCTTCTTCACCACAATCCGCGGATCAGTCAATCCGCTGGCGTCGAATAGGTAAGGCGAGAGGACAGTGTGATGGCTTTCGTGTGGTTCACCGGTGGCAGTGTCGTAGGAGAACAGTCGTTTCTCTCGCGGCGCGTCACTCTGTTTTGTCAACCCGATAATGACCACATGGACGTGCGCCATGCCGCGCGCGTCGGAACCCCACGCAAAGGTGCGGTGGGCAAAAGCAATCTCTAAAGTGCAACGCTCAAACAGGATGGGCCAAAGTTGCGCCACCTGCTCGCCTTGGGTGATGGAATTGGTCGCCACAAACCCGATCTGTGCCTCGCTCTGTTGGATGTATTCACCTGCTTTGATAAACCATGCTGCTACATAGTCGAGGGTGCCGCCGCTTCCGCCTAGGGCAGCGATGTGTCGCACCTGCTCGCGCTGCTGTGGTGATGCGTACTTCGCCCCTATAAACGGCGGATTGCCGAGCACGTAGGAACATTCCTCCGGCGGCAGTAGGTCCGCCCAATCAAACTCTAGCGCATCGCCGCCTCTGATATGCGGAGATTTTTCCAATGGGATACGTGCATAGGTCTGACCAAACTCCAAACTCAAGCGATTGTTCATGATGTGGTCCATCATCCACAGGGCAACCTCGGCGATGTGTGCCGGGAACTCTCCCAATTCAATCCCGTAGAACGCATCCACATCGACCACCGAGAGCGACTGCGCGAGCAGGTCAAGCTGACCGTGCGGACGGATCTCCTTTAACACCTCTATTTCTAATGCCCGCAGTTCACGGTAGGCAATGATTAGGAAATTGCCGCAGCCGCACGCTGGATCAAGAAAGCGCAACCGACCGAGTTTCTGTTGGAAGGTGATCAGCGCAGGGAGGCGACGGTTATCCCTGCGTTCTCGAAGGCGTTGAAACTCAGCGCGTAACTTGTCAAGGAAGAGCGGCTCAATGACTTTGAGGAAGTTCTTTTCGGTGGTGTAGTGTGCGCCTATGGCGCGGCGCTCATCCTTGTCCATCACCGACTGAAAAAGCGATCCGAAAATTGCCGGGGAGATTTCCGACCAGTTGAAATGGCAGGCATCAATGAGCCGTTGGCGCATCTCGGAATCGAATGATGGGATGAGCAGTTGCTCACGGAATAGGTCGCCGTTGACGTAGGGGAACTGGGCAAGATCTTCGTCGAGGAGTGTTGAGCGCTGTTCTACCGGCGTGTTGAGCACCTGGAACAGCTGTGTGAGCCAACCGCCGAGGTCTGATCCATCGTCCTGTGTTCGGTTCTCTAGGAAATCGAGAAAGATGTCGCGTGGCTCGAAGATGCCGGTGTCGTCCGCGAAGAAACAGAAGACGATACGCACAAGAAACTGTTCCAGATTGTGTCCTGTATAACCGGAGTCTGCTAACGCGTCGTGGAGTTGCCCAACCCGCTCCGATGCCTCGATATTGACCGGATCTTGATCTTTGAAAGATCGCTTCTCCACACCCAAGCTGAAGCTAAATTTTTCGATATGTTCAGGGAGTTCAGGGAGGCTAAAGGCGAGGCTTTCATCTTGGTCGAGGTCGTATAACTCAAAGGTTTGGAAATCGCTCAGGAGGAGGTAGCGCGGCAGATCAGCGTCGTTGATACCGGGGAAGTAGGAGAACGCCTGCTCTTTGGCTTCTGTTAGGTCGCGTCCTGCGCTTTTCTGCTCAACGAGGAGCACGCCTTTCCAGAATAGGTCAATAAAGCCGTGCCTATTATCGAGCAATCTAACGTGCTCTTCAAACGAGGCAACTCGGCGCACGGACAGGTCAAAGATGGCGAAAAAGTCACGATAGAAGAGTTGGGTTTGTCCCTTTTCGTAGCCTGCATCCGCCCACTCTTGAGCGAATGTTGCGGCGCGGGTGCGGATTTCATTCCATGATAGGCGCATGTCGTCGAGTATTTTTGGCTCATGTAAAAAGAAAGTGCAAAACATCAAAAAAAGAGGAAGAAAGGAAGGAAAAGACAGGAAGGTTGGATGGGACTGCCACCCCCCCAGTCTTCCAACTTTGCAATTTTCTTACGGTTTCCGTTGCACTCATTCTTTACATGAGCGGTATTTTTTAGTTAAATTGGTTGTGGCAAATCTTTCCCAGAAGTCCAATGTCGTTTTAAGTAAATCAGATTTGGTTGATTTTGTCAAGCGTGAAGGAAGCTCAGCGGCTTGGGTTAATTTTGAAGCGAACGCGGAGGGAAAGGAGTCGCATTGGTGTGCAAGGCGCGATAACCGCTGGAAAATAGATTGGAGATATCGGGGAGAAAAAAAATAGGGGGCAAAGAAAATCTTTGCCCCCCATACTTAGCTGTAATTTCAGACGTTTAGTACATACCGCCCATTTCACCGCCGGGAGGTCCTGCCGGCATGGGTGGTTCGTCTTGCGGAATGTCTGCGACCAATGCTTCTGTAGTAATCATCAGACCAGCGATACTGGAAGCATTCTGAAGCGCAACACGGACCACTTTGGTCGGATCGATGACGCCTGCGCTGAACATGTCGTTAAATTCATCTCTCAGGGCATCGTAACCAACACTCTCAGCTTCCTCTCTCACTTTGGCGAGGATGACTGAATCTTCTTGGCCCGCATTCCGTGCAATCTGACGAAGCGGTTCTTCGAGGGCGCGGCGTACAATATCAACACCGACCTGCTCGGTTTCGTCATCGAGACTGACATCATCGAGTGCAGATGATGCCCGGACAAGTGCAACGCCTCCGCCTGCGACGATACCTTCCTCAACCGCTGCACGGGTTGCGTGCATAGCGTCTTCAACGCGTGCCTTCTTCTCTTTCATCTCAACTTCGGTCGCTGCGCCAACATTAATGACAGCAACGCCGCCAGCGAGCTTGGCAAGGCGTTCTTGCAGTTTTTCGCGGTCGTAGTCGGACGTGGTGTCGTCAATCTGCTTACGAATCTGATTAATCCGCCCCTGAATGGCTTCGGTGCTACCGGCGCCTTCGATAACGGTTGTGTTGTCTTTGTCGATGACAACCCGTTTTGCCTGACCGAGGTCGTTCAGGTTCACGTTTTCGAGCTTAATGCCGAGGTCTTCGGAGATAACGCGTCCGTTGGTGAGGACAGCGAGATCTTCAAGCATTGCGGTCCGGCGGTCGCCGTAACCGGGGGCTTTAACCGCTGCGCCACGGATGGTTCCGCGAATCTTGTTAACAACGATGGTTGCCAACGCTTCCCCTTCCACATCTTCGGCGATGATGAGGAACGGTCTGCCTTGTTGAGCAACTCGCTCAAGCATCGGTACAAGATCCTTCAGCGCGCTAATTTTCTTCTCATGGATGAGGATATATACGTCCTCAAGCACAGTTTCCATACGGTCGGGATCGGTGACAAAGTAGGGCGACAGGTAGCCACGATCGAACTGCATACCCTCGACCACATCAAGCGTAGTTTCGAGGCTTTTGGCTTCCTCGACGGTGATAACGCCGTCTTTGCCGACCTTTTCCATCGCGTCCGCAATCAGGTTACCAATCTCTTCGTCGTTGTTGGCAGAGATAGAAGCGACCTGTGCGATTTCCGTTTTCTCGGAAGTCTCTCGACTCATGCCTTGCAAACGGTCCACAACAGCCTCGACCGCTTTCTCAACACCACGTTTGAGCGCCATCGGGTTACGACCTGCGGCAACGTTCTTCAGACCTTCGCGGTAGATTCCCTGTGCCAAAATGGTAGCGGTTGTTGTTCCATCACCGGCGACATCGCTAGTTTTGGATGCGACCTCTTTTACCATCTGGGCGCCCATATTCTCGTAGGGGTCCTCAAGCTCAATCTCTTTTGCAACGGTCACACCGTCTTTGGTGATTGTCGGCGCGCCGAACTTCTTATCAAGAACAACGTTCCGTCCTTTTGGACCGAGCGTTACTTTTACAGCATTCGCAAGTGCGTCCACGCCCCCTTTAATCTGGTTACGTGCGCTTTCATCAAATGCCAACTGTTTTGCTGCCATGTTTATTCCTCCTAATTCTCTCAGCGTCCAAAATTAGCTAATTTTTGCCAAGATGTCATCTTCGCGCAGAATCAGCAACTCTTCATTTTCATAGGTTACTTCGGTGCCGGAGTATTTACCAAACAGAATTTTGTCTCCAGCTGCGACATCAATCGCTTGCCGTCCGCCATTGTCGAGCAACCGGCCCTCTCCGACAGCGATAACTTCGCCTTCTTGGGGTTTCTCTTTGGCAGTGTCAGGGATAATAATCCCGCCACTGGTTGTCTGCTCGTCTTCTTCCGTGCGCCGGATTAAAATCCGATCTCCTAACGGTATAAGTGGCATATCTTAATCTCCTTTTCGTTGAAGTTGAAACTGATAATGAAACGGTACGGCTATTCATTATGCAATAGATATGCCAACTTGCTATTACTGGATCCTGCGCCTGTCGATGACATATTGGCACACTCAAATCGGGACAAAATGTCACCATGACTGTTGTTTTTCGTGATGGTGACATTTTGTCATTATCTGATTGAGACGCTTCTCATATCAAGGGATCGTGCGAAGAAACTGTACGGGCAGGCAACCCCCCGCCCGCTTCCGAAAAAACGCTGCTGCTCTATTTTACGGAACATGAAACCGCTGCACCTGTCCGATCTGACTCATAGGCAGCTGCAAGAATAGCATTGGTGCACAGTCCATCCAGTCCCGTGGCAATCGGTTCTTCCTCTTGAGTTACGCACCGTGCGAAATGCTCGAATTGGCTCTGGTAGAGATCTTCAAACGGAGAGTCGATGGTTTGCGATTCGCCGTTAGCGGCGAGCTTAATTTTCCAACCGTCATCATTATGGACCCACACCCATCCATTGGTGCCGTATATCTCAATAACAAGGTCACACCCCGCAGCAGCGAAACTGGTGTCAACGAGCCCTTGAGCCCCGTTCTCAAAACGCATCATGATTGTGCCGGTTTCTTCAACATCATAGCCGTGGATAGCCGTGTTGCAGAATGCGCTGACCTGATCCACCTCCCCGACGATGTAACGTAAAAGATCCACCCCGTGTGCGCCGAGGTCCATCAAGCATCCACCGCCGCCCTGATCCGGGTTACCGCGCCATGCCCCCGGCGGGATGGGAAACGGTTTAAGGAACGGCATCCGTGCATGGACAATTCGTCCCAAGCGTCCCTCCTCTATCCACGTTTTTATTTTTTGAAAACAGGAGTGGAAACGAAATAGGAAACAGATCTGTAGATGTACGCCGTTCGCTTCGCAGGCATCAATCATCCGTTGGCACTCTACCGTGTTCAACCCCATCGGTTTATCACAGAGGACATGGTATCCCTGTTCGGCGGCCTCAACCACCTGTTCACAATGCAGATACACAGGTGTCGAAACGTAGATTGCATCTAACGCTGGATCTGACAGGAGATCTTTCACCGTTGTATAGTACGTTCGCGCCTGATGTTCCGTCGCTAGCCGTTGGGCACGCTCTTCGTCTCTAGAAAACAGTGCACCAAGCGTTGCGTCCTTCGCCTTGTTTATCGCCGGGATGGCTCGCCGTTGTGCAACACTTCCTGCGCCAAGCACGCCCCATTTTAATGTCATGTTTCTCTCCTCACTAATTGGGAAGTCTAGAAATTTGGACCTTCTTTTCGGTGTCTTGAGTTCTGATTTTTGGAACCATTATTGCGGGTGTCGAATTTTTCTGTTGAGATTAGCGCTATAAGTTGGTATAATAACAAATAGCACTTCAATAGAGCAAGCTTGGGATTTTGGTAAAGCAGGTACAGGACTATTTCGCATTCACGATTAGATGTCAGCTGAATCTAATCTGTATTGAGATATCGGAAAGATGCTGGCGAGATTCTATTGTGTCGGTATCTGTGCAGGTGTTGCATTACTTTACGCTTTTTCATGATTATCTATGTTACACTTCCTGCAGAAGCTGTCAACGGTTGCTAAAATCCCAACAGTCGGAAGGGGGGTAGGTTTGAAATAATGATTCACGTTAGAGTCGAACCAGACGAAACACTTGATAGAGCGCTCGCTCGTTTCAAGAAGATATGCGGCAAGGCAGGTATCGTCACGGAGATCAGACGACGTAGCTTCTATGAGAAGCCGAGTGAAAAGCGGCGTCGCTTAGAACTGAAACGGCAACGGAAACATAAGATTCGCTCTTTTCACGGCAGACAACGATAAGGGACTCAGTTGACCTGTTTAGCGTTGCGGCAGTGATTGATGGTGGCTGCGGTATATTTGCGTCACCTCAACCTAAATCAGAGGGCATATATATTTCTCATGGATAATCGACAGAGGTTCGATTGAGTAAATGTATATGCCTTTTTTTATCGAAAATTCCTTGGGAAATGTCCACTTATTTGTCTAATGCACCATAGTAGGCTTTTGGCGGAACCGATCGTACCTCGGAGCTGCAAGAAAATCCTTGAGATATATACGCTCACCGTCGAGCTGATCGGACGCGTTCGCGCCAAGCACTGCTGCAAGGCTATTCATACTACTCGCAAAGGTGCTCTTGAGCTGCGCTGAATCCCCCGTTGAAATCGCCCGGACGAACGCCCGACTGATCTCTTCCGTTGAATCCACGTAAGGGGAGGTCGGAAGTATATGACGAACTGCGTCCTTTGTCGGGGTGTCGTCCGGCGGATATGGCCCGTCATAGTAGTAGGCGACTACATTGTTCCCTTCAAACTTCAGATGTCCGTGTGTCCAGAGTATGCTTTCATAGCTATCGCTGTAGTAGGTTTGGCGTAGACGAGATAGGATGAGATTGGCAATGCAGCCGCACTCAAAGCCGAATCTTACGCTGTAGGCATACGGGTTATTCCCATCATCAACGATGTCCGATGCGTCACGATGGATATAATTTGCTTCAACCCATGAGATATCCCCAAACCAATATCGCATCAGATCTGTTTGGTGGATCCCGCCTTCTACAACGGTAGCGCCCGACCACTCAAAGTTTGCTGTCCAGACACGGTTAGCCGGTCCCCCCAATGTCTCGGTTTTGGTATGTTTGGTTGAATGCCCCTCAAGTGGGCCGTTTACTACCATGGTGGTCATTACTGGCTGTTTATCCGCGAGGAATTTGTGGACAGCTTCGTAACGCGAATCGTACCGTTGTTGGAATCCTGCTGTGGAGATAACGCCGTTTTCCTGTATTACACCCTCCATCTCAACGGCTTCGTTCAGGTACAGGCTCATCGGCTTCTCAGCGAAAATGTGTATCCCCGCATTCGCCGCTTGGATAATCTCGCCGTTGTGGACGCCGGGAGGAAGCGCAAAGTAGATTGCATCTAGCGATTGAGAGGCGAGGGTCTCCCCAAAATCGGCTGAGGTGTAGATGCTGTCAAGGTGAAACTCGTCCACATAAGCTTGAATCTTTGTCTCCGCAAGGTTATCCTCAAAAACGTCGATTAAGGCTGTAATTTTGACAAGTCCCTCGCTTTGGAGTTTCCAAAGTGAGCGCAAATGCTGCAGCCCGCGCTGTCCAAGACCAAGAATCGCAACACGAGTTGGTTGACTCATATAATATTCCTTTCCTCAAAAATAGATGCGTCAGGATTTAGCGCTGTGAGTTCCTTAATATGTAGTTATCAGATGGGCTGCCGCTATAGCGACCCATCATCCACCAACCACGCCCATTTTACCAAAAGTGTTAGCTAATGTTAGATTTTGTTAGTGATTGTGGATAATGAACAGATGCACCGGCATTGATGCAACCCACAGGTCGCCCTGCCCCGATAAATCGGGATAGGTGGGCTTCAGAGCAGCTTGGGGCTAAAGAGGGGCAATCGCTTTGACTTGCTTTCCCGGTACGCTTATCCTGTTTAGCCATTCACGGTTCAAGTTGCCACATAGTGCTCCGCTGGAGCACGGAAGGGTGGTGATGTCGCCGTTCTATAGACATGTCGCTCCGCTGGAGCGCAAGGCGCTGTCCTTACGTGCTTAGGTAAATAGTTATCACGCATCATGCCCTGCCCCGATAAATCGAGGTTCAGAGCAGCTGGAGCGAAAGCTAAAAGTCTCCACTCTTAATCGCAAATCGCTGGGTTTTTAACACTAGCAACTTGGGTTAGTATAGCTCAATGCTTGAGGTCAGTAGATAGTCCCGTCGGAAGTTGGCTGGATTAGGAATCAGAGTCTTGGAAGATCTCATTGACTTTTTCCAACCCGTCCCATGCGGCGGCAAAACCGGCGTACGCGGCGACTTGAAAAAAGACCTCGATGATTTCAGCCTTCGTTGCGCCGTTATTCAGTGCCATTTGAACGTTCAACTCCAGAGCATTCACGCGCCCTAACCCCGCTAAAATCGCAATACTACAAAGGCTCCGTGTTCTTAAATCTAGGTTGGGGCGGCTCCAAATCTCACCGCCGACAACGCCCATCACACACCTTTCAAAATCCGGAGATAACGCCCTAAATTTCTCTCTTAACTGATCTATTTTGTCGGTGCCAACCATTTTTGAAAACTGTTCAACCCCTTTTTGGTACTGTTCATCGAGCATTTCACTATTCTCCTTCTATAATTTGTGGTGAATTAGGGAAAATAAGTAGACACTTTTGTCCTCCGGTAGGTGCGGTTTGCAATCGCACCGCATTGGCACAGTTATAAACAGTGCCTACCAAACGGGAGAATGGTAGAAGCGGTTTGCAATCGCACCGCATCGGCACAGTTGGAAACAGTGCCTACCAAACGGGGGAATGGTAGAAGCGGTTTGCAATCGCACCGGTTTGGAGTGTCTAAGTAATTCTAAAATCTACTATAATAACAACGGTATAACTATAGGAAATCAAAGTCACAACCCAAGTGTGCCTGCTCGATGTGTTGGGTATATAGCAACCCATAGCCTCGCTGGAAGTGTGGTTCAGGAAGCACAAGCTGCGCTCTCCGTTTTGCCAATACGTCCTCGTCTACTAGCAATTCTAGGCCCTTGTTCGGGACATCTAACTCAATCAGATCGCCCTCCTCTACCAACGCTAAGGGCCCGCCGACCGCGGCTTCAGGGGCGATGTGAAGCACAATTGTACCAAATGCTGTGCCGCTCATCCGCGCGTCGGAGATCCGAACCATGTCTTTAACGCCAGCCTGTAAGAGTTTCTTCGGAATCGGGAGATAGCCAGCCTCCGGCATCCCCGGTCCACCGATAGGGCCCGCGTTCTGGAGGACAATGACATGATCTTTAGTAACAACCAAATTGGGGTCATCGATACGGTTGTGCAGGTCGTCCAGCGACTTAAAAACGACCGCCGGTCCCCGATGCGTCAACAGATTAGGGGAAGCCGCTGATCGCTTAATCACTGCCCCGTCTGGTGCTAAGTTCCCGAACAGGCTGGCAACTGTTCCAGATTCAAATAGCGGTGCTGTCCTGGGCTTGATAACCTCCTGCCACGCTGGCGGTTGGGGCACATCAAACAGATTTTCTCCGATGGTGGTGCCGGTCACCGTCAGCGCATCTCGGTGGAGGACATCTTCGAGCGCTTTCATCACAACCGGGATTCCACCCACTTTAAAGAGGTCCTCCATGTAATAGGTACCACTCGGCTTGAGGTTCACTAGGACGGGGGTTTCATCGCTGACTTTGTCGAAGTCGGTGAGTTTCAGTCGGATGCCGAGTCGTCGCGCAATTGCGGTCAGGTGGATAACAGCGTTTGTTGATCCACCGAGCGCCATCAGCAGGCGGATTGCGTTCTCGAAGGAGCGTTGCGTCAAAATTTTCGATGGTCGGAGATCATTCTTAATCAACGAGACAATCGTTCTACCCGCTGCCTCTGCATGACGGCGCCGTTCCGCCATCACCGCAGGGATAGCCGCACCGCCGGGCAGCATCAAACCGAGCGCTTCTGCCAACGCTGCCATGGTGCTAGCGGTGCCCATCACCATGCAGGTTCCGGTGCTAGCGCACAATCGTCCTTCGATCTCATTTATCTCGTTTGTATTCAAACGCCCTGCGCGATACTCACCCCAGAATCGGCGGCAGTCGGTACATGCCCCAAGGCGTTCGCCCTGATAATCTCCAGTGATCATCGGCCCCGCAACCACACAAATCGCCGGTCGATCTGCACTCACGGCACCCATCAATTGGGCGGGAACGGTTTTATCGCATCCGCCTAACAGCACAACGCCATCCATCGGTTGGGCACGGATCATCTCCTCCGTATCCATCGCCATCAGGTTACGGAACATCATCGTCGTCGGTGCAGTAAACATCTCTCCAAGCGAAATTGTTGGGAATTCGATTGGCAATCCACCGTGAGACAGCACCCCTCGCTTCACCGCTTCGATAAGGTCGCCAAAATTGTGGTGGCAGCTATTAAAACCGCTGAAGGTGTTGATGATGCCGACGATTGGACGTTCTAACTCCTGATCCGAATATCCCATCGCCTTCGCAAACGCCTTACGGATATAGACGCTGAATTCCGGATCTCCGTAGTTAGTTAAGCCGCTCTTTATGCCTGACGGATTTTTTCTCTGCATAATACCCTGATACCCCTCATCCCTTTAATGCGTACATCGCGCCAATATCGAGCTTCTGATGAACGGTCCACGTTTCACTGTCAATAATCTATACTTCTATCCGGTAGACACGGGTGGCGGTGTCATGGAACATAGCGGCACGCTCCGGATCTGAGTAACCCGACGACAATCGTTTGAAAGCGTTATACATCACGTTGTAGGAGTACGATACCTTATCCACCGGGAAGTTGCTCTCAAACATACACCGGTCAGGACCAAACCGTTCAATGCAGTAATTCATCAAGGGTGCCATATCTGAGGCGAGCTCTTCCGAGCCGGTGGGTGTTGTTCGAGCGTGCCAGTCGAAACCGGTGCGCGGCATACCGATGCCTCCGAGTTTAACGTTGACGTTGGGACATTCTGCGACAGCAGCGAGACCGTTCCGCCAAGTCGTGAGCACCTCGTCATCCCGGTTGGCATAGGGACCTACCCGCAGCAATCCACCGATATGGTTGAGAATAATGGTCAAATCCGGCAGTGCCTTGGCGAACTCAGCCAGTTCGGGCAGCTGTGGGAAGTAGAGCCACGCCTCTAGGGAGAGTCCCATATCCGCGAGCACCCGTGCGCCTGACCGAAAATTCTCGGTGGCCAACTGCCCTGGCATTCTGTGTGCGCTTGTGTTCTCAATCTCTGGATGGGGGTCCCAAGTGACCGCATGGCGGATACCACGAAATCGGTTGGGACTGGCTGCTTGCAACGCTTCAAGCACCGGCTCAACCCGATCCCCAAGGTTCAGATTGGCGTGTCCGACAATTGCTGCTGCAGCTCGACAGGGACCGTAGAGACCGCTTGCGCTGGCAGCCGCGAGTCCTTGCACAAATTCAACTTCTCCCACGGGCTGCATCTCCTCCGGTCCGTCCGCGCGGTACATTGCTCTTGCTTCAACAAACACAGTGGAGCGCACGTTGTGGCCGCTGTTCACGTCATCGGCGAGCTCGTGCATCAGATACCGTTGATAGGGAACCCGCTCTGTCCGAAGGTCCCAGAAATGGTGATGGGGGTCGCAAATAGGAATCTCCGGTTCCACGGTCGGTTCCGGGGTCAAGGCAAGCCAATCGTTACCTCCAAATGGCATAGGAATACCTCCGTTTTCGTATATTGAGTCTGTTTAGTATAATGAATAGATGCCGGTATGGCAGCCAGAAATTCTAAGCAGTTATTATACCACTCTTTCCCGATATTTGGGGATAAAACCGTGGGGTGGTGCGCTGATCGCATTTTTGTTGTAAAATTGATAAAACCCTGATAAGATAAACGGAGGTGCTTCATTACACCGGCCGAGTCTTTAGGCACACTAGTAGATTGTCAGATAAATGTTAATGTCTATGCTCACAGTAGAGTGACAAATCTACTGTGCCTCCGCAAAGATGGCTTGGATATGGCTATCCAAGCCA
>JAJEAL010000126.1 GCA_022822785.1 Candidatus Poribacteria bacterium
AAGGGCCTCTATAACCACTTCTGCCTTAAATTGAGCGGTGAATCGGCGCCGTTTTGCCATCGGATAGCTCCTTTCAATTGCAGTGATATTGTATCACAATCTTGGTTTAAGGAGTGGCCCTAATTTCCGATGGCAGTACAAACTCTCAATTATCTTACTTATTTTTCCAATATTTTGGCCTCGACAATGGGTCCACTTTAGGGACAGTACTTCAATTACGAGTTGAGTTGCGTACAGGGGATCTGTTGCTTCCTTCAGATCATCTGCCAGACATGTTGTATCATCTTCTATCGACAGGTCCTCACTATACCAGCATTTGAAGAAATCCATCACTCTTTTCGGGTGCCACTCTTCCATCATTATCCAGATGAACTCCTCGTCAATTAAAGGGAATTATATACCAAAGTGCCAGATTCGTGTTGGCAGAAATTGTGGTTTGCAATAAGTCAGAAATGACTTGATATTTGAAATCGAACTAGGCATTTATAAATAGAAAAAGCACCAACATATTTACCTACCTCTTATGTTGGTGCTTTCCGATTAGAGTTAGAAAACGATTTAACGGTTATCAGGAATGCTGAGTTTGATAAGCCCTAGTTCAGCTTTGATATCTTTCAAAGCGGTAACAATCTCAATCATCAGTAACTGCTCAAGTGTTATGTCCAACTTTTTGGCTAGATTAACATACCACTCTATGCCTTTTTGGTAATCTCTCATTTTAAACCTCTTGATGTTATGTAGATTTTATGGGAAGTTAAACCTTTTAACTTTGACTGTCTATTTGTTCGATGACAGACTCATACAATCTGCCTGAAGCCAATAAGATTATTTCTTTTCTGATTTCAGATAGACACTTTTTGTGTTCCTCTAACTTTCGGATAGTTGAATTCTTATCACTTTGGTCATAACTGTTAAGTATATTATCATCTGTGCTATTGAGGTATTCAACGTATTCATCAATGGCAGAAATTGCATTGTCAATACCATTATCGATATTGTGGTTAATCAATGTGAATGCACTAATTTCCTTCATAATATATTCTTCTCCTGTAAGTGTCTATCACCCGTTATGTAGAATTCCCTTGCATATCAAGCAGAGGGTCTGTTAGGATATGCCCGACGTATTCATAGGTAAAGCGTTCCACCGTCAGGTATAATCCTTGTCTTACCTGACTCATAAACAACTAACGTCCTTCGAGAGTACTCGTCTAATGAGAGCAGAAGGCGGCTTGATTCCAACTCTTCATCACTCAGAGGATTATCCTCTTCATTGGTGTGTAAAGGTTTTTCTTCTTTGATGTTGTCCACCGCCCTTCTGAGAGGGGCATTTGGTCGGACAAATGCCCCTTATATTTAACGTGCTGGTAGTTGTCATATTTCATCTTTGTGGTATAATATCTTGTGAAAATGTATGAAAGGAGGGCTAAAATGGCTATGCCAGATATTATTGAAAGACTTGCGGCGCATGAACATGAACAGTGGGCGCATTGGACACGCTATATGCTTAATAACCTCACAGAAGAAAACATTGCCCGTTGGCGTGAGCAGATTGATACTTCCTACGATGACCTATCTGAAACTGAAAAAGAGAGTGATAGGGAATGGGCAAGAAAAGCACTTGAAATCGTTAGCAATTAGCGCATTGTTGGTAAATGATGATACAGAAGAGCATGAGATATAAAACAACAAAGAGCCATGGGATATTCATTTCAATGTGTGTAGTCTGCTCATATTTCTGTGGGTCTTTACCTTCACCAAGGGCTTTCCATTCTGAGTCATAAGGTGCAAAAGGCAGTTTTTTTTCTATGCTAAGAATTACGCCGAATTTTCCATCATTAAGTTGCTTATGTGATTTTATTGTCCGATACCATTGATAACATAATGCTAATCCAAGCACAATAATTGGTATTTGCATCCAAACAAAAGCATTATTAACAGAGCTATAACGAAAACTATATCCAATTACAGCAATTAGCGCTGTGTTCAATGTGAGAAAAAAATTGTTAGCTGATTGTCTCCGTGTGCTAACGGCATCCGCTGTTCCTGCATAGAATTTGTACAATTCTATTACGTGATTTTTATAATCACTTCCATAGTCTTTCTCAGATTTTTCTCCTGTTAATTGATTGTCATTATCCCCATCTTTTGACATGCCGTTACCCTCTCATTTTATAACTTACTAACGAGTCATTATTTTTAACCTATCATGCACTTGCTCAGTAAGATCGACTTGCTGAGAGAATGTAACGTTCTCACGAAGTGCCCTATTAGTGAGTCTCCGATCAGTGCGATCTTTGTAAGTGTTATAGATGTAACCATATTGGCGAAGTCCATCAGTGTTTCGTAATACTGGCCAATCATTTAAGTATTCAGGAAGGGCACTTTTTTCAAGGTTGGTAAATGTTGATATAATTCTTGGAGCCCGACGAGCGACACCAATTTCAAATGGAACCCACCAAGACCCCTCTGTGTTCTCCGTAACGATGGCTAACAGATGACTGCATTCTTCCAGACGATCAAGGATTAGCTCCGTAATACGATTTGTTCGTTGGGCTTCATTCGTAAATCGATCAAAATCGTCAAGATAGCACTTGATATTATGAATGGTGTGTAAATGATAAAAAACGTTTTGGGCAAGTTTATCATCTTTTGTTCGGTGTGAAATAAAAACTGGCATTTTAACTCCTTTTACTTATATTCATGAAACATCTCTAATGGCGGAAATTATGCTTTTTGTGTTCCACTTGACTATTTCATCTGCAGCATCCTTAACTTTCACAGATGTCCTTTCACTTCCTCGTGGTTCAACTGCAATAATAGGTTTTGTATATGTAAATTCATTTTGAGCAATATAGATTTCTTTATCAATCCATTTGCTGTGAGTTGCATAAACACCTGCCAATATCAGGACAACACTACTATGGCTTATTTGCTCCTTTATGGCATTATAGAGTTGACGGTCTGTGCCGTTTGTGTGTAAAGGGTCGTCCTTTGGAACAGAATAATCACTATAGCGAAAACGAGAACGAGGAATTCTGTCCAGTAAACCCGTTATATTGTAATAACTATCACTATAAGACCAAGAATGGCTAATGAATAGATGGTAAGTTCTCATCGTTAGTTCTCCTTTGGATATATTTCAAATTGAATAACATAAACTTTCGTAATTGTATCACATCCCCCAGTGCCGTGCCAAGTCAAAAAATATGAAGTGCCACCGTTAATTTGGGCCATAAATCCTTAAACTTAAGACAAGTGTTTTTGTTCAAATTCAGTAGGTGTCAAATAGCCTAACGCCGCTATATGGCGGGCAACCTCACGGTTGATTGGATGATATTTGTTCCATCTTTTTATCAAGGCGTTTCTGCCATGGTATAGTCTACGCATTTTTCTTCCTATGCACCAAGCATTATTTTAGTAGCCACCTGTTAGGCGGCAACGTCATAAATACTATTGCCGGCTCCGTAATAGGAATCGTAGATGTGTTGATACACTGCCTCGCATTTCTGATCAAATATCTCCTGCTCGTAACATTCCGGCAGCATTTCGTCTAAAGTCTTTTGAACAGTTATCTTGACTGCTGCACGGGATCGCTCCCGTTTGCGCCAATCCAACCCCAACTGTTCCTGTTTGAGTGTCGTGAGTAACCTTCTCGATATAGTTTTCACTCCATCTCTCTCCTCTGCGGTCAAATCCATCTCAGGTCGGGTTAAGAGGTCAAAGACAGCGAGTTCTTCCTCGGAGAGTTGCTCGGCGATGGCGCGTTGGTCCTCCTCGTTAAGTTCGCCCGCCAGTGCTACCAGTTGATTAAACCACACATCGACATCTATTCCCGCTTCATTGTATGCCGCGATCATCTGCTCGAATCGTTTCTGGTAATCCATTCGGGTTTTATTGAGTCGGACCATCTCGGACAACTTTCGATTGATTGATCCCCTCAGTTTTTCTGCTTCAATCTGTTTTCGTCCGGTTCTGTATTTTTCCCTGAGCTGGTCGAAATCTATCTCGCTCAGATTCATAGCGAGATGTGCCTGGTCATCCGCGTTGATAGCGTAACTGGCTGGAACGATTGAACGGTCGAGTAGATCTTTGATTGCGTCCATCACCTCTGAGGTATCCGGCGGTGGGGTCAGGTTTTTTATTTTCTGGGCGATGATGTTGATGAGACCGCAGATTCGGCTGAATTCATTCGCACCGGCGTCCGGGAGGATTGCTTTGTACAGATTGTAGACTTGATTTGCGCGTTGTAGATAGCCCTTTTTGGTTTCATCGTTGACCACTATCTTGTCCACCGCATCGTCAATCTGGGCTATCCGTTCAAAGGTGTCTGTATTTGTATCGATCTGGTCAAGGTTGATGCCGAGTCCCCCACAGGACACTTTCATCTGCACAAGTGTCTCCCTGAGCGCCTCGACAAGTTCCGATTTCGCGCGAATCGGATTCCTGCCTTCTGGATCGGTTCCTTCTGCATAAATAGCCAATGCCCGCTCAAGATTCCGGAAGATGCCGATGTAATCGACGATTAAGCCGTTGACTTTATCCTGAAAGACGCGGTTGGCTCTGGCGATGGTCTGCATCAGGGTATGGTTGCGTTGGGGTTTGTCCAGATAGATCGTCGAGCAGGAGGGCACATCGAAACCGGTCATCCACATCGCACAGACGAAAACGATGCGGAATGGATCGTCTGGATCTTTAAATTTGGTATCCAGATCCTCCCTGACCATGCGGCTCCGGTGCGGAACAATATCCACGTCTCTCCGCCTCAGATCATCAATCTCGTTCTGTGACTGGGAGACCACGACCGCCATATCGGTTTGATCCATGTACTCAATTCTTGCCTGAAGGATTTCTGCTTCTTCCTCTGCGACCGTGTTTTCCAAACTCGCCTCCAACTCCTCGCGGTAACGCCTCCAATGTTCCTGCACCTTGTCATACATCTTGACGGCGGTGGCTTTGTCTATCGAGATAACCATCGCCTTGCCGCGGTATCCACGTCCCATAAAGTGCGAAACAATATCTTCGGCGATAGCTTCCAAACGTTCCTCCCGCGTGATGAGATGGTACTGCCTGGCGAACTCTCGCTCGATCCGGTCCTCCTGCGCTTCATCGAGTTCCGCGTTCTCCATAATCCTCACTATATCTTCGTCGAGGTGTTCATTGTCCAGCTGCACGGTGGGAACCCGGTTCTCGTAGTAGAGCGGCACGGTCGCACCATCTGCGATCGACTGTCTAAAATCGTAAGTAGAAACATACTCCCCGAACACCTCCTTTGTCCGTTCCTCGCTGGCGATTAACGGCGTTCCGGTGAACGCGATGAACGCGGCATTGGGGAGCGCTGTGCGCATATTCAACGCTAAGCTGTCATACTGGCTGCGGTGCGATTCATCGGTGATCACGATGATATTTGACCGATCCGAGAGGACGGGGTGTTTCGCACCGTCGTTTGTCTGGAACTTCTGGATGAGGGTGAAGATGTAGCGATGGTCTTCGCTCAGGAGCTGTCGGAGATGTTGGATATTTTCCGCATGGGGCTCCGGACCGCTGACCACCCCTCTGCTGTCAGCGAAGTTTTTGTAGATCTGGTCGTCCAACTCCTTGCGATCCGTCACGATAACGAAACGCCAGCCGCCCGGTATCTTTCTCAGTACCTTCTGGGCGAAGAAGATCATTGAGATACTCTTTCCTGAGCCTTGTGTATGCCAGAACACACCGAGCTTCCCGAAATTCGCGTTTCGGTCTTGTAGGGATTCGACTGCGTTGTTGACGCCGAGGTACTGGTGGTTCTTGGCGATCAGTTTAACCGGCTCATCTCCGGCTTCCATAAAGACCGTGAAGTTCTCAATGATGTCCAACAGCCGGCGATGGTCACAGATACCTTTCAAAATTGTTTGTATCGAGACCTCCCCCGGTTCAGTTTCGCCCTCGATCCGTTTCCACTCGGTGAAGTGTTCCCAGTTGGCGGTTAGGCTACCAAATTTGCTCTCTGAGCCGTTGGAAAGGATAATCAGGGCATTATACCAGAATAGGTGGGGGATTGTGTCCTGGTAGTCCCTGAGATTGTCCTGGTAGGCGTCGTGGAGGCTCTTGTCAACCCGTTTGAGCTCTATCAACACAAGCGGCAGACCATTAATGAAGCCGATAACGTCCGGTCGTCGGGTATACATCTCGCCGGTGATCCAGAACTGGGAGGCGAGAAAGAAGTCGTTGTTCTCTGGGTTGTCCCAATCAATTACCTTCAGGATCACATCGACCGGGCTGTCGTCGGCTGGGTCGGGAACTCTAACTTTTACACCCTCTTTTAGCTGGACGTAGATCTCGTAATTGGCTTCTGAACGAGATAGCCCCGGGCGGGAACGGGTCAGTTCCTCAACAGCTTCGTCTATTGCTTCATCGGACGTATCAGGGTTGAGTCGCTCCAGGGCGGCGCGTAATTTTGATTTAAGGACAACCTCGCCCCTGTTCTCCCGACCGAGCGGACTGCTACCGCCCTCAAATTCATCGTAACAGTCACGCCATGTCCACCCCATTCCTTCGAGTAGTTCAATCGCCGCTTTTTCGAGTCGGTCTTCGCTATCTGGATTATGCACTACTTCGTCCTCATATTTTAGTCTGTTGGGATCAGTGGTGTCATGCGTACGCGGTTTTCGTCAACAACAGAGAAGTGTCCTGCCCAGTCCGTCCGGCTTTCCAGCACAGTAACCGCTGTTTGGGCAACGAAGGAGGGTGAATCGGGTGGAATGCGAAACAGAATAACCCCCGAAGGTGCGTTGAGTCCTAATCGGAAGACTAACTCACCGAAATCTTTATCGAACGTAATCAGTATCCGTTCTTCAACTGTAGCGCGGGATAGCACTGCGCGATCATCGATGCCGGGTGAATCCTCCCGTATCCATATCACGTCATGCCCCCGTAAACGGAGGGCGGCGATTGCGACGCCGGGAAAATTCTCATTCACCAACAGGCGCATCTGCTAACCTCATGGGAAGTGGGTAGACCTTTTCAGCATGTAACGTCGCGCTTGCGTAAGCGAGACATGCCCGAATGTCGTCAACCACAATACCGGGGTAATTTTCAAGAATTTCTGCTTCAGTCCAGCCGTGTGCTAGCAGGTCAATAATGAACTCAACCGCTAAGCGGGTGCCTTTGATAACAGGCTTTCCGGTCAGAACTGCTTCGTCAATAACGATTCGGTCTGTCCATTGTTGCAGAGGTTCGGGTTGCATATGATTATTCTCCTTTTGGGGAATGGCATCAGTCAATATCAAGTTCGGATATGTCAATCTCACCAGAGATGAGTTTTGGGAGAAGGAGATCACGGGTTTGGCGGAGGGTGGCGTTTCTAATGGTCAATTCCCGTATTAGATTTAGCATGGGACGAACAATATTACCGAACTGTTCTATCAATGAATTTGGAGGTCTGACAATTGACATCCGAGCTAGTACACCGTCCCACGTTGCATAAGGGATCGTGCTTCCGGTTGAATGATTGCTTGAATATTCAACCGTTGAATCTTGAAACATTGTAAATAGGTCAAAGGGATAGTTGATAGGATTTTTTGATCTCAAAACAAAACAGGTTTGTCTGGTAATGCCATCAAAAGGAGCGAAAACGACCTTGTGGAAATAAGATCGCATAGCACCAAATAGGATGTCATTTCTTTTGAAAGCAATCAGACTGCTCTTGGCTTCGCTAGATGGGTTGTGTACAGTCAATGCTATTGACCGTCTCGGAATACAATCAATTGGAACATATGGCAACGGTTCTAAGTGTTTACCTGGTTTTACTTTTTCCTTGATGTTTTCAATAATGTCTCCGAGTTGCTCGATCTCCCAGCCCTGGGGTATCAAGCCCAACTCCGACTCCACCATCTCCACCCCCTCATGTCCGGGGAAGCGGAACTCGACAAACCATTCTCGGTAGATTGCGGCCGCCATCTCTTCAAGGATTTTGATGCGGCGGGTGTTGTTCTCGATGAGGTCGTCGTAGGCGCTGAGGACAGCGGCGATTTTGTGCTGGATTGGGAAAGGTGGTAGGAGTAATTTTATTGCTTTAAGATTCCTCTGTGATAATTTCGGTTGTGCAGTTCCTGTGATATAGCCTGAAATAACCACGTCAGACATAGCGAAGTACAGAAAGTCTGTTGGCATCGGTGATTTGGCTCGAATAACATGAGCATGATTGCTTACCCAAAACTGCCCTGTCACTAATTGCAGGACAGGTTTTCCTTCTGCTGTAATAACGCTTCCATCCTCTGCAATCAACAGGTATTTCCCATCAAAAATGTAATCATCAATAGAATCAATAATTTTTGTCGCCCCGTAATACGGATATTCTCCCTGCCTTTGACTTCTCTGCTGCGCACTCAAGGGTATGCGCTTGTGATCGTAGAGTTCGATCACCTCACCTAAAGTTGTTTCTGTCCATGAGTTTGTCACACTGTCTCCTCCAAAATCATCGCTACATTCTCAGAGATCCGTTCTTCCAACTGATGCGCTTCGGCGTTCAGGACTTCCAGTTCCTCGTTAAGTTCTCCCAGCCGTTCCGCGAAGTCAAACGTATCTGCCTCCCGATCCGCGACCCCGACATACCGTCCCGGATTAAGGCTCCACCCTTGCGCTTCGATTTCTTCAATCGTAGCCACCTTGCAGAGACCGGGCACGTCAACGTACACATCATTGGGGAACGGTTCCACCATCAATTCCGCGCTGTTGTGTTGGTTTTCAGGGGCTTCACCTCGATACAACCGCGCAATGTTGGACAGGAACTCAATCTGTTGTGGGGTGAACTCTCGATGCGCTCTATCGACCTGATGGTAGATATGGCGGGCATCGATGAACAACACCTGATCCCCCCGCTCACTTCCCGCTTTGGACCTGTCGAAGAACCAGAGGGTACAGGGGAGTGTGACGGTGTAGAAGAAATTAGACGAAATGCTCACCATCACATCGACGGCGCGGGATTCGATAATCTGCCTGCGAATCTCCATCTCAGAGGCGCGGGCATCCGCGGCGGAGTTCGCCATGACAAAGCCGGCCCGACCGGAGGCGTTGAGTGCGCTATAGAATAGCTGGATCCAGAGATAATTGGCGTTATTTACGCGGGGCATCCCGATCGGAAACCTTGGGTCATCCTTAATGCGCTCCTTGTCCACCCGATCCACGTTGAACGGCGGATTCGCCATTACGAAGTCAAATGCCTCTATGCACCGATGCGGATCGGCGTAGTAGCTGTTGGCTTCGCGTATATCGCCTTCCAGTCCGTGGACGGCGAGATTCATCTTGCAGAGCCGGATCGTTTCTGAAACACGCTCTGTTCCGTAAATACTAATCTGATCGGTCGCGTTCTGCTGGTGGTTATGGACGAACTCGGCGCTCTGGACGAACATACCGCCAGAGCCGCACGCGGGGTCCAGGATCTGCCCCTGGAACGGTTGGATAATCTCGACAATCAGTTTTACTAAGGAGGTAGGTGTAAAGAACTCGCCGCCGCGTTGCCCTTCTCCCATGGCAAAGTTGCCCAGGAAATACTCGTAGATTTTGCCGAAGGCATCGCCCTCGATGTCCATCGGGATCTCTGACATTGTGCGGAGCAGTTCAATCAGGACAGGTTTTTCGAGGCGGTTATAGGTTTTGGGGAGGACACCATCAAGCTGTCTGTTCTTCGCCTCAATTGCGCGCATCGCGTCGTTGATAGCTCTACCAGTGTCTTCGCCCTCTTTTAGGGTCAACAGGTACTGGAAACGCGCTTCCTCTGGTAGGTAAAACGCACCGCGGGCGTGATATGCTGCGGTTTGGTCTGTGATTCTTGTGCGTCTGCTCCTGGTGGATGCCTCTTCTCTGATTTCCTGTTCCGCCTGCGTGAACTTGTGCTCTGCGTATCGCAGGAATATCAGCCCCAGTACAGGCGTTGAATACTCAGACCCCCTGAGATTCGAGTTCGCCCTTAATTCGTCTGCCATCGCCCAGAGGCGGGTTTCGATACCGTTCTGGTTCGTATTCAAATTATCATCTCCTATTTAATCGTAATTCGGCTTCAACCATCTATGTTCAATTTCAAACCATATCACCTCTGGCAGAAGTGGACTGACGGGAAGAAGATTAGATACGCGTGTTCTGTACAGCGGTCAATGTGATTTGCCCAAGCTCGCGGGTGGAGTTGCTTTACCAATCACACCGACGAGGACGATCATCGTGAGTAGGTAGGGAAGGCTGTTTAGGAACTGCGGTGGGAGGTGCCAACGGTTGGCTAGCTCCAAAGCGCCCGCGAATCCGAAGAGCAGACAAGCCGCACCGGATCCGAGGGGTTTCCACTTGCCGAAAATGACCGCTGCCAGGGCGACATACCCACGCCCGGCGGTCATCCCTTTTGTAAAATAATGTGCTTCCGATGCCAAAAGGCACCCGCCGATCCCAGCAAGGAGGCCGCTAATCACTACGCCAATATATTGCTGCCTTGACCGACTGAGTCCAAGCGTATCCAGCGCTTCGGTGGATTCACCTGCCGCACATAAGCGGAGCCCCAACACTGTCTTGAAGAGGACGATCTGACTGATAATCACAAGGACAAGTGTCAGGTATATAAGGAACGAATACGATCCGATCAGCGGCAAATCCCAATGACTCAACCCCTCTACCCGCCGAGAGGTAGCGCTGCGCCCAAGAAGCTCCGTGACACCGATTGCTAATAGATTGATTGATACGCCGCTGACAATCTGGTCTGCGCGAAAGGTGATGGACGCGATTGCGTGAAGCAGCCCCATCCCCCCGCCACAAGCGATACCAATTACTAATCCCAGCCATGGTGAACCAGAGGCATGTGTTCCAATCACATAGCCAAACGCTCCCATAAGCATCATGCCTTCGAGTCCGATGTTCACCACGCCGGACCGTTCCGAGTAGACACCGCCGAGTGCCGCCAAAGCCAATGGTGCTGACATACGAACTGTCATCGGGATGAGCTCAAAAAACATTATCGGAATTTCCCACGTAATTTCATCTCAACGCAAGGACACAAAGAAGCGTCTTTATTTTTTTATCGTCTTTGCGCCTTTGCGTTAAAATTCTTACTGGCACAGGTGCACTTTGATTGCACCGGAACGCTTATCAGCAGAAATCCTGAAGCCTTCGGCAACCTCCATCAGTGGGAGCCGATGGGTTACCAGTTTTGTCGCATCAACTTTGCCCGATGCGATGAGGTCGATGGCAGCATCAAAATCGGTGTCCATACCGGTGTAGCCGTAGCAGTTAGAACCGGTGACAATCGCCTCCGATCCAACGATACGTCCCAAATTCACCTTGAGCGGCTCGTAATACCCCGCGACAAGGACAACAACCCCACAACTCCTGACCATATCCATCGCAGCGTCGAAGTTGTGTCCACCGCCAACCGTTTCTATCACAGCGTCCATCCCGCGACCGCCGGTGATGTCCTTCACATACTCATTGGGATCTGTCTCGCCGATGTTGACCACATGATCCGCACCGAGATCCTTTGCGAGTTCGGCTTGCTGATCATACTTGACGGTGATGAGCGTTTCCTTGACACCCGCTGCGACCGCCGCTGCTAAGGCGAATTGTCCGATGGTTCCACCGCCAATAATTGCAACTCTGTCCTGATAGGTCGCCCGCGCCTGTCCGATAGCGCGGTAGGAGACTGCGAGCGGCTCCACCAAAGCCCCCTCCTCGAAACTCATGCTTTCCGGCAGCTTGAAAAGCCCCGAAGCGTGGGCGGTGGTGTACTCCGAAAAGCCGCCGTGTGTATTCTGCGAAACCCACTTGCGTTCCAGACAGTGGTTATAGTAACCTTTTCGACAGTAGACGCAATTCCCACAGTGTGAGAAGCATTCAATGGTGACCTTATCGCCCGGTTGGAGTGTTGTAACGCCGTCCCCAAGTTCAACAACAATCCCGCACGTTTCATGCCCCGCGGCGAGGTTATCAGATTGACCCCAGTGCCCAAAATAGCTATGGAGATCGCTGCCACAGATGCCTGTGCACTTGGTGTCGAGCATAACATACCCCGGCCCAGGAGATTTTTTCTCAACCTCTTGGATGCCTATCTGTTCGATACCGGTATAAATTGCTGCCTTCATCGTACTCATAGCGATTTCTCCCTCGATTTCGCAAGTGGGAAACGCAGATTTGCATTTCCTACCATTGCCCGTTACCCTCTAAGTTTGACGGATGAACTTCTGCATTCGAGCGTTTTCGCCCAACATGACTTCGCCCATGTAGAGGTCGCCGTGTGAGTCCATCCAGAGACCGTGAGCACCACCGAGAAACTCGCCCGGTACTTCACTCGATTCTGCGCCGCCCCAACGAGTAATCAATTCTCCATCCAACGTATAAATGAGGAACTCATGGTCTAAACCAGCGACATAGACTACATCATCCTTGGGGTCAAAAAAAATGGTGTTGGGCTCTGGCACATCTGTCCATTCGGTCAAATAATTTCCGTCAGTATCAAAAATCTGGAGACGGTTGTTTGAACGGTCGCAAATCCAAACACGATCTTCTCTGTCAATGCGGACACAGTGCGACAAAGCGAACTGACCGGGACCAGTGCCGCGCTCACCCCATGACAGCAACAACTCACCGTCAGGCGAATATTTGTGAACCCGTGCGTTGCCGTAGCCGTCTGAAATGAACAACTCGCCGGTGGAAGCGATTGCCAGATCAGTTGGGGAATTGAATGGATCTCCATCCGCTGGGGCAGCCTCGCCGGGGGTGCCCAAGGTCACCGTCAATTCCCCGTTTTGATTGAACTTGAAGACACAGTGGTTGTCATTATCTATGCAGTATACATTATCCTCGTCGTCAATATAAATGCCGTGCGCTGCTTTGGGCGGAAGGACGCCGTTGCCCCATGTCTCTATGAAGTTGCCGGCGCGATCGAACACCGCGAGCGGGTTTTCACTGCGCGAGTAAACAAAAACCCGATCCTGCGAATCGGTTGCCACCGCTGGGATCCATCCCCACTCCCAACCGTCGGGCGTTTTGTCCCAATTTTCTGCGACTGTGTATCTGTATTTACCTGTGCCAAATACCATGTTCTATCCCTCCAGATTTTGCTTTGATATATTGTGGCAGAACGTTCAAGCTCTTGAGCATGGGTGTAGAAGATACAGGAAAGTGGTTGTCTTGTCAAGCCAAAAATTGGACTTGGGGCGGGTTGAGACACGCGTCAAGATGGCGATAGCAGAAAAGGGAACTGACTCATATTTGTATTGACGAGAGGGTGCGAAATAGATAGAATGGCTTTCGTATCTTTTCAAAATAGGGGCGAAGATGTGGCAATCGGCCTGTGTGCTCCGAGATGCAAATTATACCAGAACATCTGCCGTGAAATGCCACTTCGGTTTAGGCACCTTCGACAGTGGGTCCGTCTTCTGCTATTGTCTCGTTTTTTTAGGACTCTGTGCCTCTGCGGTGGGTAGTATCGCATATAGAAGGAGAGAATGTTATGCGTCGTTTTAATCGAACTCCCTGTTTCACCGGGCCAGATGATCCCGAAAGGGGTCAGGTCCGAGGTGTCCTTGAACTAGGCGAAACTGTTATCATCGAAACTGTCGGTGGAGCGGACAACGACTATGAAGCTGCCGGCGAAACCAAGGCAGGGATGATAACCTCCGGTCAAAGCCATCAGCGCAATTCGCGTCCCGGTGGTCCCTTTGAGATTCAGGGCATTGAGCCGGACGACTGGGTATCCATCGAGATCATCGACATTGAGGTAGGTCCCTACGGTTTCTACCGCAACGGCGGACCCAATTGGGGCAACTGGCGCTGTGTCGCCCCGGTGCGCGACGGGCTTATCCACTTCCCGCCCGACTTCGTTGTGCCAGTCCGACCGATGATCGGTGTTGTCCAGCTTGCATCGTGGGCACCTAGTGGGATAGACCACGGCGGCAATATGGATTTCAACGCCATCCAACCCGGCAGCACGGTCCATATTCGTGCCCAGAAGCCCGGCGGCTTCCTCTCTCTCGGTGATGTCCATGCCCGTATGGGAGACGGAGAATTGACCGGTGCCGGGGTCGAAATCGACTCAGCGGTCACCCTCAAGGTGGATCGTTCACCCGGTTTTCCGAACAGTGCTCCTGTGGTGGAGACCACCACTGTGGTCGAGAGTGCCGAAGAGTATCTCACTAGTGCTATAGCAGACACTTGGGCGGAGGCGCTAAGATCTGCGTGGACAGAGATGGTGGCGTTGATTGTTGATCGCTACGATACCAGTGTAGAATACGCCAATATGATTGTCGGCACGATAGCGGATGCGCGTCCCGGATTCGCCACCGGCTACATGGGCGGCTACCTGACCTGCCAGCTGGCTGTAACCAAAGAATTGCGCCGCACCGGGAAACCGTACGAGCCATAGAGACTGGGACATGTTAGTGTGTGCAAGTGCGTAGGCTGGACTGAACGGTAATGGGAATGTCCATCAGTGACAATCGCAGGTGCGCTTTTCAACAACACCTAACTATGAATGGATGGAGTGAAACCCAACGTCATATTGTTGAATTAGTGCTACAACCCCAATTCTTCCGCTTGCCGACAGGCGGACTGAATCAGATTTCGTACCCGATTGCCCTTATTGTGCTCAGGTCGTTCATGCAGCCACCCCAACAACGCCAACGACCGGATTAACAAGAACATCGGGAGTAGCTCAATCGCTGCGTTGGGGAGGGGGCGTTCGGATCGGTAGCCTGCAATCAGCGCGTCGCGGGCCACCTCGAAATGAGGCGGCTTCCGATAGGCGTCGAGCGCAACAGCAATTTCGTACTGATGCCAGCCAAAACCGGCGTCGTCGAAGTCGATGACGTGCAATTGGTCACCATTGACAAGCAGGTTATTCGGGTGTAAGTCAGCATGGATTAAGCTGTAGATTTCTATTCCTTTGCCGTAGTCGGACAAAGTGCGATGGATGGTACGACGAGCATTGAGAATCTGGTCCCTTTCTGCGGCTGTTAGCTCTGGCAGTACCCAAAAGGGGCCCCAGAAGGGAGCGTCTCCCATAAAACCGTCCGCATCGAAGGCGTGTCGTTGGAAGCCATCCGGAATCTGCCAACTGACCGCCTGATTGTGGATTCTAGCGGCGATGCGTCCGAGCTGGTTGAAATGGAGCGCTAGACTCTCTGTGTCAGAGGCTTGTGCCATAATGCTCGAAAGCGTTACCCCCTCAAACCATTCGACAATTCCGACGTGTCGAGTTTCCGTAGATCCGGGCACCGGAACCGTCGCGTAACCACGACCGTCACGAGTCAACCGGGGTAAGGGTACACCTATTCCGGCACGTTTCAGCGCGGCTGTCCACTGCTGCTCGGAGTTCAATTCTGTGAGCGTATGATAGCCGGGGCGATGGATACGAAGGACATAGGTTTCGCCGGTGTCTGTGTCGATACGAAATACACTGTTTTCAGAGATGGAGATCAATTCTAGCTGCGCGACGGGGATATCCCACTCGTCCAACCCTCGTTCGGCGACTGTCCGCAACGTGGCGCTGTCAAGGGGCTGTGCCATAAATCTCCTCTACAATCTCAGCAAACGCGGTCAGGAACAGATTTGCGTGTTCACGAGTAAATACCAGCGGCGGACGAATTTTGAGAACGTTGCCCAGCGAGCCAGCGCTGCCGATGAGGAAGCCTTTCTCCTTCAGGCGATTGACCAACAGTGTGGCACCCTCTCGGTCCGGGGTTTTGGTGCCGCTGTCACTCACCCACTCTAACCCGATGAACAAACCGTGTCCGCGAACCTCTGCCATGGGCGGACAGTGCGGTTGGATCTTAGTCAGTTCTGCACGCAGATACTCCCCGACATGGGCGACATTCTCCCGTAGATTTTCGGTTTCGATTACATCCAGAACCGCCATACCCACCGCTGCCTGTAGTGGACTGGAGGCAAAGGTATTGAAGTAGCGTTTCTGATCGCGAAAGGTGTCTACCAATTCCGTCCTTGCCACAGTTCCAGCCAGTGGTAGCCCGTTCCCCATCGGTTTGCCCATTGTGACGATATCAGGGACGAAGTCCATCACCTCGTATCCCCACCACCTGCCAGTCCGGCAGAAGCCTGCCTGCACTTCGTCTGTGATGAACAGACCGCCTGCATCGCGCACTATTTCGGCAGCCTGTGACATAAAACCGTTTGGGATGTTCGGCAAACCTTCATTGGCGAGGATGGGACAGACCAACATCCCTGCAAAGGGAATGTTATTAGCAGCAAAACTGTTAATCGCCCTACGGACTTCTGAGAGGTAAAGATCGGTCAGTTCGGATTCAGAGGCGACTTCTCGCAGCGGGCGATACCGCTGTGGATACGGGATGGCGCGAATCTCAGGATCGCCATCTCTAGCGCGTTTGAGCTTGCCGACCTCTGCGCTGTTACCGTGGTACGCGGCGTCGGTGCAGATAATCCCCCGTCCGCCGGTTGCGATACGCGCCATACCCATAGCGACTTCGTTGGCTTCCGTTCCGGTGCAGGTGAACACGATACTCGCCAACTCTTCAGCGTGGTGATTGGTCAGACGTTCGGCATAGTCGAGGACGCCTTCATGCAGGTAACGGCTGTGGACGTTGAGCGTACTCGCCTGCCGGTACATTGCCTCGACCACATGTGGGTGGCAGTGACCCACACACGGCACATTGTTGTACATATCAAGGTAGCGGCGTCCATCGGGATCAAACAGCCATACCCCTTCTCCGCGCACGATGTTTACCGCCTCCTTATAGAAAAGTGGTGCCCCGGTGCCCAACAGTTTTTCACGACGCGCAAGTAACTCGGTTGTCATTATAATTTCCTCATTCATGTGGATAACGCTTGGCTTTTAACCGTTCACCCCAACCCCTCTCGACTGAGTAATACACATTGCGCTCCGCCCCGATAAATCGGGATTCAAAACTGGAGCGAAAAAAACGATTGAACGCTTGCATCCATACCTATTTTGACAGGGGGTCTGTATGCCGCCCCAGTGGGGCAGTATGTTTATAGAAGGCGATAGGGGCAATTCTTGCACTCCAGCGGCGTGCTATGTCTATAGAATTTATATTTATGCACGCCCCGCAATTATATCAAAACTGTACCAGATTTAGAACAGAAATCACACAACAGAATTGAGTTTCCTAGCCCTACTGCCCTAGTGAGTCAATCAACAACGGTTTTCATGTTTCACAACCTGTTCCGATTTATCGGGGCATCACGTTTCACGATGCTAGCATTTTGGATGTTGACAGACGCGGGATTCTTGTGTATGATATTTATGCTAGGGTTAAAGGTCCAATCTCACCGCGCGATAACGGATAAGGAGTTAGAATTATGGCAGAAATGCACTGTTTCGACGCAAGCTCTCTGCATGCAGCGACACGGCAACTGCTTACGGGAGCAGATACACCGCGCCATATCGCTGAAGATGTCGCAGAAGTCCTGATTAACGCCAACCTCGCTGGGCACGATTCGCACGGTGTGCTCCGTCTTCCTGGATATCTGAATGGAGTCTCAAATGGTGGAACTCAACCTGCGGCTGAACCAGAGATGTCCAACGAAACCGCCAATACCTTCCGCATTGATGGGAAGAACGGTTTTGGACATTACACCGCTCGACGGGCGATGGAACGGGCAATTGAGAAAGCAAAACAGGCGGATAACTGTGTCGTGAGTTTTGTCAACACCGGGCATATCGGGAGGCTCGGTGAATATGCGGAACAAGCGGCACGGGGTGGGTGTATCGGTATCATCACATATGGCGGTGGTTCAAAGAACAGAGGTGGTACCGTGCCTTTCGGGGGAGCGCATGGAGGGTTAGGCACCAATCCGATTGCGGTTGGTGTACCAACCGGGGACAATAGTCCGTTCATCATTGATTTTGCCACAAGTATGATTGCCGCCGGTAAAATCTCGGTCGCCGCAAGCATGGGAGTGGACCTGCCGGAGGGTTGTATTGTGGACAAGCACGGCAATCCCAGCGTCAAAACGGCCGATTTTAGCGACGGTGGATCGTTACTGACCTTCGGCGCACATAAGGGGTACGCATTCTCGCTTCTCGTATGTCTATTGGGTGGCCTGTCCGGAACTTTTGATATTGAGCGTGCCGCAATGGGAAGCAGCACATTAATGCAGGTCATCAACATCAGTGCATTTACGCCGTTAGAACCATATCAGGAGGGAGTTCGGGCGTTTCTTGATGGTATTAAGTCGATACCTCCTGCCCCCGGCTTTGACGAAGTTTTGGTTCCGGGCGATTTTGAATCCCGTTCCCGATCGCAGCGGCTTGCCAACGGCATTGACGTTCCTGATACTGTCTACAGCCAACTTCAGACGTGGGCGGAGAAATTGAGTGTTTCCTTGAGTGAAGATCTCGTTGAGGCTGCCGATGTAGAACGATACCAAGCGTGAAACGCGAAAACTCAGAGAGGGTCTCTTAGTACGTTACGACATATTTTTGAGGAGATAATCATGGATGCCAAATGTTTGCAGCACCTTCTAACAAAGGAAGAACGTGACCAATTTGAGCGAGACGGATTCATTGTGGTTGATAATGCCTTGCCAGCCCCAATGGTTGAAGGACTTATTGACGCGGTAGACAGTGTGGAGGCCGGCGTGGACTTTATAGGAAAGGACGATCGATTCTTGGAGCTGATTGATTGGCATGTCACCCTTCCCAAAGTATGGGGTATTCTCGGTTGGAACATTCATCTATACCATACGCATATCACGGTCACGCCGCCGGTGCCGTTGGAAGATAGACCGTCGAAGAAGCGCCTTCACTGGCATCAAGATAGCGGACGTGTGAGTTTGGACATTGAAACGGTACCCGCCCCCCGTATTTCCGTCAAGGTAGGATATTTCCTGACAGATGTGTCCGAAGGGGGACGAGGTAACTTCAGCGTTATCCCCGGCAGCCACCTGAAAGATGAAGTTGAATACCCCGCCGATGGCGTTTCCAATCCACCGGATGCACATGAAGTTCGCGTTCCTGCGGGAACCGCTGTCATCTTCGATCGCCGGATTTGGCATGCGGGTGGCTGGAATTTCTCAGATATTACACGAAAGGTGCTATTCGTCGGCTACAGTCTCCGATGGTTCCATCCGAGAGATGCGATGAGCGTTTCCCATTACATGGATCGGTGCGATCCGATTCGACGACAGCTGCTCGGATCGAAGACCGGCAACCTAGGACTAACGTCACCGAGGGACGAAGATGTACCGCTTCGTGAATGGATGCGGGAGCACTTGGGCGCGGCGGCGATTGCTGACCGTTCTGTCCGGAACCTCACGTAACCTGTTTGAAAATGTCCCAACTCAAGGAAAATCTGCCATGAGCGATGCTAAAATCGTCTTTGATCATGTCCACATTATCAGTGAGGATCCACAATCTAGTGCCGCTTGGTACGTGGAGATGCTAGGCGGCAAAATCACCGATGCCTATGAGCTCCGCGGCGCGCCTCAGATCGCCGTGGCTTTCGAGGGGGCAACTATCCTTATCCGTGGACAGCGACCGGGCGAGAATCCGGACAGGACAAAGGGTATACAACCTTTCGGGGATTTTGCGAGTCACGATGAGTGGGGAACAGATCATTTTGCCTTCCGTGTCCATGGCGACCTTGATGAGTTTTGTAGCTGTCTCAAAGAAAAAGGGGCTACCTTCTCCATTGAACCTGATGATTCTATCGGGAGGACTTGGGGCGGTAGCATTGCCTATCTTAATGCCCCGGACGGTGTAAGTGTTGAACTAGTCCAAGCGTAGATATGGTTTGAAGGGGGTGCTGCCATCCAATTCCTTACCTCCTCACGGCTTAATTGAGGCTTGACTTCTGTAGAGCGGATGTGGTACAGTTAGTACGGACTGGCACAAAATATTTTCCGCACGGATTCATCCAACGGTTAAGTGTGGACTGTCACCTATAACAGGAGATTGAATCAATGTACTGCCCACAGCTTATCATCAATCCTTTTTCTCTTCTGCTGTGCAGATGTTTTGATGTGGTTTTGGTGCGATTGCGTCTCGCTTTAGCTGTGCTCTCTGTGGTGGGCGATGGTGCACCGGATTAATATAAAATCGGACCAACGGTTAATCCTTTGACTGACAGCCCATCATCGAGTTGCTTTCGATGGTGGGCTTTTTATTTTGGTTCACGTTAAGAAATCGTGCAACAGAAACCGAGTTTTGAAGAAAAAACTCGGTTTATCTTCGTGCTTTGCACCTTCTTTTTACGTGAGCCTTTATTTTTTATATCACCATAGCCCCAGTGGGGCGGCATTTTTATAGAAGGGCGCCCTGTCGCTGGGTTACTAGCCTCTTGATTCTTGGAAAAATGTTAGATTCGGTTAGCTTATCTCATATTTGACCATCGACACCGTATAACAGACATCGTATAGACGGAAGCTTGGGGTTCCCAACCCATTGCCTAAGTGAACCTTGGTCCGTCAATTAGGTTATCTAGGCAAAGTCCATCGATTCTTTAGTTCCCGAGCAGATTTCTAGGACAGACAGCATTGCATTTTATCGATTGGTTCAGTATAATTTAACAGAGTGAAATTGAACCAAAATAGAACACCGTAAAAACGTTATACCCTAAAGAAAAACGTGTTACAAATAAGACAACTTGAGGAGATTTTAGATGCAAAGACATACCTACGCCCCTGCGGCCATTGAACCGAAATGGCAAAACATTTGGGAGGAGCGTAAGACATTTCGTACGCCGGACGATCCCAAAGCGTGGGAAGGAAAACCGAAGTATTATATCCTGGATATGTTTCCTTACACCTCCGGCGCAGGGCTCCATATTGGACACCCCGAAGGCTACACAGCAACCGATGTACTAGCGCGTATGAAGCGTATGCAGGGCTATAATGTGCTGCACCCGATGGGTTGGGATTCCTTTGGACTAACCATCGAACGGACCGCCGAGCGCGAGAATATCCATCCGGCTATCGTCACCCGGCGCAACATCGACAAATTTCGTCAGCAGATTAAACAGATCGGTTTCTCGTATGATTGGGATAGGGAGGTAAGCACGTCAGCCCCGGATTACTACAAATGGACACAATGGATTTTCCTCAAGCTCTATGAGAAAGGGTTAGCCTACCTCGCGGATGTGCCTGTCAACTGGTGTCCGGCGCTGGGGACAGTTCTCTCCAATGAAGAGGTCAAGGATGGAAAATATGTAGAAACCGGCGATCCTGTCGAACGACGACTCATGCGTCAGTGGATGCTCAGGATTACCGCGTATGCTGACAGACTCCTAGAGGATATTGAAGATGTGGATTGGCCCGAAGGGATTAAGGAGATGCAGCGGAACTGGATCGGCAAATCAGAGGGAGTAGAAGTTGATTTCGCGATTCAAGATTCCGACGCGTCGTTCACCGTTTTCACAACGCGACCGGATACGCTGTTCGGTGCAACCTACTGCGTCTTTGCACCGGAGCATCCGTTAGTTGAACGGATGACAACTGATGTGCAGCGGTCTGCTGTGGAGGCTTACATCGACGAGGCGAGGAACAAAACCGATTTGCAGCGGACAGATCTCGCCAAGGAGAAGACCGGCGTTTTTACGGGTGCCTACGCAATCAATCCCGCTAATGACAAAGCGATCCCCATTTGGGTTGCCGATTACGTTTTAATGGGGTATGGCACGGGTGCGATCATGGCAGTGCCCGCTGAGGATGATCGGGATTGGGACTTCGCAAAGACCTTTAACTTGCCAATCGTTCGCACGGTGCAGCCGCCAAGCGGTTTCGGGGAGGAACCTTACCTCGGCGAGGGGCCCTCAATTAACAGCGGTTTCCTCAACGGGTTTAATATTGAAGATTCAAAAAAGCGCATGACCGAGTGGCTCGAAAAGGAAGGAAAAGGGAAGGCGCAGGTACAGTACCGCTTGCGCGACTGGCTTTTCTCCCGGCAACGGTATTGGGGTGAACCCTTCCCCACTATACAGTTGGAAGATGGGACGATTATCCCTGTACCTGAAAGCGATCTTCCGGTGGAGTTGCCGCCTATTGATGAATATAAGCCGACCCCCGATGGAAAGCCGCCACTAGCGCGTGCCTCAGATGACTGGCTTATGATTACGCTGCCGGATGGACGGAAAGGGGTGCGAGAAACGAACACAATGCCCCAATGGGCGGGATCCTGCTGGTATTACCTGCGATATATGGACGCGCACAACACCACCGAAGCGTGGTCTGCCGAAGCGGAACAGTACTGGATGCCAGTCGATCTCTATGTCGGCGGCGCGGAGCACGCTGTCTTACACCTGCTCTACGCGCGGTTCTGGCACAAAGTGCTGTATGATTGCGGACTTGTCTCAACAAAGGAACCGTTCCAGAAACTCTTCAATCAGGGCATGATCCTCGCTTATTCCTATCAGGACGACAACGGCAAATATTACTCGCCACATGAGGTGGAAGAGCAAGATGGAGAATGGGTTGTCAAAGAATCCGGGGTGCGGACGAACACACAGATTGAAAAGATGTCCAAATCTCGCTTCAATGTCGTAACGCCGGAGGAGGTCATCGACGAGTATGGCGCGGACGCGCTGCGTCTCTATGAACTATTTATTGGTCCCTTGAGCGTCAGTGCACCGTGGCAGACGCGCGGTGTAGAGGGGGTGTATCGGTTCCTACAGCGGGTTTGGCGTCTAGCGATTGACGAGGATACCGGCGAACCGAGCAGTAAGCTGACCGATGCGCCTGCCGATAGCGATTCGGAGTTGTGGAAGGCGATCAATCAGGCTATCAAGGATGTCACCGAGGATACAGAATCAATCGACAAAATGAATACAGCTATCAGTCACATGATGGTCTTTGTCAATGCCGCTACACAGGCGACAACTGTGCCGAAAGAAACGATGAAGACGTTTCTACGGTTGCTTTCTCCCTACGCACCACATATCGCCGAAGAGATTTGGGAACGGTTCGGAGAGGCAGAGCTAATCGCTCATGCGCCTTGGCCCACCTATGACCCGGAAGTTCTCAAACGTGAGGAGGTCACCATCGTTGTCCAAGTCAACGGGAAATTGCGCAGCCGCCTCCAACTTCCTATTGATTCAAGCAATGAGGAGGTTGAAGAAGCTGCTCTCGCCGATGAACGCATCCAGAGGCATATTGAAGGCAAAGCTGTGAGGAAGTTCATCGTTGTGGCTAACCGACTGGCGAATATTGTAGTTTGAATTGATCCAACGCCTTGAGGATTCAGTGTCAGTTGCGGAATATCACCTCGGCAAGCGGAACGGAAAAGGGAATAGGAAAAAATTTTTCGATATAGGAGGCACACCATGCTTACAGAGCAACAGGTGAATCATTTCAACACCTTCGGATTCCTCATCTTCCGGCAGCTATTTAACCCGAAGGAGATGAAAACCATCAACGCGGAGTTTGAACACGCTTTGACCTCCGCCTACCGCCACGCGCCATTTGATGGCACGTATAGACATTGGGTGCGGACCATGGGACCTGAAACCCCGTTCTTCGCAGGACTACTTGAGGATCCGCGCTTTTGCGAGCCGACAGAACAGCTGTATGGTGAAGATGCTCTCGGTATCGTTTCCGATGCCAATCGTTATGTCGGTCATACGCGTTGGCATCCCGATCATCATGTCGATCCGACGCAAGACTGTTACGGCGTTAAGTTTGCTTACTACCTAGAGCCGGTCGGGGCAGAGACCGGTGCCTTGCGACTGATTCCGGGCTCGCACAAGAATCCGTTACACAGTGGGCTGCGCGATCATCTAGACAGCTACCCGCTTGAGATTTGTGACGTTCCGGCGTACATCTGTGAGTCAGAACCGGGCGATGTAGTCGCCTTCGATGTGCGGTGTTGGCATGCGAGCTGGGGCGGCGCGATTGATCGCCGGATGTGCACCGTGGTTTACTATAAGAACCCCGAAGGACCTGAGGAAGAGGCGGCAACCCGCAATCGAGCGACAAGCAGCGTGAAAGAGCCGAATAATTCTGAGCTACCGTTTGAGACCCACCGCGACATCATGAGCTACTGGGCCTCCAATCACGAAGGTAGCGAAAAACGTCAGCGCTGGATTGACCGGGAGCGGGAACTCGGTTTTCTTGACTATCTCTAAGAGACGAAGAACTTGGATGCGACGTTGCGTGTACTACCACGCCTAGAGGAGATTGCATACCATAATGAGCCCGTTTCTCGAAGTACTGCCTCCTGAGATAGATGCCAAGCTCCAAAATATAAAGCCACCGGAAGAACAGACACATATTCAAGTGGCTACCGATCTTATTGATAACGGCTCCTTTGGCGAACAATGGTTGGTGGTAACGGATCAACGCTTGCTTGTCATTCCTTCGGAGGGAGCTGATGGCGTTGTCGAGGTGCCGCTCAACGTTATCACGGAAACGAGAATCGAGGAACTTGTCGGTGCCAGTCGTCTGGAGGTTGAACACGACGGGACCGAACCCACCTACCTATACTACTCCAACTCGTTGAGCCCGAAGTTTGTTGAAATTGCCGAGGGTATCAAGCAACTCACCAAAGGGGAGACGCTGACACTGCCGACGGAGATTGAACGTTCGCGGTGTGATACCTGTGGACGGTTGTTACCGGAAAAAGATGGGATCTGTCCGGCGTGCGTAAAAAAATGGGATACCCTCAAGCGAATCGTTGGCTATTTGAGTCCATACCGGGGTAAAGTTGCTGTCCTCATGACCTTCGCGTTGGCGACCCCCTTAATCAACCTAATTCCCCCGCTCATATACCGTTACGTCATTGATGATATTCTCACACCGAGAGCCAGTGCCGGGCTGCTGATATTGCCCGCCATCGGACTTTTGGGCATCCTCCTTTCGAGCTTTCTTTTTGAAATTATCAGCGGCCTCATGAGAGCCGATGTCGCAAGCCAGACCAGCAGGGACATCCGCACCCAGCTCTATCAGCATGTCCAGTATATGCCGGTGCGGTTCTATGATAAGCGACAGGTAGGTAACCTGATATCCAGATTCACCAACGATGCCGATCGGCTGGAGATGTTTTTGCTTTTTGGTATTCCCTTTATGTTGAGCAACGGACTGATGTTGGTGGGTACGCTTGGCGTGTTGCTCTACCTGAGCTGGAAATTGACCTTCTATGCGCTGCTGCCGGTGCCACTGCTTGTGGTGGGCAGCTTGTTCATTTGGCGACGGATGCGACCTATCTGGATCCGATGGCACGCCAAATGGTCGCAGCTCTCGTCCCATCTTAACGAATCTATCTCCGGTATCCGTATCGTGAAAGCCTTTGCACAGGAGGACCGGGAGGCAGTGCGTTTCAATGCGCGTAACGAAGAGCTATGGTCGGTGAGTGTTACCGGTGAACGAAACTGGTTCATCTTCTTCGCGGTGATGAACTTCCTTATCAGTTTCGGCATGTTCTTCATCTGGTATTTCGGTGGGTTACAGATTTTGCGAGGTGAATTAACTTACGGTGTGCTCATGGCGTTTCTGCGCTATCTGTGGCAACTCTATCGCCCGTTGCAGTTCTTCAGCCAGATCAATAACTTTATCACCCGTGCGTTCGCCGGGGCGGAACGGATTTTCGAGATTATCGACACCCGCTCTGAGTCGTTTGACGATCCGGAGGCGACTCCCATCCCCCAAGCGGAAGGGCATGTCTCTTTCAAACAGGTCACTTTCGGCTATGATTCAGGCAAACCGGTCCTTCACGAGATTAACTTCGATGTGAAACCGGGGGAGATGATTGGGCTAGTGGGCAAATCTGGGGTCGGAAAAAGTACTGTGATTAACCTGATCTGTCGGTTCTATGATGTGAACCGTGGCAGTGTTGAGATTGATGGTGTGGATATTCGCAAAATTCGTTTGGAAGATTTACGTAGCCATATCGGTATGGTCCATCAAGACGTGTTCCTCTTCGATGGCACAATCGGTGAAAACATCGGTTACGGTAAGCCGGGGGCGACCTTGGAGGAAATTGTCAGCGCAGCGATTGCAGCTGAAGCGCATGAGTTCATCGTCACCAAGCCGGATGGGTATGATACAAAGGTCGGTGAGCGTGGCGGTCAGCTCTCCGGCGGCGAAAAGCAACGCATCGCCATCGCTCGGGCGATTCTGCATGACCCGAAGATCCTCATCCTCGACGAGGCGACCTCCTCGCTTGACAGTGCCACAGAGAAAAAAATTCAAGCAGCCATCGCTCGGCTAGTCAAGGGACGAACAACTTTTGCAATTGCTCACCGTCTCTCCACCTTACGCAATGCGGATCGGTTAATTGTATTGGAGGACGGTCGGGTTGGGGAGATAGGAACCCACGAAGAACTGATGGATCGAAAGGGTATCTTTTACAACCTTGTCCATACGCAGCAACAGACGTCGGCAATCATGGTGGTCGGCGGCGGGAAAGACGATCCGAATCAGGCTGAGAGATAACGCCGAACTTAAGTCTGGTAGTAGGCATATTACCCCTGAATCTCCCGACAAATCGGGATTTTCAAGCTGCCCGACCCCAATGATTCAGCGCGTTTAACTCGTAGGGAACGCAAATCTACCTGCTATTCTTTTTTTTCGGTTACTTGGTATGTTTCACGCCGCACGTCTCACTTTCCTAGGACATGCCGCAACGCTCCCTCAAGTTCAGGATGCTGAAACGCATAGCCGGTCTCCTGCAGACGAGAAGGCTCCACACGGGTACTGGAAAGAAAGAGCTCATTCGCCATCTCTCTACCGAACATGATCCGAAGCCCGAAACTTGGCAGCGGGAACAGGGTCGGGCGTCTCAAAACGCGTCCCAACGTCTTCGTGAACTCACGATTAGTCACTGGGTGCGGGGCGACATTGTTCACCGGGCCCTGCAAGCTATCCGTAGTCAGCGCATGATGGATGATGCCGACTGCGTCATCCAGTGCGATCCAACTCATATATTGCCGTCCGTTGCCCAATATCCCACCGACTCCCATCTTGAAGGGCGGCAGCATCTTTTCCAACGGTCCCCCAGCTAGGCTTAATACCACACCAGTTCGGAGGTTCACAACGCGGATGTCTTTTTGGAGCACAGGTTCAGTTGCAAGCTCCCACTCCGTGCATACGTCCGCTAAGAAGCCTAATCCCGCTGTACTTTCCTCATTCAATACCTCTTCACCGCGATCGCCGTAGTAACCGATAGCTGATGCGCTGACCATTACCTTCGGGGGATTTGTCAGATTGGCGAGCGCTTCGCAGAGTATCCGGGTCCCCTTGATGCGGCTGCCAAAGATTCGTCCCTTCTTGTCGCGTGTCCATCTGCCCGATCCGATATTTTCTCCGGCGAGATGCACGACCGCATCTAGCCCTTCTAGACCGGCAGTATCAATATGTCCAGGTTCCGGATCCCAATGAACTTCCGACCCATCCGGTTTCGGTGCGGACCTAACCAACCGGACGATATCGTGACCCGCATGGGTAAGAAAAGAAACTAGCGCTGATCCGATGAGCCCCGTTGAACCACTAATAAGAACTTTCATAGCTGTTTTCCTCCATCAAGGGATAAAACGTGGAGGCAATCGTTGGGATTACATCTGTTGGTTTTTATTTTGCAGTTTGGAACGGTTCCCACGCCTCGCCTGCCGCCGCTGCTTGGTGTTCCAACTCAGTGCGCCAACCGATAACCTCGCCAGCCTTAATCCGATTGATGTCAAACCCCGGATACCGGTCTTCGAGCGTATCGCCCAACTTCTGTGTTACCGCCCAACGGTCCCATGTGGTCTTCATCCACTCGTGGGGTAACGCTTCGCGCACAGCAGGATCGAGCTGCCACGCATTTCGCACGTCCGCCACCGATGGCTCTTCTGTGGACTCGCCCGACCATTTCGACCAACCGATCGACAGCGTGTTTCGCTCGCGTTCAGGGACAGCGTGCCCCGTGTGGATAGTCGCGCCGTTCCGGATGAGCGCCTGCCCCGGCTTTAGCCGGATTGCCACTTGACCCGGCAACGGGTCCTTGCCGTTCCAACTCGGCGTGTGCGGTACGCCGGCGTCCTTCATCGCCTGTGGTAGGAGCACATCGTGTTCATACGGTGTACGCCATCGCTTGTGGCTGCCCGGTATCAATTCGTGGCATTCGTCGTCCACCAGTGCCAAGAACATACTCACGCCGTTCCGTTCCGTGATGGACTTCTCATTGTTCTCTTGGATGTCTTTCCAGCGGATCCGTTCGACCTCCTCGGAATACGCTTCGGGCCCCTCGCCGCGGACTTCACGTTGAGCGAAGTAGCCTGCTCCGGTGCCCCACCATGTCACGTCTCGGTGCCAACTGGGTCCATTCTCGCGCAATTTTGGGTTACACCACAGTAACATTCCACCCATCACCATATCTTCAGGTCCAAGTCCGTTACACCATGAGGCGACGAAGTTAAGGAATTCTGGAGAGCCGTGGAATTCGGCAAAGCTGGGTTCTTTGAAGGCGGGATGGATGAGACCCCGAATCGCCCACGGCTCATCGTCGCCTGTGCGATGCACGTAGGCTTTTGAACAGTCGATTACGCTGTAGCCGTTGGCGGGCGCACACGCCTCTGTAATGCGGCGACCCGCTTCCCGCAGAATCGGGATCCACGGGCTATCTTCAAAGTCGTTGATGATGAGGTAGCCGTGTTCTTTCAGGTGTTCTAACCGTTCTGGTGTGGCTCCGGGGGCGGAAAGTTCGGACTTGAAGTCGGCAAAGGCGGTGGCACGATAGGGTGTCGCTGTGGATTGATCGATACTCATTGTCATTCCTCCTGATTCAGTTAGGGTGGGATCAACTCTGGGACGTAGCGATGATGGAGATTATGGCACGGGATCGTAAATCTGTCAAGGGTTTTGCTGTGGGGGACGATCTCTCAATCGTAAGAATCTAATCTGTGTCAGCCACTGAATCACTAGGAGCTGCGGTCCAATTCGTTTTTGCCTACGAAGTTCGGGGTTGGATCAAAGGAATGGCAACTGCCAATTCGCCTTGCAGTGCATCAATCTCTTGACGGAGAAAGGAGAGCAGCCGATGCTTCATTTCGGTCGTTGCGTCTGCTGGTCGCGCTTCAACAGCTTGCCCTAGTTCCTCTCGCAATTGATGGGCTTCATTAAGTCGGAGATGCTTGTAACTCCGCTCACGCCGGAGTTTTTGCAGCCATGGACGATTAAGGCGTAGCATTGAAACATGGTATTCACCGCACGGCGTGAGCGGCTGAAGTGATCCCTCGTCAGATTCTACGAAATGTACGCCGCCGTCTTCTTCACTACACGGGTCGGCGAAGCGATAACCCCGACGACGTTGTTCTCTTGTCGGCCATTTATCGTGCTTTATCATATTGCACGGAATGCAAACCCAATACAGGTTCTTGTAGTCATTCACTGATCCCCCTCTGCTGCGTGGTTTGAAATGATCAATGCAGAAGGCTTGTGGTCCGCCCATCTGTTGTTCGTGAACACAGCAATAGGCACAACGGTAGGCGAAATCCCGGCGTAGATAAGGTTCAGCGTTCCGATAACCGACTCGTCCCCGCATCACAGGTGGTGATGCCTGTCGATGGATGCGGGGCGACATGCTCTGCCTCACATTGATTCCCTCAATTCACGGAGTTTGGTGATGACCTCTTCAAGCGTCTGCATCCATTTTTTGTCTTGAGCGGCAGCTCGTGACTGGATTGATTGCACGAGCGGTTGCACGGCGTCCGCATCGTCAAGTTGTTGGCTTAACTGGGTCAACTCGTTTTCCTCTTGGGGAGTTAAGCCGGATGAGAACTTCTTGTCTAGCAACGCATGATAAGCCTCAAGCAGGTCAGCGGGGAGTTCGTAGGAAAAAGTGTTTTCATCCTCAGTTGGGTGCCATCTGCGATATTCAGCCATCGGTACGACCGCTGCCACGGGCTTCCCATCCTGTTCAAGCACCAAACTCTCATTTCCTTCCCAAATCGTTCGTAGTAGAGTCTCAATCTGAGGCGGAAGTTGATCTAATGAAACCGTTTTATTCACCCTCAAGCCTCCTTTCGCGTTTCCGTACCCCTGCGGGATTTGCGTTAAATATAACAGAATTAAGTAGATATGAAAAGAAAAAACGTTGGCTTACATCACGTCTTCTCAATCAAACTTCAGTTGATCCGTGATCTTGCGGAGTTCCTCATTTATCTGTTCCAAAACCTCATTCGATGGGGGTTCCCCTTCAACGGTAATCGAAATCCGAAATTTAAAGTCAAGTTCAGGCGCGATTTCAAACAGACTACCGATTGTTTCAGACAAATCCTGAATTTCGATTTCTGTGAGATTCGATTCGGCGAGGCCCATCCATGATGGCTGCTTTACACGAACTTTGTAAAGATCGTCGGTTAGCGGATCTACCAAAGTAATGATTTCCTGATCAACGGCTTTTTGGACAGCATTGTGAAAGACATCATCGGGAATAGATATCCCTTTCTTAACCTCAAGTCGCTCTTTGATCCAACCGAGCGTGATCTGTCCGGATTCGTCGGGCGGTTGTTGCAATAATTCCACGAGATCTGCTAGATCTATTGTGATCTGCGCTTGTGAAACTTGTAAACCAATCTTATCGGCATCATCAATAGTCCAAGGTTGCATGGGACTTCCCTTAGTAATTTCAAAGAGATTATTGGACAAACCGTCGTTGACAGCATCAACAACCAATCTCCACGGAATCGGTATACCTTTACTTGCAACCAATGCCTCCATCACCTTACCAACAGATGCAGTGCCTTCCTCCCACGCTGCTGGCAGAGTGGTCTGGCTGAGTTCTGCGCCGCTGACAGGGGCTAGCGGAGGGAATAGCTCTAAATCATCACTGAGTTCCGTGTCAGGAATAATTTCCCCAAGGTAAGCTCTATTTTGCTGGCGCGCCATCAAGAGACCCGCCTCAACTGCCCCCCTGATTGCACCAAACAGAATCTCGTCGGACGCGAGTTTGGGAATTTCTTCTCCTGCAAAGAATTCCCGAATGGCACCCACCGTTATGGAAGCATTATCGCCCTGCCACAATTCCGGTAATTGATCCGGATGCAGTAGGTCAGGACTGAGATTATGGAGTGCTGCATACTCAATCGGAACGATTTCTAAATCGTTTTTAGCGAAATCTTCGGTGGGTGGTGACTCACGCCAGTATGTGTGCTGAGAGCCGTCTGGACGGACAAAGCGTAACACAATGCGTCCTTCTGTAACGGCGCGCTGAAGCGTTTCAACGAACACCTTCCGTCCCAACAATCGAGGCAGCCGGGAAACACTAGCAAACATCTCATACAGTCTCTGGACAGCTTTAGAGGTTTCATCGTTTCCCCACAACTCAAAGAAACTGTCCGGCGTTAGTAGCTCCGGATCTAGCGCAGTTATCAGCAATCTGTCTTCTTCCGCCAAAAAGGTTTTTACTCTTTCAAAGGAGGATTCTGGGCCTGATGGCAACAGGCGTCCTTTAATTTCTCCCTCCTCGTCGACCGCAACCAAAACGCTATATGTTGATTTGATGGAATCTACGATCCCGATTTCATCATCTCGTTTACGTTGTAGCAGTAAGGCTTTCTGTGTTTCAGTCAAAAGATTCATCTCCTCACCACTTTTGATGTTTTCCCAACCGAGAATCTTACGGATTTGATAACGCAATCCTGTCAGTCGTGAGTTCTCGGGCGCGAGTATGATGATGTTGTTACGGTAGGTTCTATCGAAAAAGGCTTTGAGGGACGTGGGGACATCCACGCCCGGCACTGCGGAGTAATCGGGACCAACAACCACAAAGTGAAGATTAGGGTTGTCGGAAATATCGGTGGGTGAATCAGGCAAGGCGTGAACAACCACATCATCAGTGTTCTGACCGAGTCTAGTCTCTCTGATTCGTTTCACCAAATCGTCGTTAATTCGATCTGTGTTCAATTGTCTCATTGCTCGATCGTGCATGTTGGTGAGATTAGGGGTTGTCCCCAGAGACCAAATATTCCTGTCTTCTTTGAGAAACCAGGAGACCTTTCGCCATTCGGAAAGTCCTTCCTCCACCGACATCTTGTCGATATTTGGGTGTGCAAGCAGGGGGTAGAGATCCGTCAGATCTGCTTTCTGTCCAGGGGGTTGTGAGTGCAGAAAAGTGGAAAGCACCGCGACTTCAATTTCTCGATGTTTGAGTCGTGGCAAACGGGTCTGAATATCACGAGCTTTTCTGAGTTCACCATCAAGAATTGATGTCCACTGATTGCCCTCCTCGCACGCTTCAATCAGTTCACGAACTGCTTCTGAAAGTTCACCATCAATTCCAAGCAACGCACTCGGCCCGACAAACGCAGCAGGGTCTTTCCCATCAGACGCTTTCAGGGCGGTTGCAAACATCCGAAGAACTCCACGCGTTCGTTGGAATTTACTGAGTTGCGTCCATTTCTGATAGAAGACCTCGAGCAAATCTGGATGAAACGGATAAGATTCTAAGAGTCGATCATGCGCGTTCGCCTCCCTATGCAACTCTCGGAGTGGTAGTGTTTGCATTGCCTTATGAAATCGTTCTACAACGGTACGGCATCTACCATCATCCGTGACAGGTTCAAATAACCGCCTCCGAAGCAATTCCGAAATGTCTTCTCGAGACACGGGCTCAACCGTTTCTTCGACACGACGGAAGACACCCTCCATTGCGTTTAAGACTTGAACGCCGGTCGGATCATCCGAGGCAATATCAAACGAGATAAGGCTAGCAACGATGGCAGCGTGCCCAACCTTTCCAACTGCCTGTGTGAGCAGTTGGAAAAAGTCCTGAAGGATGCCCAATCGTTTCGGATCATCGTTAACAGCGTTACGCATATATAAAAGGGCTTCATCAATCAAGAGGAGCGTTGATAATCCTGCCGCTTGCGGTGCTTTTAGAAGTTCAATAAGGAGGGGTTCAGCGGGGGTAATGTAATCGGCTTCATGCGCAGCGACCTTTGCTAACCCTTCATTTCCTGCTAGTTGATACGCCAACGCGCCCCACGGTGTTTTGACTTGTTTCTGTCTGCCGTCGGGACCTTCTACCGAAAGCCCCGTTTTCACATCAAATTTATCGAACGGCAGCATGACAACTCTCGCTTGTGGCAAGGCGTCCACCCCACTGAAGGCCATAAACTCCTGCACAGTTGGATGGGTTTTCAATTCAACCCCACGTTCTGCCAAATGTAGCAACGCAATCAAGGCGTGGGTTTTCCCGCCACCGTAAGCGACTTGGACTCGAATTACAGACTTTCCTCCACGCCCTAACAACCGATGCAACACATCTCGCACCAGTGTTTTCAAGTTATAGGTAGCGTAGGTGCGATCAAAAAACAGATCGGGTCGGCGATAAACGTTCGGCGCTGCCCCTGTTCGTACTGCGTGGAGATCCGCCGCAAACTCTGCGAGTGTGAGCGTACCTTGGCGAACATCATCTCTCAATACACAATTTTCATGCCATGCGATTTTTCCCATGTGTTACCCCCTCTTCCAAATCTTTAGGAATCTATGCAATGATAGGATTGCGCGATGGGATGTGAAGAAAAAAATGTACGGATAGGTCTTGTACCTACCCGTAACTTCCAGTATTATCCCTTCCTTCCATCCTTGTTGGTTTCTCATAGGTTGATCATTTCGTTTAAGACAGAGGTGCGAAGTTCCTCGCGGAGTGAACGACGCGACACCAAATCAACCTGACAGCCCAGTTTTTCCTCCAAAAATTGTTGGAGGTTGACAAGATCAAACAGATTAGCCTCCTCATCGAAATCCACCAAGAGATCCAAATCGCTGGCCGCGTGAAAATCGCCCCGCGCATACGAATCGAAGATGCCTGTTATCTCTGCCCTGTATCTATTGTGAATTTCGCCCTTTTCTGCTGCAATTGTGCGTTGAATCTCCGCAATCATGACGAAATATCTTCAAATTTAAAGGTGAGTTGCTGCTCGACTACTTTTGTGGATTGTCCCGAGCCGCCTGTGCTTACCAATTGCCCCGGTTCGTAATTGATGAGTGTCTCCAGAAGAGATCTTTCATCAGAGCTTTGGGGACTCGTTTCGATGAGGGCTTGGATGACAGACTTGAAAAGGTCGTTTTCGTGAAGCCCATGCTCGGCAAGGTAGGTATTGATTTCTATTTTATCACCGGCATCCCACAGATTCATAATTCTGTGGAGCATATCTATCATAGGAAGTTCCCCAGACCCGTGGGCTTGTCCCACCCGATCCGAACGCCGATCGGTGTGTTCCAACAGGCGGAGTGCATTACCCGACGCAGCGTTTTTCAAAATTCCAATTCGAGCCGCCTTCAAATCATCAAGTGATAATCCATATCCCCCCGCTAATAGAATGCACTCCCCTACCGGCGCATCCCTCTTACCGAAGTGGTTCCTGTGCATTAGGTAGTAGCGTGTCCATTCATCAACTGCTTCCGTGCTTCCACCGTGCAGAATTTGCCCCAATGCAAAGTCACTCACGATGCGCCGTACCTCTGTGAGAAATTCTACTACTGTAAACGCTTGACCATCCATACGTCGAACCTCCTTGTAGCTGGAGTAGCTTTCCAGCGCAGGTCCAATCGCCGCCCAAACGAAATCCGGTCCTTGAATCCCCGCGTCCCAAAAGTAGCGCAGTCGTTCAGTAATCCGTTCCTGCATTTCTTGCTTAACTTTACTGTAATGTCCTGTCCTTGCATTTGTGGGACGCTTTCGGCAGACGAGCCAGAGGGAGGTTGCAAGTGATGCAACTTGACTTCTAAGTCCACCTTGCATTTCTGTATCAATTGGCCATGACGCTGTAACGACAAGACCTGCACTTATCATCGCTGTTGTCAGGGTTTCCCACGCAGCTGGGTCTTTGTGAGCGAACACTATCACCATTCTTCCATCGTCACACAATGAATTGTGCGAAACTTGGAAACTCTCCACCATACCATTTTCGTAGAATTGCTTACCAATGCGTCCTTTCTCACCTGTTTTGTGTTGCTGAACTAATTCCTCGGATTTAGGTGTTAATCGATCATTGAACTTCGATTGGAATTGGTCGCCAATTGATCGACGAAGCCACACGTAGAAAAAATCGGCCAAATCGGAATAGGGAATTGCGTCATAATAAGGTGGGTCAGTAATGATTCCGTCAATTACTTGATTGACTAGTTTGCAGCTTGACTGCTGATTAATAGAAGGTACAGAAGTCAATTTTGCTGATAGTACATTTTCCAAAAAACGCACGACCCAACCAATTTGAGGGAGATAACCACCTGTCATCTTGGAGAAAGGATTAAGTTCTGCAAAATCCCAAGTTATTGGTAATGCAAACCTCACGTAGGTCTGTGCCATTGTTTCTCTGCCATTCTGCCACCAACAGATTGTCGAATTATAACTAGCAAGTCGATCAATGTTAATTGCCAAATACGCCTCAATCGCCTCTACCCACTCTGCTGAATAGCCAAGTATTTCCATTTCTGTTCTCGCCATCCGCGTCCACTTCACACATATCATTAATGTCAACAACTGCCGGGTTGTAAACAGATCTGACCAAGTTTTGAATCCATAATCGGGCAGTTGAGAACCAACAGCTCGATGCCGTTCTTTATTTGGCAATGGTTCATCAGGGATTCCGTGCGGAATTTTATCGTCAATTGCCTCCATCATTTCTTTTGATACCTTTGCTGCGTCAATCTCTGTTTGTGTGGGTGGACGATACTCTCGGCCATATTCCTCCTGATAAACGACTGCCGTCATCTGTGACCTCAATTTGCCCTCATGTCCGCACCGCTTAATATAGTCGCTCGGTTGCTGTGAGCCGCAAAACGGACAGTTCGCTGTTGCGCCAGACATCGTAGGTTTGCCAACCTCCTGTGTTTCTTTTGGCACAAAAATCTCAAACCGGACGCACTTCGCCTTGAAATCGAGGCAGAGTTTAAGTGCACGTTTTCCATTGATGATGACTTTGGTTTGCCTTTTTGTCTCTTTGAGTCGGAGAAAATCAGGACGGTTTCGATTTTCAGGGATATCCGGAAGAGTTTTTTCAGCTTTCTGACAAACCCATAAGGTCTTGAGCAACGGAATCGTTCCACCACATCTCGGATCTTGACACGGAATCGTTCTCGCCCAGAGGTAGGCAACCGTTGGCTTCTCATCAATCACCGGGTAGTATGATGCAAGATCACAACGAGCATTCTCCAACACCCACTGTCCCCACAAGCGGACATGGCTAGCGAGATCGCCCTTTTTTAAGTCGAGACTTTCATCAAGATTGAGACTGGGCAGCTTATGGATTTTTCCTGTGAAACGTTGCGGATATTCAAGTGTGCATTTGAGAAGGAACCACGCCACCGGGTTATAGTCGTTTGCTATTACCTCGCAGCCGAGCCGCATTGCCTCAAGCGGTATTGCACCACCGCCTGCAAACATATCCATTACCTTTGGTGGACGTCCATTGTATGCCATCTGGATGAGTTCTCTAGCGATGTGCAGCTTATTCACCCACCGTCCCTTTCGGTCTTTCTCGGTCCAATTGCCCTTCCCCTTTTCATCACCCCACCGTGTCAGCGAAGCAATGAGTTCATTACAGAGATATTCACGCTGTTTGTCGGGCAATGGCGATCCAGAAAGGCGTGTATATTCCGCTTTTATCGTTTCAGGAGCATCGGCGGGATCGGGCAGCAGTGTCGCTATCGTTACGGCGCGGCAAGCGGCGAGGGGGCGGCGTGCGGGCCAGATGTGAAGCGTGGAGATATGTCCGTGGCGTACATTCTTTTCGTGTTTTGAGTCTGCGGAAACCTTTTGCAATGGAAAGGCTTCCTCGATAAGTCTACGTGGCATTTGGGGTTTCCTTTTCTAATCTAAATTTGCGAGGTTTGTCAACCAAAAGTCATTTAGGACTTACGCACTTGAGTAGGGAACGCAGATCTGCGTTCCCTACGAACCCTTTATGGTGCATCGTCCGTGCCCCCGATAAATCGGGACAAGCGAGACCAGGGTTGGAAATTGTGTCCTACGGTGATGAATCACCGAACTACAGGGTGTCGATTGTTCAACTGCTTAGGTCCTAGTTTCTGTAAGTCTGATTCCATAAATTCAGGGTTCAGGTGAAGGAGAAAGAGCATCAAAGTAGCGAATCATACCCGCAAATGGTGCCCCTGGTGCCTGCATTCCTTCCATGGCGTTTATGATGAGAATCCGAGTTTCTGGCTCGATCCGACCGTCTGTAAGTGCCTGCTTGTATAAACGATACCGTTCGTAAGTCATGTATCTATCGTTTCTGAGTGTTTTGCGATTCAAACCGTAGTACTCAATGGAGGCCGCAGCAATAGGTTCAACTTCAGGGTTTTCAACATTAACAATGATTTCAACTTGGGCCCTTTCAGGATTAGCGGTGATTTCAACTTCTTTCAGCACATCATCGGCGCGCCATGCAAAGTATTCAGTGGGATCATCGAAATAAGGGTTAAGCAAGAGTGGGCGTTCCTGTTGATGGAGGCCAATGAAGGCCTCCACACGGTTTTTATTTAGCGGGTCAGGCGCGATTGTCCCTGCTTTCGCTGCTATATAATCATCTGTTGTATTGCGTCGAATTGTAGGACTCCGCATCTTCCGATTTTGGGTTGGGAAAGCCTCCTTCTTAAACCTTTGATTACAAAGTTGACAAGACGCAAGATAATTGTCATAGCAATAGGCGAGCCACCAGTAGCTGCTTTTGGGGCGATAATGATCAACATCCCCAAAGGCAACAGTCGAAATTGATGCTTCGCAGTAGGCACATTTGCCCCCTGTCTCGGCGAGAAGTTGTTTTTTTGCTGGCTTCCAACGATGGCTTTTGAAGGTGTGTTTTCCAATTTGACCGCGCTTGATGCGACGCTGATTGAGCAGCAGTTCCTCTTCAAATACTCTCTTTCTTTCGCCGTAAAAGTTGCTGTGGATGGCCTGCTTCGTGCGAACCCTTTTTAGGGGTATCAAGTTCTGCCCTCCTGCAGCTCTCTCTCAATTTTTCGCAGAAGTTCCTCATGTTCTCCAGAGAGCTCCATACTTGACCTACCGCCAGTCGGAAGGTCCATTAGAGACGTTTTCAGCTGGTCCAGTTCCACACGTTCCTTAGACGACAAATCCGCTTTGTCCCGGAGGTGGCGATATCGGTTCTTCATATCCTCAACCGCTTTTGACTCGTCGGTATCTAACGCAAACACTGGTGTCATCACGAGTTGATTTAAGAGGAGTGTTTTCGGATTGCCGGTGAACTGATGGAGTTGTATCTTTCCCGCTTCGCGCGTCAGACAGTGGAGTTCTCCCTCCCCGGCCTGCTGGGCTGTCATAGGAGAGTGTGTTGTTACAACGAATTGAAAATTCGGAAACAGCTGGTCGAGGCGCGAGAGCAGTTCACGTTGCCGCTTTGGATGGAGATGCAAATCGACTTCATCAATGAGGAGGAGCCCCCTCGCAGTCAGTGGCTCTTTTAAATCACGAAAATTCTCTGAAACCCGGTACAAAAGGTCACCAATCCAGGTTGACATTGCCAGATACCCGTCACTGAGGGCGTGTAAGGGCACAATTCCATCTGGAGTTTCAAACAAGAGGTGCCCGCTCTGTTTATCAATCCGGTGAAACTTTATCCCCGGAAACAGATCACTTAATACCTTTCGGGCAGTCTCCATTCCCGTTCGGTTATCGAAATAATCAAGGTCCATTGCCCATGAATCAAGCGGCATAGCATCCGCGTCGGGATCAAACAGGGTAGCAACGCTCTGGGCTCTTTTGTTTGTGAATACCGATGTCTTGGTTCGCCGCCCGTTCACCGTACTGAGGCGACGCGACGCACCGAAACCGAGAACAAAATAATTTGGGTCTGTCTGGCTTAAAGCGTCATCAAGCCACGCGAGACGCTGTTTGTTTTTTACAATAACATCGGCGCGGGTGTCTTCGGGTGCAATCTGTAAATGAATCTCCCGTTCTTCCCTTTCCTCGGTAGCCACAACGGCAGAGATTTTACAACCCTGCGTTTTGTACCGAATCCATTCCGAGGGGTCTCCCAACAGATCGCCTATGGCATCGCTACCGCTAGTCGCTAGCGCGATGGCTTTCAGAAGCGTACTTTTGCCTGCGCCGTTTTCAGCCAGCAAGAGTGTCCACTTGCGGATGCTGTCCTCCTCGCCCTCAAATGACAAGGCAATGTCAGAAAAACATTTGACGTTCTTCAAGCGAATTGATTTAAGAAACATCTAGACCATCCTCTCATGTTATTAGGGCTTACGCATTTCAGCGCGGGGCAAGTTGCTCTGAATCCCGCCTGTCCCGATTCATCGGGCCTGCCCCGATCTTATCGGGGGATTTATCGGGGATGCCCCGCCTACAGTTGGCCGCGCAGGTTCTAGTTATGTTAGGAGTTTGAATTGAATGCCTCTATATCCGATTCTCTGATAATGTCACCGGCGTTAATAATAACACTTCCTTTGGCTTTAGCGATCAGTTTGCCAAACGGATCACGACATCGGTATAACTGTGGGTTAGTGTCACAATGATAGACGACATAAAGCCAGTAACGGTCTCGGTGATTGGCAGCTTGCCGCCATTCATTCTCCGTCAATTCAACACTCGCAATTCCGGTGCGCCCTTTGACCTCAATGTAACGCACCTCACCGTTTGGGTATCTCGATTCCAAATCAAATCCCTTTTTGAGTTTGGAAACATCTTTGACCGCAGCACCGCGCTCCTGTTCATATTCGGTAGCAATGCGGATCGCGATAGCTTCAGCATCTCGCATTGTCCTAATTGGTACCGCATCAACCGGTGGAGATGAGGTCACAAAGGCGCGGGCATAGAGGGTTACGGGCCCCAATCGGGTGTTTTCGATTTCTGCAATGAGACTTGCTTCAGCCGCCTCGCGCTTAGTGGATAGTTCATCCAGTTCCCGCTCGCAGTCCCTTAGTTTTGTTTGCGCTGCGGGAACCCCTCTGGCAACATCCGCTTTGAGTTTGATTCTCTGGTTGAGAAGCTCCCCCCTCCTTGAATTAAATGAAACTTGAACCTGTGCCCTCTTAACGTCCAATTGGGATTGAAGTTCATCGCGGATGTCCGAAAGTTTGGGCTTTCCAAACTTTTCAATGACAAACTTTTCAACGGGTTGCACCTCTTCAGCGAGATCAACCCATTCAGAGGAGATTGGTGGAGGGTTGTCCGGTGGCGACGTTAATGTCAACAACAGATGGGGTGGTGTCCGTTCACAACGACCGTCTGAAAATTGTTTGACCCCAACGAGCTCTTCGTCCAAGATTTGAGATTTTTCACCAATTTGTCGCATCACAGGCACCTTTGCCAAATAGAACAGATACGGCTCATCTGTCTGAGGGTCGAAATAAACCGCCCCGCGATTCCCTTCATCTTCAAATTCTCCCAAAAACAGGTTCAAAATTGAATCAAAAACGGGCTCACCGGGATGCAGATAGACCGCCTGCGGTTGATCGATCCCAGCGGGCAGTGCAAGCTCTCGTGAGAACGTCAATCGGTCTTGCAAATGCAGGGGATATTTTTCAATAACACTTCGCGCAAGCGGCGGACAGTGAGATAATTTGAAAATTTCCTCAACCTCACCATCAATTCGATAGCCGATTAGCAGGGCAACATCTTCAAAGAAACCTCGCACATACGCCGGCATCACGCGAAGCGTTTCGGCGGATTCTCGCTGCTGCTGAACGCCGACGAGCAGCCGTTTAACTTCGCTGCACGTTACCAACTCCTGCTGTGCTTCAAGTTGTCCTTTGATGTTTTCCGAGGTGAACCGGTTATTGATGGTTTGGATTGAGGCATCGGTTTTATTCTCCGTGATGGCTTGGGTAATCAGGTCCGTCAAAGAGATCTCGCTGAATTGTTGACCGATGACATCAAACACCTTATCGTCGCTCAGTTCTTCACGCATCTGTTCCAACTTCTCTAACAGCACCTTCAATACCCGTCCTTCACGCGTGTCTTGGGCGACGAGGTTCAGCAAAACCACCGTCCGTTTCTGCTTGTATCGGTGAATCCGTCCCATCCGTTGTTCAAGCCGGGCGGGGTTCCACGGGATATCGTAGTTGACCATCAGCCAACAGAACTGAAGGTTGATCCCCTCCCCGGCTGCGTCGGTTGCAACTAGATACTGCGCCCCGTTCGGGGCACGGAAAAACTCTACCTGTTTCTCGCGTTCATTGTATCTCATGCCACCGTGGATTTGGGCGACTTTCCCGGCAAAACCCTTCGCCTCCAATCGTGCAGTGACAAAATCTAGCGTGTCGCGATGCTCGGTAAAGATAAGTACCTTTGTATCTGGATAACCTTCTAACGCCTCCCACAGTTTCTCAAACTTACTTTCAGCTCTCTGGTTGTAGACCGCCCTTGCCAACTCGGTTAGGTCCTGAACTTGACGGATCTCTGCCTCTAGCTCCGCAATCGATCGGCTGGTTGTTGCCTCGGCAAGGCTTTCATCAGCGTGTTCCGCCTCCTCCTGACCATCAATAATCTCTTCCTCATCGCCCGTTTTTGTATCCCTGATGTCGATGTCTTTAAGTTTTGCTTGCGCCGTTTCCAGTCTCTCCAATGATAACCGCCCCTCGCGAAGTTCACGGAGGGTTATCCGAAGTTTTTCCTCCCGTCTGATAAGGCTCCGCCACAGTGCGAAAGTTGAACTGGCAAGCCGCCGTTGTAGTACCATCATCGCTAACCGTGCCGCGGTCTGATTGTACTGTCCGGCGAGGTCGAAATGGTTCTCACAATACGTTGTGACCTCATCGTATAACGATTGCTCACTAATCTCCCCCTGTTTGAGTGGATAAGCAATGGTTCGACTCAGACGTGGCGGGTAAATCGGTGTTTCATCAAAGGCGATCATCTCCTCCTTCATCCGCCGGAGTAGATGATCTGACCTCGTTCCTTCAAGCAAACGGTCAAATGCTCCTTGTGCGGCGAGTCTGTCGGGCAAAAGCAGTCTCCACAGAAAATAGTACGCATCATTTCTGCCCATGTGTGGCGTTGCTGTGAGCAACAATAGGCTATTTCCCTCCGCGGCAATCCGTTCTGCAAGCTGGTATCGTTTCGATTTCGTCACTGTCCCGTCCCACTCATATCGTGCCGATAGCTTATGGGCTTCATCAAAGACGACCAGATCATACGACGGGGCTTCAAAGAGATATTCCTGCATCCGTTCCTGCCGCAACGTATCGAGACTCACAATCGCCAAGTTATTTTCCGGATCGACAAAGGGATTGCCGGCTGCAGCATCGGCACTGGACAGAATCCGAAATTGGAGACGAAAACAGACACGCAGTTCACGTTCCCAGTTTCCAATCAGTCCCGCTGGTGGCACAATCAGTACCCGCTCTACCTGTCGTCGCAGTAGCAATTCTTGGATATAAAGCCCTGTCATGATCGTTTTTCCGGCACCGGCATCGTCCGCCAACAGAAACCGTAACGGGAAATGTTTCAGCAGATGGTCATATACCGCGATGAACTGATGCGGAAGCGGATCGATCAGCGATGTCTCTGTGGCAAAGATGGGATTGAACAGATAGGCGTGTTGAAGTCGATACGCTTCAGCGACCAATCGCACCAGATTTGCATCCGCTCGAAAAGGAGGGTATACAATCTCGAAACGCCTTTGTAGCTCTTCGGTGGAACAGATAAATGGCTCCGCGTCACCCTGAAAAAAGAGTTGGACAAACGAATCGTGGTATTCAACCCGACGGATAACCTTTTCCCTGCCTTGAAACTTGTCGATCAGGTATGTGCCGGGTTGGAGGGCGTTGATATGGATTGTATGTGTTTGATTCGGTACGGGATTCATTGATGTTTTCTGTGTAGATACAAATGACAGACTCTTTCTAACGTATAGGATTCACCCTAGTTTATTATCCTGAACCACTTGCTTTTCGCAATTCGTCGAGAAGGCAAACGATGTCCCGGTAACACTTATCGAACGAATCTGCTTGACGCGCTTGGTCAAGGTCAAAGCGGGCTGTGAGTTTGGGTTGATCAATCGTTTCACGATACGTTTCACCGCTTTCCAGCTGCCGTCTCAGCCATCCCTTTGCACCGCGAATCCCTTCCGGGTTGTCCGGCGGTAGAAAATCATCTCTTAACCCTCTTTGTCCTTGCAGTGACTCAGCTGCTGCAAGAAACCATGCCTCAAATTCGTGTTTTGCCAAGACTACGGCAATTGGTAGGTCGCTACGAGCTTGTCGCGCGCGACAAAGTAGTTTTGGCCCAGTTGCGCCGGGCAGTCATCATCGCTGTCGAGAAGGACAAATATGGCGCCTCGTCCACGAATCTTTCGAGCTAAGTATTCAACCACTCGTTCAAGTTCATCCTCCTGAATAACTTTGCTTCTGGAAACGCGGATAAGGGGCAGCTTGCCAATCGGCAATTCTGGATAAAGACTCGTAGCAACGCGTCGAATCAGGATTGGCACAGCTTCCTCTTCGCCCTTTCCTTCGACGATGCAACCGATTTGGATTGTCATCCACGTTTTCCCTTCTTCCTAAGTTTGACTTAGAATTTGCTGATTTTAAAATTGAACAAACAACGTTATTTTTCTTCTTCAGCGTCGACAGATGCTAGGTTGGGTTGCAATTGATTGATGCGTAGGAGTTCACCAGTTGTATACAACCGATCGCGCACTACAGACTTGCTTGCTTCATCCACACCGGCGATTACCGTGATACCGTTGTGTGCTTCGACGGCGAGAATTGATTCAGGATCAAACTCCTTGTCATCAAGGAGGTCTGGACTGTGGGTGATGATGATAATCTGCGTTGTGTCGGCAGCGTCCCTAAGTGCGTCAAGTAACACACCTGCCGCTGCTGGGTGAAGTACGCTCTCCGGTTCTTCGATTCCGACAAGCAGCACATACCTTTTTGGGTCGCGGTGTTCTTGAAACAGTGCGACAAGAATCCCCAAGGCGCGGAGGGTGCCATCGGACATATTGTTTGCGAGAAATCGCTGTGGTCCCTCTGCTTTTGCAGCATTTTGCGTGAATACTAACCCTTCCTTAGGTCCATACTTTCTAGCTTCTATCTTATCCACGTTGGGGACAATCGCCGCTAGATATTCCTTAATGCGTCCTTTCACGGACGGTGAAAGTTGCTTAAAAACGCTTGTAAGATTGCTTCCATCACGAGTAAGCAGATCGCCCGGATCGGGTGCTTGGAGATCCTTGATTTTATCAAGGTTGAGACTATAAAATCCCATCTGGGAAAATGCCTCATAAACAGAGCGAAATTCGTTCAGTCCGGAAGCGTTGACTAAATACAGGCGATCCGTCGCGGCAGCCGGTGCCACCTCCATATTCGTTTTGGTTACAGTGCCATTTTTAACATAGAAGTAATCTTCTTGAGTGGGCTGCTGTGTGCTCCGAAGTACACACTCTTCCCTTTGAACTTTGTACCTGCCACGCGAAAAGTCACCGATACGAAAAGCGTAGTGTCCGGTGGAGCCTTCGGGCAAAGTGAAATCGAGGCGAATACTGAAATGCTTTGGACGGCCGCCAGAACGGCAGTGGATATCGTCAGTTCCTCCTCGATTACGTATAGCATGGTCGAGCGATAAATTCAACGCATCGGCGACAAATCGCAGAGAATCGAGAAAATTGCTCTTGCCCGCGCCGTTGGGTCCGACGAGAAACGTCAATGGTCGCAGCTCCACATCGCACGCAGCGATACTCTTATAGTTTTTCAGGGCAACTCTTGTGATAAACGCTGAATTTTTCATGTCAAAGTTCCCATCTTACCTCCCGGGATTAATGAGATAAACGATGAATCGCTCTACTACAAGCGAAAGGTTATATCAGGATTACTTTGCCAACTCAATTGCACCACAACCGATCCGTGCACCGGCGGCGCCTGTTGGCTGTGAGGTAAAATCGTCGGGGTCCGCATGGACGATGATCCCGCGTCCAACAATATCGACGTTAGAGCCGGTGCCAATCTCCCAAAGGTCGGTCGTCAACGCAATCCTGCCTGTGCCATTTTCACTGACGGTCATATTGCCGATGTCTCCGAGGTGGAATTCACCCTCTCCCCATGCGCCGTGAGCGACATTGGTGGGATTCCAATGTCCGCCGGCAGAGGTGCCATCGGGTGCGCTGCAATCGCCGTTTTCATGGATATGAACGGCGTGGACGCCCGGAGAGGCGTTTTCAACTTCAACAACGAGTGTGATGGTATCGCCGTTCTGTGTGAAAACTGCTATTCCGGTCACATTACTACCGCTTGCCGAACCGATGGTTGCTGTAGCTTGTTTCGACGGTTTTGATGAGAGACCTACCTTCTGCAAGACAGCGCAGCTCACCAATGAGATAGAAATAACCACCAAAAGCAGTAGCAATGCGGCTTTTATGCCAAAGGAAACTAAACGCTTATTCATTATCTAATCCTCCATAATTTTAGGGTGAAATGCCCAAAAGGTTGTGAGTATCGTAGTTTCTTAACGCAAGTCATTACTTACCTTAAAGAAACCGGGCGAGTATATCATATCCGCCTAATAGGATAGCATGTACTATTATATCTCATTGCGGGGAAGCCTTCAATCGAAAACTGAGAGCGGTTGTGGTTCGGGGTTTTCCGCTTTCCACGGTTGACACCCCAGTCCCGATGTATTATCATTTGGGAAGGTTTTTTGTTCAATTTCAGCAGTATACAGGAGAACATTATGAAGATAACAGGATTTGAAACGATACCGATACGGGGCCGCGCGATGATTTTGAAGATGTTCACCGACGAGGGCTTGGTCGGCTACGGTGAACCGATGAATTACGCGCACTGGCGTCCAGTCGCCCAAGCGGTGGACGATATGGCGGAATATCTCGTCGGCAGGGACCCCTTGCAGATCGAAGATCACTGGCAGGCGATGTTCCGCTCCAGCTACAGCCGGAGTATGCCGATCCTGGTCGGTGCGCTCAGTGGAATCGAGATGGCGATGTGGGATGTGTTCGGCAAAGCGGTGGGGATGCCGGTATGGAAGCTACTCGGCGGTTCAGTACGTCGGCGCGTCCGGGTGTATACGGGCACAGGTGGCACGACACCGGAAGGGTGTGCGGAGAGCGCAATGAGAGCTGTCGAAGCCGGCTTCAGTGCAGTGAAGATGGGTGGTTCGCCGGGGCCTGTGCGTTTTGTGGATACCCCGAAGGCGATTGATTCGATGGTGGCGCGTGTGGCAGCTGTCCGCGAAGCGGTGGGCGATGAGGTCGATATCGCTATTGATCTCCATCGACGGTTCAGCCCTACCATGGCAGCAGTCTTCGTGAAGGAGGTGGAGCCGCTGCGTCCGCTATTTGCCGAGGAGCCGTGCCATCCGGAGAACAACGAACCGCTGTTGGCGTTGTCGCGGTCAACGACGGTGCCGATCGCGACGGGGGAACGCCACCTGACGCGCTGGAGCTTCCGTGAAGTGATTGAACGCGAGATGTGTGCCATTTTGCAACCCGATATTCGCCATTCCGGCGGGATAATGGAACTAAAAAAAATTGCGACCATGGCGGAAATTCATAACATGGCGATTGCCCCGCACAACGCAGCGGGCCCCGTCGGTGTTGCCGCGTCTGTGCATGTGGTAGCGACAATACCGAACCTGCTGATTTGCGAGGGTGGACACAATCGTGGACAGGGGTTGTTCAATACCCCGTTGACCTTGAAAGATGGGTTCATCGAGCTACCGACGGAGCCGGGGCTAGGTGTGGACATGGAAGACGATGCCATCGCAGCCGTGCGGGATGACTCCTTCGAGTTGCGCGGCATGTTCTGGCACGAAGACGACGGTTCTTTTGCGGATTATTAGACGAAGATGCCACAATCTGCTGATACCAATTCAACAGCGGGTGTCCTATACATTGTGAGCACGCCGATCGGCAATCTGGAAGACATAACGCTCCGAGCGTTGCGGACCCTCAAAGAGGTTAATCTGATCGCTGCGGAGGACACCCGCCACACCTGCCGATTGCTTGCCCATTACGAGATTGGTACGCCGACTACCAGCTACTTTGAGGGCAACCAGGTCCAGAAAGGTGAAAAGTTGGTTGCACGGTTGAAAGCGGGTGAGTCAATTGCATTGGTGTCCGACGCCGGCACACCGACAATCTCGGATCCGGGGTATCGGCTGATCGTCCAGTGCATCGAGGCGGATATCCTTATCATTCCGATTCCCGGTCCTTCAGCGTGTATTGCAGCGGCTTCGGTTGCCGGGTTGCCGCTGCACAATTTCGTCTTTGAAGGTTTCCTTTCTCCGAAATCGGGCAGACGGAAACGCCAACTGAGAGACCTGCGTGCAGAGAAGCGGACTCTTATTTTCTACGAGTCGCCGTACCGGGTAATCTCGTTCCTGCGCGATGTGCTGGAGGTGTTCGGCGATCGGCGGATTTCTGTTGCACGTGAGTTGACGAAGAAGTTTGAGGAGGTCTTCCGGGGCGGAGTGACAGAAGCGATCGACAAACTTCAAGGGACGCCTCCACGGGGAGAGTTTACCATCGTAATCGCGGGATCCCCTTCAGACAAGGAATAGCTTCACTGCCTGAGTACGTATCTATCGAACGAAAATTAAAATAAACTGAATAATCCTGATGGAATGGCTAACTAACGGATATAATGGTTACGTTCGGGTACGTTACCTTAAAAATGAAGGAGGCTATTCCAAATGAAAGCAAAATTCATATCTCTGTGTCAGTTGTTAATTGTCTCAGTAATGTGTGGTCTTGTGGTCCTAATCTATGTAGGCTGCGGCGGCGACGGTGACGATGATGACGACGATTCCTATGCTGAGTCCGAGGCCGGTTATGGAATATTTGACTCTTTCCCTACGGGATTGAACCCTCCAAACGGTGCAGCCTTTGACGATGTGTTCTTTAAGGATTACGGGGTGAATCCGTTTATTGATACGGAGGATGACCACTTTTCAACGTTTGGTATGGATGTGGACACCGCCTCCTATTCCGTTATGCGACGCTACCTCCGTGACGGTCACCTCCCGCCACCGGAAGCGGTACGCGTCGAGGAATTTGTCAACACCTTTGACTACAATTATGAACCCCCATCGGCTGGAGCGTTTGCGGTCTATATTGAGGGTGCGCCCTCCAAATTTGGCGAGGGCAAGCGACTTCAATTGCTACGAATCGGTGTCCAAGGACGAGTCATCCCGACGGAAAACCGGAAGGACGCGAGGCTAACCTTTGTTATTGATGTCTCCGGCTCAATGTCGATGGAGAACCGGCTGGGGTTGGTCAAACGTGCTTTGACGCTCCTTGTTGAACAGCTCCGTCCTGGCGATGAGGTAGGCATCGTGATTTACGGTTCTCGCGCAAAGGTCCTACTGCCGCACACAGGAGTTGAGGCGCGTGAGGAAATCTTGGGTGCAATCAATGCTCTTGCACCTGAAGGCTCAACGAATGCCGAGGAAGGGCTCCGCATGGGCTACGATCTCGCCTTAAAGAACGCACGTTTTGGTAGCATCAACCGCGTTATTCTCTGTTCAGATGGCGTTGCCAACGTTGGACAAACGGGGTCTGATGCGATTCTCAGAACAGTTCGTGCCCACGTCGAAGAGGGGATAACACTAACCACGGTCGGTTTCGGCATGGGCAACTACAACGATATCCTGATGGAAAGACTTGCTAACGATGGGAATGGCAGCTACGCTTATGTCGACAATCTCAACGAAGCCCGGCGAATCTTTGTAGAGAACCTAACCGGTACGTTACAAGTTATCGCCAGAGATGCTAAGGTACAGGTTGATTTCAACCCTGAAGTCGTCAGTCGTTTTCGTCTGCTCGGATATGAGAACCGTCGTCTCGATCATGAAGACTTTCGTAACGACGATGCGGATGGCGGGGAAATCGGTTCAGGTCACAGCGTAACGGCACTCTACGAAATTAAACTCCATGAGGGCGCGATCGGGCAGCTCGCAACCGTTTTTATACGGCACGAAGATCCAGATACGCATCAGGTGGAGGAAATCAGTGAGGATATCTTCTCTACGGAGCTTGCGGACGCTTTTGAAGATGCGTCCCCTGAGTTTCAGTTAGCCGCTTCGGTTGCGGAATTTGCCGAAATCTTGCGGGAGAGCTTCTGGGCGCAGGAGGGTAGTTTGAACGCCGTGCACCAAGTCATCGAACGGCTTTTACCTCGTATCCACAGTGAGGGGGGCGATGAGTTGATGCATCTTGTAACCCAAGCGGCGCGTTTGAAGGCACGGAATCTGGAGTCGTTGCAGTAGGGAAAAAGCATCAGTTGTAACAAGCTCACTGGGACTATTCTATCATAGGAATAGGATCTACCGTAACGGGTGAGAGCTGCCACAGCAGGACTGTTCCATCTTCACTGCTACTGGCAAGTGTCTTGCCATCGGGCGAAAACGCCACAGAGTGGACTCGAGCGGTATGCCCCTCAAGGGTCCCCTTGTGCTTTCCGGTATCGGTCTCCCATAACCCAATCGTATGGTCCCAACTTCCACTAGCCAGCGTTCTGCTATCGGGTGAATATGCCAGGGCAAAGACATTATCTGTGTGCCCATCAAGGGTTGCCTTGTGTCCTCCGGTATTAGCGTCCCACAATTGAATTGTAGAGCGATACCCACCACCGGCGAGTGTTTTGCTGTCTGGAGAACATACCAAGAACGTCACCCAGTCCGTTTCCCCGGAAACCGTGACCTTATGTGTCCCGGTGCTAACATCCCACAGCCGAATAGTATGGTCTCGGCTGCTGCTCGCTAGTATATTGCCGTGCGGGAAGAAGAACACAGCCGTAATCTGATCCGTGTGTCCCTCAAGCGTGGCTTTGTGTGCTCCGGTATCGGCATCCCACAGTCGGATCGTACTGTCCCAACTTCCACTAGCAACTGTCTTGCCATTGGGGGAATAGGTTACGCTACAGACTTCGGCTGTGTGTCCTTCAAGGGTCGTTTTCTGCTCTCCGGTGTCAATACCCCATAACCGAATCGTGTTGTCATTACTGCCACTAGCAAGTGTCTTGCTATCGGGCGAAAACGCTATAATGGTGACCCATTTCGTATGTCCCGCAAGGGTGGCTTTCTGTTCGCCCGTATCGATATTCCACAGTCGGATTGTGTGGTCATCATGACTACTAGCAAACATCTCGCCATCTGGCGAAAACACTACAGAAGGGAGCCGGGAAACATGTCCCTCAAGGGTGGCTTTATGCTTTCCGGTATTGGCATCCCATAACCGAATTGTAGATGCCAACAGAGACGCGCTATGCTTCCCGGTGCCAGATGTTCCCAACCAGATCATAGAATCGTGACTGCCGCTTGCGAGTGTGCTCCCGTCTGGGGAAAACGCCACGGACTGGATATCGTGCGTATGCCCTTCAAGCGTTGCTTCAATCTCTCCGGAATCCATATCCCATAGCCGAATCGTTCCATCATGACCGCCACCGGTCGCGAGTGTTTTGCTGTCTGGCGAGAACGCAACGGGAAAAACAACATCAGTTTGTCCTGTAAGGGTCATCTTGACTGTACCGGTCTCCACATCCCAAAACCGAATAGTATTATCCCAACTTCCACTAATGAGTGTTGTGCCATCCGGTGAAAACGCCATAGCACTGACATCATGCCCGTGTCCAGTAAACGTCTTCTTGATTTTTTCGGTCTCCATATCCCACAGCAGAATCGTATCGTCCTCGCTACCGCTAGCGAGTGTCATTCCGTCGGAGGAGAGGTGGACGGAATAAACGGAACCTGTATGCCCAGAAAGGGTCTGTTGATGCTTTCCAGTATGGACATCCCAGAATCGAATCGTTTCGTCCCAACTGCCGCTGACAAGCGTCGTACCGTCCGGCGAAAACAGAACGGCACTCACGTCATGACCGTGCCCTTCGAGCGTTGCTCTGATTTTCCCGGAATCCATATCCCATAACCGAATCGTTCCATCATGACCGCCACCGGTAGCGAGCGTTTTGCCGTCTGGCGAAAACGCGATGGAACTCACACCATGACCGTGTCCGGTTAGGGTTGCTTGGTGTTGTGCGGTGCAAGTATCCCACAACCGTATCGTCTCATCAGCGCTTCCAGTCGCTAGGGCCTGACCATCTGGCGAGAACGTCACGGAGAGTACCCAATCTGTATGTCCGGTGAGCAGGGCAATCTCGGTTTCGGCGGGTACATCGTATAGCCAGATACCAACGGTAGTTGCTGCGGCAAGCTGGGTTCCATCCGGCGAATGCGCTATATCGAGAACCCGTCCCTTACCGAGGCGCATTTTGGCAGCTGTCGGTAAACTCCATTGAGTTGCGGGTGAGTGCCATTGGTTATCGTCTTGGGCGAGGGCGTTTGGTAGAAGTAGAGTGGAAAGGAGCAGCAGGGCGAGAGTGAAAAACTGTCTCTTTGTCATCGGATTATTTTTTTCAGTGGAATTGGGCGATTTCTAGGATGAGTGGAAAGGTATAAGAACAGTGTGGATCGTACATTTTAACATAAGCATTTTAGCATAAGCAGAAGTAGAATACAAACAAAACATGATAAATTTTGTGACTGTTCACGGATTGTAGTACGGAACAGATCTATTGTAGCAAACTTTGACTCTCAACTACTTTTTGCAAAATTTCTGTTTCATTTTGTGCCGTTGGGATGATACCCTATGTATCATCACTGTTTTCAATTAAACTTTCACCGTAAAAAGGAGACAGGTCATGACAACCGATGCAAAAATCCACACGTTAGTGATTACCGGGGGACACGGCTTCGAGGGAGAACCGTTTTGGGAGATGTTCAATAGTTTCGCGAATTTCAGTTACGACACCGCTGTCTTTCCAGATGCGTTCAAATATTTGAACGTTGAGTCGGCAAAGAATTATGATGTCCTTGTCTTCTACGATATGTGGCAGGAGATTACGGTTGACCAGCAGACTGCATACCTTGAACTGCTGCGCCACGGCAAACCAATTGTGTATCTGCATCACGCGCTTATTTCTTTTCCAGAGTGGGAGGAATTCAATCAAATCGTCGGGGGCGTTTGGAAGCGGGGCAAGGGGACGGTGAAACACAACGTCCAATACACCATACAGATTGCTGATCCCAGTCATCCAGTGACGAAAGGGATACAGGATTTCGAGATTGAAGACGAAACCTACGGCAATTTCGACGCCAATCCCAATGTGCATGTCCTACTGAAGGCGGAGCATCCGGAGAGCGCACCGGTGATTGGTTGGACCCACCGATACGGTGATTCTCAAATTGTATACATCCAGCTCGGACACGATGGACTCGCGTACGGCAATCCGGGATATCGCCAACTGGTCAATCAAGGGATGCGTTGGGTCGTAGCCGCGGGAAACTAGAGATAGGTAAATCCCCCTGTCACGTCCTCAGAAGATTTGATAGTTATGGTGAACAATATAAATATGTAGACACTTTCGATCCACATGTTTGGTAGGCGCTGTTTCCAACTGCGCCGGTATAGAGTGTTCAAGTAATTCTAAAATTCACCATAATAGGCGTTATCGTGCCTTAGATGTGAGATTAGCTACTATGACAAAACCCGGTATCAGAGATCGACACGAAATCCAGTTGACCGACCTGACCTATTCTGCGTCTGCTGTCGGTCGAATCAACGGGATTGTCACATTTGTCCACCGGGGAGCACCCGGCGAAGCGGCACACGTCGAAATTACTGAGGTGAAGAAGCGGCATCTGCACGCCCGGCTTCATGAAATCATCTCTCCTTCTCCGGACCGTTGCCCGCCGCCGTGCGTGTACTTTGACGCCGGCTGTGGCGGCTGTCAGTGGCAGCATATCAACGTGGATGCCCAGCTCGACGCGAAAGCGCGTGTGCTTATTGGGGCATTAACTCGAATTGGGGGTTTATCGTCCCTGCCCGATATAACGCGCCATCCTGCGCCTCAACCGCTTGGATATCGGAATAACATCCGCTTGACCGTTACTGCTGTTCGACCTCAGGCCGAGTTCGGATTCATGGGGCAAGGCAGTCATGACGTTCTTCCAATTGACCGGTGTGAAATTGCGCTGCCAGCAATCAACCGGGCTTTGCCACAGGTTGCAGATCTAATAACAACCCTCCGGTGCTTTCAGGTAGAAGAGTTTACGTTGCGTGCCTCCGTCACAACCGGCGAGGTGGTGTTAATCCTGATTTTCCCAAAGAAGGTGAAGCCGCGCCTTAAATTCACTGATAGGGACTTACAGGGCTATCCGGCGATTCATTCGATTTACATTCAGAGTGGAGAACGGGGGACGCCTGTGCAGATTGCAGGTAAACGGACACTATCCGAAACCGCCGGTGGGCTATCCTTCGAGATCGGTCCCGAAACCTTTTTTCAGAACAACCGCGCCGGACTAGAACAGCTCATCGAAATTGTGCGGCGATGCGTGCGAGCAAATCCACCGAACGTGGCTATTGATGCCCACTGCGGTGTTGGCACATTTACATTGCCAGTTGCCCAGACTGCGAAAGCTGCCTTTGGGCTTGATCTCCAAGCGGAGGCGGTTGCGCTTGCGACAGCTAATGCTGCAGATAACAACATTGCAAACACCAACTTCCGTGTTGGCCATCTCGCCAAGCTGGGCAGCGTAAAAGCGGATTTTGTCCTCCTCAATCCACCACGAGCTGGGTGTTGGTCAGAAGACTTGGCAGCGCTTGACCGAATCGCACCGCGGCATCTTCTATACATCTCCTGTGACCCCACGACACTTGCGCGTGATTTATCCAAACTCAAAGCGAACTATGAAGTCTGTTCTTTGGACCTCGTAGACCTATTTCCGATGACATATCACTTTGAAACAGTGGTTGGGTTGCAGCGATTATAAATGAATCATCTTAGGTCTGCGTTTCTGTCTATATTTGGAGAAGTTTATGAACATTGACTATCGTGCCCCGCGCCATGAAACTGAACTCGAAGATACAATCGAGTGTAGTATTCGTGCTTTTGGAGGATCGGAACATATACAACATCTTTTTATCAACATTGTCGAACATGATCCATGGTTTGCTCTTGATAATACGCGTGCCTGCTTTGTAGATGGGAAAGCCGCTAGCGTTGTACAGATTTTTGACCGTCCCATGCGTATTGGAAATTGTGTCCTTCGGATGGGAGGTGTCGGCAGCGTCGGCACCGATCCACCCCACCGCCGTACTGGATATTCATCGGGCGTGCTGCGGGATAGTGTCCGGTACATGCAAACAACGGGTTACGACCTCTCAATCCTGTTTACAGGTATCCAATCTCACTACGCTAGGGCAGGTTGGGTAATGTATCCGACCTACAGTATGGAACTAGCCCTGCCGGCAACGCTTGGCGAAGTGCCCCCTGAGGTGGCTATTGAGCAGTATAATCCGGATCGGGATTTGTCGGCGTTGCGAGAAATTTACGATTGGTTTAACGCGAATCGAACGGGTACATTCGCCAGAAATGCTGAGTATTGGGATAATCGACCGAGGTGGAGGCCATACGACCCGTCGTTGTGTTGGGTTGCTAAGCGGGGGGGCACAACGGTTGCCTATCTGCAAGCTGACCAGTGGGAGGTGGGTGAATTCGGGTATCTCCCGCAAGCGGAGGAGGCGATGATTGCGCTATGCTCCCACTTCTTCCGACGTGCGAAAGCGGAGGGTGTGCAGCAAATCGGTGCACCAGTGCCCTCGGTGAGTCGAAAGATGTTTGAAGCCATGGGCTGCGCCGTTCGTGGACGGGAAAGCAACAACGCTATGCTTCTGATAACTAACTTTGAATCGCTCTTGACTAAGATTAAGCCATTGTTGGAGACGAGACTCAGAGATTCGGACTTTTCGGCGTGGAGAGGGGCTATTCGCATTCGCTACGAGGCGGATGAACGGACGTTGGCTATCAGAGACGGGGATATCCATATTGTCAAGGAGGGTGAGGCGCCGAAAATAAATCTCTTGGTCAGTCAAGTACAGTTGCTCAAGCTGCTATTTGGAAATATAAGTGCCGAGCAGGTTATTTTCTCCAACGGATTGGAGGTTCGTGAAACTGGTCTACTTGATGCGCTTTTCCCAGCGGGTGAACTGTTTATGTGGCGGACAGATCGGTTCTAGTCTATCCCCTACTCGTCTGCTGTGCGGATTGGGCTTCCTATTCTCCTTACTTCCCATCAAAGCCACTTACGGTTTACTCTTGGAGCTACAATGCAAACTGAACATCTCAACACTATTGAGGCTGCTTTTGGAAAAGTTTCGATAACGCCGCCGATTAACGGGATTTATCCCGATTTCTTCTTCGGTATACCGTCAGGGGTGCTAGACGACGTCTATGCCCGGATTGGAATCCTCCGGGCTTCCGACGGTCCTGTGCTCGTTCTTGCTGTTGATACTTTGGGCTTCGGTGTCGCGGAGATTGCCGAACTTGAAAACGTAATTGGGGGCGCAACAGGGATTCCACCGACCCGCATCCTAATCACGAGCAGCCACAGTCACTCCGCACCAATTCTGTGTCCGATTGACCTTTTCGGGGGATTTAGTCCCTATTTCGATGGGCTGTGTGATCGTGTGAGGGCACTGTCAAAAGATCTACTCGCCCGCATGGTGCCCGTCACGCTTTCATTTGGGAAGTCTATTTGTGATTTCAATGTGAATCGACGGGTGATAACGCCAGAAGGAACCTGTGTATCGGGCCCGAATCCAGACGGTGTAGTCGACAAAAGCGTACCGATCCTCGCCTGTCGCACCGCAGCGGGTACGTTAATCGGCGTGTTCTTCAGCTACTGTTGCCATCCGACAATTCTATTGGGGCCGGAGGTTTCCGGAGATTATCCGGGGCAAACCCAACTCGCACTAGAGGCACGACATCGTGAGTCTGTTGCGCTATACCTGCCGGGCATGTTTGGAAATGTACGGCCAAACTTGTCGGATGGCGAAAGCAGATTCAGGAAAGGTACTCCTATTGACGCGATGCGATGTGGAAGCATGTTAGCGGATGCGGTGGACGAAGCCTTAAAGGACTGTGAACCGATCGGGGTTGATACGATTCACACCCGACGCCTGCGCCGATCACTGCCACTCGATAAACCACCATCGCATCAGATGCTTGATGAAATCGCCGACCAAGCGATTAAATCTGCTCAAGCGAGCGAGGCGGAAAAAGCGCGAGAGCCATGGTACCGTGCTGGCTATCAACTGGCGATGCGCCAATGGGTGCAACAGATTAGATTGGAACAGGTCGAGGGGTGTGTGCCGATGGCTGTGGATTATACCTTCTCGCGGTGGGACCTCGGCGATGTCCACTGGATAACTTTCTCGGGTGAGTTCTTCTTGGAGTACGGGTTGTACGCCCAATCACTCTTGGAGGGGGATCGGACGTTCACCCTCGGTTACACACAGGGCTGCCAAACCTATGTTCCGACGGCGCAAGCCTTGGTCGAAGGTGGTTACGAACCGAACGCTTATAAGCGCTGGCACCAGAGCGCCCCCTTTGCGCCGGAGGTTGAGGAAACCGTTAAAGCAGTGATACAAGAATTGGTCAGCGATGAACTGGCACAGTAAGGGCAACCCTTGTGGTTGCCCTTTTTTAGGGTTGACAGAAAAGAGGGTGACTTAAAATTGCGTCATGATTTGGTGGTAGATATCAACAGCTTTTAGAACCTGTTCACACTCAACCCATTCGACTGCTGCGTGTGCTTGATCAATACTGCCGGGGCCGAAAACAATGGACGGGATACCGACAGAGGTGAATTTACTGGCGTCGGTGCCGTAGGGCACGCCGGTTATCTCCGATTTCCCAATCACAGATTCACACGCGCGAACCGCGACCTGTACGATATCTGCGTCTTCGGGCGTTTCCATCGGATTGTCCATGAGGTAGGGAGCTTCCATCCTAACGTCCAGGTCTGGATCCGCAGCTTGTGCACGCGCTAGTCTTTCTTGAAACGGGACGAGTGCTTCTTCAGGGGTTTCGCCGGGAATCACACGACGGTCGATGTCGATGATACACTCGTCGGGGACAAAGTTGACCTGTACGCCTCCAGAAATAACGCCGATGTTGAGGGTTGGGCTACCGGTGAGTGGATGGGTCATGGAATCGTATGTCGGTGCGATTTCGTCCTCGATTGCACAGATTAATCGGGTCATTTTCGAGATAGCGTTTATACCGAGATACGGTTTGGAGCTATGGGCAGCGACCCCTTTGACGACAATATGGAAGCGTGCCAATCCCTTGTGTGCACGGATAACCGCTAGCTCCGTTGGCTCGGAGATGACCGCTGCATCAGCTTGTATAGTTTCCGCTAACTGCAGGGCCCCCTTGAAGCTGTACTCCTCATCTACAGCGCCGGCGTATTTGATAGTACACGGGGGTTTGACGCCGGCTTCCTTGAAACGCTTCATTGCATGTATCATCGCAACGCCGCCGGCTTTGGTATCACACGCGCCGCGCCCGTAGAGCAGACCATCGCGGATGTGCGGTTCATAGGGTGGGATGGTCATCACACTGACGGAAGCCGTGTCCATGTGACATTCAAACAGTAGGACACGATCCGGGTTTTCTCCCTCTAAGGTGGCAATGATGTTGCTCCGCCCCGGTAACACCTCGTCTGTCTCGTAGGGGATATCCGCCCAGTCGAAGAAGTTGGCAAGGTATTCAACCATACCAGCTTCACCGCGGTCCCCGCCGGGCAGACTCGCATTTATGCTCTCAATCGCCACCACATCCTGCAGCGTGGCGAGGACTTCATTATCACTACGTACCCACGATTGACTCATAAAATTACTCCCTTCCGTAAACTATGAATTCCTTTTGATTGTGAATGACGGGCTAAACCCACAAAATGAGATTAAACATAAAAGGCTGTCATTTTCCTAATCAATGCGATTTTGTGAGTCCGGGAATCTTCAGGGGCCTCCTTGCCTTCATTTCTCTATTCCTCCCAACGATACATCTTTTTTGGTGTTGGATTTGCCTTTGCTGCTTCCCACGCATCTATCCAAGCTTGGTGGTCCCGTGTCACCTTTTCGAGATGTTCCCTGCTCCGCACCTGAATCCCGGGCAACGGCCGACCGCCCGGTTTCCGGGCATCATGCCAGCGGAGGTCTAAACTCCAGCGAACTACATCTGATAGATTTGGAAGCGAACCGTGTGGGGTCCGGCAGTGGATAAAAATCACCCCGCCTCTCTTAACCGGTACTGTCACCGGTTTGCCTTTGGGCATCACCTCCGGGGCAATCATCCAGCCGTAGGGGCACCTCACATGTCTCCGAATCTCGCCACGGTGTAGTCCCGGATAGAGGTGTATTGTCCCGTTTTCTGCAGTTGCGTCTACAAGCGGAATCCATGTCGTTACAACGAGTGTATCGTCTGCTTCCGGCAGCAGCACAGCCGCATCCTGATGGAATGGTGATTGCTGTATCCAATTATCAAACCCTTCTCCCATCAACGGCTCAGGCAATTTCGGACGCACATGATGCGTGGGATTGCAGTAAATCTCTGGACCGATAATTGATTCGAGGGCATCTAGAAGACGAGTGTTATGCAAGAAATCGAAGATTGGGCGACGCAGATTCACCGGGAATGATACCTGTCCCTGAAGCGGGTCGCCTGCCGCTTTAGTCAACCAAGCGATGCGCCGCTCAAAGGGCTGCGCTTCATACCGTTCCTCGATTTTCCCTGCAGTGTATAACTCATTGGCGATTGTATCGATAAGCGCCTCAAAGTCTGAAATCAACGGATTCAGGTCTTCATCGCTCAAGGCATTTTCCACAACTAGGTAGCCATCCTGATGAAAGGCTTCAACCTCTGCCTGCGTCAGTTTCATTGATAGGTCCTCTCTGAACGTAATCTTGATTTGTCGTCGTTCTCTAACTAAGGACGTACCCCTGATAGAATCGTTTCTGCCAATTCCATTGTCTTCATCGCCTCGTCTAGATTGGCTGCAGGGAGTGAAACCGGGCGGTCTGCTTTGATGCAATCGAGGAAGTAGCGGTTCTGTTCCTCTGTACCGCTGGTGCCACTGCCGCTTAATTGGTGCTGCTGACCATCGCAGAAAACTGTTCCGTGCGATACCCCTTCGAGATAGGCAGAGATATCCCGACCGTGAATCTCATAACGTTCAAGTCGGGCATCCGTCGTGTAATTAGCGATAAGGTGGGCGACGCAGCCGTTCTCGAATAGGATGAGCGCGGCATGGACATCTTTGTAGCTGGAGATGGTGCGGCGCACGACGCTATGCACCTCCTCGACATCCGCACCGGCGATGGCACGAACGGTGTCGAGGGCGTGTATTGGTGTTTCAAGAAACAGGTTATCCATCAGATGTTCGGGGAAGTGACCCGATTTTATGAATCCTGTAATGCTTTTGTGGAACTCCCCAACAAGTTGCGTGACCGCTCCTCGCGCTTCGACCATCTCTCGTGCTTCGACGATGATGGGATGGAACCGGCGATTCCACCCGACCATACCTTTGGCACCCGTCCGTGCAGCGGCTTCCCGTAAAGCGGTAGTTTCTGCAAGGCTCATCCCCGGCGGTTTCTCCAACAAGGTGTTGATGCCGCGTTCCAAACATGGCAGCGCTGCCTGTCCGTTGAGATGTGCCGGCGTCGCAACAAACACCGCATCCAGCGACTCGGCGTCTAGCATCTCATCTATACTGGCATAACGCCCCGATATATTGAACTCCTCGCCTGCCGCATTGCGCGCTGCTTCAATCGGATCGCAAACGGCGACCATCGCTACGTCGTCAAATTCTTGGAGAACTCGTACGTGTCCTCGACCACGTCCACCGCAGCCGATTAGAGCGACCTGTAATTTCGACATCAATCTTTCCCTCCGTATTTCATCGGTGTTTGTCCACCCGTTGTAGACGTTACTATTTCATCAATGAACGAATCTACTAATGAACTTGTTTGGAAAT
>JAJEAL010000038.1 GCA_022822785.1 Candidatus Poribacteria bacterium
AAATAATCGGGTAACTCTATATTTCCCCAAGACCCGGTAGGCGCGGTTTGCAACCGCGCTGGTGTCAATAGCAAATTACCCAATTAATAAATTAATCTTCATCCAACCGCACCGGTTTGATGTGCCTCATTAATTCTAGGATTTACTATAGTTGCTTTGATGCTAAAACAGTGGGGCGTTCACAACAGCATCTCGTATACTGGCAGGGGCAATGTCGTGATGCGAGAATTCCATTGTAAACATTCCACGTCCCTGAGTCAACGAGCGCAGCTCCGTTGTATATTGGAACATCTGGGCTAACGGAACATGGGCATCAATAGATTCCGATGTGCCCACCGTCCCGGTGTCATGGATGTGAGCGCGGCGCGAATTGAGATCGCCAATCACCTTTCCAATATGTTCGCTCGGTGCAATCACTTGAATTTTCATAACCGGTTCTAGTAGGACAGGTGATGCCTTTCGAGCGGCGTTCTCAAAGGCAATGACAGTAGCGGCTTCAAATGCGGCGTCCGATGAATCTGTCTCATGGTATGAACCGCCGGTAAGAACCACTTTGATGTCTTGCATCGGGAAGCCGCTTAACATCCCGTTCGACAGGGCGCCTTCCGCTGCTTGTTCAATGGGAGTAACGTATTGGCGAGGGAGCTCTAGGTCGTTGCTCTCATCCGCAAATTCAAAGCCCATCCCCCTCGGTAGAGGTTCTAGTCTGAGGGTGACATCTCCGTAAATGCCCTCATCCTCAACCTTGTGAATATACCTGCCTTGCGCTTCCGCGACTTGACTGATTGTCTCACGATAGGCAACCTGCAATTTACTGACACGCGCATTAACTTGGAACTCGCGCAGCATCCGATCTGTTAAAATCTCTAGATGAAGCTCACCCATCCCTGAAATCACTCGCTGCCCGGTTTCATCGTTAATCTGCACAGTGAAGGTTGGGTCCTCTTCCATCATGAAGTTAAGCGTCTCTTCAAGCGCGTCTTTATCTCTTTCAGATCGCGGTTCGATGGCGACTGAGATAACCGGTTCTGGAAATACCATTGATTCCAACAGTATTGGGCGTGAGGCAACTGTCAACGTATCCCCGGTGGTGGTGCTTTTTAGCCCCACAAGGGCGACAATATCTCCGGCGTGGGCTTCATCACAGGCTTCCTGTTTATTGGCGTGTATCTGCAAGATGCGCGTCACGCGCTCTTTCGTGTCTTTGGTTACATTGGAAATGACATCTCCGCGGCGGAGCGTCCCGGAATAGATACGGCAGTAGACAATTTTTGCGACATTTGGATCTCTCGCAATCTTGAAGGCTAGTGCAGCAAAGGGAGCGTCATCTTTAGGCTCACGATGCTCCTTACTTTCTGTGCTTGGAACGATGCCCTCAATTGGTGGGACGTCAATCGGTGACGGAAGGAAATTGATAACCGCGTCAAGTAACGGCTGGACCCCTTGGTTCTTTAGAGCCGTCCCACAGAGCACCGGGACAAGCCTGTTGTTTAACGTTGCTATGCGGATCCCGTCCAGTAATTCTGCTTCGGTAATCTCCTCGCCTTCAAGATATTTTTCTAAGAGGACATCGTTTTCGCTCGCGACAGCTTCAATTAACGCTTCACGCGCTTCCTCGGCTTCTACACCCAATTCGGCGGGAATCCCCGTCAGATCAAAGGTCTGTCCATGGTCCTCCTCATGCCAACGGATGGCTTTCATACGGATAAGGTCTACTACACCTGAAAACTGGCTTTCAGCGCCGATAGGCAGTTGGAGGAGTAACGGATTGGCTCCCAATCGTGCTTTCATCATTTCGATGACCCGTGGAAAGTTCGCGCCCAGTCGATCCATCTTGTTCACAAAGGCGATTAATGGGATATGATAACGCTCCGCTTGACGCCATACCGTTTCGGATTGCGGCTCAACGCCGCCGACAGCGCAAAATAGAGCAACTGCCCCATCCAGTACCCGCAAGGAACGCTCGACCTCGACAGTGAAGTCAACGTGTCCGGGTGTATCGATTAGATGAATCGCATGGTCGCCCCAAAAGCAGGTGGTGGCCGCGGCTGTAATCGTTACGCCACGTTCACGCTCCTGAACCATCCAATCCATGTCTGTGGTGCCATCGTCGATATCGCCGATTTTATGCTTCTTGCCAGTATAAAATAAAATACGCTCGGTCGTTGTTGTTTTGCCTGCATCGATGTGCGCCATGATGCCGATGTTTCGTATCTGTTCGATCTCATACTCGCGTGGCATTTATCTCTCCATTTTTGGAATAGGTCTTTGATTGCTTATGTGCTACAATGCGTGTTAGTATATCATGTTAAGGTCAAAAACTCAATTACAAGTGCTCTTGTCTGATTGCATTGAGGACATCGCAAATATGCGGTTTGCCTATGAAATTCGTGTGCGATTTGAACTACCATAAAACGGTGTAGACAATGGGAGAGCGCTCACGGTCCGGGCAAACCCACGATGCCGAAGCGTAAAAAGGAGAGACCCATGAACAAAGCGGGAATTCCTGATTGGGTGAGCTATCCACAGGAAAAATGGGTGCAGATTACACCCGCTCAAGCCGGTTTTGATGCAGTAAAATTCAACTCGATTGTTGGTGATGCCCAGGTCGAAGGTGCTAGGTGGGAGGGGGAAGTTCACGCGGAGAACGAATGGGGCGCAGTCCTCACCCGGGGCGGTTACTTGGTGCGGGTCTGGGGGAATCCGACCTACAAATACCAAACGGCATCTGTCGGCAAGGCATTTAGTCGCGCGCTAGTTGGACTCGCTGTAGAAGCAGGCTTAATCCAGCCCGATGATGTGATAGGGGAAACGTGGACTGGTAGAAATCAGCTCTCGCATCCGCACAAACAGTTAGACCATGGACACCACCAGACACTCACCTGGAACCACCTCATCGGACCAAAAGACGGTAAGGTCCATTACGGCGGGTTCCCTGTGACCAACGGATTTTACTGGCGCAAAGCTGCCTACGCACACGGCAAAACGTCTTGGGGACAAGGAGTCTACGCACCAAGCAACTCGGCGGCGGACAAGGGAAGTGCCGTTCCCGAATGGGCGAGCTGCACCGGCGACCCGTCTTACGATAACTACGCCCACGCTGAACCGGGCACTGTCGGCATCTACAGCAGCGGCGGTATCTGGCGCCTCAGTCAGGCACTCACTGCACTCTGGGATCAGGACCTCAAACGGGTGTTAGATGAAAGGCTATTCAGCAAGATCGGTATTCCTGTCGATCGATGGAATTGGATAGCCGGACGAGTGGTGTGCGAAACCAAAGATTTCTATCCTCACATGCCGGGATACGGCGACTTCCTCGACCCGCCGTATGAGATTAATGGGCATGTCGTTCGGGGTGGCGGGGGGTGGGTCGTCATGAGTGCCGAAGATCTTGCTCGCTTTGGTTTATTGGTTGCCACAGGTGGAATATGGGAGGACGAACGGCTAATCGGTTCCGAATGGGTGCGCAGTCACGGTGGTGGAAATGGCAGCCTTGTTACTGGCGATGCTGAGACTTATATTGCCGGCGGTGTCGTGACCACGGTGGGTTTGCCCTCCTTTGAGATTTTTAATACGCTTGTCACCGGTCCCGTTGTAGTTCCTGAATGAGGGTGTTCGACCTACACCACTGTCAAATGTCAATAGAGCTTAAAGACAGACTTTTATTAGGAGAAAGAAAATGGGCGAAGTACCACTTCACTTCAAGACAATTACCGAAATTGCCGAATCAATAAAAGCGAAACATATATCGCCTGTAGAGGTGACTACCGCAATACTAAATCGGATTGACCAACTCGATAGCAACCTCAAAAGTTACGCTACCGTCATGACAGACCACGCGATGGCAGCTGCTCAGAAAGCCGAAACAGAGATTAACTCCGGCACGTATCGCGGAACGCTCCATGGCGTACCGATAGCCGTAAAAGATCTGTGTTTCACCAAAGGCGTTCGCACAATGGGAGGGACACATGCACTCGCCGAACATGTGCCTCATTTTGATTCCACTGTAGTTGCGAAACTAGAATCGGCTGGGGCGGTGCTGCTCGGCAAGCTCAATCTCACGGAGGGCGCGATGGGCGGCTACAATCCTAGATTCCAGATTCCCGTTAACCCGTGGCACGCTGAACGATTTGCAGGCGCCTCGTCCAGTGGATCCGGCGTTGCAACTGCGGCGGGATTGTGCTTCGGTTCTCTGGGCAGCGATACTGGCGGTTCGATTCGCTTTCCCGCCGCAGCATGTGGCACAGTAGGTCTCAAACCCACATGGGGCAGGGTCAGTCGCTATGGTGTATTGGCTTTGGCCGAATCGCTTGACCATGTTGGTCCATTGACGCGTAGTAGTGCGGATGCGGGTATCATGCTCGGAGCCATCTCCGGTTTTGACAACAACGATCCTACCTCTCTGCCGGATCCTGTACCGGACATGCTCGAACACATAGACAAAGGCGTAGCGGGCCTTCGTATTGGGCTCGATTTGCAATATGCTACCAAAGACATTGACCCTGAGCTCGCTGAAGCCGTGCTTGCCGGGGTCAAGGTTCTGGAAGGGTTGGGTGCTGAGATCGTCGAGGTGCAACTGCCGGATATCGACCCGTACGTCGCCGCGTGGCCCATTTTATGTTCCGCCGAAGCGGTCGCTGCCCACGAAGCGACCTATCCCTCCCAAAGGGACGACTACGGCCCCTGGTTCCGTGGATGGCTCGATAAAGGAGCGAAGGTGACTGGGGTTGAATATGCTAAAGCCAACAATTTGCGTGCTGCCTGCACGGGGCAGTTCCGTCGTGTGTTTGAGGGGATTGATGTACTGGTTTGCCCGTCAACGTCTGCGCCGCCGCACCCGGTCAAGCCGGAAGAATTATACGGGCCGATGCCAGAAAGCCGAGAACCGAAATTTCAGCGGTTCACCGCACCGTTCGACTACAACGGAGCACCTACACTGTCGGTGCCGTGTGGATTTAACAGCGAAGGGCTTCCCCTAAGCATTCAGTGGGTAGGCAAGCACCTGTCAGAACCGTTATTGTGCCGGATCGGTCACGCCTATGAAGGGGCAACCGAGTGGCACAATCGGCATCCAAACCTTTAAGAATCAGCTTTAGGACTTACGCAGTTGGTTTATAAGTCCCCTGATTTTCCAAAGTCCCCCTGACAAGGGGGATTTAGGGGGTTAAAAATAAAAAAATCTCGCGTCGCGTACTGAATTTGCGTAAGTCCTGAGCTTTTGATCGCTGCCAGCGTCCCTTATACTTCAAAGCCAATGTGCCAGGGGCCAAAGTGTGGCTGACCGACTATGGTGAACAATATAAATATGTAGACACTTTCGATCCACATGTTTGGTAGGCGCTGTTTCCAACTGCGCTGTCCATTCTCCCCTTTGGTAGGCGCTGTTTCCAACTGCGCCGGTATAGAGTGTCCAAGTAATTCTAAAATTCACCATAAAAAGGGTGTCTATCAGTGCCTCGGTCCCCTCAATCGGATCATGTCCGTAGCGGCGGACAAATTCCGCTTCAATCTGACCCTCTAACAGCAATCCGGAGTTTGGACATCGGCGTTTTTACCTCAGTCTGTTGAATTCATTCATAGGATTGGTTTTCAAAGGCTGCATAATCGCCCTCCATTTCGGCGAAGTTGGAGACGCCAAATCACTTTGCCAAACCCCCGGAACACGGTCAAGCACGAAAAACTAAGGTTGCTTCCAATAGCGTCCAGTTGTCTCCCACTGAGAACAGGTTTAACGCTTGACGCCTTTCATGAGGCGTGATATATTTTATTCAGCTCCATCATTCCCGTACACGCGGAAAGCGAGAAGACTGATGTCCCTCATGGCTGAACCGAGCCTCAAAACCGCTCGCCTCGGTGGCGTGGATGTACCCTCCGCCGATACTCTCAAAACGATGCACCACAGTTCCTACATTTTCCATGCTCGTGCCGGCAGGTTGAGTGAAGTTCCGGCCGAAAAGACCCTCCTACCGCCGGATCGCGAGACAAGTCCACAAGCGATTCAACTTGTTAAAGCACCCGATGGCACCGTATACGCCAACCTCGGCAACATCATCTGCAAGAGCAGCGATGGCGGGAGGCGGTGGACGGCGCACGATAAGGGTTCCTTCCGCGGCGTTTTTGAAGTCCTCAAGGACGGTACGTTCATCGGCTTAGGGGGTGAAGGCGAGCATCCAAACACGAAGGTAGTCACCCACGCGTCGATGGACGAAGGGCGGACGTGGCAAAAGATTGGCGAAGTTCCGAACCCGTCGGGGCATTGGGGCGGTGGGTCGTGGATTTTTCGTCTGCCAGATGATACATTACTGGCCGCGATTGGTCATGCGAACCATGTCTTTGAGCAAGAAGGGACGCGGTTGGTATACAAATCGGGCGGGGGCGACCTATTCGTATATCGTTCAACCGATGGCGGACAGACATGGACGGATCCAGCTCGCGTGCACGATTGGACGAGCGAAGGTGGTGTTACACTGACCCCGTCAGGCAAACTGATTGCCGCGCAACGCTACCAACGACCCATACTGCCCGGCGATCCGCCCAATCTGGAGCAACGGACAGGCAGCGCAAATCCCGGTTGGCCCTATAAACATGTGTGCGTCGTCGAATCGGATGATTGGGGTCACACATGGCGGAACTTTCGCCAACTCGCAACGGTGTTCGGGCAGACGCGCGGCGATCCGGTAGCGTTGAGCGATGGCACTGTGGTTGTGGTTCACGACACCCGCTACGGTCCTGGACCGCCGGGCAGCCGGGCGATGATTAGCTATGACGAAGGCAGCACATGGGAAGACGAAGTCTACTACCTAGATTACACCACATTCACCGGTAGTTACGCCAGCAGTGTCACGCTCGCGGACGATTGCATCCTGTCCGTGGTCGGGTCTAGTCAAGCGGGCAACAGCTGGGAAGCGGTCCGAAATAACACCGACTTTTACGCCATCCGCTGGCGTCCGGTCGAACAGTCGAAGGCATAAGAATGGGTAAGTTAAATCAGGCGATAGAGAAAACAGCCAATAAAACCCGTTTTTCAGGTGTAATTTTTATTAAAATCAATGGAACCGTAGAATTTGAGGAAGCCTACGGCTACGCGGATAGGAGCAATAAAATTCCGAATACGATTGACACCCGTTTCGGAATAGCATCAGGAACCAAGTTCTTGACTGCGCTTGGAATAGGAAAATTGATTGACCGTGGCGAACTCGCTTTAGCTTCAAGGTTGTGTGATTGCGTAAATATTGATTTCCCGCATATATCAGAAGATGTCACTATCCACCATCTCTTAACCCATACTTCTGGGGTTTACGACTATTATGATGAGGAGCTTATTGAGGAGGTCGATAATTTTCAGTTAGCTATTCCCTGTTTTGAACTAAAAGGTCTCAAGGATTACATACCGCTATTTCGTGATGGGAAAATGAAGTTTAATCCGGGGGAGCGGTTTTCCTATTCAAATGGGGGATTTATTCTCTTAGGAATTGTTATTGAGGAAATTTCCGGGGTGCCCTATATCGACTTTATACAAAAGAATATCCTTGAACTATGTGACATGAGCGATTCGGGATTTTTTGCCATGGATCGTCTGCCAGAACGTACAGCGTTCGGCTATATTGACGAGGAGGGCGGGTGGAGAACCAACATTTTTACCTTGCCAATTGTCGGATCATCTGATGCGGGGCTTTTCACAACGGTAGGAGATATGGACAAGTTGTGGAGGGGCTTTTTTGAAGAAAAAATCCTTTCCAAACGGTTGACGAATCTGTTTTTGGAAAAGACAGTCAGAGACAAAGACAGTAGATTTTATGGGCGCGGTATTTGGATTCACCATGAGGAAGGTAAAGATCCAGTTCACTATCTCATCGGTTGGGATGCTGGCGTTTCTTTCAAAAGCACATGCCCTTCAAAGGATTCAGTTATAACGGTGATCTCTAATACGTCCGACGGGGCATGGGCGATAGATCGTGAAATCATGAATCATTTGCAAATAACCGAATGAGGGTTACCCTTCGTAGGGTTTACGGGGATTGTGGACAAAGGATGGGAACATCCGGGCTATCACCCCGGTAGGTGCGGTTGCTAACCGCACCGAATAGGCGCAGTTGGAAACAGCGCCTACCAAACATGGGGGGCGCAAGTGTCTATTTATTTTTAAAATCCACTATAATCCAGAAAATCCTGATTCTGACATTAATACAGCTATCCGAGAGAGATTACACTGAATGTCGCTGATTGACTTGGAAATCTCCAACCGAGTTGCAACGTTAACCCTGTGTCGTCCTGAAGCGCTTAACGCCATTAATCAAGCTTTATTGCACGGTTTTGAGGACGCACTGCGTCAGGTGCAGGAAGCTTCAGAAGTGGTGGTGCTCGTAACCCAAGGCAGCGGACGGGCATATTCCGCGGGAAGCGACTTGAAGGAGTTAGCCAAATGTTCGCCTGAACAAGCAGCTGAATTTGAGTATGATCACGGACAGGTTTTTGCCCAGCTAGAAGAGCTCCCGCAGATTACCGTTGCGGCGTGGCAGGGATATGTTCTGGGAGGCGGACTCTTCTTGGGAGCCTACCACGATTTTCGTGTGGCTGCCCAAGATGCCCGCATCGGTCTACCAGAGGTAGCACACGGTTGGACACCGCCGTGGGGTGTTTCACGGTTGGTAGAATTGGTTGGATTTCAGGCTGCCCGAAAGCTGATGCTATGCGGTGGGCAATTTGACGGTGTATCGGCACAGCAACTCGCTTTGGTCGATGAGGTATGGCCTGGTGAGGAATTTGACACGCAGCTGCACAATTGGGTTGAGGAGCTCGCCTCGCGCCCAAAGGCTGCATTGGCAGAAACTAAAGCGTTACTGCATGAGATGCGAGGACTGGATCACGAACATTGGGAACGGCGGACAGTCGAAGCGTTTAAGAGGTGTTACGTAACGCAAGAGGCACAGCAGGCTGTCCAGCAGTTTTTACAACGACGGCGCAAAAGCTAATTCTGCAGCGGTGAGGCAAGAATAAAGTGGACATCACTAGCAACCGCACACTATCATCTATCTTCAGCCAATTCGCAGCATACCATCCCGACAAAACCTATCTGATCTTTGAGGATCTGGAAGGGCACTGTCAACAGTGGAGCTTTGCCCAGTTTGAAGCACAAGTGAATCAGACTGCTAGGTGGTTGCTGGAGATAGGGATCAAACGTGGCGAATCGTTCACCTTTCACGCACCTAACTCGCCCGTTTTCGTGGCGCTTGCCATCGCTGCAAGCCGGATTGGAGCGGTCATGGTGCCGACCGACCATCGTGCTACGGTTGATGAGCTTGTCTATATCCTCGATCACTCAGAATCACGACTTGTTGTTACAGAATTCGATCAACTGACAGTCACACAGGAAGCAGCGTCAACGACCTCGTGTGTACAGGAAGTGGTGCTATCTCGATGTGAGCATCCGAGCGGGCACCCGATATTTGAGCGAGAGGTCACACGCCAAGATACCTCGCCGCCCGATGTTGATATTTCCGCCGACGATGTGGTGCACATGATATATACCTCCGGCACAACGAGCAAACCCAAAGGCGTACTGATGACCAACAGCGCACTGATTTATGGGGCTGAAGTTTTTGTGCGTGCCAGCGGTCTGCGAAACGAGGACCGGCACCTCATCACACTGCCTGTTTTTCATGCGGCTGCACACTGCCACGCCTTTTGGCCCTCTCTAGTCTGCGGTGCCAGCATCGTTGTTTCTCCTCGATTTAGCCCTTCCCGATTTTTTGGATTGGCGGTCCGGCATCAATGTACGATGGCAGCGTTGTTCTCCGCACCGCTGCGTATGTTGCTCGCCCAACCTCCCAACGAAGGTTGGCGATCCAATCGTCTGAGAAACGTCACCTTTGCTATCGCCCTGACCGACGATCAGTTCGCAGAATGGGATACGCGCTTCGGTGCACCGCTGCAGCACCTGTGGGGGATGACCGAAACGGTTGGACTGCCGCTGATGAGCCCACTCTACGGGCCGCGAAACCTACCCTCAATGGGAAAACCGGTCTTGGGCTACGACGTGCACATCCTCGACGACGATGGAAACGAAACACCTGCGGGAGAGATTGGACAGATTGTGGTTGGCGCAGACCCCGGCAGCACAGTGATGAAGGGTTACTTCAAGAATCCGAAGGCAACTGATGAGACCATGCGGGATGGCTGGCTATACACCGGCGATAACGCCTACTACGATGAGCAGGGATACTTCTATTTTGTTGATCGAGGCAAAGATATAATCAAGCGCGGCGGGGAGAATGTCGCTCCTAGCGAGATTGAGTCGGTGATTAAGGGAATCGATGGAGTGGCTGATGTCGCAGTCGTTGGCATACCCGACGAGATGTTCGACGAGGTGCCCCAAGCGTTTGTGATTCCCCAACCGGGGGCACCACTGACCGAAGAGGGGATTATAGAGGGTTGTCGCCAATCACTCACGCGGTTCAAAGTACCTGTGGCTGTCACGTTTTGCGACGAATTTCCCAGAACCTCTGTTGGGAAGATCCAGAAACATCTACTGCGGGATCAAGCGTTGGAGTCAGCCGAGTAACTGCTGACGTGCCCTTCAACCTGCGTTGGGAAATACTTCATCAAACTCTCCGTGATATTCGGCGCAGCCGTTCCGAGGCTACACGCACTAGTCGCCTTCATAGCTGCGCCGATGTCACTGATCTCGCCCTTCCACTTCTCCAAATCTCTAGGTCCCGCCTCTCCAGCGAGCCGCTCGGTGAGACGCTGCGTGCCGATACGGCACGGGAAACACTTGCCACACGACTCTTCAGCGAAAAACTCCATCGCGTGACGTGCCATCTCAATTATATTCCGGCTATCATCGAAGGCGATAATTCCAGCGGCACCCAGCATGGCCCCAACTTCCCCGACGCTCGGCTCATCAAGTGTTACGTTCAAGTCATCACCAGCGAGGAAACCACCGGATAAACCCGCCATCGTAACCGCCTGAATCGAACGACCTGCCTGTGGACCGCCCGCCCAATCGTAGAGCAGCGTCGGCAACGGTAACCCAAACGGTACCTCATAATTGCCCGGTCTCTGGATGTCGCCGGAGAGACTGATAACCTTCGTGCCAGCGTGACCGTTCAACCCAAGCCCACGATACCATTCCGCGCCTCGACGCAGAATTTGCGGTGCAGCCGCAAGGGTTTCGACGTTATTGACAACGGTTGGAAGATTATCGTAGCCGTGGGTTACAGGGTAGGGTGGACGGTTCCGTGGAAAGGGGTGTTTACCTTCGAGACTGTTTAGAAGCGAGCCCTCCTCACCGCAGATGTAAGCACCGGCACCACGTCGCAGGTAGAGGTGGAAGCTGAAGTCTGCATCAAGAATCCGATTGCCAAGGAATCCCGCTTCTTCCGCTTCGATGATTGCCTGTTGTAATATGTTGAGGGTTTCGGGATATTCATATCGGAGGTAGATGAAGCCGCGTGTCGCGCCCGTTGCGTAGGCCGCAAGAACCATCGCCTCTATCACCGCATGCGGATCGTGGTCGAGGATTGCACGGTCCTTGAAACAACCGGGTTCCCCCTCGTCCGCATTGCAAACAATAGTTTTCGGATTGCCCGGTGCTTCGGCGACTGCCTGCCACTTGAGGCCCGTAGGAAAACCTGCGCCTCCACGGCCCGCGAGCTTGCTTTCTGTGATGACTCCAACCACCTCGGCTGGCTGCATCTCCTGTACCGCACGCATGAGCCCCTCGTATCCACCCGTGCGGCGATAACCTTCAATACTAGCGCGCCCCGGTTCACGGATTGATCCGAAGACACACTCGTCAATCCCACCCGGATTTGGTGGGGGCAACGGAGAGGGCTTCGCTTCGAGGGCGTCCTTATCTACCCCAATCAGTACCTGATCGCCTTTCAGGACCGGCACGAAGTCATCGCACCGTCCGGCACACGGCATGGGCGTCGCACCCTCCTCCTTGAGCGCAGCGAGGAGTTCATTCCCACCCACTAAGCAGCAAACGGGGCCCGTGCAGACGCGGGGTGCACTCTGCCCCGGCGCTTCACGAGAGAAATGATGGTAGAACGTAACGGTTCCATAGAGGTCTGCAAGCGGAACTCTGAGTCCCACTGCTATGTCCCGCAGCGCTTCCTCAGAGATAAAGCCGTCTCGGTCGTGGAAGGCGTGGAGCAACGGGAGCAGCGGTGCCGGTTCATTACGCCAACGCTCAATCAGCTCTCGATTCGTTGGGGTTGACATCAATAGATATCTCCGTTAATAACCAGCCAACAGTGCGCGTAGCTGGCTAGCGGCTTTCCTGACCTGATCGATTCGATCTGGATGTTCGCCTTCGTAGACAATGGATATGCAACCGTTATAATTGACGCTTTTCAAAATCTCCGCGATTCGTTCATAGTCCAACCACTCCTCCGTGCCACTTTCGACTTTATAAAATTTCGTGCGGACATACAGGGCATACGGCACGGTCTGCTCCATGAAACCGTAGAAGTCGATATCCGGATCCGTTTCCCCACGGGGACCAGATCCGGGTGAACCGACCCATTGACCTGTATCCATGATAAAGCCGAAATTGTCCCGATTCGTCTCGCTTCGAATCCGCAGCATATCGTCGCCTGTGGATGGATGATTCTGCAAGCCTACTGCAATGCCTTTCATGGCTGCATAATCGGCAGCATCCTGATACCCCTGAATCATCGCGGGCCACGGATCATCGCCATCACCATTCTTTTCTGGTATCACGGCACAAAATGCGCGAATCAGTGGCGAACCGAGAAACGCAGCAAGGTCAATCGCATCTCTACAATTCTGAGCGTGTTCTTCCCGTTCGGCCGCATTCCCAACAAACAGACCGCTCACACCGATGTAGCCAATAGGCATACCATAGTGGAGGCACTTCAGTTTGATACCGCCGAGATATTCTGGATCCGTCGAAGTAAACGCCCGGTAATGAAAGTCAACGATGTCCATCCTTAAATCGTGGGCGACTTCGATGAAACTCTCAACATCCGTATTTTGCAAACTCAGAAAGTTACAACCAATTTTGATCATGTCGCTTATTTTCCTTTCATCTTGATGGTTATTACTGTCGCCAATTATGGTGAACAACATAAATATGTAGACACTTTCGATCCACATGTTTAGTAGGCGCTGTTTCCAACTGCGCCGTCCAGTCTCCCATTGGGTAGGCGCTGTTTCCAACTGCGCCGGTATAGAGTGTCCAAGTAATTCTAAAATTCACCATAAGTTACCCAAGATTCCCGCAACTTGACCCCTGATGATGTCGTCAAGCCATCAAATCGAAAAACTATGCTACTATACATACGATAGGAAGTCAATATCAATTCTCCCACGAATAGCTGAACAACTCCGCATTCTGAAGTGTAAAGCGGAGTTTTACTTTTTGACCGATCAAATCGGCGAGAGGTTCCGGGAAAGACACAGCGGCTTCAATGTGGCCTCCCCGTATCGACTGAGATCGTTCATAACCTTTCAATGGGCGTCCCCGATCTGTGAGGACGCTGACAATCAACTCCCCATCTGTCGCGTTAAGATTGACTAGCAAACGGCTATCCTCCACGGTCTGTACTTGCGTAATTACACGCCCGCTGCGGTTCCCTGCTGCTAAGGAGACGTAACGGTCAGGTCGAAAACGGACACAGCCAATTGCTTGGAGCGGATGGCGTTTCCCCGCTTCAATCAACCGGTGCTGCTCAATTAGCCACTGCTGATCCACAGAAGGATGCGGCAGATTGCCGGCGGAGTAGTACTGGTACATCCACTCCCCCACACGTATCGGTACACTATCGAAATGTATCATTGCACAATCTTGTTCGCCGGCTTCCCCCCTTGCAATCCACGGCTGGCGGTCCCCAAGCCGATCCCAATGCACCAAATCTCGACTGTACACCAACTGCGTTTCCATGATACCGTGCTGATTCCACATGCTATGCTTATACATGTCCATGCTGACATCGAAAACATAAAGCGCTCCAAGAAAGACATTGCCAACCGCCCACGGCTGCATCGTGTAAAATTCGCAGTGTTGGTCTGCCGGATCGTTATAGTGGATGATTCCATCTGCGTAGGCTTTATCCAACCGTTCACGCGCCATCTCATCGTCGATCAGATCCGGAGCGAGAACGAGATTGGGACGGGGCCAATCAAGCATCAATCGAGCGCGATTGGGTAGAGAATTGGCAAATGTCATCCCGACAGACCGCCGGCGAAACCGCCCGACAGTCGCATGGAGACGCGGAAAAGCGATATAGCGACCAGGTACATCGTCACGCATCATAGGAAACGCATCATCGGCAACCAGAAAGGTGCCCGTATCACCCACGCCATCGCTGATGCCGGGTTCAGTCTCCGCATTTTCTGCCGTATGCCACGTGAATCCGTCCGCGCTAAAGATTGGCAGGTATCGTTGGCTCCATTCACCACCGGGGATCCACGAAACCGTCCGATATAACGCGTCTTCACCTTCAGAAAGGGTGGACTCAGGACAGTAGAAAACCGCGCCGGGGCCAATCCGTCCCGGTGTCTTGACTTTGTTGTTCTCAGTACTACCATCAATTTCTGCTAGATTGAGGATCGGCTTATCCCACTGAAGACCATCATTACTTGTTGCATAAAGGTCGTTAAGATCCCCTTTTGAATTCCAATACCACATTTTGAGCCGCCCGTCCGGGTGGCGGATAACCATAGGACAGGCGCATCCAAACTTATCTTCCCACGGTCGATCCGGCTGCAGCACAGTGCCGACCTTTTCTGGTGGATGGAAGGTGCGCGTGAGATTCTGTATCGACTCAACTTCAAAATCATCGATAAATAGACGCTTGTTCTCCATGTCGTTTCCCTTCTGCATTCTTTCGCTATTCTACAAACTGTCGTTTTTGATAACGTCTACCCGCAAAAAATGTCTGGCATTGATAGCCCTAAATCGTGTATCCTGTTATAGAAATTGTTTACACAATCTGCAAATTGAAAAGTTGGAGGGAGAAATGTCAGTTCAAAACGATTTGACCGGGTACACAGTCTTGACCCCTGAACAACAGGAATTCGTTGATGCCAACGGATACCTTGTAATTGAGAACGCGCTAGAACCGGACCTTGTCGCTGAAATTGATACAGCAATTGACGAACTCTACGTACGCGAAGAAAAAGCTGGACGACTGGAAGCTGATGGCAGGCTGAATATGCGCAACTGTATCACCCAGCATGATGCCTTTTTCCAACTCCTAGATTGGCACAAAACAGCGCCACTTGCTTGGGGTATCCTGAATTGGAATATCCAGATGATCACTTCACATCTGCTTGTACTTCCGTCGAAGGACGAACCGCCCCCAAAGGTGAGAGATCGGATCGGTTTGCATCGCGACGGCGGCACCTCACCCAGCGAAATGCAAGAGCCTCACCCTAGAATTTTGCTTAAAATTGCGTATGCCATCAGCGATCAGTCGGATCCGGCGTCCGGCGCGACAGTGCTTCTTCCCGGGAGCAACCGCCTCACCGGCACACCTACTGTCGATACCGAAACCGGAGGCGCAAGAGGCGCTATCTCCATGAATGTGAAAGCAGGCGATGCGTTTCTCTTCGAGCAACGGACTTGGCACGGTCCAGGACATAACTGGTCCGGCAAGCCGAGGAAAACCATCTTCATGGGTTATGCTTATCGGTGGGTCAAACCGATGGATTACATAGCAATGCCGGACGAATTGATTGCCAAGTGCACAACACCTCTACAGAAACAGCTGCTCGGCGTCGTCAGCGATCCGTTGAGCTACTATCTTCCCAAGGAGGAAGATGTGCCTTTGAGAGCATTGTTGAGTTGAATAGAACGCTTATAGCGAATCATAAAAATAAATAAACACTTTCGCTCTCCCGTGTTTGGTAGGCGCTGTTTTCAACTGCGCCGTTTCGGTGCGGTTGCTAACCGCACCTACCAGGGGCATAGCCTAGATTTTTCAGATTCCGGTAGTCGAGGTTTGCTGAACTCTCCGATTTTCAGTGTCCAAGTAATTCTAAAATCCACCATAGTTGGTGTACCGGTTAGATCTATTGGTTTCTATTCAGGAGTGTACCTAGAAAGGTGTAACGCAGGAAAAATTGGTGAATTAACAACAGAATACCTGTTACCGAAAAACACATCAGAACAAATTTCACGACCGCCGGCAGGTCCCAGGTTCGCATCATATCTTGCACTAAAAGCAGTAAAGGGAGGTGCGCGAGGTATAACCAGTAAGCGACATCCGAAAGATATCGCCACACTCTACTCTCTCTGGATATCAACTCACGAGCAATGCCCATTAGGGAGAAAACCATCAACCACGCGTACGTCCCCTTCAAGAGTAGCAACACAGGTTGACGGTACTGCCCCAACAGGTCCGCACTAAGCCCTAACGTCAGCGTTACCGGAAAGATCACCAACAGCGATAGCGGCATCGTGATTATCCACTGCCTTCCAACTTTCGCCTCACTGTCGTCACAGTCGTAGTAGAACGCCCCAACAAAGAAGAAGATACCGTAATAAATGGGGATATACGGCATGGGGATAAAGCTGATGAAGTTATCCGGACCAAAGTTCGGTATCGCGCCTTTTGCTGACATAAACCATTGTGGCACCATAGTTAAGGGAATCAACCAAAGATAGCGGAGCGGAGAAAGTATCATTTTTGCGGGTGGTCCCCTCCACGACCTCCGATCGGCGATTGCAGCATATAAGGCGAAAGCGAGAACTAACCAACAGAGAAGCCAAAATATCCAAAGATGCGCGAACACAGCCCCTGTTGTAAGGGTCCGCCATAGATGGTTCTGTTGCTTTACGTTAGGAAGCTTGCCCGTTGACTCGTAATGGAGAAGGATTGTAGCAATCCGAGTTCTGCCGTAATAGGCTTTTACCGGATCTAGCTTTACTTGCAATTCCCTGACTCGCTCATATATACCCGTCCAATCTGCTTGGGCGCGATTCAATGGGGTCCGACCGTCATCATCTCTCGCCTCAATATCCGCACCGCTTCGAAGGAGCATTCTAGCAATCCTATCTCGTCCCATAAAGGCCGCTTCGTGTAAAGGTGTGCCTCCATCTCTGTTTCTCCCATTTACGTCTGCTCCTGCTTTGATGAGTTCTTCGGCAATCTCGACTTCTCCCACAAAGATAGTCCACGATAAAGGAGTGAGCCCAGATTGCGAATCTTGGGTATTGAGATCTACTCCGTTCGTCAAATGAACCTTGAGGGCTTCACGGTTTCCAGTTTGTACTGCAACCCAAATATTCTGCCGTGAATCTTCTAGCGGAGACGGAGCAGCGTCTCTCGCGCGCTGCAGCGCAGCTTCAATTAAGCCTTCGTTGATCCAAAAGGTAAGCGGCGCGATAGTAATCAACGCAAACATTAACGGCATAAAGAGACGGCGAAATCGGTGTTCTAACATCCGCTTTACCCCCCGCGTACGCCACAACAGCGCAGTGAAGAAGCCGCTTGTCAGGAAGAAGAGTGGCATTTGAAACCCGTGGACCACAAGCACGAAAACGCCAAATCCTTCGTTTTTCTGCACATCCTGAATTGGCCAGGGACCGTTAAAAAACGCGAGACAGCTATAAAAAGCAATCATTAATAACATAGCTATGGCGCGCAATGCCTCCAGGTCGTGCCGGGGGCTAGAGGAAGTCTGGATATCCATATTACGAATTCTCTCCTGTACTACCTTTCTGATAAAGACGAATTACGAAGCGCCCTCTGATGCTTTGGGCTCCCGCTTCTGACTGAAATACACAGCGGCGAATAATCCCAGTGCTACCACGAAAGTGTAGATATTATAGATATATGCTAAGAAAGCAGCAGCCGCAAGGATAATCCACTCTATCCAAGTCGTTTTTCGGAGGAAGTAACCCATCGTAACTATTGAAAAGATGAATGTCCCCACCGCCGCTGTCACAATAGACAGAGCATTTTGTAATAGTGTGCCATCGAAGAGGATGTGAGTATAAGCGAACAGCAGCGGCATGATATACAGGAACTTGGCGAATTTGAAACATGCCCAGCCTGTTCTCCACGGATCCGACCGCGCAACTGCAGCTCCAGCGTACGCACCGAGTGCAACAGGCGGGGTGATATTCGAGTCTTGACTCAACCAAAAGACAATTAGGTGTGCTGCTATTATGGACAGCCCCATCTGATCGCTTGTCAGGATAGGGACTGCAAGCTCAGAGGTAATCAGATACGCAGCAGTAACAGGGATACCCATACCCAAGATAAGAGACGCACCGGCGAGTAGTAGGATAGCGATTACACGACTATCTCCAGCAACAGAAAGAACCAAGTCAGGAAAGATTCTACCAAGTCCGGTAAGGTCAATTACGGCAATGATGATGCCGATGCTGCCCACGGCGCCACCAATGGCGAGGGAGTTTCTCGCACCACTGACCATCGCTTCCCAAAGACGCTTGGGGGTGAGTCGTGTCTCCGGACGAAGATAACTGATACCAATTGTAGTCAAAATAGCGAAGAACGCCGCTTGTGATGCAGTGTGGCCCACAATCAGCGTTGAAACCAATACAATTAACGGAATCAGGCAGTACCATTGGCGCTTGAGAAGTGTGGACAGGTGCGGTAGTTCTACTTTTGGCAACCCTTTGATGCCCTCTTTCTTTGCCTCAAGGTGTACCATCACCCATACTGAAAAGAAATACAGCAGCGCCGGGATTATCGACAGTAGAGCAATCTGGCTGTACGGCATCTCGGTGCGTTCAGCCATGATAAACGCACCAGCACCCATCACCGGCGGCAAGAATTGCCCGCCAACCGATGCCGTCGCTTCAACGGCACCGGCGATATGCGATCGAAAGCCAGTCCGCTTCATCAGCGGAATGGTAAAGGCGCCGGTTGCGACCGTGTTTGCGATAGCGCTCCCAGCAACCGAACCGAAGAAGCCGGAGGCGACAACTGCTACTTTCGCAGGACCGCCTACCAACCGGCCCGCCACCGCCATCGGAAGATCAATGAAAAACTGTCCCACTCCCGACTTTTCCAAGAAAGCACCAAAAAAAATAAACAGAACAACATACGTCGCCATCACATTTGCCATGATACCGAAGATGCCCGCTTGGCTGAAGAAACTGTACTCAAAAATACGGCGCAACGGAAAACCTTTGTGCGCGATGACGGACGGCATTGACTGACCAAACAGAGCATACAAAATACCGACCGTAGCGATTACGGTCAGGGCCCAACCGACTGTTCGCCGGCTGTATTCAAGACTCAAGATTACCGCCAACGCACCAACGGTGACATCAAGTTGGCTATATGCTCCCGCCCGATTAGCAAGCGTTTTGTACTCGACAATCCAGTATCCAATCACAAAAATGGTTAATCCAACCAGTATTAGATCCACGACTGACGGACGCGATTGGGGCGAAGTCTGCCTGAACTGATAGAACATACCAGTTAAAACAAAGGTGAGCAACAGGTATAAGCCGACGTGATACTGCTCACCCGATGTTCCAAAACCTGCACCGTAGATATAAAAGAACACAAAGCCGACCGCAATCACTTCAAAAAGCCGCTTCCAGACCCCCACTAGATGGCGCCCCGGGCGTTCAATCTTCTGCAATGTCTTGGTTTCTGTGTCTGCCATCTCCTCCCCTCGGCTCTTTTAGGACTAGTGATAATCAACCGCAACCGTTACATCTGTTAGTATCAGCGGCTCAAGAGACACCGGGCGCCGTCTGACTTGTCGGATCTCCAGTTCATTGATCCCCTGACGCAGAGGCGGGATGTCAATGTCAAACTGGAGGAGATCACCGGGAATCACTACCTCTTGGGTCCGAGAGGGGTATTGATTCCAAGACGGTTCATACTCCACGCGCGTCGTGTTGCCGGAGGTAGTCATGCCGGTGTTCCAAAGAATTGGTATCCTATTCAGTCGTATTTCAAACGTATCTTCAGCCACCAAACCCGCAAACCCTAGACTGAGGGTACAACCCTTCAAAGCGCTGTCAACGGAGGCGGACTCTATATCGTCTGCAATATCCAGCTGAAGTCTCACGCCTTGGTCATAAAATGTCTCATTGAACTCAACTGGGAGCTGGGCCGCAGGGATAGCGTTAAGAAATGAATAACCGAGCTGAGAGGTAGGTTGATGTCGATTGGAATGATCTAACTCATAGCATTTGCTCAAGCGGGATAGCACAGCAGGCGCTGCCAATTCATTCAAGACATTCCGTTTCCAGTCGTTGGACATGCTGTAGAAATTAAAAAAATAGAGACCATCTACGCCCGCTTCCCAATACCGGAGGGCGAGGGCTCTGAGCAGCTTCTCGTCCAGCAACGGTCTGAGCGCCTCGAAACAGCCGTATATTTTGCAGTCAGTGCCTTCAGCGGCCCGCACCCACTCTCGGATTGGCATTTCAAACGGGATGAATCCGCCACCGGCGATGAGCATATCCACCATGCCATCTTTCACCCATACCTCAGCATCAAGTCCAATTCTCTTGGAATCCGCTAACGTTGGCGGTACGCGTACCGCAAGCTTAAGATGCTTCCCCTTTTCCTTACCGACCTCCTCTAACTTTGTCCGGACACCGTATATAAGGTCTGTCATCAGGTACCGGTACTGGTACGCTTCTGCGACACGGAAAAAGGCGGGATGGCGCATAAAATCCAATTCAATGCCGTCAACATCAAAGCGTTCGATGAGCTCAAAGATAATTTGCGTCATATGGGCGCGTACCTCTGGGAACGCGTAATTGAGCCCGGTCCGTATCCCCCATTCAAGGCTTCCATACGGTATCGATTCCCCGGGCCGACCGATACACAATTCCGGACGGTCACGGCGCAGTCGTCCATAATTCGGAGCTGACACTTCCATGTCGTAATGCTCGTTCATCCTGACGGACGGGAAAAACGCTAGACCTGCCTCATGACATAGCTGTGCGATGACCGTCACGGGACCACCGTATGTTTTTATCATTTGACGCAGATTTTCAGCTTTCCGGCGTTGTCCCGCGTCAAGGTCCTGATAGCCATCCCCAAATCGTTCCCCAACTTCGGTTTCGTAGTCGTAGACCTCGTGCCCACCAATAGACCAAAGAAACACATCAACCGGTGAGCCTGCGTAGGGGGAGATCATTTTATCGCGCATATCGTCTAGCGTCAATGGCGGACCGTATGCGCCCATTATCCAGCCATCATCGTTGCTCAGTATTCGCCAATGCCGCTGCGACCTCGTCATGTCAAAGGCTCCTTGAGCGGTAATTCCCGCATTTCTTCGCGTTGCATTCAGTACCCATAAATCGTCTATAAGCAAAGTCATTATAACACGCACTCAGTTTCCCATCCACGAAAAAATAGGGATTCACCGAGGGGATGATAAACGCACCCCCTGTGTCGGAATGATTGAATATGGGTGGGGGTTGTGATATACTCATTGACGATGCAGAAGAGTTGAAGTTATCGTGGACCTGTGAGTTTAATACAATCAGCTCGTACCTTCCTATTAGGATTTATTAACATGTTAGGCATTAAGCTTCAAATTGATAGGAGAGTGGACAGATAACAATGAAACCGTTTATGGAAGCCTTGCCCCCTGAAGTGAATACCAAACTGAAGCGAGTAAAACCACCGGGGGAACAGGTGCTTTTCCAAGTCGCCACTGATCTCATCAACAACCAAGTATTCGGGGAAAAATGGTTGATAGCCACCGACCGGCAGCTGCTAATCATACCCACGGAGGGTGTGGATGGGACTGTCGAAGTGCCCCTCGATGCTGTGCAAGAAGCAAGGACGGAGGAGCTCGTCGGGGGAGGACGCCTAGCCGTAGAACGGAAGGTAGGGGAGCCGGTCTATCTACACTATTCTAGTTCATTAGGACCGAAGTTTGCCGAGATTGTGGAAGGGATTCAGCAGCTTTCCAAAGGGGAAGCCCTCGAATTACCGACGGAGATGGAGCGTACCCGGTGCGAAAAGTGTGGACGATTGCTCGCAGAGAAGGATGGCAGATGTATCAACTGTACGAAGAAGCGAGACACCTTCTGGCGGATTGTTAGCTATCTTGGACCTTACCGGCTTCAACTCATACTTGTTTTTTTTGTCACAACCATCGCCGCACTGATCGATTTACTGCCGCCCCTCATCACAGAACGCATCATCGACGATGTTCTCACGCCAAAATCGAACTTTAGACTGCTAGCTTGGTTCACAGCAGCACTTTTGGGGATTCGGCTTTTGATGTGGCTTTCCCAAGTAGGGCGGACAGCAATCAGCAGCTGGGTAGGATTTCGGGCAGCAGAGGACATTCGCACCGAGCTTTATCGTGTACTCCAGTTCACCCCCTTGAGATTTTACGATAAACGAAAAGTGGGAAACCTGATTTCCCGAATGACTAACGACGCTGAACTAGTGGAGGAATACCTCATCTTCGACCTGCCGTTCCTCCTCTCAAACGCGTTGCTGCTACTCGGCATTTTGGCGCTGCTGTTATATAAAAGCTGGATGCTCACCATATATGTGCTGCTGCCTGTGCCACCCATTATCCTAGGCGGCGGACTAATTTGGAACCGCATGGAGCGTTACTGGCGCCGTTGGTCTGTCAAGTGGGGCCGATTTTCAGCCCACGTGAATGAGTCAATCACTGGCATTCGACTAGTCAAAGCCTTTGCACAGGAAAAGCGAGAAGGTGCACGTTTTAATGCGCGGAATGATGAGTTGCGACAAATCAGTGTCAGTGCGGACCGAGCGTGGTTCGTCTTCTTCACCGTTATGAACTTCCTCATGAGCTTCGGTGTCTTCTTTGTCTGGTATTTTGGGGGTAGACAGATTCTAGGTGGAGAACTGACACTCGGCGAACTAACAGCGTTTATCAGTTACCTTTGGATGCTCTACAGCCCCCTCAAGTGGTTCGCTGATTTCTACAACTTTATGATCCACGCCTATGCAAGTGCGGAACGAATCTTTGAGGTAATGGACACCCCTACTGAACCTTTCCATTCCCCACAAGCAAAGGCAATGCCGCAAATTAAGGGACGGATATCTTTCAAAGATGTTACCTTTGGTTACGATCCAGGCAAACCTGTTCTCCAAGGGATAAATCTCGGAGTAGCGCCCGGTGAAATGATTGGGTTGGTGGGCAAATCTGGGGTCGGCAAAAGCACGTTTATCAACCTAATCTGTCGATTCTACGATGTGAATCGTGGCCGCTTAGATATCGACAGCGAGGATATTCGAGACATCCGGCTTGAAGATTTGCGTTCCCAGATAGGGATGGTCCATCAGGAACCCACACTGTTTAATGTCACAATCACCGAAAATATTCGTTACGGCAAACCGGACGCAACCTTTGACGAGGTAGTTCGCGCAGCGATAGCAGCAGAAGCACATGAATTCATCATCACTAAACCGGATGGATACGATACAAAGGTCGGCGAACGTGGTGGGAAACTGTCCGGCGGCGAAAAACAGCGTATCGCCATAGCGCGAGCCATTCTGCACGATCCCAAGATTCTCATCCTTGATGAAGCCACATCTTCACTCGATACACCGACCGAAAAAAAGATTCAGATAGCGATTGCACGACTAGTGGAGGGAAGAACTACCGTTGCAATTGCCCATCGGCTTTCTACTCTACGACACGCAGATCGGCTGGTGGTTCTGGACGATGGCAAGATTGCTGAAGTTGGCACCCACACAGAGCTGATGGAACGGAAGGGCATTTTCTACAACCTTGTCCACACGCAGCAGGCAACGACAGCAGTTATGGCAGTTGGGGGCGGAAAGGATGATGCAGAGGAGAATTCAGAGGACGATGATGAATAGCGTCATCGTGTAAAAGTCGTTTGACTTTTTTACGGAGCACCC
>JAJEAL010000092.1 GCA_022822785.1 Candidatus Poribacteria bacterium
TAGTTGCCACGCAAAATGATCTGACTAAACTTTTAATCGAACCAGTATGGAATTGAAACGCTTGTTGCCCTTCTGTTCCGTTCTTGAAAAATGTTACTTTTAATCGAACCAGTATGGAATTGAAACTTCCGCGCCTCAATCCCTTGTTCATGATTTACCCAACTTTTAATCGAACCAGTATGGAATTGAAACAATGGGCAAGGAGAATTTAGGATGAGATGTAATTTTGCTTTTAATCGAACCAGTATGGAATTGAAACGCATGTAGTTCATGCCAGATTCAACATGCTTCAGATCTTTTAATCGAACCAGTATGGAATTGAAACCCTCGCTTGCACACCCGCTTCACCCCGAACCAGACCCCTTTTAATCGAACCAGTATGGAATTGAAACCCGCGAACTTGTGTTATCAGCGCTTGTGCATCCTCAACTTTTAATCGAACCAGTATGGAATTGAAACGAGTCAAATCGCCGGACGATCACTTCGTCGTCGTGCTTTTAATCGAACCAGTATGGAATTGAAACAAGACTGTTGCGCTTGTCGGGGATAGATCCGTCGGCCTTTTAATCGAACCAGTATGGAATTGAAACCTGAATGTGATGTTGTTTGTGCTTCCTTTATTAGTCACTTTTAATCGAACCAGTATGGAATTGAAACTTCGAGATCGTCATCACTATTGTTCACATTATGAGGCTTTTAATCGAACCAGTATGGAATTGAAACCTTGCGATCTTTGCCAACGCTGGACATAACCCCCATCTTTTAATCGAACCAGTATGGAATTGAAACAGCACCTTTGTCAGCGACTGGACAGGGATAAGCAAACTTTTAATCGAACCAGTATGGAATTGAAACCAACAGCGACAATTCACAAAACCACTGTTTGCCCCCTTTTAATCGAACCAGTATGGAATTGAAACCTTCCCTGATTAAAGCGTCTCGGTCTTGGGGCTTGCTCTTTTAATCGAACCAGTATGGAATTGAAACTTGATTAAATCTCCTCTTAGATTAAGGTTAATTTGGCCCTTTTAATCGAACCAGTATGGAATTGAAACGTGAGATACTCTTTGTTGTATCCGTGAGTTCTCGGACTTTTAATCGAACCAGTATGGAATTGAAACTAGCGTCGTAGATAGCGTCAGATAGCGGACTTTTAATCGAACCAGTATGGAATTGAAACTTAGATACCGTCAGACGTCGTTAGATACCGTCAGACTTTTAATCGAACCAGTATGGAATTGAAACTGGAGTTCAAGGCGTCGATAGATGAGCGGTTTCGTCGCTTTTAATCGAACCAGTATGGAATTGAAACTTGAGATTCAGACTGAATCCACAGCTTCACATTCCCCTTTTAATCGAACCAGTATGGAATTGAAACTAAATGCCTTTGACGGTGATAGTAAATAGGAATCCCAATATTTCAACATTGGGAGCATGTCAAATTTATTTGTTTTTCCAAACAGTTTGCCGGATGAGTTGCTTTATCACACCTCCCGCGGTTCGCAGCCGTAGGGAGGTTTTTTGTTGATCCGCGATCAACCGTTTGACTCTCTGCCAGTTTTGTGATAATCTAAGCTACCATTTATGGAATGGAAGGCGGCGGCATACGGCGTATGCCCCCTACTTTACAGAAAGGAATCATTCCCAATGAAATACATCATGTTCACGAAACATTTGGAAGGGTTAGATATCGACGGCATCATTGCTGCCCTGAAATCGGTCGGTGTGGCGGGTGCAGACCTGTGCGTGCGTCCCGGCTATCCGGTCAACCCCGAAAATGCCGAAACAGAGCTTCCAGCCGCTGCCAAACGGTTAGCTGAGGAAGGGTTGTCAATTCCACTGGTGACGACACCTACTAGCTTTCTGGATCCGCAAGACTCCGATGTGCAACGGGTATACGCGGCGTGTGGGGAGGCGGGTGTTGCCAATCTCAAGGTCGGTTACTGGCACTGGTCGAAGGGGGAGGGTGGGTACTGGGCACAGGCAGATCGCATCCGCGAAGCGCTTGACGGGTTCCAAGCCCTCTCTGCGAAACACGGTGTCCGTACCTGCCTGCACAACCACTCAGGCACGTCGATGGGATTAAACTCCTCCGGTGTGATGCACCTTGTCACAGGGTTTGATCCGCAGCATGTAGGCGTTTTTGCGGACACCGGACACCTCTCGATTGTCGGGGAACCTATCGACATGGCACTCGACATCGTGAAGGATTACCTCGCGGTGATGTCATTTAAGGATATGATGCGACCGCCGGGCGGTGGCACCCGCGTCGTGCGAATGGGACACGGGTTCGTCGATTGGGAAACCGCCGTCAGCACATTAACGGAGATGAACTTCGACGGTCCGGTCAGCTTCCACAGCGAATATAGTGGTGAGCCCGTGGATAGCGTCATAGATCTCGCACGGATTGATGTGCGATATATCAACAGTCTACGTGAACAGAACGGAGAATAGAAGGGAGGAACGGATGAGCCAATTTACACTCGCATTGAACACTAGCACAATTCGCCCGACAAGCCTGATGGACAAGATTCGGATCGCCGGTGAAACGGGTTACGACGCTATCGAACTCTGGAACGACGATCTCACCGCTTATGAGGAGCAGCACGGTTCGCTCGAAGATGTGAAACGTGCCCTCGACGACCACGGACTCCCTGTGGTGACCGTGATCGCCCTACACGGTTGGTTGGACAGCACCGGTGCCGAGCATCAAGAGGCAGTCGAAGAGGCGAAACGACGCATGGCGCAAGCCGCAGCCGTCGGATCAACCTACAGCATTGCAAGCCCACCGCGTGAGATCGCTGACCTACAGCTGGGCGGACAAAATTACCGTGAGCTTCTTGAATTGGGACGTGAGTTTGGCGTCAAACCGGCGATGGAGTTCCTCGGCTTCGTGGACGGGATTAATCAGGTCAAACACGCGTGGGAAGTCATGGAAGTTGCCGATCACCCCGACAGCACCATCGTCCTCGATCCATTCCACATCTTCCGCGGCGGCGGAGAAACCGACGACATGCGCGGAATCCCCGCCGACAAGATAGCGGTGTTCCACTTCAACGATGCGCCGGCGGCGCCGCCACGTGCGGAGCAGACCGACGCCGATCGTGTCTATCCTGGCGATGGCATCCTCGATTTAAAAGAGATGATCGCGGTTCTAAGAGAGGCGGGTTACGAGGGCATAATCTCCTTAGAGCTGTTTAACCCCAGCTATTGGGAAGAAGATCCGCGGGAAGTTGCACGCATTGGCCTGGAAAAGATGAAGGCAGCAATCGGTGACTAGGCGTGTAATCCAACCCTCCCGATTATTGTCGGCATCAGCCGACTTGTGTCCAAGGATATACGTCAATAATGTATTCGTGCATATAACGCCCTTTCGATTCAGCTTCCATCAGTCCTTCATACTCCTCTGGGGGCACGTCATGGTACTGGTATACCCCACCACTGTTAAAGACAACTTCAAGTGTGTGGGTCTTGGAGTTGTAACCCACGGCATGGAGCATACTGGATTCGACAGTGGTTAATTGCATAAGGTCCTCCTTTTTTGAGATGAAGGGAGACACCCAACGAGGGCACAGATTTGTCAACCTGGTTAATTGGTTACCCGCGTGGGTGCGTTGTTTTAACTCTGAAATTATCTTCTAAGTCTACCATGACTCAGAGTTAAGTTTCAATATGGAAATTGAACCGGGAAAAGTAGGGAAAACAACGGTCAGATTGAGCGTTGCGAAGGAGCCGACATGACGGAAAGAGTCAAAGTTTGCTTGTGGGTTATCGTATTTCTTAACGCTCTTTGGCTCCAAGTTGCTTTCGCTGACGTAGTAGCGGAATCTAAAGAACAGCCAGCAGCGGCTACGCTCAAAGATACGGAAGTTTCTCAACTCGCAAAACAGCTTTGGGGTGCGTTTTTCTCCGCCGATGGCAGGTTCCGCCAAGAAGGTGTTTTTCGCGACGGTTCGCCGAACCGCTATCGATATCGTATCAGACTTCGTATAGGCGGCAACTTTCCGATCCATTCAAAGGTAAATCTCGGCTTCAGAATGGTCACCGGCGCAACAGATGATCCCACCACAGGCAACGTTGATCTCGACAACTATTTCTCAAAGAAAGGATTCAATCTTGATCGACTCTTCCTCCGATATTCGCCCAGTTCGCTGCTGACGGTCACAATGGGCAAGTTCGCAAATCCGTTTGAACATGTTGAGTTGGTCTTTCATAACGACGTGCAGTTGGAAGGCGCAGCGCAGCAGTTTCGCCTCAAAGATGTAGGTCTTATCGATCAGGTACAGTTAAATCTTGGACAGTTCGTTCTAGACGAGATTAAAACGAAGCCGGATACCAATCTTTTTGCAGGACAACTGTTTGTCAAGGGATTCCATTTCAAAGGGTTATCTTTTGGCACAACGCTCTATGAATATCGGAACGAAGATAACATCGCCCAAGCGGTCGAAGAAGGTAGGTTAGGCGGCGGGGACACAAACACACGGATTGGAACCGGCACGGGAACATCTTCCTATCTGTCTGGATTTAGGACGATTGAAGGGCTTGCAAAATATGAGTTTGAGATTGCCTCCGTGCCCTTATGGCTTCTCGGTGCCTATGGGCAGAATCTGCTCGCAGATGTCAATGATAAGGCATATTGGGCGGAAGTTGGAGTGGGACCGATACCTCGTTTGCGGGAACTAAAAGCGCTTTATCACTATGTTTGGGTTGAACGCGAATCGATGATATCGAACTATAACAACGCCGATATATTCAACCCAAACGCACACGGACATGAACTGAAATTCGTCTTGCCTGTCGAGAAAAATATCAGTGTAGAGGTGTTATATTTCATCGCCAAGGACATTATCGCATCTGGAGCAAATCTCCATCAGCATAAAACAAGGTTACAGCTCAAGGTGAAATTCTAGTACATTCCGCCTGTTTTTCGCTTCCCTTAATTGGCTGCGCCCACCCCATTCGACTCAATCCGAACAGAAAACCACTTATAAAGTGCAGGGATCACCAATAATGTCAAAATGGTTGATGTGACCAATCCCCCGACGACTACTGTCGCTAACGGACGCTGCACCTCGCTGCCGGTGCCTTGTGAAACCAATAGCGGAATCAGTCCTAGTGCGGTAGTAATCGCGGTCATCAATACTGGTCGCAGTCGTTGGCACGCACCCTCCACCGATGCCCCATCCATTGGTGTCCCATCGCGGACGAGCCGGTTGAGATAGTGGACTAACACCATGCCGTTCTCTAACGCTATACCAAACAGAGCAATAAATCCGACAGAAGCTGGCACAGAGAGATTCTGCCCCGTTAGCCACAGTCCAACAACACCCCCAACCAACGCTAACGGGATGTTGAGAATAATTAACAACGCATTCTTCAGAGAGTTGAAACTCGAAAACAGGAGCAGAAAAACGATGAGCAGCGTTATTGGGACGACAAGGGAAAGCCGCTTGTTCGCCTCCTGTTGGAGTTCAAACTGACCGCCCCAGCTTATAAGATAGCCGGACGGAAACTGAACTCTTGCGTCGATCGCTCTCTGCGCTTCTTCGACAAAAGAACCGATGTCCCTTCCCCGAACATTGGCCTGCACCGTAATGAACCGTTGGTTGTTCTGCCGCGTGATCTGGCGCGGGCCAACAATCTCTTCAATCACCGTTAATTCATCAAGCGGCACTTTCACACCGTCCGGTGCCGAAATCAAAATATGACCAATAGTCTCTAAACTACGGCGACTTTCAGGTGTATAGCGAACCAGAATATCAAAGCGGCGAATACCTTCAAAAATCTGTCCTGCCGCTTCCCCACCCACAGCAGTTTGAATCACACCCTGCACATCTACAACGTTAATCCCATAACGGGCAATCGCCTCGTGGTCAATGGTGATACGAAGCTGCGGTGTGCCAGTCACCTGATCTTTCTGTACATCCGCCGCGCCCTTTATCGTGCGAATGACCGTTTCGACTTCAGCGGCTTTCTTTTTCAACACCTCCATATCAGGGCCAAAGATTTTGATTGCCAACTCCGCTTTGATCCCGGTCAAGAGTTCATCGACAGCAATAGCGATAGGTTGACTGAAATTCAACTGTACGCCGGGAAAATCTTCAAAAGCATGACTCATCTTGGTGTAAAGTTCGTCAAGTGTTTTCGCTGAAGTCCATGCTCTCTTATCCTTGAGCCGGATGAAAATCTCTGCATTGTTCACCGGATCAGCGTGCGCCCCAATCTCACCACGCCCCACCCGTGTGACGATCTGTGTCACCTCTGGAAACTTCTCCTGCATTTCGCGTTCGACGTGGAGAATTGTATCACGGGCATCTGTTAAAGAGATTGACGGTGCCATTGTGGCACGAATCAACAAGTCCCCCTCATTGAGGCGAGGAACGAACTCCGAGCCAAGGAGCGGAAAGATAACCACACCGACGACTAGCATCAGTACCGCCAATCCCACTGCAAATAATCGAGAACGGACAAAAAAGCGTACCGCGGGTTGATATGAAACTACGAGAAACCGAACAATTCGACTTTCATCCCGGTCGGCATCTGTATCTCCGCGTTGGCGTGGTCTTCGCATGAGAAGTAACGCCGCGACCGGAGCCATCAATAACGCGAAAATCAACGACCCTCCCATTGCCAGTGCGACAGTGTATGCCAGCGGACGAAAGGTTTTCCCTTCAACACCACCCAAAGTGAACAACGGTAGGAAGACGATAATAATAATCGAGATTGCAAAGGTAATTGGCCGTGCGACTTCGATACAAGCACGTGCAACGACTTGACGCTGTACCTCTGATGGATCGGACATCCGTAGATGTCGATCGACATTTTCCACCATCACGATCGTACCATCTACCATCATGCCGATAGCAATCGCAAGTCCACCAAACGACATTAGATTCGCCGAAATCCCGTATGCGTTCATCAGAATAAAAGCAAAGAAAATTGAAAAGGGAATGGCGATTGCAGCGACCACACTCGGTCTCAGACCGCCCATGAATGCCAAAAGTACAATCGCAACGAGGATAATCCCCTGAATGAGCGCACCGGTTACCGTCTTAACACATTTGGAAATCAGCGTCGCTTGATCATAGTACGTCTTAACCTTGATTCCGGGTGGCAGCACCTTGTTGACCTGTTCCATCCGTGTTTTTACATCACGGATAACGGTTGAGGTGTTCTCACCGATCAGCTTCAGCACCATACCCACAACGGTTTCGCCTTGACCGTTGATGGTTGTCAATCCGCGCCGGATTTCCCCACCAATAGTGACATCAGCAATCTGATGGAGATATACGGGCGTACCATCTTCCGCTTTCAACACAATCCGTTCAAGGTCAGAGATCTTCGCCGCAAGTCCAACTGAGCGGACGATGTACTCCTCGGAGTTCTTTACGATAAACTGCGCCCCCACATTGGCGTTATTCGCCTTGACCGTTGCCACAATCTCATCAAGTGTCAAGTCATACCGTAGAAGGTCGTCGGGTCGAACGAGGATATGGAATTGCTTAACCTCCCCGCCAATGGACAGCACTTCTGTAACGCCAGGAACAGTTTGCAGATTGAATTTAATGAGCCAGTCCTGTACTGTCCTCAATTCAAATGGGTCATAAATCCCCTCCGTATTCTCCACAAAGTAAAAAAGGATCTGTCCAAGCCCGGTCGTGATGGGACCCATCTCCGGCTCGCCAAAACCTTCGGGGATCCCCTCGCGGGCGTTCTGTAGTCTTTCACCCACCAACTGCCGGGCAAAGTAGATATCCATGCTGTCCTTAAAGTAAATATTCACAACCGATAAACCGAAATTGGAAACTGAACGGATCTCCTTGAGGTGGGGAAGTCCGTTCATGGCAACCTCGACAGGATAGGTCACATATCGCTCGACCTCCTCTGGCGCAAGCCCTTCGGTGAGTGTGAAGACCTGAACCAACGCCGGCGTCACATCGGGAAAGGCATCGACAGGTAGCTGACGGTAACTGTAATAACCTGCTACCATGACTAGCAGCCCGATAACAATAATTAGTAGGCGGCGACGTAGGGCAAATTCGATGATTTTCTGCATCTGTTCCTCCTCCGTTTAATGGTCATGGCCATCGCCAAAAGCACCTTTGCTCAATTCGGCTTTCAGCGTAAACGCGCCCTTCGTCACATAGCGCTGCCCCGGTTGTAACCCTTCCGTCACCTCAACATAGGTTTCAGTACTCCTCCCAAGCGTAACGGGAGCCGGCACAAAGCCCTCCTCCGTCTGAACAAAAACAGAGAGCCGGTCCTCGACCGTCTGCAGAGCGACTTTGGGAACGAGCAGCGACACATCAACTTCATCGACCGCAATTTTTGCTGTGACGAACAGCCCCGGACGCCAGTGACCATCAGGGTTTGGAAGTACGACTCGCCCCAATGCTGTTCGAGTGTGCTCATCGAGCAGTGGACTTACCCAAGTAATCCTTTCCCTTGCCGTGAGTATACCGGGTCCAGCAGAGAGCACTACGGGGAGGTCTTTCCGTACAATGGGTAGGTCTTTCTGGTAGACGCTGATTGTGACCCACACTGAAGACAGATCGGCGATCACAAACACCTTACTATCGTCCTTTAACGCTTCGCCCAAGACAATATGTTTTTCGACCACGACACCATCAAATGGCGCATACATCGCGGAGCGGGTCACGTCAGGACGCTGCCCAGAGGAAATATGGTCCAATGCTGCGGTTTCGTCATCGCTCAGCCCCAAAATATGGAGTTTCCGTTCAGCCGCCCACAGCTTCGAGCGTGCAACTTCAAGCGTCTGCTGTGCGACCTTCAGATTTTGCTCGGCAGCACGGACTCCCATCTCTGCCACTTGCAATGCACTTTCAGCGGCGTGCACCGCACCTGTGGCAGACTTCACCGCACCGCCGGCAGCCTTGAGGGCCTGTTCAGCTTCTTGGACATCACGCACCGTGGCATCAAGCGCCCGTTTCTTCGCCATCAAAGTCAGACGATTCTGGAACGCTAGTTCCTCGGTGGTGGCTTCAAATGAGGCTTTCGCAACGGTCCATCCCTTCTGTGCTTCAAGGTAATCAGACCCGCTAGAAATCCCTTTCTTACGAAGCGTTTTTTCGCGTTCATATGCGGCATCGGCAAAATTCAACTCCGCATACGCTTGGAGGACGTGCTTGCGATTTTCACCAATCGGTTTGCCTTTGAAGGCATCGGTAATCTCGTCTATTGTCACGCTTTGTGCAAGCTGTTCGAGGAGTTCATCTGTATTGTCGTGCACTGTTTTACCCCATTGGTAGTCGGTCTCCGCAATCTCCGCTTCCGCTCGCTTCACATCCGCGGTTGTTTCCACTATTGACACACGGGTAACGGCAAGATCATAGTCGGTTTGAGCAACCTCTACTTGCGTTTGAGTAACACCGTGGTGTGCTTTAGCAACCTGAAGTTTGCTCTCCGCCAAATTAACGTTAGCTTGGGCAACATCAAGATCTGCTTTCGCACCGAGGTACGCCACCTGTGCCTCACCCATCTCCGGGCTATCAAGAATTGCTAGAATTTCTCCGGCGTGAACCCGGTCACCGAGTGTTTTTCTTACTTCCCGCACAACGCCGGGTACGCGCGGTGTGACATGGGCAATGCGGTCTTCATTAACAGTAACCTTGCCGGGGAGACTGATGCCTACCGGTAGTTTCCCCGCGCTCGCTGTAGCTACCTCAATGCCGAACTTTTTCATATCAGCCTCCGAGAGCATGACCACGTCTTTATGTTCATCATGGTCCTCATGCGCGTCGTGCTCACCATGCTCGTCACGGTCTGTGTGCTCGTCATGACCTACATGCTTACCCGCTTCGTCCTCATGCGCCTCGTGACCGCTATCTGTGTCATGGTCTGCATGGTCGTCGTGGTCGGCGGTCTTCTCAGCGTGCTCATGTCCATCTTGAGCCATAAGGTCGTTCGTTCCAATCTGCCATGCCACGAAAAGCCCTAGCGCAGCCACAGTGATAATAAGTAATGCTTTTCGATCTTTCAGTGTCCGAATCTGCATCAAATCATCTCCTTTGAAAACATGAAAGTTTCCCAGTCAGGGTGTACCTATGTCAGCAACCCAAATGTTCAAATCCTATACTCCCTTATTCTCCTACTCATTGAAGAGGCTCTCCAATCAACCGTTCCACATCAGCAAGCGCTTTGTGGTATTTTGCTAAAGCATCAATATACAAACCTCTCACATCAAAGAGGGTTCGCTGGGCATCAAGCATCTCCAAGAAGTCAAATTTGCCGATGCGATATCCTTCGGTTACAGCATCAAATGCGCTTTGAGCACTCGGCAGCACTTCGTCTTTCAAGGACGAAACGGTGCCGGTGGCGGTAGAAAGTTCACCATAAGTAGTAGCGAAGGCTGTATGAATCGCAACTTCCGCCGATCTTCGCTCCTCCAACGCCTGTACGAAATCGTATTCAGCCTCAAGTATTGCTCCTTGGTTCCGACCAGAAAGCGGAAGCGGAAGGGATACCCCAAAGACAAATGCAACATCGTCACTCTCGTTGAAGTACTTCATTCCGCCATTGATAGACAGGCCGGGAACACGCCTCGACCGTTCTAGCTGAACTACCGCCCGACGGTGTGCCATCTCTACCGGCCAACGTGCTAGGTTTGGGTGTTGGGAAAGCCGATTTACTAAATGCTCGACAGTTGGAATGGGTTTGGCAGTGTCAAGTTGCCCTTCTAACTTTTCAAACGCAGGTGATGTACTACCCCAAGTGGCAGCCAACACAAAACGTGCCCCTTCAAGCCCACGTTTGGAAGCCTCGAGGGCAATTCGGCTGTTCACCAGTTCCACTTGAGTCCGCATCTGTTGAACAGGCGAAACCTTTCCTGCCTCAACCTGTGCTTTGACAGTATTGAAAACCTGTTCCGCTAGCCTCACCAATTCCGCATTCAAAGCGACCACCTCCTGCGCCGCAAGCACATCAATAAAAGCTTGGTTTACTCGGGTCACCACATCAAGACGTTCCGCTTCATAGTCCCAGCCGGCGAGTTCCGTCTCTAGAGCAGCGACCTGTCTCTCTTTCCCACGTACCCCACCGAGTTCAAGCGGAATACCGAGTTGAATCGCCGTTTCAATTGCGCGGAGACCACTCAGATCCCCCGAACCACCGAACTCCTCGATTTCAGTTTCTAATTCCGGGTTCGGACGAAGTCCAGCTTGGAGCGTTTTTGCTTCTCCAGCACGGACTTCCCAAGAAAACGCTTTTAAGCCAGGATTGTGCATTAGTGCCAGCGCGAGGGCTTGGCGTAGATTTATTGTCCCCGTTGGCTCTTCCAGTTGGGACGATTCCTCAACCGTTGGTGGACGAATTGGGGGTTTTGGGGTTGTCAGGTCCTTGCCCAAAGGACGGGCTTCTTGCCAAGCTACATCTACTTGGTGGGCACCGCAGCCAGTGAACAAAATCAGCAGCATGGTGCCAAAGGACATAATGATCTTCTGTCGCATAGGATCCTCCGAAATACATACAACGAAATATTAATTGGATGAACTTACCAATTGAGGTGTATATAGACACAATTCACCCATACATTAGAAGCTGTCGTGAATTTCGGAGGATCTAGATTAGAAGGGTAACAGTACGAAGGGAAACGAGTGTGGGATTAACTCTTAGTTGAAAATTGAGAAGGAAAGTATCGGTTGAGATTGAATTTAAGATAGGTTGAGTGACCGGAATCGCCAACGTGTTAAATTGTGGTATGTTCTTTTGGATCGGAACAATATACGGTCCTTCAGCACTCGAAATAAAAATAGGTAAGTCTAAACATTGCCCACAGTGAGACTGAATCGGCGGAGGCTGATAGGCAGACAGAAAATTGGAAGGCTTCTGCTGCGTTGCCGTCAGAAATGAAGCACACCGTCCATCGTGTGCCGCCTCAATCTCCACATGACCATCGGCACCGATACATAGCATCATGGTCGGTAGCGGTCCCTGGCTTGCAAAAACGCAGATGAGCAACCACACCAATAGGATAGCTTTTTTGTTGGGTGTGTAAGATAAAGATTTCATAAAATCCATCTACTCCTTCTCACTAAGTAGACGACTGCATAGCACAAAGGTTGAGTTGAGTGGAGCCAATAAAGAAATACCAAGCATCGTACTGCAATATCAGAGAACATCACAAATCGGTAGAGACAACCAAAAGGATTGCCCTACCGTAGGTCGATTTTCCAAAATCGACAACTTTCTGTCGAAATATGAATCTCGACCTACTAACGACCCAATGAACTAAAAGACTTACAACACGCTTATTGGATCAATATCCACGATCAGATCAATATTCGCGGATGATGTCTCCGAAACCGCACACTGAATCAACTCACGCAGTTCCTCCACATCCTCAGATCTCAACAGAAAATGCCACCGAAATTTATTCCGAATCCTAGCAAGCGGCGCGGGAACGGGACCCCGAATCTCAACTGAAGGGAAACGGGCCGACTTAAAGACTTCCAGTTGATCCAGCAGGTTGTTGGCGATCTGGACAACCTCAGCCTCAACCTCTCCGCGGAGCAGGATGGTTGCGGCATGGCTCAACGGTGGGTAGAGCAGCGCCTCCCGATAGCCGACCTCCTCGTGATAGAAACGGAGATAGTCATGACCTTGTGCTGCTTGGATACTATAGTGTTCAGGCATGTAGGTTTGGACAATTACGTTGCCACCCGCCTCACTACGGCCAGAACGGCCAGCGACCTGTGTCAGTAAATTAAATGCGCGCTCGCCTGCACGAAAGTCTGGCAGATTGAGCGCGGTATCGGCAGAAATCACGCCGACAAGGGTCACATTCGGAAAATCTAATCCTTTCGCAATCATCTGCGTTCCCACCAAAATATCAATCTCCACAGCTTTGAAAGCGTCAAGTATCTTCTGATGCGCGTCTTTGCGACCCGTCGAATCGGCGTCCATCCGCTTGACCCTCGCGTTGGGAAATGCCTTGACCACCTCCTGTTCAACCTGCTCGGTGCCGAGTCCAAAATAGCGGATGTACACGCTGCCGCATTCCGGACAGACCTGGGGAGTTGGACGCTCATAACCGCAGTGGCGGCAGCCCATCCGTTTGGTATGGAAATGGAATGTCAGTGAAATCGAGCAGTTGTCGCACCGCTCAACATAACCACAAGTTCTACAAAAAACGTGAGTAGAGAATCCCCGCCGATTCAGGAACAGAATAATCTGTTGACCTTTAGCAAGCCGATCCTCGATTGTGCTGCGGAGGGAGGCGGAAAAAATCGTGCGATTGCCCCTTTTTAACTCCTCGCGCATGTCCACAACTTCGACGGGCGGCATCTCAATATTCGATACGCGGGACGGGAGGTTCAAGAGGGTATATTCCCCCTGCGCTGCACAGTAAAAACTCTCCAATGATGGCGTGGCGCTGCCCAGAATCAGTGGACAGTTTGCTAGCGCGGATCGCTGCACAGCGACATCGCGGGCATGATAGAACGGTTGTGCGGTGTCCTGCTTATATGAGGTCTCGTGTTCTTCATCGATGACAATCAGTCCAAGATTTAGCAACGGTGCGAAGATAGCGGATCGCGGCCCGACAACGATGTCTGCCGCTCCCATCCGAATCTGCTGCCACTGATCGTATCGTTCACCGTCCGAAAGATTGCTGTGGAGGACAGCGACCCGCGCCCCAAAACGCCCGACAAACCGAGAAACCGTCTGGGGGGTTAGAGAGATTTCGGGAACGAGCACAATCACCCGTTTGCCCCGATCCAAGACGGAAGCCATCGCTTGCATGTACACCTCTGTTTTACCGCTCCCGGTGACCCCGTGCAGGAGAAACAGTTCCCGTCTATCCGAATCGATTGCTCCTTGAATAGCCTGTAGCGCGGTCGCCTGATCCGGGTTCAGGGTGAGTGGCTCCGTGCGAGGCACGGGGTCCAAACTCAACGGATTCCGCACAATTTGGACAGATTCAAGATGGACTAACCTTTTCCCTTCAAGGGATTGCAATCCTGTTACAGATGTGTTTGCACGTTTGGTTAGCTCTGTTGTGGTCAACGTTTCATTGTCGCAGTTGAGGAGGATGCGGAGCATTTCTGCCTGTTTCGGGGCACGGTTGGCTTCTAACTGGAAAATCTGCTTCTCAACCTCCGAGACGGGTTTGGCGAGTGAAACGATTGAGATTGTTTGTGGTCGCGCTTTGGATTTGAAGTTCGACCGCAGTTCAACAAGTCCCTTGTCCTGTAAGGTAACCAACGTCGGGCGGAGCCTTGATACGCCTACCCCGATCCGTCTTGCAATCTGATGGAAGGACAGCCCATCTTCCGCGTTAAGTACCGACAAAATCTCCGTTTGACGTGATTGCCGCATACTCGCAATCTGCTCATCGGTCGCTAGCAAATGCACGAGGCGCTGTTGACGCGTCCTTACCGCGGCAGGCGCAGCACAGCGCAGCGCCTCGCCCCACGACGATAGGTAATATTCCGACAACCATTTCGTTAAGGTAAGCAGGTCGTCCGAAAATGTAGGGGTATCATCTAAACAGTCGGTGAGGTTCTTGATTTTTATCGAATCGTCAGGGAGATCGGGTTCATCCATCAAATCGACGATGACCCCTTCCCGTGTACCCTCTCCCAAAGGCGCGAGTACACGGCTGCCACGCTGCGCGCTGGACTGAAGGCGGTCAGGAATTGCGTAAGAGAAGGTGAGGTCTTGGGGGAGCGGGAACACAACGCGAGCGTATTTCATGGCGTGAAAGATCGGTGATTCATTGGTTCATTAGCAAATTTGTGCATCGATGAACCAATGAACAGGTGAACGAATGAACTAACTAACTGTTTAGCTCCGCCATTACTTTCTGCATGTCTTCCCATACATCTCGTTTGCCGTTCGGATTGCGGAGCAGATAGGCGGGATGGTAAGTTGCCATCAGTTTGCAGCCGTGATAATCGTGGAACCGACCACGCAATGAGGAGATGCTCTGTTTGGTGCCGAGCAGCGTTTGGGCAGCAAAGGTGCCGAGCGCACAGATAACCTTGGGCTTGATTAACTCAATCTGTCTGAGCAGGAAAGGTTCACAACTCTCAATCTCGATCGGCTTCGGGTTCCGATTGCCGGGCGGACGGCACTTAATGACATTGGCGATATAGACATCTTCGCGCTTCATCTCCATCGCCTCAATAATCCGTGTGAGCAGTTGACCCGCGCGTCCGACGAAAGGCACACCCTGAGCGTCTTCCTCTGCCCCGGGCGCTTCACCGACAAACATCAGGTCTGCCTCTTCGCTTCCGACTCCGAAAACGACCGTGTTTCTGCCTTGATGCAATTCGCACCGCTCGCAGCCCATCGCTTCATCGCGCACCTGTTCGATATCAAGCTGGGCAAATTCCGATTCCTCTTCTGGCTCAATTAATTCTGCGAAACCGAGCTGTATTTGTTCTTCCACGTATTCCCTCACTGTTGCGACAATTTGTAAGTATCCGTTGACAGCTTCATTCTGATCTGACATAGAGCATAGCGCAAAACGCTTTGCGTTTTACGTCTCCAATCGGCGTTTGAGTTCTTCAATTCGTTCAACAGGTGTTGGATTCTGTTCGTAAAGGATTGCAAGATAGTAGCTGGTCCAATCGCCAATCGCAACCAACGATAACAGGCGTGCGAGCAGTGAGCTGCCCTGTGAATGCACCGCCGTAACGCCGGCGGTATGTGGTTCAATCAGTTCCGCCGTGATATCCATCCGACGTTGCGTTTGAGGCGGGGCGATCGGGTCGTGGAGTTGGATAACGTGACACCTTTGTGTCAGTGCTGATGGATGCTTCCAACCCTCAATTTCGTTGTGGTTCATCTCAGGATACACGCTGCAGTACGCGAGCGATTTGCTATTTTCATTCATCTGCCCCTTCCATCGTGTGGCAATCGCCTCAAGCTCTTGCGGGGCGTAGATGATAGGCAATTTCCCGTGTAACGTTCCTGCGAGTCGCTTGGGCAGACTCTCTGTTATCCCCGGCTGAAAATCTGCTGCCAACTGTGCGAGCAGGTCGATTGTCTCATCCAAATCGCTTTGGAAATTGAAATCTGGGATAAGTCTGAGCCGATCCAAGATGGACAGGATTGGCATCAGCAGATAGCCGAGCGACGCTCTGGGCGGTTGTCCGGCTGGGATTGTCACACAGGGAAGATTGTGTGCTTCCGCGAAAGCCTTGAGTTTGCCGCCGCTGGTAACTCCCAGAATGTTCGCACCTTGTGCCGCCGCTTGTTCAACCGATAGGAGGGTCTCTTCGGTGTTACCGGAATAACTGACGGCGATGAAAAGTGTCTGCGCTGTCACGAACGCGGGAACGGAATAACCCCGGTTGACAATAATTGGGCAGGTGGATCGCGCTCCAATCACCGCTTTCGCCAAATCACCGCTAATGCCAGATCCGCCCATCCCTGCGATGACGATGTTGCTAGGCGGCTGCCCATCGTCTCGATCTAGCTTAAACGATTCACCAATCTCCCAGCCACGCTTACACTGCTCGGAGAAGCCGGACAATAGGTGAAGCATGTCGTCGGAATCATATTGGTTGATTTGAGCGGGATTCAGGGTCGTCATCGGCTTAATATGAGTTCATTGATTCGTTAACGAACCGACCGGGCTTCCTAACTGCTCCACGTTCCCGATCTTTTGGGTCATACAAGGAAAACGCGCAGGAGATCGTAAAATGTGATGTATAAAAACAGACCTGCCAGTAAAACAATGCTGACCTGCTGAATAATCATCTGATTACGGATGCTCAACGGCTTGCCTCGCAATTTCTCAAGCGCGAAGAACAGGATTTGACCGCCATCCGCAATCGGAATTGGCAACAGGTTCACAATGGCGAGATTAACACTGATGAACCCTACGAAGAAAAGCAAGCTTCTCAGACCAAATCCCACAACCCGGCGTGTTGCATCCACAATCCCAATAGGGCCCGTGAGGTGCTTCGTTTTAACTTCGCGGGTAACGAGTCGCGTGAGCACCTTCGTGACCATTTCGAGGATTAGCCAATTCGTATGGACCCCTTCGCCTACCGCTGTAATGACATTATATTTCGGAATTGGAACGGCGGGCACCGCAAGCGTAAGTCCATCTAGTGACAACTGCCAATGCAACCCTTGGAGGTTAAATTGGTTAGTTTCGCTGCTAATGTCGGGTGTCAGTGTCGCAGTTAGCGGTTCGCCGCTGCGGAGTAATCCAATTTCAATAGGTACACCGGGATTTGTTGTGGCGAGGTCGTATAGTTTTGGGTATAGCTCGAAATTCTTTACAGATTCACCGTTAATTGAAACAATCTCATCCCCGCTTTGAATTCCTGCCCGTTCCGCTTCGGTTCCCTCTGCGATAAGGGCGTGAACCTTCCAATTGATAGGCACGTTGACTGTTAACGATTCGGACCCGCGGCGAATTCCTAGGGCGACTTCGCCGTTTTCGCTTTCGTTGACTTCATTGTAAAACCGCCGATGTGCTGACGCAAAGGGGTAAGTCGCATCCCAAATCACCGAACCGAATTCAGGTACATGATAAATCTTTCGGCCGTTGACACTTTCAATCAAATCTTCTGCTCGGATGCCAGCTTTGGCAGCTAGGCTGTTTTCGGTGATATTTTCAACCACCGTTGATTGGCGAGCGGAGACCCGAATCTGCCCGATTCCCTTCCTGTCAAGACTTCTCGGCGTTACATAGAGTGTCTGGGGCTGACCATCGCGGGAAACGACAATTTTGAGTTCCTCATCGGGGTGGGTCAGGATGGTTGTATTGAAATCTTGCCAATTTTTTATCTTCCGATCATTGATTGAAACGATGGTGTCGCCCGGCTTAATACCTCCCTGCTTTGCAGGACTATCGTCAGCGACCAACCCAATTTGAGCCTGCCGATCTGACCGTCCAACTAGCATCTCCATCAACCACATCGTGCCGTGATCCAACCCTGCAAGATAGACGAACGAAAAGAGAATGATCCCCAGCAGAACATTCATTGCGGGCCCCGCAATTGCCACGAAAATGCGATGTCCAACGGGCGCTGAAGCGAATTCCCCCACTTCGCCTTTCTGCTCGTCGGGGCTCTCGCCCGCCATTTTCACAAACCCACCAAACGGCAGCGCGGATAAACAGTAGTCGGTGTCCCCGCGGCGAAAGCCGAAGATCCGGGGACCGAAACCGATTGAAAAGGTCTCCACGCGAATCCCACACCGTTTTGCTGCAAGGAAATGCCCTAGTTCATGAATAAAAATCAGGAAGCCTAGGGAGAGGATTGCGAGGAGAATTGTTGCAGAAAAAATCATCAATATTACCCTTCTGTTTGGATTAATTGGTGCGCCACGGATCGCGCCCATTGATCAGCATCAAGAATATCATCAAGCGTTGGCTGAAGTGTTACATCATGTCGAGTCATCACTTCCTCAAGATAGTTTGGAATGTCCATAAATCCAATTTGCTCGTTCAGGAACGCTTGCACAATTACTTCATCAGCGCTGCTTAGGACCGTCGGTAAGGTCCCGCCAACTTTTGCAGCGCTATAGGCGAGTTCTAGGCACGGAAATTTTTCAGAATCAACCGGCTCCATGTGGAGCGCACCAATTTGGGATAGGTCCAGCCGTGGCACGGATGTCGGAAAACGGGAGGGATAGGTCAATGCGTATTGAATTGGCAGGCGCATATCCGAAACTCCCAGCTGCGCGAGTAGTGAACCGTCAACAAATTCAACCATCGAATGAATAATACTTTCCGGGTGAATCACAACCTCGATTTGCGACAGGTCCACATCAAAAAACCATTTCGACTCGATGACCTCAAATCCCTTGTTCATCATTGTTGCTGAATCAATTGTAACTTTTTCCCCCATCTTCCAATTTGGGTGCTGCAGAGCCTGTTGAGGCGTTACCGAGTTTAGCTGTTTCAACGGTGTTTCACGGAAAGGCCCGCCGGAACCTGTGAGGATGAGTCGATGAATTTCAGCACGCTTACAATCATCCCCATTAACGTCAGAAAGGCACTGAAAGATGGCACTGATTTCGCTGTCCACCGGTAAAAGGCGAACGCCGTATTCCTTCGCTGTCTCGGTAATCAGCGAACCGCACATGACCAACACCTCTTTGTTGACAAACGCGAGGTCTTTTCCGGATTGAATCGCCTCTAGTGTTGGTAAGAGTCCTGCACTGCCCCCCATTGCTTCAAGGACAAGGTCCACCTCTGCCATCGTCGCAACTGCTGATAGCCCTTCAGATCCTGAAAGGACTTCAACGGCGTCGACATCCTCCAACCGTTTCCTCAGTTGGTTCGCAGCTGCGTCCTCCCTTACTGCTACCAGCCGTGGACGGAACTGACGCACTTGCCCTTCGATCCGGTCAACGGAGGTTTTGGCAGCAAGGCCGGAAACGACGAATTGATCGGAATGGGTCGCCACGACGGAAAGTGCATTTTGCCCAATAGATCCCGTGGAGCCGAGGATAGCGAGGTGTTTCATAACAAGGTCAACAATGACAGCACAGCAAGCTTTGGATACCGCCGTACAAGGTAGTAGACACCCTCCGTCGTGCGGTAACCTGTGTTCTACATCACATTGGACGTATCAACATGTAGGTTGGGTTGAACGAAACCGAGAAAAAACACCGTGCAGCAGACGACAATCTCGGAGTTCAATTCTGATATGAAATCTCACAGATTGAATGAAACCCAACACTATAGTGGATTTTGGAATTACTCAGACACTCCAAACGGGTGCGGTTCGATAAATCCCCGATGAATCGGGACAAGCCGAGATCAGGCAGGCGGACCAGGGTTGGAAACCGCACCTACCGGCCCCGATAAATCGGGATCGAAACCGAGGGGCGAAAGTGTCTATTTATTTTTAGAATTCACCATAAATCAGCACCTATCGCCTAATTTCAGGCACGGTGCAATACACCATTACACTGGATTTACCAAATAGGTAAAGTAGTAATAAAGCACGGGCGCCGAAAAAATTAGACTGTCGCATCGATCCAATAGTCCGCCGTGGCCCGGAATCAGATGGCCTGAATCTTTAGCATCAGCACTCCGCTTGATAATGGACTCGCTTAAGTCGCTCAGCTGACCAGCGATTCCCAACAGTAGCCCAAGAATCAGCGCGTGTGGAACGGTCAGCACATCTTTCAAGAAGAACGACCAAACGCCGACCGCGCCGAACGTGCCAAAGACCAAGCCGGCTATTGTTCCTTCAATCGTCTTGCCGGGACTAATTGTTGGGCTGAGTTTATGGGTCCCAAACCATTTGCCGAAGAGATATGCTGCGATGTCATTTAGCCAGATGGTTACTAGCAAGAGAAAGATTAATCCCCGACCCGCTCCACCGATATCGCGCAGCAAAAGCAGGTGATATCCAAAAGCCCAACCGATATAGATAACGCCCAGCAGCGTACTTGCAACCGAAAGAAATGCGAAATTAACCTGATCGCGAAAAATCTGGTAGGAGAAAGAGAGAAGGAGCGTCAGGGCGAGAACAAATTCAATAGGAATTTGAAAGCCGAACGAATCAACCGCCGATAAACAGCACAGTACACCGCACACAACAATGAAAATTCGGCCGGCTTTTGCCCCAATTGACCGGGAAAGTCCCCAAAACTCAATCAGCATTAGACTGGTAGCTATAACAATCGTTGCTGAGTAGGGATACCCTCCCCACCAAACAAGGAGGATTATCAGGGGTGCTAAAATGATCGCACTAATAGCTCGCTTCCAAAACATTGGCTGTAGGGACAAACAGTTTTTTGTCGAATACCATGCCTCGGCTGCTGATTACAACTCAAGTAATTCTGCTTCCTTGGATTTCAGCAGTTCATTCGTTTGGTCGGTGTATTGATCCGTGAACTCTTGAACCTGGGCTTCGTAAGTATGGCGCTCGTCTTGAGAAATGTCTCTGGACTTTTCTAACTTCTGCAGCGCCTCATTTGCATCACGTCGGATGTTTCTGATAGAGACACGTCCCTCTTCAGCTAACTTTGCGACGTATCTGGTCAATTCCTGCCGCCGTTCCGTTGTCAACTCGGGGATCTGGATGCGGATCACGTTTCCATCGTTGTTTGGGTTCAATCCCAAATCGGATTGAGCAATCGCTCTTTCAACATCCTTCATAACTGTTTTATCCCACGGTTGAATAACGATTAAGCGCGGTTCAGGGATGGTAATCGTTGCCACTTGGTTAATTGGACTCTTGGTGCCGTAATAATCGACACGAATGTTATCCAATAGAGAAGCCGACGCCCTCCCTGTGCGTACATGTGCAAAGTCTCTGGCTGTCGCTTCCACAGCCTTCTGCATTCGCGTCTGTGCATCACGAAGAATTGTTCTAGGCATTTTGAAAACTCCTTTAGATTGTCCGTCAATTACGGACAATCACCAATCCAAATTCTTGTCCTACAAACTAGTCTTGTCCCAACACATAGAGCGAGAACCGTTTTACAACAATGTTTTCTCCAAGCTGAGCGATTGCGTCTTGGATCAGTTGTTTAACCGTTTGATCCATCTCGCGAATATACGGTTGTTCCAATAAACACGCTTCAGCGTAATATTTGGAGAGTCTGCCTTCAACGATTTTATCCACGATATGCGCCGGTTTCCCTTCATCAAGGGTTTGGCGCCTTAAAATCTCTTTTTCCGATTCTAAGACATCTGCGGGTACATCTTCTTGGCTGATATATTTCGGCTTTGCGGCAGCGACCTGCATCGCAATTTCTTTGGTCAACTGTTGGAATTGTTCCGTGCGGGCAACAAAATCGGTTTCGCAGTTGACTTCAACCAACACGCCAATCCGGCTACCGGGATGAATATAGGAAGCAATCAGCCCTTCAGAGGTGGTGCGTCCGCCTTTGAGTTCTGAAGCCTTCAACCCCTGTTCGCGTAGGAGTTGAATGGCCGCGTCTAGATCACCATTCGTTTCGGTGAGGGCTTTCTTACAGTCCATAATCCCGGCACTTGTACGTGCGCGCAGCTCGCTAACCATCTTTGCAGTGATTTGCATTAACTGTTATCCTCCATCTGTTCCGCGGAATCTTCTTGAACTCCGTCTTGTGAATCCTCTGATTCTTGGTTCGTAACATCGTCTTCATCGGTTGCGGATGCTGTTTCCGACGTTTCCGGTTTGTCCGTGTCGGCAGCTTCAGGGTCGTCGGCACCCTCTACTTCCTGTTCATCTGCACCCTCTAGCACACTCGCCCGTCCCTCGACGACTGCGGTCGCAAGTATGGAACAGATAAGCTTAATCGCCCGGATTGCATCATCATTTGCAGGAATCGGATAATCAATCGGATCCGGATCGCAATTGGTATCAACGACTCCAACGACGGGAACGCCGAGCTTATTCGCCTCTTTAACGGCAATGTGCTCCTTACGCGTATCTGTAATAATGACGGCTTCAGGAAGTCTCCCCATCGTCTTAATACCCGAAAGGTTATTGTTCAGCTTCATCTGTTCTCGTCTGAGGCGTATCACTTCCTTCTTGGGAAGCTGCTCAAAGATTCCGTTTGCTTCGTCTTCCTCTATTTTGATCAACCGGTTGATACTACGCCTAATTGTTTCGTAGTTGGTCAACATGCCCCCCAACCAGCGATGGTTTACATAGAACATCTGGCATCTAGCTGCTTCCTCTGCCACCGTTTCTTGGGTCTGTTTCTTCGTTCCAACAAAGAGTACCGGGGCACCTCGCGCGGCGACGTCCTGCACAAATTCATACGCTGTCTGGAGGTGGCGTAACGTTTTCTGGAGATCTATGATGTAAATCCCATTACGTTCCGCAAAGATATACGGTTCCATCTTCGGGTTCCAGCGCCGAGACTGATGCCCAAAATGAACCCCTGCCTCCAGAAGCTCTTTCATTGTAACTGTTCTCAAAAGAACCTCCTTACCTAACCACTAGGTTTTTACGTCCACTCCTCTCACATTTACATCAGACTCTCAAAAGGGAGAGAGAACCTTCTGTGTAAATCAAGAAGTGTGATTGATTCAAATAAGTTACCTTCAAAACGGAGTAAATATAACATATAATCCAAAAGCCTGTCAAGATTGTCTTGGTTTTCGTTTAGGGTATTCCTGTGGTAGAGATCTCCTAATCTTGACACTTTCGGAAAAACATCACCCCAATGAGCAATTTCTCATTTTCCCTGTATCATTAGGAGAAAGGAGAGAATCGGTGTCAAACCGTGGGGGCCGTGAACTCTTTGAAGAATCAATCATTATCACTTATAAAAGAAAGCAACAATTGTTTAGCTCGATCTAAAAGTGGAAAATTAGTACGGCATTTAGTCACTCTCATTTTATCGTATTTCCTGATATAACTTCAAGAAGGGCAAAATTCATCTTGATAGCTAGGAAAGTTGCCATATATAATAGGTGTCATGGCATACCATGGATATTGTACGCTAAAATCAGTATCGTTCCAAGGAGGAACATAGTGTGCTAAAACAATACTTTATAAATGAAGAAGGAGGCGCAGTTTCCTGCCCGCAGAGACCTGATGCTGTCGCGCTAAATTCCAGGCCGGTTGAACCATAACTATAGTGCAACACGCACGGTATTTACAGGTCCTCCACTGCGAAGATTTGATGCAGAAAAATTGGAAACCTATCAATTTAGAGGGTGTCACCACCTATCCACTTGCCGATCGTGACAACAAGGTTTCAATCCGTGATTTTGCTGATCCCTCATCTAGGGGAGAATTGGATGGATTCTTATCTACTTTGCCGAAGATTCTCAAAGCTGCAGATTTTCTGGAATTTGTAGACCTCATCGTTGCGGCATATCGACAGGAGAAGCCCATCATTGTGATGTTAGGTGGACATGTCATCAAATGTGGGTTGAGTCCCATTCTGATTGATCTGATGGAACGCGGTATTATCACGGTGCTGGCTTTCAACGGTGCCACTAGCATCCACGATTTCGAGATTGCTTTGATTGGTGAAACCTCCGAAGATGTTGGACAATATCTCCAAACAGGTCGATTTGGCATGGTTGAAGAAACCGGGCATTTGATGAATGAAGCCATCTGCGCTGCCGCTGACACCGAAATCGGTATGGGAGCAGGACTGGGTCAGAAGTTAATGGAACTTGATGCGCCCTATAACAATTATAGCCTCCTCGCTACCGGTGCACGTTTAGGGGTTCCGGTTACGGTGCATGTTGCAGTCGGAACAGATATCATTCATCAGCATCGAGTCGCTGATGGTGCCGCGATTGGACAGACAAGCTTCACCGATTTTCGGCTGCTCACCGCAGTTGTTGCCGACCTTGGCGACGGTGGGGTTGCTCTAAATCTCGGTTCCGCAGTCATTTTACCCGAGGTCTTTCTCAAAGCGCTAACAGTTGCACGGAACTTGGGAAATCGTGTCACACATTTTACCACTGCGAATTTCGACATGGTTCAGCACTATCGGCCATTAGAAAATGTCATCAGACGCCCGACCGACGATGGTGGAAAGGGCTACACTTTTACGGGACATCACGAGATAATGATTCCGCTGCTAGCGGAAGCGATTATCGGAAGGCTAGAACAAAGTACGGAAAGTGGAATTGGTTGAGTGCTCAGGGCAGTTTGGCGCACAACCGCATAAATCGTGGGGTAATAGCTGGATAGAGTAATCGAATTCTATGAAGAAGAATCTGTACCTCCTATAGTCAGATGCATAAGTTCCGAGCAGGTTTTCCATTCAACCTCCCCCGCCAATGTTTCGTTGACACGCGTACCAACGAGGTCGAGTGCAGCCAAACCGGTCTCCAAGCCGTTTGAAAATAGCGATTGCCAATGTGTCAGCAGAATAGGAAAACCGCCGGCATCTAACACTTCACGGACTTTGCCACCGCGCCCATCGCTTGTAAGGATCGCATCCGCAATATGTTGGACAAACTCCTCATCAGATCGCGGAGAATCGATGGTCTGCCACCAAAAATCGTCCACCGTCGAAGGGATTGACACCAATGTTGTGTTCCCTTCCTGAAACGCAATCCACGGCTTAGATGCTGGCTTGTCGTGCAGCGTGTGCAGAAAATACCATGAGCAGTGGCGACCGTATACCTCTCGTTGTGCCGCGACAATCGCGGCGATATATTCATCCTCCACATTGCTTGCGAAAGTCCACGGCGACGTTACCCCCGTTGCGTCGAACCCCGCGGCTTTCAGGTATTCCATCGCTTTCGTGATGTAAGGGGTGAGCGTGTTTCGGTCCTGCCGCTGCGACCACGGGGATTCGCCTTCGTCGAAGTATCCACCTGCGTCCAAGTTCACAGTGAGATTGTGGGTGAGCATCTCCGGACAGGAATCGAACCGGTCACTCAGCCGATTTTTCACCGTATCCAACCATTCATAGATAATCGCCGGATCGTGTCCCTCAATCCCCGATAAAATATCGCCACGCCCCGCAGGCACAGGTATGATCGAGAACTTTCCTGCGATACCATGTGCTTCAACCACATCGCAGAACCGCCCCAAGAATTCATTCGGAATGGTGTCTAGCAACAATCGCCCATCGCTGGTGTAGGGACGGCTGCCATGCACCTCCTCCTTATGAAAACGATAAACATGAATCAGCGGACAACTGTCATCAACTATGAGAGAAATTGGTATCGGCATAAGTTATAGCGGTATGTCTATCTTCTGCGGATGCCCGGTATGGATGGACTCGGTAATCTTCTCTACCAACAGCGTGGAAACAATACCGGGACGTGCCGAAACATAAGGCTCCGTATCGTTACGGATGGCTTCCACTAACAACGGCATCCGGTCAATAGGTCCGGGTGTCACGGTTTCACCGTCGCCAAAAGTAACCTTACTGAAATGCTCATACAGGACCGCGGATCGCTCACCATCGAAGAATTCAAAGAACCATTTAGAAATGACGGTATTGCTTCCGGCATCACTCATCAGAAAGGTTGCCACAGTATCGTTGGCGAAACGGATCGTCGCCGCAGCTGTGTCCACCGTATCAGGGCTGTCTAACTCTCCATCGGGATGCGTAATCTGTCCCCCTATTGCGTAGACCTCCACCGGATCCGCACCGTGAATCCAACAGAGCAGATCTACAGCATGAACACCGACATCATAGAGCGGACCGCCGCCCTCTTCGGCGTGCCAACGCCACCGACTCAGATCCGCCGGTCCCATCATGCACTGGCCATGGCTCACCTTCGGCGAGCGGAGCCGCTGCTTAATTGCCCGCGCCGCCCCAGAGAAACGGATAGAGAAGTTAATCATCAATTTCCGATCAGCGGACTTCATTGCCTCATAGATACGCAAGCAATCCGCCGTTGTCATTGCCATCGGTTTCTCTAGATAGAGATGTTTCCCAGCATTGAAGGCAGCGACCGCCAAGTCGGCGTGAGAACTGTGGGACGTGGCGATTGAGACAATATGCACCGATGGATCGGAGAATATCCGGTCGGGATCTGCCGTATAGTAATCGCCGCCGTACTGTTCGTGAAAATGTTTTGCGGAATCTAGTCGGACATCACAGAAACCGCGCACTTCAACGTCCGGCGTGTCCGAAGCATACCGTGCGTGCCCATTGCCCGCACCGCCACATCCGATCAGTGCCCAACCGAGTCTATCATTGGTCCCCATTTTATTCCTCCGTTGCCGCTTTCAACTGCCGACCCGCTTCAGCAGCCAAGAAGCTCATGTCGTTGCTCAGGTCAAAGAACACAAACCCCTGTTCCTTCCGTTTTAGGAGATCCTCGGCGGAACCGACAGGGATGCCGCACGGTTTGCCTACCCGATTACAGGCGTCCAGAAAATGTTGAATCGCCTCCTCGTGTTCGGTGCTGCCAGCCGCAACGCCCATTTCAAGGGATAAGTCACCGGGTCCGAGAAAGCCGATGTCAATGCCTTCGACTTGCATGATGGCATCCGCATTCTGAATTCCCTCCCGGTCCTCGATCTGCGGTATCACCACCACTTCATCGTCGATCCATGTCCTGTAGTCGGCTCCCCAGGTTGCCGCTCGACCGGTTCCCGAAGAACGCTTGCCCCGTGGTGGGTAGCGGCAGGCGTGGGCAATCTGCGCCGCTTGCTCTGGCGTGCTGACATGCGGCGGTACAATCCCGAATGCGCCGGCATCTAACACACGCCCGATGGTCTCCGGTGCATGATCCCATACACGCGCAATAGGCGTTGCACCACGCGATTCGATCGCTCGGAACATATTCGCAATCTCTGTAATTCCCACCGGCGAATGTTCTGCATCGACAGCGAGCCAATCAAACCCGGCGGACGCCATTACTTCTGCCGCCTGTGGTGAACCGAGATTCAGCCATGACCCTATTGATACTCCTCCACCCGACAATGCTTCACGAATCCTGTTTCTCATCGAAAATCGGCGGCAGCCCTTTCTGCTGTTGAGGCACCGCACCTCCTTATCGAAAGATAATTCCAACGAAATCGACAAATCCCATCATATCAGAGTTGCACCGCTGCTGCAACGAAAAACAGATGAATTAATGAACCAACAGGGCAATCAACGGAATAGCAACCCACCCATAATAAGCAATCCTACGTTGACATACCCATCAAACTGCCCTTGGGGGATAAATCGATGTAATTTACTACCGAGTAATATCGCCACCAAAATGAGTGGCAGAGAAGTCACATAAAGCCTTAACACCTCAGGCGTCCACAGTCCCCCTAACCCATGACTCGCCAAAATTAGCAGACCCGTAAAAACAAAATAACTCTGCAATGTGGATCGGAAACGATCTGGCGCCCAATCGCGGAGCGTTGCATAAATGGTAATCACGAGCCCGCTTGTGTTGTAAGCTGCACCGACGACTCCAGCAGCAAACCCAAACAGATAGGTAATTCGAGAGCCACCACTTACCCGGCGCACATCGATTATCTTGAGATAGCGATTTGTTAAGTTGTAAAGGCTGAATAGGATGACTAGGATTCCCAGAAATACTTTCATCAGTTCTTCGGGCAGGTCTTTCAATAGGAAAAGTCCCACAGGTATCCCGAAACATGACGATAGCACTAAACGCCACACCGCACTCAAATCTACGGCGCGCCAATTCCTTAATAGAATAACTGCGCCGATTGTCATGAGGACAAATGCGACCAATGGGGTCGCGGTCTGTAGCTCGATAACCGTTGCTAGCAAAGGCATAGCGATTAACGCCTGACCAAAACCGAAGGTCGAGTGTATGAAGGTCGAAACAAACAGAATAGCAAAAATTAGAAGATATAAATGATTCATACGTAACTATACTTCGTGTTTCACGTAAATTATTAGGGTGATAGCCGACAATGGGATGTTTCTATATCTACTTGAGTTTACAGCGTTCTTGTGCCAAAATAGAAAATGGATGGGGCTAGTCAATCCAATCAACTAATGAACTAAACCTGCTTCAAGGAGGTTCCTGCAATGGATACCCTTTCGACAGAACTGTTTGATGAGATCTCTAAAATTCCGTGTATTAACTCCCACTCCCACATCAGTCCGGAGATAGACCGAATCGCAGAAGCACCCGATGCGCTTGCCTTTTTCAAGCACGCGTATCCCGCCTCCGATTTGGTCTCGGTTGGGATGTCGACCGAGCAGATGAAAGCAGCGCTAGAGCCGGGGCGTCCACTCGGGGAACGTTGGAAAATTTTCGAACCGTACTTCCGATATACCCGTTTGACAGGCTATTCGCAGTGTATCCTTGAAGGGTTCCGAGATCTGCTTGGATTTGCCGACTTGACCGCCGAAACGGTTGGGCCCATTTCAGATGCCCTCCGTGAGCACAGCCAGCCGGGGTTTTATCACGATGTGCTGCAGCGCCGCTCAAACATCGCGCTTACGGTGATCAATATGGAAGACCTCATCGAAGTAGATCGGACCCTATTCCTGCCGCTGCCACGCTTGAACCGTTTCAGCATGCTCCGTTCTGCCGACCAAGTTTATGCCATCGAGAAGGATTATGATGTTTCCATTACAAGCCTCCCTCAGCACGTCGAAGTCATTCGGCAGGTATGTCGGGATTGGAAGCGGTCGACTGTCGCCGGGGTAAAGATGTCTCAATCCTATCATCGCCGCATGGATTTTACGGTACGGCAGAAGGAGGAGGCTGCGAGAGTCTTCGATGGATTGATGCGAGGCGAGTACGCCGGTCTGGATTCCGAGGAAGGTGTTATCTTGGAAGATTATCTCGTTTTTGAGTGTTGCCGTGCTGCCGGCGACGCTGATCTGACCATCCAGTTCCATCAAGGGATACGGGCAGGGAATTACGGCAGCATGGAAGGGTGCACCCCCGCGCCGCTCGCTGAACTGTTTCAGACCTTTCGAGAGGCGCGGTTTGATCTCTCTCACGCCGGTTACCCTTATCTTCGGGAAGGTGCCGTTCTCGGCAAAACGTTCAGCAATGTTTACCTGAACATGTCTTGGATCCATATCATCTCGCCAATCGGTTCACGGCTCGATTTGAGGGAATGGCTTCAGATGGTGCCATTTAACAAAATCATCGCTTTCGGAGATGACCTGCAGCACGTTGAGGCGGTTTATGGCCACCTCAAAATGGCGCGTCAGAATTTCGCACTCACGCTTGCCGAAATGATACGGGAAGGATTGATTTCAGAATCGGTTGCACTTGATGTGGCACAAGCCGCTTTCCACGACAATCCTGCAGAAGTCTACGGGATAAAATAGTAGCCAATCGAGGTATGAATCTCGACCTAGGGACAAAACCTACGTCGTATGATCTTGTAGGGGCGGGGTTTCCCCGCCCGTCACTGGGTCCGATCCATCAGTTTAATGAACCAATGAATTCATGCACTAATTCGTGTCATTTGGGCAACCGCCGTACCCATAGGTAGAGAGCAAGGTTCATCCCGCCCACAAAACCAAAGATGTAGGATTGAAGCCCTACCAAAAGCCAGTGAGATTGTACCACGAATAACTCGATCCAAACCGGAATACCGAGCGCAAGAATCACAAAGACTGTTGTTCCTGTGGCACCCCTCGCCTCCCAAAATCGTATCTCTCGTTTCAGGACACGCAGATAATCGTGCGCCCACATCCGCGACATCCATCTCCCTTGAATGTAACCGACAACAATCCCAACGGCAAATCCTACGCCGCACCACTGCACATCCACACGACCTGCCATTGCCACAGCTGTCGCCCACATTAGCTGTCCCCCCAGTGAAATGGTCATGAAAGCAATCAGAAAAACCGGCTTCATGTAGAACGGCAGCAAGCGACGATACAGCTTGCTCGGTTGTTGTTTGGGTGTTTTTCTGAGAGGAATATTCACCGTATTTCCTTCCGCGATGCGTGAAACGTCAAACATAATGATCCCAATTGCCCCTCTTTTCTTTAGAATCTATTGAAGTCGTTCATACAAACGCTTGATCACCATGTTACAGATGACAAAGAAAGAACGACTCGGCTCACTATTACGAGGCAATCACTGGATAATCGGTCACCCATTCTCTCGCTGCTTCCGTCCGGTATCCCTCTGTTTGGGATCAACCCCGCAATCCCGCAAGGAACATCTCGTTGTCTTCGGGTGTTCCGATTGTTATACGTAAACAGTTCTTTAGCGGTCCGGGCCGATCAAGGTTACGGACAAGTACGCCGTGGTCAAGCAGACGTTGAAATACATCAGGAGCCGGGGAATCTGTTCGAAAGAGGATGAAGTTCGCATCGGTTGGGAATGGATAGATCCCCTCTATCGCTTTCAGCGCATTGAAAACCCGTTCTCGCTCACTCCGAATTAGTTGCAGATGTTGCGCTAATCGATCAGGACGCTTGAGCAAAAGTGTTGCGGCAAGCTGTGAAAAACGGTTGAGATTATACGGGAGACGGACTTTGTTAAGCTCATCGACAATCTCCGGATGAGCCACCACATAACCGACCCGCAAACCCGCCAGTCCGTACGCTTTGGAGAAGGTGCGTGTGATGACCAGATTGGGATAGCGCTCCCGTTCCGTCATGAGCGAGTGTCCGGAAAACTCGTAGTACGCCTCATCAAGAAGCACGAGCGTATCCGGACGAGCGAGGATCTCGCGAATCGCGTCAGTCGAAAAATTGGTGCCTGTCGGATTGTTCGGATATGATAGAAAGACCAAGTTAATCACGTGGGCATCAAGGTGAGCCTTCCACGCCGCTGGGTCCAAGTCGAACCGGTCATCAAGCGGTAATCCAACCGCTTCTATCTGTGCAACCTGCGCGAGAATCCCAAACATCGAAAATGTCGGGGTTGGAAAAGAGACACACGCCTCGGGCTTCCTGAACGCTAACATAAAATTGCCGATCAATTCATCGGATCCATTGCCAACAACAATCTCTGCTTTATCAACCCGCAACTGCTCACAAAGTTGTGCTCGCAACAGATCCGAACTCGGGTCCGGATAGCGGTTAAATTGGAGTTGAGCGATAGCTTCTGTCAACTCGTGTCGTATCTCTGGCGGTAAGTCAAAAGGAGATTCATTCGCATCCGCCTTAACTCGATGCGGTGGTTGGCCAACATGGTAGGGGGTAAGATCTGTGAGGTCGTCTCGCAAAAACGGGCGAAGGTTCATTGATTAAAGTCCTTTTCTAATCAGGATTCAGTGACGACTGCCGTGACGAATCAAGAGAGTCCCGATACATAATCGAGGGCATTTTGAAAAATTGCCAAACCGTCCCCTTCCTCCGGCAGGTTTTCTCGCGTCCAGCGGGGATGGTTGAGGCGTGTCAGAAAACGTTCCGGATGGGGCATCATACCGAAAATTCTGCCGGTGGGATCGCAAATCCCAGCGATGTGGTTATCGGATCCGTTTGGGTTATCGGGATATTCCGGTGCGCCGCTGTTGGTCGAAGCGTAGCGAAACACTACCTGCCCACCGTCTTCAATCTGATTGAGTATCGGTTCCGGTGCGGTAAAGCGTCCCTCTGCATGGGCAACCGGCAGGTAAATGTGCGGTTTCAAGCCTTGCGTGAAGATACAGTTGCTTTCTTGGGTTTCCAACTGAATCCAGCGGCACTCAAACTTTGCGGAGGTGTTCATAGCGAGAGTGGCTTGCTGCCCCCGTTCCGTATTGAGACACGGCAACAACCCGGCGCGGACAAGCACCTGAAAGCCGTTACAGATGCCAATCATCAGTCGTCCTGATTCAACATAACTAGCGAGGGAATCGGCGAGCTTGTACCTCATTTCGTTTGCCAACAAGATACCGGCGGCAACATCATCGCCATAAGAGAAACCGCCCGGAATCGCCATAATATGATAGTGCATGAGATCTACTTCACCGGCGATCAGTTGATTGACATGGATCAGCGAGGTCTCCCCGCCCACAAGTTGAAAAGCGTAATCTGTTTCATAATCGCAGTTAGTGCCTGCGGTGCGAAGGATGAGAACCTTCGGTTTCATCTCGTTTCTCTCCTATAAACAACCAAGATTACTGGGCTTCGGATAGCGACGCGCAGCGTTTTTTATGTCTTATGCCTTTGTCTGATGGGACACATGTCGCCCGCCCCGATAAATCAGGATTCAAAACTGGGGCTTTAAGGTGTTTGGTGTATCACGCATACTATAAACATGCCGCCCCGCTGGGGCTAAAAAACTGAGATTCCCTTTGACTATATACATCGCGTTCTGCGAGCGATGCTTGACTCCTATCTTCCCGGTTTGATTGGCAACTTGCGTCATACTAAAGACTTTGTGCCGAGGGATGTTACCATCGAAACGTTCCTTGCCAACTCTCCTTGAGGCGATCTATTGTCGTTTCCACTATTGTGTCCCCATCTGTACCGTTGATAACAAAATCCAGTCCCTCAACCACTGTGCCGATACACCCGATCGGGACCCCCACTATACCTTTCTCAACCGCTTCCTTGACTTGTGGCGACAACCCCGCCATCGCGGAATGGGCACCCGCCATGCACTTCTCAAACGCTTCCTGTTTTTCCGGCGTAACTTCTACGATGAATCGACTGTTGGATTCTGAGAAAAGTAACACATCGTCCGTTGTAACATTGGGGTCGCGGGGTACGTCCATGAGCGAAAGCTGCATACCAAGCCCCCCGGCAAACGCCATTTCCGCTGCAGCCACACCAATACCGCCTTCAGAGCAATCGTGGCAGGAGCGGACAAGCCCTTGATCGATGGCAAGACTCAATGCTTCCATCGTCTGCTTCCCTTCAGTGTGCCTCACCTTCGGCGCACTGTTACCGATGAAGCCGTGGATTGCGTAGTAGTGGGACCCACCGAGTTCAGCGTAGGTCGTGCCGACCACATAGATTCGGTTCCCGGGCGATTTTGCATCCATCGAGACCGCTTTGCTCACATCCGGCATGACACAAATTGCAGAGATGAGCAGCGTCGGCGGAATTGCAAGTTGCTCACCGGTGGTGGTGTTGCGGTATTCGTTGTAGAGGCTATCCTTGCCGGAGATGAAAGGCGTGCCATACGCAACGGCGATGTCGTAACACGCCCTCGCTGCACGCACCAAGCCACCAAGACGGTCATGTTTGTCGGGATTACCCCAACTGAAATTGTCAAGCAGCGCGGTCTGCTCTAAATTCCCTCCCACGGCGATAATGTTTCGTAACGCCTCATCAATCGCTGCTGCTGCGCTGTGATACGGATCGATGTCCCCATATTTGGGATTAATCCCGTTAGCCACGATGACCCCCTTATGGGAACCGAGAACCGGTGTTGTGATGCAAGCGTCGCCGGGACCATCGTTTTCGCACCCCACAAGCGGCTTGAGCACTAGTCCGCCCTGCACTTCATGGTCGTACTGGCGGATAACCCACTCTTTGCTTGCGACATTGGGACTTGCGAGGATACGGCAGAGATCTTCGGTGAGTGGTGGTGAACCGCTTTCCCCCAGTTCAGGTTCAGGGTGTTGCGGCGGATCCCAAACTGCCTTTTTTGTCTGGCGCGGCAATCCGTCGTGGAGGAAATCCATGTCGAGGTCGGCGACAACTTCTCCGTCATAGAATACGCGCAGCCTGTGGCTGTCGGTGAATGTACCGAGCACAGTGGCTTCAACCGCTTCCTGCTCGCAGACCGTCATCAATTCCTCTATATGCTCGGGCGGTACAGCGATTACCATCCGTTCTTGTGCTTCCGATAGCCAAATTTCCCACGGGTCAAGGTCTCTGTATTTGAGCGGAATGTTTTCCAGATGGACCTCTGTGCCTGTTTCCTGACCCATCTCACCGACAGCGGAGGAAAATCCACCGGCACCACAATCTGTGATGTTGCGATAGAGGTGGCGATCTCGAGCTGCCATCAAGGCATCGACAATCTTCTTCTCCATTATTGGGTTGCCGATCTGCACAACGCTGCCAAGGCTTTCGGAGGTGTCATCCAATTCTAGGGAGGAGAACGTGGCACCGTGAATGCCATCGCGTCCAGTGCGTCCACCGACGGCGACAATCAGATCGCCGGGCTCCACGGTCTTATCGCACCGGTCCTTGGGAATCAGGCCGACGTTGCCGCAGTAGACAAGTGGGTTCCCCGTATAGCGCGGGTCGAACAGGATTGCACCGTTTGCGGTTGGAATCCCCATACGGTTGCCGTAGTCCCGCACACCTGCGACCACACCTTTGAAAATCCGCTTCGGATGTAACGCGCCTGCGGGAAGTTCATCGTAGCGCAGATCCGGGAGACCAAAACAGAAAACGTCCGTGTTTAGAATGGGCTTCGCGCCAAGTCCCGTGCCGAGTGAGTCGCGAATCACCCCACCGATACCTGTGCCTGCGCCGCCATACGGCTCTATCGCAGAAGGGTGATTGTGGGTTTCGACCTTGAAAACGATATTGTACCCATCATCGAACTCAATGATGCCGGCGTTATCGGTGAAAACGGAGACGCACCACTCCGCCCCAATCTCCTCCGTTGCCCGTTGGATGAAGGTCTTGAACAGTCCATCAATCATTTCCGTCTCTCGCCCTTTTTCCACATACTCAATCATGCTCTTAAATGTTTTGTGGACGCAGTGTTCTGACCATGTTTGG
>JAJEAL010000094.1 GCA_022822785.1 Candidatus Poribacteria bacterium
CAGGTGAAACCGAAATAGATATTCTTCTCATCATAAAGGATACGGACCTCTGTAAACTCGGTTATCGGCGCACCCTCATCAGGTTCAGTTTGGACAAACTGATTTATCGGTTTTGCCTGCTGCCAATCGGTTTCACTGAAATCTCCGTCGATTTCAATGCTTTGAAAAGTTCTATACGCCTCAGCTCGATATTCTGCCGATCCAGAGGCGGAGCTCACGCAGATTGGGAATAGAAGCATAAAGCCTAAAAGCAATAGATACCTTCTAATTTCAGGGAATTGATACAGATCGAAGCGCATACCATCCTTTCTTCCGACAGCTCGGTGTTGGGATGTGCTCAATATTTGGATATTAGAATGACGAAAAAAGAGAGGAAGGGATTAACCAAAGTTATATGATAAGTATTCGGGTGAGTCGATTCAGCCGGTATAAGCGGGAAAGATTTAGAGGCCACTAGTCTAGCTAGGGGATATGGCTATAAATTCGTGTGTCCTCCAGTGTGTCCGTAAATGGACCCTGTTTTTCTGTCTCTAGCGTGATAACAATCACGCCCATCTCCGTGTCACGTTGTTCATCGTCTTCAATCAACCGATGCGGTATATACGCGAAAAGGACCCTACGGTTTCCACCGACCGCCCCCCAACGCAGGTCGATAAGGCGTCCATCGTAGACTTTTTTACTTTTAGCCCCATTCTGCATCGAGTAGATTTGGACCCTTGTTGTGAATTTGGATTCCGAAAGGGTACTAACGCCAATTCCCGGCGTCAAAATGCTTCCCGTCTGAATTAATGGACGCCCATTCTCGTTAAGCAGAAATATATCGAAATCAATTCGATCGAACCGGAAAAGGGCTTCGCCCTTGATACCTGCGAAATTGTCTATGACACCGGTCTCACAACCTATAATCGCGGTTAGACAAATCAAAGCGAACCAAGGTAAAATTTGCCCGGCTGTTTTATGTTTTAGGAAAGCTACGTTCAACGTCAGTCCCCATTTTCTAATTCATGTCTATCAGAAGTTTAATCCAACCCCCATACCAATCGCTGTACCGTCAAAATCAAGGTTGAAGGGAACTGCGCCGCTTCCCTCGAAAGTTTTGAGGATGCGTTTCGCCTCAAAGGTGAGGGTAAGCTGATCGTTGAGAAGAGGATACATCAATCCAACCTGCACATGCCCTGTCAAGCCAGTATTTCCGCTATCAAGAACAATCCCCTGTTGCGCTAGTAGAACAAGACCGCTGCCGGCAACGCTCAAGTAGGAATACCCAATTCCGCCTCCAAAATAAAGCGGAAGTAGGTCAGAGAGCATTACCGGACGGTAGAGCAAACTAACCGAAATCGGAATAAAGGTGGCGGAAAGGTCTGCAGCGATTGGCGGTGGTAGTGCCGTATTATTCGTCCAATATCCGAGGGCTAGCTGGGAAGATAACTCCGGCGTGTGTTTCAGGTTCATCGAAGCAACAGGCATCAACCCGGCGTTGAGTGCCGGCACACCGAGACTGTTCAACAACGCCGTAAACTGCGCTAAGCGTGGTTTATACGAAAAAAAAGAGAGGTGGAACGATGTGGATTCAACTCCTCGCCCGACTAGATCGCGTAACAGGTTTGGGCGCTCGGTTTCAGTCGGTGTGTCTGAGCCAACCGCCATTCCAAGTGAAATATTGACCATGAAACAGCCAATAAGCACTATCAGCAATAGTAGAGAAATTGTATAAAATTTGTCCATTGTTCGTTAAGTGTGCTATTCCGTTTCCGACTATGACTACGTTTGATGTTTTATCTCGGTTCACATCGGTAGATAGCTCTACCTTTTGTTCCCCCGAGCGGGGTTACCACAAAATACCTCTCCAACAACCCACGGATTGGCTGATTAACCCGGTAACAGATTAGAAGCGCGGTCACATTCGGTGCGATTGCAACCTGCTGGAGGAACGGCTCAAGGGGACCAAAGTCCGCGGATTCGAGTCCATCTTTCGGATTCCAGTGATCATTGTGGGCGTAAGGGGGATCCGTAACGAGGACAACTTCACCATCAATAGCAGCCAAGTGCTCCTGAATCTGAGCCGCATCGCGCTGCAAGAGCTCCACATCAAGGCAAATCTGTTGGGCGTGATTAAAGATCAGTCGGCACCGCTCTTGATAAGTTTTTTTTAGTTCACTGTTTTCCGTTTTATACGCTTGGATTGCGCGCAATCGCTCCTCAAACGCATTGTGCTCTTTCATCCACCGAAAATTTCGTCGCGCCGTTTCTAACACAACCGGATGGAGATCTGCACCAATTATTTTTTTTATCTTCTTCGAAAAAAGAAGGTACGCAGTACAGAGAATAACACCGTTACCACAGAATGGGTCATACACCGTAACGGTCTCCCGCTTCTCCTGAAAGAGTGAGCTCAACATCACATAAGCAACACGAGGTGGAAATCGTGGAGTTCGTGTGGATAACGCTTGATAAAGTGTTTTGCCAACCTCTATATATTTGTAAGTAACGGGGCCTTGTGGGAGATGCATGACGTGTGAAACAGCAATCGGCCAACTAGTACTTGCTGATGGAAAATCTCTTCGGACACGATGACTAAGATGAAACAGACCGCCAAGGCATACAGTGTGCAGCGAAACGTTTGAGCGCGCTACTTTTGACAATAATCGCTTCGGGTCGCAGCACAGTCGCGTACATCATCAGTAAGGAAATTGTATCAAGCAGGGATCGGTAACCAGATATACCGGATATATCAATATAGATTTTGCTAAACTGTTCGCCGAGCTCAAGCGCTGCCTTCACATCGAACCCGTCTAGGACCTCAAAGTGTAGGTCGGGATGCCTCTCCCGTGCACGCTCAATACACTTAGGGCTGATGTCAGTACCAATAACCTTCTTGCAGTGCGGCGCAATGAGGGTAGTTGTCGTCCCCCATTCACAACCGATCTCCAGCACCACATCATCGGAGTTCACCCAAACGGGTATGGTCTCACGGTACTCTTTGACCCCGCGTGTACCGATAAACTCTGTTCTCGCCTCAAATAGTTGGTTCTTGCTTGCCATACGCTCTCCAAGCAATCATTCGCAACCCAGTGATTCAGTGCACTGGTTTCTCATTCTCGGCTCCCAAAATTTCTTCTGAAAGAAGCCTAGAGATAAAAGAGTTAAAATAGTGTTTGACGGTATTATCATAAAAAAAGGGAAATTGGGATGAAGCCGATTTCACCCAATTTCCCTTAAAATAGATATAGTGTGAAGTGCTACATCATCGAGCCGGTCGGATAGACAATCACTTCTGCTCGTCGATTTTGGGCGCGTCCCGCCGTTGTATTAACTGGAGCAATAGGCTGCGTGTGACCTAGGCCCCGAGATTCGATTTTGTTCGTTACGCCTTTGCCCTGGAGATATTTCACAACCGAATCCGCACGAGCTTGCGAAAGGTCCCAATTGCTGCGGAATCGTCCCCTCAAGACCGGGCTCCCATCCGCATGACCTTTAACGAGCACCAACGCTTTAGAATTCGATTGAATCATCGCAACGGCTTTATCAAGTGCTTCCATGGCAGCTGGAGTCAAGCTAACTTTCCCGCTCGGGAACTGAACCGTAGCGGCTACCATTGGCTTGGCAGACATCTCTTTTGTCTCAGCGAGATCCTTTTTGGTCTCCATCAGCGCGTTTTCCAAATCGGATATGCTCTGCGCCTGCATTTCGGATTTCTTTTCAAGAGCAGCAATCTGATCTTGGAGTTTCTGGTCGCCGGACATGGCAGCTTCTTGTGCCTTTTCCCCGACCATATTTGCAGTCTCCATGAGTTCTTCACGCAGCTTAGAATCTCCACCTTCAGCGAACTCTTTGGCAGCTGTAATTGTGTCCGCATCACCCTGTTGAGAAGCGGTAATGGCGGATTCCTTTGCCATAGATACCTCTGACCTCAAAGCATCTCCTTGAGCATCAACTTTGCCGCTAACTTCAGAAACCTGGTTACTCAAATCAGTGCGCGCTGCTGCATTTTGTTGATTATATTTGTCCATCTCTACAGCAAATTCTTCTTTACTCAATTTGCCGCAGCCAGTGAGGACGATGCTAAAAACAAAAATGCTTACAATCGCTATCCCTGCTATATTTCTCATTGTTACCTCCCTCGCAAAAAATTCATTCTAAAGTGAATGAATATGGTTTATGATATAACAATTTCCAAAAGTCTGCCATATTGTAGCACAAACCAAATTTTTATACAAGCAAAATTCTGTAGTATCCTCCGTGGGACAATTTCCTTTTGGATGCTATTTTATGATTTGTTGCCAGATGAAGGCAGATTGTTCAACTCAGCACACACTTGAGATAAAAGCAAATTGTCATCGAAATGTAACTGTTTGCAACACAATAACAATCTATAACAAAGCCCTCAATTCTGGTCATATATTTTCGCACGTAAAAGGTGCAATTTCCACACTAGATTGCAAAGGATAAGAATATGAAAAAAATTGGTGTCGGTATTATCGGGTTAGGAATGGGAAAGTCGATGTTCGGGATTCAACAGGTACCCGACACCGCTCTGGAAATTCGCGGAATTTGCGATACGGACGCAGAGCGGCTTGAGAGTATCCGTGCAGAACATAATGTCCCATTTGGGACGACAGATTATCGGGAAATCCTCCAGCGAGACGAAATTGATATCGTCGGTATCTACACACCGGATCCGCTTCACGCACAACACTGTCTTGACGCGCTCGATTGCGGTAAGCATGTGATCTGCACAAAAGGTTTCGTTGATACGCTCGACGATGCAATCCGTGTATTACAGCGCACCCGTGAAACGGGTCTGAAACTTATGGTCGGGCAGACCTGTCGCTTTCGACCGGATTTTATGCACACACATCGATTGGCGGATTCGGGTAAACTTGGCAATATCGTTGCAGTTGAAGCCCACTATGTACACGATATGCGCGGTGTGCTCACAGCGACACCTTGGAGATACCAAATGCCCCAGAAAACACTCTACGGGGGACTGTGCCATCCGATGGACCTTATTATCTGGTTTCTCGGTTTTCCCAGTGCTGTACACGCAATCGCCCACGAAAGCGGAATTGATAACCGGTATCCGGCAGGCGAGGGACATTTCAGCGATAACTGGATGGTCAACCTAATGTATGAGGATGGGCAGCTCGGACGCGTGCTTGGGCTTTACGGTCTCTGTCATGCACCAATGCCAATGCTGGGGCTATCGGTCTATGGGACTGCTGGCAGTGTTGTAAATGGAAGTGCAATTTTCGATGACAACCACCACAACGTCATCCCTGTCGAAGACGCCGTTTCTATGGAGGCGGATGAGATCGCTGATATCGGACATATCGGCGAAGTTGTGCGTTACATGCTACATTTTGAAGATTGCCTCAAGCACAACAAACAACCGCTAATCAACGCAGAGGTCGGTACGAAAGTCATCGCTGTGCTAGACGCGTGCGAGCGATCCGCACGACACGGCACCGTGGAACAGGTGCAACTCACGTTTTAGCAAATCCCGGAACGCTACAAAAGTCCAGAGGTCCACCGGTGCACTGAACACCTGAACATGAATTACAGTTGCACCACATGCGATTTGAAAACAGGAGCTAGCAAAGTCAGCAGAGCTTACCCACGTGAAGGTTCTCCCATAGTTTCCCGAGCTTTACGGGCAAGCGCTGCGAGATGACCGTCGTTAGCCATCACCTGTTCTAGATGCACCATCCGCTCAGGTCCTGCAGTACCAACCATTCTCGGACCATATTTGCGGTCAATCCAGAAACGCGCCGAGCCACCGATGTAGGTGCGTAGATCCTCCAAACGGTCTTCAGGATACCGTTCACAAAGGTTCATGGTAAACATCCGTCGGCGTATGCCACCGCCAAATGCAGCATGTTTGGTATTGTGATTGAAGCAAACCACATCCCCCGGCTGTGTCTCGAATACGACTGCCGGCACATCTCTTCCGTGGACCCCCCAGCCGCCTTCGCTCTCTCGAATTTCTTCCTGAAGCCGATCTGCGTAACCATCCCCAAAGAGATGGCTGCCAGGGATGACGCGCAGCGCGCCGGTGTCACCGGTTAAATGATCAAGGTAAAACGCAATTTTAATGTGGGTGGGGTCCTCCGGCTTGTGCCCCCCGTCAGAGTGCCAACGCGTATCGCCAACGTAGTAGTTGCCATCGCTACCCATATAGTTGAAATCATCACCGAGAAGTGAGGTCGCTATCCCCAATATACGCGGATCGTCCAACAGGGACGACAAGTACTCACTCTGATCGATGAATGGAACAATACAGGAGCGCGCTGTTCCTTCGTGAGGTTTTCCGTTATGACCTCCGCCACGTTCCGCCCAAACCGTTTCAAACGCATCAATAATCTCCTCGCTACGGTCTACGAGCAGCCCGGGAAAGCTCAAATAACCGAAGGTCTGAAAAAAATTCATCTGTTGGTCCGTCAGTTTGAAATCTTGATTTTTCATCGAAATCTCCTTTAGGTGTGGAGACCCAAGCTTTTAGGTCCCTATCCCGTAGAGGTTCCAAAAGATTGAGCCCTACGCCACCCAGTACCAATGAACATCACGTTTTACGCATAGCGTTTTATACTTTCTTTCTACATGAAGCACCTAAAAGCCGAATGGGAACGCTACCCAAGCGGATCGTGTGTAACGAAACGAGGTATCGCAAACGGCAGATGAGTCGTCCCACGAGCGAGAATATGATTCTGATTGCCTTCACCCCATTCCGTATACGATCGGGCGTTAGCATAGTGACAGACGTACGACCGCCGAAACCGGTTCGTCGAGCGATTCTGTTTGGATCTGTGGATAAGATGACCGTGAAAGAAGATGACATCTCCGGCATTGGCAGTCGCTGCCACCTCGTTGTGCTCCTCCACCCCCACAATTTCGGTCAACCTTGCCTGAAAATCGTCGGTATTGTCCGGTAGCGCCACCTCCTCATAGATTGGATGGAAGTGGGATCCCGGCACAAGATACATACAGCCGTTCTCCTCGTCACAATCGTCGATGGCTATCCAAGCCCCACACAGTGTATCCGGAGCCGTTTTGATGTAAAAGGAATCCTGATGATAAGCTTGACCCGATTTCTGGGGCGGCTTCAGGAAGAGCATTGATTGCATCGCCATTACATCGGGCCCAATCAGGGTCTCAAGTACATCGAGGATACGGAGGTGTAACAGAAACCGCTCATGGACCTTCAAATGACGGTGGAACTGAATGAAGCGGAAAAACTTGTCCTCCATATCCGCGGGGGTGTCTCCCTCATTTCTGGGCGTCACTCCTGTCAGTTGGCTGAAGTCGACTTTGCCCATCGCCATATCCATCGAATGGCGATCCAACTCACAAAGCTCTTGGTCGCTCAGTAGTCCTTCAACCTTCAGATACCCTTGCGTTCCAAAGAAGTGCCGCTGATCAAGGGTGAGTTGATATTTCTCTCGCTGTTGCTGTTCCATCAGCAATCTCCTGTTCTGACTAACTAGAAGGATTCAGATTCCGTACAACACCTAACCTACTAGAACCACAATCGGAGCTGACAAATTGAACGCCAACGGCTTCTCCCTAGATGCTAGGCAGAAGGCGTCCAATGCATCGTCTCGTCAATGGGCCAAATCGGACGATGCAGATAGCGATAGGGAAGGCTAGCATAGTCTACGGTACTCACCCCGGGGCTATTCAGCTCAATGGTATCGGCGACGACCGGATCGAAGGAAGCACGATGTGCCTGATTGGATTTGACGACAAGAATCTTTTTTTCTTCCAACAGAATACCGGCACTTTTAAAAAAATCTCGGTCCTTGCCAGTTCGTCCCTGGGAGAAGATAACGTCAATTTTATTCCCGGTGCGCAGCGCCACCCGCTTACCGACATTCGCCTCACGAAATGCCTCTTCGTTGACTTCGCGCCCCCAACCACCATGGGTGGGACCGCAGATCATGTATCTACCATCGTCGATGGACTTGACCTGAGCCGTTATTTTTACCGGTTGATAGAATCGTTGATCAATCTTACCCCCGACGGTGATGTCAAGATTCGCGCCCACGCCAGCGGCTAACCCCGCACGAACGACCTCCGCATCACGGATAGTGAGCGCGCAATCCTGCGCCCCACACCGGAGGAGCCCTTCTAATACCGCCGGACTATCCGCTGGACAGGCGCTGCCGGGGTCATCGCCTAAATCCACTAAGAGAATCGGCTTTCGCGGGTCAGCCATCGCCATTTTGACCCCCTCATCAATCGAGTATATTGGTCGCACTGTTTGTAGTCGCTCTCGTTGCTCCCACAAATCTGTTGCCAACTCTTGAGCCAACTGCTTAGCAAGTTCTGAATCACCGTCAGTTGTTGCTACGATTGACATACCGGCATCTGGAGAATCGCCGTACCCATAGCCGCCAAGAATGGTGATGTTGATAACCGTGGCGGTCTCTTCCATCTCGGCACGCTTTTCGTTTAGCTGATAGAGTAGTAGTTCCTTCTCCTCATCTGGCAGGTGTGACCAAGTGCTCTGACCGATATTGGGACCAATAATTGGCACAAACACTCGATGAGAAACCGGATTGATTTTGCCATCCAGCATTTGGAGTAGACATTTTGCTGCCTCCAATCCTCGCTCGTAACCATCGATGTGGGGATTAGTGTTGTTAGGGAACGGGACCAGTGCCTCGACCTCCTCATCACTCATGATAGCGTGAAAATCGTACGTGGCGACCATAGGTATATTTCCCAGGGCCCGGCGTACTTCCAGCGCCAGTTCACCTTCAGCATCGGTATAAGGCGCCTCGGCAACCATCGCCCCGTGAAGGGCAAAGTAAACACCATCCAGCGGTCCCGCCTCTTTCAAGCCTGTCACAATCATATCGCGGCAGCGTTGGTAAACATCAGCATGGATGATGCCGCCGCGACCAAAACCAATTCCGACAGTGGGAACCAACTCTATATCGTCTCGCTTGGCACCCTCGACAAAACCACCGATAAAACTTCTAGGGTGTACATTTGTAAGCAACGTCTCTCCACACCGGATACCGACGGTATCCATGGTATCGTTCTGTTCTAAAGCAAAGGTGTTGGTCTCGTGTGAGAGACCGGCGATACCAATCCTCATTTTTTTCTCCTTACAGATAATCATGCCGTCCGTTGGGAGGCAATTAGTTCGCTTCGCTGTGCTACAATCGACCGCAAATGGTTAATTAAAAATTTACTTCTGCAGCCGCCTTACCCTCCATGACCTGTTCAATAATCCGCAGCGTTTTCTGATAGGCGGCATCAATCTGCTCCTGTCGTGAACGGATCTGGTAGTCGATCTCGTTTAGTTGCCCCTCAAATACCTCCACCATTCGCCTCACCTCCGCGGGCGAAGTGCCGCCAAGACTCCGGTTATTCCGAAGTGACAGTTTCGGGGCGAGAATGCGTTGGAGTTGCGTAACGGATAGATCAATACCTTCGGATTGCAACAGTTTTTGTGTTTCCTCCCAATCTTGGAACGTTTTACCCATTTTCGCCAAGCTTCCGACAACACTTCCAACGATTTCATGACATTTGCGGAACGGTAATCCCTGTTCGCTAACTAGGAAATTGGCTAGCTCGGTTGCTGTTGCAAAGTTCGCGTTGACAAGCAGTTCTAGTCGATCTGTGTTGAATTCGAGCGTCTCAATTAAGCCGGGCAGAACCCCCAAGCAGGATTGAACCACATCAAACGCCTCCCACAGTGGCGGCTTGTCCTCTTGGAGGTCGCGATTATATCCCGTAGGCAACCCTTTAAGATTCGTCAAGAGGTCCATCAGAGCTGCATACACCCTGCCTGTCCGTCCGCGTGTCAATTCTGCGATGTCAGGGTTCTTCTTTTGAGGCATGATTGAACTGCCTGTTGCATACGCATCATCAAGGGTTGCGATATTGAATTCATAAGTTGTCCAATAAACAATCTCTTCACCAAGTCTTGAGAGGGTGGTCATCAGCAGCGTTAGCGCAAACAGGGGTTCGGCGATAAAATCACGGGAGCTAATCGCGTCCAACGCGTGTTCATGCACTGCCTCGAAACCGAGCAGCTCAGTTGTCAAATTCCGATTAATTGGGAAAGAAGTTCCGGCAAGCGCACAAGCACCGAGCGGATTTAGGTTAACCAGTTCGTAAGCGGCGTTCAATCGCTTCTGATCACGGAGGAACATACTGACGTAAGCTGTCGCCCAAAACCCAAGGCTGATTGGCTGGGCATGCTGTGTGTGCGTATAGCCCGGCATTACCGTTCCCGAGTGCTCCTGTGCGATAGCGAGAAACACACGACACAAACGTGAGACCCCCTGTTGTGTGTCAAGGAGCTGCTCACGAATATAGAGATGTGCATCGACAAGCACCTGATCATTTCGAGATCGTGCTGTGTGAAGCTTTCCGCCATATTCACTTCCAGCGCCTTCGATGAGGTAGGATTCCACATTCATATGGACATCCTCCTTTTCAGGTGTCAGGACAAACTTCCCATCGTGGAAATCCGATTCTGCCTTGCCCAACCAGCGCAGTATATGCCGGAGATCTTCATCAGAGATAATTCCCTGGCGTGCTAACATGATTGCGTGGACTTGGCTACCCCAGATATCATGTGGAACTAAGCGCGAATCGACCTCAATGGATTGTGTAAAGTCCTCGGTTTCCGTTGATAGATTGGAGCGAAATCGTCCGCTCCATAGTTTGGTAGAAGTGTTTGTCATTAACCAGCCCTGAAGATAGGAAGTTGTAGAAACCCGTAAAAGCCTATTTTACAACATTGGATTGGGCGGTATTATAGCACGAAGTGGTTAGGGTTGACAAGCGCTGATTATGCCAACTCCTGCCCGACAATCATGTGTCGGATTCTCCGGAGGCTAGCCCCATCGAAAATAAAAAAAGCCCATACCAATTCACATTGGATATGAGCTTTGCTAATAAAAAGGTTCAAGGTAACTACTGCACTGGCACCCACAATTTGGTAAGCTCTCAAACTTACCTGATCCACCAAGAGGGCAGTATGCTACCAGCACCCTTGATAGCAGCCTACTTCATCGAGTTTTTGAGAGTATCTAGCAAGAGTCCCACCCTCTGGCGAATCTCTTCATTTTTAGCATCGCTTAATTTCTCAAGCGCTGCAATTGCCAATTCGGTTTTTTCCTGTATCGCGTAGGTGATTCCCAAGTAAAATTGGGCGTCCTCATGAAACTTGCTGTCGGGATAAGTGTCAATGACCTTCTGGAAATACCCCTCGGCTTTCTGGAAATAGGCCTTCTCATTCTCGCCCCCAGCATTCTGCCCGTAATGGAGTGCAACATTGACATACAACTCCGGCAACAAGCCCGTCTTATTATTTGGATCTTGCTCCACAACTTTCTCAAATAGAGGTTTCCCGTGCTCAAAGTTGCGGCGTTTGATGTAAATTAGAGCGAGTTCAGCGTTAGTTTTTGGATTGTTTGGATTATTCTGAACTGCTACCTTTAGCTCCTTAAAGGTCTCCTCCTGCTTGAATGTACTCTCCATCACCTCAAAGAATCTGTCTGGCGGCACATAACCGGGGCTGAGATGGATTAAATCCCCCTCGGTATTGAGAAACGCAACTGCCGGAAATCCTTCGACACCGTATTTGATACGAGCCGCTTCATTTTCAGGTCGACTTGTATCTTCAGGGTTAACCTTGAGGTTGACAAATTTTTTCGAGAGTTCAACAACTTTTGCATCCGTAAACGTTTCGGCATCCAGCCGTTTACACCAGCTTCACCACTCGGTGTAGAAATCCATCATGATGGGTTTGCCTGTTCTCTTAGCTTCTGCCAACCCTTTCTCAATTGACTCCTCCCACTGAATCTTCTCCTCCGCCAACACCATCGAGCTTGCAACAACAGCGAACAGCAGGGCGGCAAGCGCAATAGATAGTCTTTGTCTCCAAACAGAATTTAACATCGTTTTTCTCCTTTGTAAGGAATTTAGGAACAGAAATTACAGATTTAAGAAAGTTCGTCAATATCTTAAACGAATGGCTACAAAAAAAGTGTAATTTTCATTCCAAATTAACTACTAATTATCTTCAGAGGTCGACGGGACAGCAGCCTCTGTTTGCATCTGATCAAGAGTTGCAGCACTAACGGTTTTGCTACCCAATGTAGTCCGACACTTCTGACAGGTGGTGACAAGCTTTATCAGATTGCCGCGTCTACCCAATTTATTCTGCTTCTGTTCCGTCTCAACGTAGCGTTTGCATTGAGGGCACCACTGTTGTTGCTGTGTCAACATTTCATATCCCTCCTTGACTATCGTGCTCACTTTACTCCCACTTCACTTGCCGACACAGAACTGGGAGAAAATCCTGCCCAAAATATCTTCTGTCGTTGTTTTGCCAACAATTTCGCCTAAACAATCTAAACTGCTGCGTAAATCGACCGCTACCAGGTCTGGGGGCATCTGTTGGGCAAGGCTCTCTATTGCATGCCCAAGTGCAAGCCTTCCTCGACGCAACGCCTCATGGTGACGAACATTTGTAATGATTGGGGAATCACCCCATATCGCATCACCTTCAAGGAGCTCTTGGCGAACTGCGGATTTCAACTCTTCAATCCCTTTGCCATCGAGGAGAGAAATCTGAATCGTGGGCTTATGAGGCGCATCGGTATGCAACTCTACAGGAGTTGTAACGATAGGTAGGTCAATTTTGTTTAGAATCAGGATTGATTTACGACTCTTCGCCGCGTGCAGCAGTTCTCGATCTTCCTCAGTTAAGGACCGAGATGAATCAAACATTATTAAAAGTAAGTCAGCACGGTCAAGGTAAGCTTTACTCCGCGCGACTCCCTGCTGTTCAACAATATCCGCTGTTTGATGTATCCCCGCAGTATCTATCAGTTTGAGTGGAACTCCAGCAAGGTTCAGCGGCGCTTCAATTGCATCCCGTGTTGTCCCCGGTATCTCCGTGACAATTGCTCGATCTTCCTGTAACAACGTGTTCAGCAAGCTCGATTTCCCAACGTTGGGTCGTCCGAGTATTGCAATGCTGATGCCTTCCCGCAGGAGTCTACCGTCCGATGCAGTCGCAATCAACCGGTCCAAGTCATCAAGAATCCCTTGGGCAGTTTGCTGCATCACTGTTAAACCCATGAAATCGAGTTCTTCTTCAGGAAAATCGATAGATGCCTCGACTTCTGCAAGCAGATTCGCAAGCCGATCGTTAAGCCCATTAATCACTTGGGACAATCTGCCGGACAACTGATCTATCGCAATTTGACGGGTGAGGTCAGTCTTTGAACGAATCAGATCTACGACCGCTTCTGCCTGTGCTAGGTCTAGCCGCCCGTTGAGAAAAGCACGTTTGGTAAACTCCCCCGGTGCCGCGAGACGCGCGCCAGCTTTCAACGTTAGCTCAAGCACACCTTTGAGTGGTACAACCCCACCGTGACAGTTAAATTCAACGACATCCTCTGCGGTATACGATCTTGGAGCCCGCATGATACCAAGCATGACTTCATCAATGACCTCGTCCGATGCTGCCTGAACAACATGCCCATAATGCAGCGTGTGAGTCGGCAACTCAGCCGGGGAGACGCGGCGAGGTGAACGAAAGATCTGGCAGGCAATGGGGATAGCGAGGCTCCCGCTCACTCGGACAATACCGACACCGCCTTCGCCTCGTGGGGTTGCGATGGCTGCAATTGTATCCCATTCAATCATGCTACCTTGAGTTTGTCTCATCCCTTTCGCGTGTAGTGACAGCAACGCGCCGCATCATTCCCTCACCTCGGCTATATGTACGAATCTGTTCATCCGATTGTAAGGTCACATGAATAATTCGACGGTCACGAGGAGGCATTGGATCTAGAACGATTTCTTGATCGGTTTGTTTGACTTTCGCAGCAGCGCGATGCGCCAAATCAGTCAGCATCTGTTCACGACGTTCACGGTACCCCTCGGCATCAACAAAGACCTTCTTCTTCACGAGAGATGACCTATTTAATATACAATTTAGTAAATATTCAACAGCATTTAGTGTTTGCCCATGTTTACCAATCAGTATCCCAGGGTTATCAGAATTTACCGTAAGGTGTACACTTCCATTGACAATTTGAGATTCAATCTGTGCATCAAGCCCCATATGACTTAGAATTTCATGAAGCACGGCCTCTGGCGTCGAAGAAACATCCTCCTTTAGGGTCACGCGGATTTTCGCAAGTTTTGCTCCTAAGCCAAGGATGCCTTTCGTCGGTTCATGTATAACCTTCACACTAACCTGATCACGACTGACACCAAGTTCTTTAAGGGCAGACTCTAAAGCTTCCTCTGTCGTATTTTCTTCAACTTCAATATATTGGTGCACGATTCAGTATCCTCCTGACAACTGTATAATATCTATGTCACTTAATGGTATCATTGGAATCTATGATTCGCGTTCCGCCTCTCATTTCCTGCGGTTCGCGTTTGAAGCCCGTCGCCTCTTGGATTGAGGTTGTTTCTTTATCGACGGCACACTAACAGGTGTCACGTCTTCTGTATCGTCGGCTTGCCACAATTTGGGTAGATACTGCTGTCCGATGGTAAAAATATTGTTACATAGCCAATAGAGCGCCAACCCCGAAGGAAAGTTATACAGGATAAAAACGAACATTACAGGCATGAATTGCATAATCTTTGCTTGGGTATTGTTAGTCGTCGGTGTCATCCCACCTGACGTCTTCTGTTGTAGCCAAGTCGTTACACCGTTGATAATTGGTAAAAATCGCACTGCATCGCCGAGAAATGGGATGGTAAAAGGTAAAGTGAATAGGACATCAGGGGCGGACAGATCATCTATCCACAGATAGAAGGGCTCACCACGTAGTTCAACTGCATTACCAAGAAGTGCAAATAGTGCAATGAAAACCGGTATTTGCGGAATCCAAGGAATACAGCCCCCGAACGGATTCACCCCATGTTCTTTGTATAATTGCATTGTCGCTTTGTTGAGCTTCTGCGGATCATCCCGATGCTTTTCACGAATCTCTGTAAGTAAGGGTTGGAGTTTCTGCATTGCCTGCATGGATTTGTAACCCTTACGAGTCAAGGGGTATGAAACCACCTTTACCAATAAAGTCAGCAGAATAATGGCAATCCCATAATTTTTGATAATCCCATAGAAGAAGTTCAGGAGCCAAAGCATTACCCAAGCAATATACCAAAAGAAACCGAAGTCGATAATATCGGCAAGCTGGAGGTCTTCCTCCTGAGTTCCCGGTGGCTCGATTGTTTTTAGTGCTTTATACTCCTTTGGACCGACATAGATGCGGAATTGGTCGGCTCGGCTTTGGTTGGAGTCCAATGAAAATCCGGGGATTATGAGGCTCGCAGCTTCCGACGGAGCAGCGATCCCCACTGACGGCGTCGTCCCATTGTCTGAAAGGGTCTCAAGTTCGTATTTTGCGCTAAGCGCACCATCTGGAATCATGAGTGCAGCAAAATACTTATTATTCATACCTGCCCAAAGGGCCGTATTCGTCCTTTGCACATCATCAAATTCTTTGGTAGGTTTGCTAGCACCACTACTCAAGGCTCTGGCACCCTCGTTTTTTGGGTTGTGTTGTGCACCTTTACCATTTTTGCGTTCATGTACAAGCAGATCCGCATTCATCCCAGGCCCCCAACGGAGTTTATACCCGTTACGGCTATCACTCATCGTATCCAGAGAAATTACTGGTTGATTGGACAAATTATGGAACGTTAATTCGAGGTCAACGTAATATCTATCATAGTAAAATGTAAATTGCTTGATGACCTTGAGATTTTCTCCAATCTGCTTGCTGAACGCTAGGGTGTCTTGCGGATTTTGATTTGTGAGAACAAGCTCCGTTTTGTCTGCCTCCCAAAATGTATCTATGGTATCATCTACCAAGTTCTGATTAAAAAAGTGGATTGACAAGCAATTTTGGGCTGTTTCTGGGATCAGGTTATACAACGCTTCACCCATATCGGATCTGTCCGGATATTCTTTAAGCAGCCATTTATGTGCGTAAGCGAAACGCCCAACTGAAAAGGTAATATGATATTTTCCGGTTTCAACCTGAACTGTTTCATTTTCTCTAACTGGTTGCCGGGGGCGCGATGGTGCTTCTATCTGTTCGGGCTGCCTTATATCAACCGTTGCTTCACCGGAAGACAACGATTCCTCCGGCGAGAGGGGTGAGGTCCCCCTCGATTGCTCAGTCACTTGCTCAGTTGTCTGTGTAGGTTTAGGAAGCTTACGGCCATAAAACCAGCTCCAACCAAACATCACAGCAACCATGAGCACAAGCGCTAAGACATAACGTTTCTCCATTTAACAAATCTCCTCATGGCGATTTTCTCGACGATAAAATTTTATTTAAGGGGATGATAACCACCGGGATGATAAGGGTGACATTTAGAAAGCCGTTTAAGTGCAAGCCACCCTCCTTTTAAAACCCCATACTTTGTAACTGCTTCAAGGGCATACTGAGAGCACGTTGGATAAAAACGGCAGGTTGGCGGAAAGAGCGGCGAAATCAGCTTGCGATAGCAGAGAATCGCATAAATAAGTAAGGTTTTCATGGCGTTGGCAGTACGACTCAAATTGCGGACACGTCCAATTTACACAAGCACAGAGCTATTCGGGTTTGCAAACCTTTGCGCGGTGAAGCAGTTCCAAGAACGACGCTTGAATTTGCTGACATTTTTTGCCGACCGCCGCAGACCTACCAACAGCGATAATATCATATCCTTGACATATCCGCCGTTGTGAATGTCTAAAAGATTCACGAATCAGGCGTTTGAGGCGATTCCGCTTAACACTGTTGCCGACCTTTTTACTGACGGTAATCCCTAGACGAGTGGAGTATAGAGACTGTTTGAAAACATAGATAACCAGATAACGATTCCAGTACTTTTTGCCTCTTTTGTATCCCCGTTGAAACTCCCAACGTTGCGTCAACCTGTCTGGATGCACCTTACGCGTCATATTAAAATCTCTGGAATCGAAGTCGCTGCTCCCACTGCTGTCCATCAATTTTTCCTTCCAGATAGGCAACATAGTTTACGACTTGCGCCTCCAAACTCATCTGCGGTGTACCGCTTTCGTCCTCTGCTACGCACCGTATCGCATCAATGGTATCCGTTTGCGTTTGCGCTGCATGCACAATCGCAAAGATTATCAGATACTCTTCTTTGATTGCGCGTTCGGATAGTGCACGCGGAATAAAGTTGAGCAGTACAACGTTCTGATCGTCCTTCAGACGACCATTTTTTAAACGCCAATGAACTACCCGAATCTGTTTCTCATTAAAAAGTCGCCGCAACACCTCATCCCGTAGCGAAATTGGCACCTTGGGAGTCGCAATGTCTACCGATAGATCTTCCTCCGGCAAATGCGGAACATCATAGGGAACAAATCCGAGTAATGCTGTCGGCGGTTTACCGACTTCAAATGCAATCACAAGCGGTTCACTGTTTTCTGGATGGCGTATGACTTCATGAAGCTGTCGTCCAGTTTTCTGTCGGTTCGTTTTGCCCCATCCCTCCATCAGGGCAAATTCGTAGTAATAGTCCTCTGGGGCTTGTAACGAACAAGCCGACAACAGGAATAGAAAACTTAGTATTAAGACAGTAAAAATATGCACGTGCGCGTAAACAGAAAAGCAGCCGCGGTTTTTTGCGGAGTTTCTCAATAGATACCCCCACTGAGTTGACAAATATTGCTTTCGACTCGCTTTATTTTTAGCAAAATATAGGCTTCGGTTGATCGGAGGTTTCATCAAGTCAGTTGATGTACAGGTACTTTTTCCAAGATTCATCATAGGACCGACCATTACGACTTAAGTGCAGATAGGAAATAATCGAGGGTGCCTTGGGCGAACGCTTAGGAAACATGCGCGCTTCATGAGGTGTACGGTCCCCCTTCTTGGCGTTACATCTTTTACATGCCGTCGCCACATTTTCCCACACGGTCGTTCCGCCTCTTGAGCGAGGTTTGACGTGATCAATTGTTAACGTTGAGGGCGGGAAATGCTCATCGCAATATTGACATGTGTACTGATCTCGAATCAAAACATTTTTGCGTGAAAACTTCACAACGCAGTGAGGGATATGAACATAGTTCACCAAACGGATGACTAGCGGCACCTTCATTGAAATAGTCGGCGAACGAATTTCGAGCTCAGAGACTTCTTCCATGCAGGCTACGCCCTTGACAAGCATCTTCATTGCACGCCTTAGGTTGCAAACGTTAATTGCTTCATAGCTTGCATTTAATACCAGTACATTTGCTTCCATGGCTCCTGCTCCAATCATGAAGCCCAAATTCCCGAAAACATGAAAATCGGATTTATTGTAACACAACTTTCTTTGAACCTGCAAGCAAAATATCTGTTGTCCATCCCTTGACTAGCTTGATCTCACAAGGGTTTTCTTTGACATACAGAGCGCTTAATGGTAGAATCCTAACGAGGAAATCAACGAATGAGGAAATCTAATGAATTGGCGGCCTAAATTGACCCATCGGGGACATAAATTAAAGTTTTATAGAGGGGGTGCTCTGCTTGATTGTCAACGTTCTAAACCTCGCCCTTCCCGCTCCACGCCTGCACGCCATCAATGGTCACCGATGCACGATCGAAATCAAATCAATCGACGCGCAATCGTCTCGTTTGCTATCTCCTTGCTGTTGCACCTGACGGCAGTGCTTACGGTTAGCGTCAATTTGCCACGATGGTATCGACCCCCTCCGCTGCCGGATCCGATTATTGCGGAGTTCATTGAGGTCGATCTTTATTTTCAGCGCCTCCATCCTGTAGATGTGAAAAAGCCAGTCTTTCAGATTAACACTCCTTCCCAACCTCATGCCAATATTGCCCCCTCCACACCACTCACCTCCGCAAAAGCATTAGCTGTGCCGGTGAACCAAGTAAATCCAGTTCGGTTGGATGCTAAACCGCTGAGTACAACTGCTCATTTACTACCTACATCAGACACTCCGTTTGTCGAGGCAGCTGAAAGCGGTTGGCGTTTGCAGGAATCAATCGGCGAGCCTTTGGAAACGGTAACCGAAATTCCGCGTTCAACCTCCACCGAAGTCGAGCGCAATCTTTTACAAACAGGAAAGCCACAAACTCACAGCGTTCAACAATCAACACTAGCCCACGATGCACAGGTCGGATCGCTTCTGCAGACAATCGCTAGCGGTATTGCGAGCGGGGAAAGTTCTCCAATCGTAGATATTGTCTTTTTATTGGATATTAGTGGCAGTATGGAAGATAACATCCGCGCGGTGGGAAGACATTTGGTCGAGATGGTAGACATCTTCCAGGCAGAGCAGCTGGATTTCACGATGGCAGTCGTACCGTTTAAATATTTGGCACAGCACTTTCACCAACCAACGAAGGACTATCAGAAGTATGTACGTTTGCTCGAAAATCTTGAGTGTAGTGGGTCTGAACGGGCTTATGATGCAATTGTCAAATCGATTACGCGGATAGAATTCCGTTCGGAGGCTAGACGCCGTTTCATCCTCATCACCGATGCACCGTGCACAGGAACTAATACCCTTCAAGAGGTGCTGCAACGATGTTGGGACGCAGGCATAACGATAGACATCATCGGGGGTGTAACTGACATATCGGAGACCGAAGATCCGCTTAAAGCCGAGCGCGAGCAAAAGGCACTAGCGAGAAAAACCGGGGGGACGTGGTTTCCGATACCAGGAAATTGAGCAATCCGTTTAGTACTCCTTCAAACCTCCATCAGGCGCAATGAGCGGTGGGCGTACATAGGGCTGCGGCGGGTAATGTTTGAACGCGTCTTCGTTGAGCTCAATCCCGATTCCCGGCGTATCCGGGAGAATTAAATAACCGCCCTCCCGTTTGATTGGCTCCTTGACAAGATCGCGTTTCGGCGCTTGGTTCTCACCTGACGGATACTCCTGCACAGCGAGATTGTGAATCGCTGCATCGATCTGTACACACGCGGCGGTAAGCACACAGCTCAACGGATTGTGCGGCACCACCCCAACATAACTTGACTCGGCAAGTGTCGCGATTTTTTTGACATTGGTGATACCACCGGCGAGCGACAGGTCGGGACGGACGAATGCAGCACCATTGTGGTTCAACAGGTCTCGAAACTGGTAAATTGTGTAGAGCCGTTCCCCCATCGCAAGCGGCATTGGAACGCTAGCTGCGACGTATTCCCATGCATCCATGTTTTCAGGTTCAATTGGATCCTCGAAAAAGTACAGGTTATACGGTTCAAGCGCACGTCCCACAGCGATGGCTTCCGCTGGAGTGAGCCGGTTGACGACATCAATCATGACATCTACATCGGGTCCTACGGCATCTCGAACCGCCGCGACCCGCTGCTCTGCATTGCGAACCATCGCGGTATAGCTCATGCTCTCCAGCCCGCGTCCCTCCTCAAAATCGAATACACCGAAGTCACCAAACGGATATAGCCGAACAGCGGTGAATCCGTCTTCAACCCGTGCCGATGCTTGCTCCGCCAATGCTTCGGGCGTGGTCCCGCCCAGATGCGTATAAAGGCGAACTTTCTCCCGTGTGGGTCCGCCAATCAGTTCATAAACGGGCGCCCCAAGCACTTTGCCTTTGATGTCCCACAAAGCGATGTCGATCGCACCGATAGCAGCCATTACATCTGCGCCGCCACGGAATAGACAGCGACGGAATGTATGCTGCCAGTGACGCTCGATATGCAGCGGATTTTTGCCAACGAGATATTCAGCACAATATTCGACTCCTGCAATTGGCAAAAATGGTGTACCACCAGTGCCGCTAGCCGGGTGAAGCTCGCCCACGCCCGTAATGCCTTCATCCGTCTCAACTTTAACGTACATGAATCGGCTCGCCCGAAGGGTCTCAATTTTAGTGATTTGCACAATCGCCCACCTTCCCTTACTCAATCTTCTGTATCAAACTATGGTAGATTTTAGAATTAATTAGACACTGCCAATCGGCGCAGTTGGAAACAGCGCCTACCAAACATGAGGAGCGAAAGTGTCCATTTATTTTTATAATTCACTATAAACGTATTTTAACGCAGCCGGATCTGAGTGACAACAACTTTTACACATTTTACGGAAATTCGTACAGCAATTAATTTACCCACAAAAAAGCGATCTCATTGACGATACACTAGTTGTATGCTATCATATATGAGTTATTGAAATCTAAGCCGGTCTCGATCGACAATTGGAATATTTTGCATCTTTTTTTTCTATTTTGCGTTGTATTCACTAGCTCTTCTCTGCTTGGACAGACGCAGCTAAACCATTTGAGGTAAACGAAGGTCAAACTGTTCACTCAGTGAACCGCTGCAAATATTGATTTTTTATTTTAATTTTCCCACGTCCAAGCTGTGACCTATGGTATACGCGGCAACTTGCGTTACTAACTTTTAATTTTATGGCGCGACTGACAACTAATGCAAGACATTTGGCGTCGTTCCGCCTCACCCTATCAATACAACTAAAAAATGGGAATCAGAAGACATTTCAGGAGTACATTAATCACAGGAATTCTAACGTTGATACCGTTGGGTGTCACCTTCTTTGTGCTCAGTTTCCTTTTTACTACAATTGATGGCTGGCTTAAGCCGATAATGTCGCCAATAATGTCAGAGGTTTTGGGATTGGAGGAAAAGTATCACATCGGTATGGGGGCGCTAGCGACAATCCTGCTCGTCTACCTAGTGGGTCTGGTTGTCTCTAATTTTTTAGGACAAAAGCTACTTGGGGCGGGAGAGAAAATTCTAACAAAGATTCCGCTTGTGCGAGAGGTCTACGCTCCCGTCAAACAGGTGGTGCAAATGGCTTTGATGCGCTCAGGGGGAAACAAATTTGAACGAGCGGTCGCGATTAAAACTCCTGGATCGCCGATGCGTGTCATCGGTTTCGTTACAGGGGAGTTCCACGAAGAAGGAAATCCTGCTCCAATTGCCTCTGTTTTTGTACCAACCAGCCCAAATCCGACAACAGGCGTTCTGCTCTTCTGCGATCCAGAAATCATCTATGAAACCAACGTAAAAGTTGAAACTGCCATGAAGATGCTGATTTCAGGCGGAATTGTTGCTCCCGACGACTTCATGATTCGGCAACAGATGCAACAACAGATCGACCCAAATTATAAATCTGAATGACAGCTCTGTCTATCAATTCACAAATCAATTTGTGAACCCATACCGCTTGGTACTGATAAGTAACCTCTACGGATACCCAAGCAATACTCATACGGAGATATAAATGGCTGGCATAGATTTACGCAACAAATTAGAAGATGGTGGCATCGTATATGGCACAATGCTGAGCTTATCGCGCAATCCCCGGTGGGCAAGAGCTATTGGCCAACTCAACTTCGACTATGTGATTATCGATAATGAACATTCAGCATACAGTCGGGGAGAGGTAGCCGATTTTATTTCGGCAATCAACACGACAGGAACAACAACGATTATCCGCGTCCCAATTCCTTCGTCTCATTATGTAACTATGGCGCTTGATGCCGGCGCACACGGCGTCCTCGTCCCGTACTGCGAAACCGTCGAGGAGGTTAAGGAAGTAGTCGCGGCAGCGAGATGGCGTCCATTAAAAGGGTCACTCGTGGACAGAGTCATAGAAACAGGAGAATTCCCCAGTGAGAAATCTAAAGCGTATCTGGAGAGGAGGAACCTTAATACCGTTGTCATGATTGGGATTGAGAGCGTACCTGCAGCTGAGAATTTGGAGGAGATCTTAGAGGTGGGCGGGATTGATGCGATTTTCGTAGGTCCCAACGACATGAGCATCACAATGGGCATCCCAGATCAGTACGATCACCCGGATTTTGAGGAGATGCTCCGCTTTGTCATCGGCACATCTGCCGCACGAAATATCCCTGTCGCTGTCCATTTGCAATCCGTTGAGTTATCAACAAAGTGGATTCGAGAAGGGGTCCGATTTGTCCTGCATAAGACTGACGTGGGGGCATTACACGAAGGCTTCCAACGGGACTTTAATCAACTCCGACAGGTTGGCGACGAGATTTCCGGACAGACAACCGAAAAGGCAAAAAAATCCGACGTCGTCATTTAACCGAGGGGACTAATTCGAGAAAAAGTGTCACGGCGAAATTCGCTCAATTCGCCAATTATTATCGGGCTGGATGGTATAGCGCAGACGGTCATGCAGGCGGCTTGGGCGACCACTCCAGAACTCAATCATATTGGGGGACAATCGGTAACCGCCCCACTCTGAGGGCAGCGGAATCTCGTCGTCCTGATACCGTTCCGCTAATTGTTTGAATCGCTTTTCCAGTCCCTTTCGGTCAGGGATAACCTCGCTCTGCTTTGACGCTAACGCAGCCAAACGGCTACCGACAGGCCGGCTCTGAAAATAGTTGTTGGAATTTTCGCGAGAAACCTTGTTCACCTGTCCAGTAATACGCACCTGCCGATCCAGTTCACGCCAGTAAAAAACCAGCGCTGCATTCGGGTTTTCTGCGAGTTCCAACCCTTTTTGGCTTTGGTAGTCCGTATAAAAAACAAAGCCCCGCTCATCCTGCCCCCTGAGCAATACAATTCTCGCCGAGGGTATACCCTCGCTCGTTGCTGTTGCCAACGTCATCGCGTCCGGCAGATCAATTTTCGCGTCAATCGCCTCTTGAAACCACTTCTCAAATTGTTTAAAGGGATTCGCATCTAGGTCTTGCTCGTTCAAGCCGGCATCGGTATATTCTCTGCGAAGTTTATCCATAGCCAAAAGATCTCCTTACGACTAACACTCACATTTCAGGCTTCATGAGCCGGATTGAATTTCGGCAATAATCGCATCTGTCATCTCGACAGTACCAACTGTTTTCAACCCCGGCTGCTGGATATCGACGGTACGGAGCCCTTTGTCGATAGCGCAGTCAACAGCGTTTTCAACATCTGTAGCCTCCGCCTCAAGGTCAAAGGAGTGTCGAAGCAAAAGGGCTGCGGACAGAATCTCTCCAATCGGATTAGCAATCCCCTGCCCGGTGATGTCGGGCGCGGTGCCGTGAATTGGCTCGTAGAAGCCTTGCTTGGCGTTACCGTAGCTCGCCGATGGACACATACCGAGCGAACCAACTAACACAGCTGCTTCGTCGGTGAGGATGTCTCCGAAGATATTTCCTGTCACCATAACATCAAATTGGCTCGGGTTTCGGATGAGGTGATAGGCACAGGCATCGACTAGGATATGATTCAATTCGACATCGGGATACTCCTGCCCGACCTTTGTCGCAACTTCGCGCCAGAGTTTTGAACTTTCTAACATATTCTCCTTCGCCACAGAGGTCAATTTTTTAGCGCGCCTTTGTGCAAGCTCGAAACCAGCGCGTACTACACGGTCAATCTCCCGCGTTGTGTAAGCAAGGGTATTGCAGCCGCGTTCTCCATCTGCGTGTAGTTCAATGCCACGCGGCTCGCCGTAGTATAAACCGCCAGCCAACTCACGAATCACGACAAAGTCCAACCCCTCACCGATAATTTCGTCCTTCACCGGCATAACGGGTGCCAACGCCTTTCTCCCACGAATCGGGCGGAGGTTCACAAAAAGGTCTAATTCTTTGCGAACTGTTCCGACAGCGCGTTCTGGGCGTTCTGCGCTCGGCACGTCTTCCCACTCCGGTCCTCCTGCTGCACCGAACAAGATTGCGTCGGATCTTCGGCATAGGTCCAACGTTTCTTGGGGCAGTGCTGCACCTGTTTCTTCGATCGCACAGCCGCCGAGCAATCCGTATTCATAGTCGAAGCGATGTCCATATTTGTCTTGGACAACATCTAACACCCGAATAGCCTCGGCGGTGACCTCTTGACCGATACCATCTCCGGGTATTACGGTAATTGTTGCATTCATTAATCCCTCCTTCAAAACCTTTTATCAATAAATACAGTCCCCATAGATTGGGGTACTGATTGCTAAATCAGAATCTATATCAACTTGTTGCTCGTTCCATAATTTCCGTCATCCGAGCGACAAACGTAGGTGGGTCCACAGTATTTCCATCAACCAACAACGCGCCCTCGTAAAGCTGTAAAATACAGTTTTTGACGAGGGTTTCATCGCCCTGGTTCTGGTTGAGTTGTGCGAGATTCTTTATCAACGGATGGGAAAAGTTGAGTTCCAAGATGCGTTTGGATTCAGTGAAATCCTGATTCATCATTTTCATCATCCGCTCCATGTGTGAGTCCATACCCTCTGCTCCGACGACCAAGGTTGCCGCCGAATCAACCAACCGTTTGGACGCAACCACATCCTCCACGCTATCGCCGAGGGTCTCTTTGAAAACGGAAATCAGATTGACATCTTCAGTTAAGGTCTCATCTTGGCTTTCTTCGTCCCCCTTGAGATCTATATCCGCCTTTTCGATGCTTTTCAGTGGTTTCTCATCATATTCAAGCAGATGGGGAATATTGAACAGATCGATGGGATCGATGAAAAACAATACTTCAATCCCACCTTTCTTGAAATATTCCAAATTTGGATTTCGTTCTACCGCCTCTCTGTGATCACCCGACAGGTAATAAATCTCCTCCTGATCTTCCGACATCTCGGCGACATAATCCTTCAGGGAGGTAAATTTACCGCTTTCGGTTTTGCTCGACTCAAATCGCAGCAGGTCAATCAGTCGATCTCTGTTGGAAAAATCTGAACTGAGTCCTGTCTTGAAGAGTAGACCGAAATTCCTGAAGAATGTCTCGTACTTCTCCGAATCATTCTTCGCCCAGTCCTCCAATAGAGAGAGCAGCCTACCCGTTAAGGTTTCCCGGATGCGTACCATGATGGGGCTCGCCTGTGTCACCTCGCGGGACACATTCAGGGGCAAATCCTCGGTATCAACTACGCCTGATATAAATCGAAGGTATTCGGGAAGGAGTTCCTTGCAATCGTCTTGGATAAACACCTTGCTTGAATACAGGTGTAGCGAACCCAAGTCTTCCTCCCTGAGAAACCTGAGCGGTTGTGTCTCTGGTATAAACATCAACGCTTTGAAGTTCACGCGACCTTCGAGAGACAGGTGAAGATGACCGAGCGGCGGATTGAAGTCGTTAGATATAAACTTATAGAACTCGTTCCGTTCCTCCTCCGTGACTTCATTCCTATTCTTATGCCATAAAGCACTGACGGTGTTTACCTGCTTCCCATTGACTGAAACAGGAAAATCGACAAAATTGGAGTACTTCGTGATAACCTGCTCAACGCGATAAGCTTCGCTAAATTCCTTGGACTCATCTTTCAGCTTAAAGGAGATTTGGGTTCCCCGCTGTGAGCGTTCAACCTCCTTGATAGTAAATTTCCCTTCACCCGTTGACTCCCATCGGAACCCCTTTGAGTCGGCATCTGCGTGACGCGTTTCAATTGTAATCTCGTTTGTGAGCATGAACACCGAATAGAACCCGATACCGAACTGACCGATTAGGCTAGCATCGAAAGCGGTGTCCCCTTCTTTCATCTGCTCCAAAAACTCTAGCGTTCCCGAACTGGCAACGGTACCGATTCTTTCCGTCAGATCGTCTTGCGTCATACCGATGCCCGTATCTGTAATCGAGAAGGTCTGTGCGTCAGAATTGACGGCGATGTCTATCCTTAAAGGCGCTTCAGGATTTAGGATATTCTTGTCCGTCAACTGCCTGAAACGGATTTTATGCAACGCATCAGACGCGTTGGAAATCAGTTCGCGGATGGCGACTTCTGGGTGAGTATAAAGCGAGTGAACAATGAGATGTAGGAGTTGTTTCATCTCTGCCTTATACTCAAATTCTTGGATTTCTTCAGTGTTAGTACTATCAGCCATGGTTCAAAATTCTCCTTTCATCGTAGCTTTGTCAGGTTATCGAACGTTAGGACTTACGCAGTTGAACGGTCAAAACCAACCCCCCTTATCAAGGGGTAGTTCGGCGATTCATCACCACTAGACACCGTTGCTAACGCCTGATAAATCAGGCAACTACAATCTGAAGTGCGTAACTCTAGAACGTAAAAGATTTCAGCTGTTCCCCATATCTAAGATTTTTCAAATTTTTTTCGCCATAACGATATACACCGGATCTGTGTATTCATCGGTCTGCGGGGTGCGATCTAAGAAGGTGATTTCTACATAACCGCCTGCCAAACTGAAGTAATGCTGCACCAATTCGGCGTGCTCAGCGTCGGAGGTTACACGCCAGATGTGCACCGCTTTTGTTGGGAACAGACGATTTGAAAAAATAACAATGAACGGACCATCCGCTTGAAGAATACGATGCACCTCACGAAAAACATCAACGGGATTAGTCAGGTACTGCATCGAAACCGTCATAACCACCGCCGCAAATTCCCCATCGTCAAAAGGGAGCTGTGGATTGGCGTTGAGGTCATGAACGATATATTCATCAAGAGCAGGATTGACCTGAAGCTCGACCCTGTTCAAGCCTAGTCCAACCATACGTTGTGTGGGGAACCCTTCGGGAAGGTGGGAGAAGGCACTGCTCATCAGGTCTAATATAGCGGCATCTCTCGGCAAGGTTTGATCGAAAAATTCCTTGATTGCAGCAATTGCGTTGTCATCAATGTGGGTGACGATGCGGGGTTCGGCGTAAAACAGCCGGTCATCAGTTTCGTCAATTCGCGCAAAGGCTTCCGAGGATAGTGCTGTTTTCATTTGGAAAATCATTAAAAAATATGGCGCATCGTGGCAATAATTTTTGCAGTTCCACTCGCCTTACCACAAACTTAACCTGAGCTTCAGCAGCCGACGCAACTCCTCAATTGGCTGTTTATGGTCATCAACCCGTAAATCAATATACCGATCATTAAAGCCACCCACGCCGCCGTTTTCACGCACGACAATCAACGCTGCTGCTTGCTGCCCCCGTCGATCGCCCCCCTTCTCCTGACCTGCAACAAGTGCTGCCATTAGTTTCTCTGCAAGCGCTCCCTCCGTTTTCTCAAATGCCTCTCCCATCGCCTCGACAACGGCTTGGCCTGTCAGTAGGTTGCCTTGCGCCGTATAATTTTCTCCCTGACGTGCACCCGCCCATTCCATACATTCATTGCCGGTGTAGTTAGTGGCATTTCCGCTTGCATCAATGATACCCACCTGGCGTTGAGATCTACCTTCATCATCGGCAACGAGCTGATCTAGCACCTGTTGGGCGGTGAGTCCACTTTCTAGCAGTTCCAAACCCTTCGAGCCATAGGTTGTATTTGTCCACGATTGGGTCGCAACCGCACCGACCCCTGCCTTTGCCCACGGGACAATAGCCCCAACAGCAAAGAACTTGGATTGAACTGCAACGCCAAGATCGCCATTCTCTGGATCGCGTCCAACGATGGAAAAGGTTGTGACGAGGTGGTCACGGACTTCAGAATTAGGTTGATGCGATTCGGTGTTGGCAAAAGCAAGAACGCCGGTGTAGATTGTCGCACAGACAAGCTGGAGGGGTAACATATAGGAGATCTCCTTTGCACAAAACAGGAAATAGGGAATTAAAGCGCCGAAAAAGATTGGAAGGTTTTTCCGCTTTCTTTCCTTCTAAGTGTTAATATTAAGTTTCACGCTCATCCGGATTTTTATCAGATCGGATCTTCATCGCCTCCGCATGTCCTTGAAGTCCTTCAACCTCAGCGAGTTTGACAACAGCCGGTGTGACCTTTTCCAATGCGGTTCTGGTATAGGAGATAATACTTGTCTTTTTGAGAAAATCATCAACACTTAACGGCGATGCGTACCTTGCTGCCCCACCCGTAGGCAGAATGTGATTGGGGCCCGCGATATAGTCACCGACAGATTCCGGGGTGTAAGGTCCGAGCATAATTGCCCCTGCATTACGGATAGCACCAACCCACTCTATTGGATTTTCTACCTCTAATTCGACATGCTCAGGCGCAACCTCGTTGGTAATCTCCACTGCTTCGGTTAAATCTGAGACGATAAACGCCACCCCGTAATTTTTAAAAGCACCGGTCAGCTCAGATTGGCGGGGTAGTTTCTGTGCCTGATGCTCAATCTCCCCACAAACCTGCTTCGCAATTTCCTTTGAGGTGGTGATAAGAATAGCAGAACAGTCGGCACTGTGTTCTGCTTGCGAAATAAGATCTGCTGCAACATAGGCGGGATTTGCTGTGTGATCAGCGATGATGAGAACTTCGCTCGGGCCCGCTAGCTTGTCAATATCGACAGGTCCATACACCTCTTTCTTCGCAAGCTGGACATACAGATTGCCCGGACCAACGATTTTATCCACTTTCGGGATGGTGCTTGTTCCATAAGCCATTGCACCAACAGCTTGGGCACCACCACATCTATAAATCTCGTGTACTCCACATGCTGATGCAGCGAAAAGCATGTGCGGATCAACCTGTCCATTTCGCATCGGTCCCATGAAGACCGCAACCTCCTCAACCCCTGCGACCTTTGCCGGAACAACATTCATAATTAATGAAGAGACTAGCAGCTGGCTCACTGACGGCACGCAGACGCCAATACGTCTTAACGGACGGATGAGATGTCCTAAAACAACGCCATCCGCTTCGGTGGACCACCATGAGTTTCGTAACTGCTTTTGGTGAAACCGCTCAACGTTCGTCCGCGCAAGTTGGATCGCATCGTGAAAGTCTGCACCTACCTGCGTAGCAGCGCTCTTAATCTCTGCGTCTGTGACCCGCATCTCGTTGACAGACATGCGCGGCGCATCAAATCTGCGCGTATATTTAACGACGGCTCTGTCACCATTTCTTTGGACATCATGCAAAATTCGTTGAACTGTCCTAAGAATACCTGGCTCTTCTAATCTCCCACGCAGACTAAGTTTTTCGATGAAACCCGCTGCTTCATCCGAGTGGGCATCAAGAATGGCAATCACAAAAGTTCCTCGCTTATTGTCAAATCAAATTTGTTCACATCAGGCAACAGCGCAAAGAAACCGAGTTTTCCCGAAAAAATTCGGTTTCCTCCGATTTATCGGAGGCCTCCCCGATAGATCGGGGCAGGCTGGAACGGGATTTGAGCTGCTCTATATTTTCTTTTGATAGGACTAACGCAGCTACACAGTTAAAGCCCTGTAGTTCGGTGATTCATCGCCGCTGGACACCGTTGCCAACGCCCGATGAATCGGGCAACTACAATCGAAGTGCGTAAGTCCTGTTTGATATGAACCAACAACATTTCATCTTAAAAGTATACTCTGCAAACATTTGAGTTTAGGGAGAGTGTGGTGGTAGATTAATCGCTCACCCGGATAATATCCGCGCCAATACCTCTGAGTTTTTCCTCAATGCCTTCATACCCACGATCGATATGATAGATGCGGGAAACAATCGTCTCTCCCGCTGCTGCCATGCCAGCTAGCACAAGGACCGCTCCCGCACGCAGATCTGAGGCCATCACAGGGGCACCACTGAGTTTAGGCTTACCACGTACCACCGCTCGGTTCCCTTCGACACGAATATCTGCACCCATCCGGTTGAGCTCGCTCGCGTGCATGAAGCGATCTAAGTAGATACCCTCCGTAATAGTGCTGACACCCGGCGTAATGCTGAGGAGGCCCATCATCTGTGCCTGCATATCTGTGGGAAAACCCGGATATGTGTCGGTAACAATATCGACCGCTTGGAGCGCCTGTGGCGTTCTCACACGGACGCCATCGTCCGTCCAGTCCAATTGAACCCCTGCCTCCATTAACTTTTCAGAGGTAACGCCCAAGTGTTGAGCCGGAGCCTGTTTCACAAAGACATCCCCTCCCGTAATAGCACCCGCAACCATGAACGTGCCCGCTTCAATACGGTCTGGAATGATAGCGTACTCTGTGCCGTGAAGTTGTTTGACCCCCCGTATCGTCAAGGTAGATGTACCAATCCCCTCAATATCCGCTCCCATTACGTTGAGGAAATTTGCAAGGTCAGCGACCTCTGGTTCGCAGGCAGCGCCGCGAATAGTTGTCTGACCTTCCGCTAGCGTTGAGGCCATCATGACGTTTGCAGTTGCTCCAACGCTTGAACCGTGGGGTCCCCTCAGATACATCTCTGCGCCGACTAGCCGATCCGTCCGTGCGATGATATAACCACCATCAATCTCGATTTCTGCGCCGAGTTGCTGTAATCCTTTCAAGTGCAAATCTACCGGACGTGGACCAATAGCACAACCCCCTGGGAACGAAACCTTTGCCACACCTAAACGGGCCACGAGAGGTCCGAGCACATAAATTGACGCCCTCATTTTCCGCACGAGATCGTAGGGGGCCTCGTAGGCAATCCGGTTCCCCGGTTCAATATAGAGGGTTGAATTCTTGAATTTTGTTGTCGCTCCCAGCACCTGAAGCACTGCACAAAGGCTATCAATATCTCTCAGATCGGGAACATTGTGAATAACGCTAGCACTGTCTGCTAAAATTGCAGCTGCAACAGCGATAGGAAGCGTCGCGTTTTTGGATCCACTGACTGAAATTGTACCTTTAAGCTGCTTGCCACCGTTGATGATTAGTCTATCCATGATAGGTTCTCCTAACGTAGAAATCTGCTTCTCAACTCGGTGTGGATTAGGAGAGTCAGACTCACATGCTCGGCCTGAGATCGATCGCCAATTTCTTAACTTCATCTAGCGAAACACCACGCCGGCCACTAGCAAATCCCATTCTGTCGTTTAACCCTACACCGACTTGTAAAATAAAGAATAGATTCATGATACCTATATGTATGCATCAACGATGCCAAGCCTCTAATCGTTTCGTTACAAGGGTTGTCGGATAGTTTACCGCAAAATTGGTGTGTCCAAATAACCTCATGTCATGAAACTGCCCCGTTCACTGCAACGCATATTTCTAGCCGTGCTTGCCGTCTCCAGCTTGGTCTTCGGGGTTTTGCCATAGTCGCCACTCCTCTTTCACTTCGACCAATTGTTCCGGCGGCGTATCTCGGACCTCTAAAACAGTTGGCGTTTCGGGTGGAATCTGTGCAAGAATCTCCTTGAAGTCAAGGTCCCCAGCTCCCGGCGGGTGATATGCTTCAAGCTCTTTGAGGTCGTGCACGTTCACGCCGATGAGGTTCTCTCCATATGCCTCTAGCCAGCGCTGCGACCGACAGAGCCCCACCCGCTCCTGAAGCGTGGCGTGTCCAACATCATGCCAATATCGCATGTTGCTGCCCTTGAACTCTTGCAAAAATAGTCCAACCTCGTCGAAATTGGGGATCTGATAGTAGCGCGGACGATTCTCAACTGCTAAGTAGACCTCCATCCGTAAAGCCATTTCATTCAACGTATCAAGGCTAAATAGCACGGCGTCTTGATGCTTCGCTTCTTTGCGTTTGCGCCATTCGGTGGCTTCCTCCACCTTCGTTCCAAATGCCTCAAATTCTCGCTCACCATATTCGTAAAAGTCATACATCAGATAGGAGCGATCGTAGGTATCCACCTCACCGAGGTGAAGCACAACGATTGGAACTTCTATCTCGACTGCCAACTCCATTGTCCGAATTGTGTGTTTAACCGCTTCGTTCCGGGTATCCGCATCAAGGCTTGCCAACTGAATCGGATCTTTTTCTGCCTCGGATTGTGGCCGCCCGAGCAGCACAGGACAAAAATTGTGGATAGAGCAGATCTGCGTGTGTGCTAGGTGAGGTCTAATCTGCTCAATCTGTTCGTGCGTCAGGTGACGACTGAGTTCGATAGCGTCAAACCCAAGCTCTTTGATCTCGTCCAGCAACGCAGCCCCATCAGATTGTCTTAAAGCGTTCCACATTGTCGAAATCGCTATCATTTTACGACTCCCTTACCAAAACCTTTCTGCCAACAATTTCGAGTTTTCCCTCCGCACACCACCGAACGACCTGGGGATACAGTTTATGCTCTTCACTATGAATCCGCTTGAGGAGACTTTCTTCATCGTCGTCGTCGAACACGGGTACCGAAACCTGCGCGATGATAGGTCCGGCATCAATCCCCTCATCTATAAAAAAAACGGTTACGCCGCTGACCTTAACGCCATGCGCTATCGTATCCTGTACAGCATGTGCCCCCGGAAACGCGGGCAGTAGCGATGGATGAATATTAATGATACGGTTCCGATACTTCCGTACAAATGCTGGCTGGAACAACTTCATAAAACCCGCTAGAACGATTAACTTTACTTCGTGTTTGTCAAGGATTTTTGAAATTTCAGCATCAAACGCATCTCGATCCGGAAAATCCCGCACCCTCACTACGTAGGTGGGTATGCCCACTTCCTTGGCACGAGTAAGCGCGTAAGCCCTTCTTCGATCGCTAATCACCACAGCGATTTCAACCCCGCTACTTTCGTCATGGTGGAGTTGATCGATTAGTGCTTGCAAGTTGGTTCCGCTGCCGGAGGCTAAAACTGCAATTTTCATATTTGCTGAACTGAGATCCCCTAAGTTGAATGAATCATACTCAACAAAATGCCCAGAATTTTACCGATATCGTTGATATGATATTCGTCCAAATCGATATAGACGGTTTGTCCTTCTAACTTTAGAAATTTCCAAACGCTTCCCGTTGTGATTCCCCCGTAGATTGTGGTGATATTGTTTTCCTCACGCTCGTTAAATAATCTGGCGGCAACCATTTCCGCCACGCATTGACCGATACCATTCATCGGGTTATTATTTTTGGCTTCGACGATTGCAATGACGGGCGTAGTAATAAATAGTTGCTCCGTGGAGAGGCTAATGATAAAGCCGCACGCGCCGCTCAACCCTCTTTTTCTGTCCACATTAAACGCCTTACCTGAAAACAGACTAATCTGGTGATGTGTCTGTTCCAGAAGTTCAACCAAAACTGGGGCGACAATCAGTTCTGATCGTGCCTTTTCCGTATTGATAGCGATCCCCAAAGCCAGGTTTCTTTCTAACGTCTGGCGAAGAAAATCGCTGATTTCGACTTCCGCCGCCGTGGAAAAGAGACCTCTTGATTCATCAGTAATCAGTTGAAAGACCTTTTTAGCTTCGCTTAATGTAAAACGATTATAAGCCATCTTCCATTTTCCCTTTTTAGATTGACCCAAGGGGGACAGGTCCCGATTCATCGGGATTCTCGTGAAACGGAACGGGATTGAAGGATTTACAGGACAAGACTTACGCAGTTGAACGGTAAAATTCAACCCTTTCTGCTAGTCCCGATACTCGGTTCCGTTTCAATGCCTCACTGGCACGATTCGGCAATTTGTCAGGGCCCTGTCAGGTCTAAAAAAAAATTTCAACCTCACATCGGGGGTTCATCATTGGCGAATATCTCTCTGAACCTTGATGGGGCCTAGCTTCAGCGCATTTGTAGATTTGTGCCACCCACCAGAAGGTGCGTGTAGATGGCTTTTTGACCTGACATATACGCACTGTTTATGAACCGTTTTTCACTGAGATATCACCATAACCTCGCTAAATGACAGGGATTTGTCAGGGCACTGACAGGTCTAAACTCTGAGGTGCGTAAGCCCTGGTATAGTTATATTCGGTGTATTTGAGTGGGGGCATTTTGCCTCTATTATACCCTATTTTTTGACCATGTGTGTAAGTGGTAGCTTTGTCTGAATCGCTGATTATCGCGGATTTAGGGATTACACGGATTCAGAAAGCCGCGTTATGTTTAATCCGTAGTCCAGACCATTTACTTACTCAATTCCTGACCGCTCCCACTTCTGTTAGGTCGTCCAATCTTCTAATTGTAATCCGAACAATCCCTGTATCCGATGAAAATCGCTGTCAGAAGTTGTCAGAATCGCATCTAATGCCAGTGCTGCAGCAGCAATCCAAAGGTCACATTCATCTAATGGTGTGCCCAATTCCTGAGCTGCGCGTTTTATCTTTGCGTAGAAATCACCTGCTCTTTCTGGAACTGGGTCACATATCAGTCCAGAAAACAGATTGTTGGCTTGATCTTCTAAAGATTGCCGCCTACGTCCGATAGGCAAGAGTTCGATACCAAACAGGATCTCACCGCGCACAATTGGGCAGGTGAAAGGATAGTCAGCAACTTGAGCAGATGTGAGACGCTCTTTGACCCGCCTATGATTCGCCATGAGATAACTGCACGTTGATGTTTCCAAAAGATACTTTATCATTGACTTTCTTGCTCATTTGCTGCGAATGGTGAATCGAATCGCACAGGCATCTGATTTGCCTTAATTACCTGAAGCAGAACCTCTGCATCTTCCAGTGTCACATCATGCGATTTTTCAACTGCTTCAATGATACGTTGTGCAATCGGATTTTTGCTCGTCGGTTTCGCCCCTAAACTCTCGGTGATTTCTGGATCATTCGCTGATGCGTGTGTAGCCGCCCCTCCTTCTTTGCCTTGAAGATAGGTCAGATAGTCAATGCCCGCTTTCAAATTTTCCGGCGAGAGTTGTTTGATTAACTCAACCGCCTGCTGTTGTAGGTCTACTTTTCGCATGGCGTTCTCCTTTCGTTCTGTTTGCTCCCTATTGTCAGAATCGCTGATTATCACAGATTAAGGGATTGCACGGATTCAAAAAACATCGGTGGTGATTGTCTGAATCTGGATTTACTGGATTAACGGATTTTCAGGATTTTGGGGCGGCGGTTTCTTCACAAGGTTGATTTCTGCGTTGTCTGAATCGCAGATTACCACAGATTAAAGGATGACACAGATTCAATTGACCGAATCTGTGTCATCTATTAAATTAGGGCCGATATGCTCTACCACGGTGGTAAATGCCTGTGATGATACACCTCCGACGTTGCGTGTCCACACTGTAGAGAATCCGGTAACTCCCGACGCGGTATCGGTATTGTCCTGCGTATTCTCCCCACAACTTGGTAATGTTCGGCCCAAAGAACGGATTTTGGGCTAACAGATCAATCGCTTCATTTACTCGCCGTGTCAGGTTGGCATCAAGCGCGTTGTAATGTGTCGCTGCCTCATTAGTGAGTTGTACCTCAAACGTCCCGTCTAACATCATCCCAACGCTTTAGCCTTCCCGCTTTCACATCCGCTTCTGCACGTTTTAAGCTCTTAGCGATTTCCGGATCGCTCATTAATTCTTGGGTCGCCTCCCACGCTTCTTTATCTTGCAGATAGCTCAGATAGTCAATGACTGCTTTCAGTTTTTCTGTCGAAAGTTGTTCTATTAGCTCTACTGCTTGTTGTTGTAAAGATACTTTTTGCATGATGTTCCCCTTTTACTCTATTTGCTATATCTTGTCTGACTTGGGATTTACCGAATTTTTGGATTCTCAGGATTTTTGGACGCAGCTGCTCTTATCCTGTTTACCTTCGCTTTACGATTCCAATTTACCCACCCAACCCTCCATGACCACAATTTTTTCGGGAGTTAATTTGAAACGAATTTTGACCGTAGTGCGAGTTGAGTCGCTAAAAATAAAATGTCGTCCCGTCCATCTGGCCACGGTATAATATCAGCATGTAAAGGATGTATAGAAGTTTCGGGTTCAACCTTTTGCTGGAGAGCGTAAACATCTTTTGCCAAAAGATTAGCTCGACCGTACAGGGTCTTACCTCTTGGTTCAGCCACAAACTCATTACCAATGGACCAAACCTCGTCTTCGGTCAGTGTTGAGGTACGGTAAACGGACAATCGTTTGTTTTTTGGTGGGACAAATGCTTTAGCTTTAACAGTCTGATCCGATGGACGAAACTCATTTCTACTCAGTATGAAACGACTAATTCTTTCATTTGAATCAATTGTCATAATGGAGGAAAAGACTTGTAATCATGCCAATAATGGCGATAAGGTGAGGCATTGAGAAAGGTAATATCCCACGCGCCTGATTCTCCGCACCGAAGATGCCAGCAAAAACAATGTGCCCATCCCCACCAAAACTCAAGGTAAATATCTTTTGCCCTTCTCGCCATTCGAGGCAGATTTCACCGTTGTCTAAGGGCATCATATCGGGTAGGGGCACAAATTTGTTAACCGTTTTCAAAAACCTGTCCACATCTTCGTAAGCCGTTTCTGGGATGGCATCTAGCTCTTGATCAAGCCTCCTTTCCTCTGCCGCGTCTGCTCGTACTTTTTGCAGTCCCTTCTCTATGTCCTTTGGGGCAAAGTCATCTAAATCTATGTGAACAGCACTTCCTTCTATCTGAGGTGCTTTTGCCAGTGCTTTCCATGCTCGATCGTAGTTTCTTAGTATCTCGTCTAAGGCGGTTTCAAAATCACTCGCTGATTCGTGTGTGGCTTCGCAGTCTTCTTGATTCTGAAGATAGGTCAGATAGTCAACGACTGCTTTCAGTTTTTCTGCTGAGAGTTGTTTGATTAATTCAACTGCTTGTTGTTGTAGGTCTACTTTTCGCATGGCGTTCTCTTTTCGTTCTGTCTATTGTTCATTATCTGAATCGTGGATTGGCACGGATTCAGGGATTACACAGATTGAAAAAACATCGGTAGTGATTGTCTGAATCTGGATTTACTGGATTAACGGATTTTCAGGATTTTGGGGCGGCGGTTTCTCCACAAGGGCGATTTCTGCGTTGTCAAAATCGCTGGTTATCGCAGATTAAAGGAGGACACGGATTAAAAAAGACCCGTCGATGGTGATGCTTATTCTTGGGGAGTTAGCATTTCAGCGATATCTACCGGTAACCTAACCTCATTTCTCTGCTCAAAGTCCGGGATGCTTTGGTAATCATCATAAAATAAATCAATGATATCCACTCCCATGTCTCTGACAGCGGTCAGATCTGATTTGGCTTTCTCCCATTCTCCCACAAATAACCATTTCATCCCACGATTGTAATAGGCTATGGTATCATTGGGGTTGAGGTCTATCACTTTGGTAAAGTCCTCAATAGCCCGGTCAAACTCGCCCTTGTTGTCGTAGGCAAGCCCGCGACAGTAATAGGCTATGACATCATTGGGGTTGAGGTCTATTGCTTTGGTAAAGTCCTTAATAGCCCGGTCAAACTCGCCTTTGTCATCGTAAGCTAACCCACGATTGTTATAGGCATCGGTATAATTGGGTTCAAGGTCTATCGCTTTGGTAAAATCTGCGATGGCGCGGTCAACTTGGTCTTTGTCATCATAAGCTAACCCGCGATTGTAATAGGCACCGGTATAATTGGGTTCAAGGTCTATCGCTTTGGTAAAATCTGCGATGGCGCGGTCAAAATCGTCTTTGCCCCTGTAAGCAATCCCACGACTGCAATAGGCTTTAACATTATTGGATTCGAGCTGTATTACTTTAGTGAAATCTGCGATAGCACTAGCAAGATCATTTTTTCGGACGTGAACAGTCCCACGATTGTAATAAGCATCGGCAGAATCGGGGTTGAGGGCTATCGCTTTGTCGAAGTCCTCAATCGCACGGTCAACTTGGTCTTTTTCATCGTAAGCTAACCCGCGAAAGTAATAGGCTTCGGCAGAATCGGGGTTAAGGTCACGCTTCAGGCCTATCGCTTTGGTATAATGCCCAATAGATTTCTCATATTCCTTCTGCTTTGCTTCAGAATTTGTTGTTTCATTTCCTCTATCTTGACACGTCAAACCTCTATAAAACTGCGTGTAAGCACCCCATGAATGCGTTGGTTTCTAATAAAACCGTAGAGATCGTTGTAGATAGTTTCCGTAGATATGCCGTGATACATTCGCAGGTGACCTAGGATCAATTCTTTAAGGTTTGCCGGAATAGTGACTATATCATCCTCGTGTGGTTCAATAAACCCTTTGGACGGGCGAACAAACACACTTTTCTGAGCGATAACACGATGCCGTGGATTCCGAGGGTGGTTAATCATGCTTTTTATCTCCTCGGTTTTTTGCAGGATAATCCGGCCGGGCTTATCATGGTGACCATCGCAGGCAAAGAATAGAGCGATGAAGTAGTCAGTCGTGAAGTCGATTAGGTTAGTTGCACCGCCGTAGTGTTGGATTTCAGTCAGGATTTCAAAATTGATGGTTTTATCCGTATTCTCTTCGTCCACATTTGGAAATGTTGCGAAATCCACACGAAAATCTTGAGGCAGATCTCCGATATGCTTTTTAGCGGCACTCAGCATCTCTACTTGGACAACCTCTATATCAACCTCTCCAATACCATATTCGCGCCAAAGGCTTGAGGAAACTTTCCCATAGTGTGGATGTTCTTCATGGCATTCAGATTCACCGCGGTAGATATAGCCACCACCCACGGATTTCGTTTCTATCGCGCGAATAATGTCTTGAACCGTGCGTGGCTTATCATTTGAGGTATTGGATTGATTTGACATTTTTATTCATTCTTCTCCATTATTGTAATTTCTTTGCTGTCAGAATCGCGATTACCGCAGATTCAGGGATTACGCAGATTGAAAAATCCGTGCAATCTGCTTAATCCGTCTAATCCGTGATTCAGACATTTTCCGCTCCCTCTACAATAGCGATTTCTTCACTGGTGAGATCGTATAACAAGTATACTATCTGATCAATCTCATTTTCAAGTTCGGATACATCTGCGTCCGGGTTGGTGCGTTTGGCATGGAGGATTTGATCGACAAGTTCGATAATGGGTGCTTGTTGTTCACAAGCTGCCTCTGGTATTGGAAATTCTTTCACATAATTGTTAATCCAACGACTGGTTCCCATCCCACTCGTTTCTGCAATAAGCCCCAAGTAAAAACGAATTACGCTTGAATTTAGAATACCGAGCAGAAATTTTGACTCTATACCTGAAGGCGGTAATAAAAAATATGCTGAGTTTAGCAGATAGATTTCTTCATTACAAAGGGCAAAACGCCCCGAATCTGTCAATTCGATCCACACAATTTTTTCTTTTTTGAAATCATCATAGAATGAGCACGCTCTTAGATTCGTCCAATGCTGTCCTTGTGCTCCACGATTCTTGAACCGATCTCCAAATGACTCTAAATGTTCGTATATATCAAGATAATCTCTTTGCACATTAACTCCATTTTTAGTCAGTAAAATATACTCCCCTGCTGAGGTGTAGCTGTAGCGAGAAATATCTCTGCCTCTCAAAATGGGTTTTATGATTTCAGCATTGACGGGATTTCTTTCACAAAGTTCTCGTTTCTTATCTTCATCTATAAGAAAGGCTTCATTGCTGCCGGTCGCAATACCCAGTCTAATTTTTGTCCCCAACTGTTCGAGAGTTTTCCCTGATGATTCTAGTTTCCTTTGGAGCTCAACACACTTTGGCTCTACAAGATTCCACGATCTTGAATTAAAGTAAGTCTGCGGATAATTAAAACCGTTATTTTTCACAAAATCCTCAAAACTATCATCTGAAAATAGCGAATTAACAACGATACAAAAATCACCGGTGAGATTTGCCGGTTTACGCGATACGATTATTGCGACATTGACAATCACACTCTCGAAAACCTGTGAATCTTCAATATTTAACACCCTAAGCAGCATATTTTTATTGTGTAGTAGTCTTCGGATTGGGGCGCCATATTCTGCTCTCAAGTATGAATTTGAAGTGATAAGACTAAGTATCCCTTGCTGATTTTGTAATTTTATCGCCTTTTCAATGAAATAGCAGTACACATCTGCAAAAGGTTGGTATGATTGATATCGATTTCTAATTTCAGTTTTAAGTTGTTTGGGGATTTTATCATGGCTAATATAGGGCGGATTGCCAATCACCACATCAAATCCGTTTGCGATCCCAAACATCCATTCCGGATCAAACCAATCCGCGCTTGCGTTCTGGTCGTAAGGGTCCCATGCGGCAACTTTATCGGCATCATCGGGGGGCATCCCGATATGCTTTAATTCCGTTGCCAATTCTCGCCGCAATTTTCTGTCCGCTCGCTTACAGGCAAGTTTCTGCGGTCGTGTTGTGGCGTGGAAATGCCGCTCACGGTTATCCCCCAATTCCACCTCTAACACCTTCGCTTTGGGGCTAGTCAAGGTGCGTTCCCCCTCAAGACCGATGAGCGTGTTCGCTGCGATAAACCGGGTCTCCAGATTCGGCAGCGGCTTAATCCCAAAATTGTCCGCATCTCTATCCGGCTCCTGCTCAATAGCAAGCGAGATAAAGAAGCGGAGTTTGGCGATTTGGCAGGCGATGGATTGAATGTCCAAACCGAAAATGCTGTTTTGAATCAGATACAACTTGCGTCCGAAGTCCCCCGAATAACTCTCAAAGATTCTGCTAATTTCCGTGAGCTCTTCGTCGCGTGTCGGTCTATCCTTTGTATCAAACGCGGCCGCCGCTCGCTGGATGGCGCGTTCCTTCTGTAGCTGCTCCCATCGGGTGTTATCGGGGTCAAGCCGCCGCAGCGCAAGGGTCAGTTTGTGCAGGGTTCCCATCGGAAACGCACCCGAACCGACCGCCGGATCCAGTATCTTCAATTCTGAGATTGCCCGCACAATCTCGTCCGATTCCCGACTATCGAACCTTTCATTCGCATCGTCGAACACCTTTGCGTAATCAAACAGGTAACGCAACCGCTCGTCCCACAACTTCACATCTCCGTCTGTCGGCGACACCTGCGCTGCTAGTACCTCCACTAACGCCTCCTCCACCATGTAGTCCACAATGGGGCGCGGGGTGTAGTAGGAGCCGGTCTGTTTCCGTGCCGTTGCGCCGGTTTCGGGGTTATATGCGGCGAGTAGGTTTTCAAACACCTTGCCGAGCAGCTCCGGATCTAACGCGACCTCCTGCTCTATCGGTGTGTTTTCCTCAACAGTGAATTTGTAGCCTTTCAGCAGGGGAATCAGACCGCGATCGGCATCAAAGAAGATACGGTTGGGGAGGCTTAACTTTCTGTAGTGTTCATCGGAGAAGCAGTCAATCCGATAGCCGCCATCCCGTGTCGCCTCCTCGCTGTCGAGGCAATCAAACAGACCGCCGTTGATAAATGGCGTTTTCTCAAACAGTCTTAGCAGTTCATCGGGAGCGGTTATCTGATCCTTGTAGCGATACAGTGAGAAATTGCGGTGACCCGTGTTTCCGCCTTTAGTAAACCGACGCTTCTCTATCTCGGTGTTCAACGTCGCAAAAAACAGATTCTGTAGCACGGCGCGATAGTAGGAATCGCCGGCCTCGTGGTCGTAGTCCTTCAGCAAGTGGGAGATTCGCGCCTCGTTGAACAAGCCATCAGCAATTAACCCCTTCTCCTTGATGAACCAGACGAACAGCAGGCGCGTGATTAGGCGGATGACGTGCTCCTCTGGCTTCAAGGTGCGATTTTTGTCTGTGGGGAATTTCCCCTCAGCAACCGCCCATTCAAACCAAGCGAACAGTTCCCGGTAGAATTTTTTGTTGAGTGCTTCGGTGTCCAATCGGGCAAGCCACGCTGCGAGCAAGCCGTCGAAGTTTTCTGGTTGGTTATTGGCGTTCACCCACTTCGCGCACTCCCATAGTGCCAGTTCATACAGCACCTCTATATGCGCCCGGTGCGGATCATCCAAACGGATGTCCTTAATCAGCGTAACCTGTTCTAGCACATCGCGGTCCGGGTCATACTGGTGTTGACGGCGACCGACAAAGCCGATGGTCAGACGGTTCCCAACGCGAAAGAGGACCACAATCGGCATCATAAACCGTTTGTTGACCTCTCGTGTAAACTGTGCGTATGTGCCGCGTGGGTAGTCTTTATCGGTCAATTCGATTGCAAAGAACAGGAAACTT
>JAJEAL010000029.1 GCA_022822785.1 Candidatus Poribacteria bacterium
CTCCCACTTGTGGAGGTCGAGAAGCAAGCACTTGCCCACGCCCTCGAAACTACGGACAATAATGTCAACAAGGCAGCCCAAGCATTGGGTATCAATCGAGCGACCCTTTATCGGAAATTGAAGGTGTATCAACTGCTCGCGTCAGAATAATTTAGGCCCCCGGTGCCTCTCCTTCCGATTTTCCTCCTACTTGCGCCGAGAAGCTTTTCTCTGCTGTTGCATAATGCGACCAAGTCGCAAAATGCGAAAATCTCCCTGCATCCCGCGTCACTACAGGCTCCCCGCCGATTTTCTCTGTCAAATCCTTCCATAACTGTCGCATAATGCGACATTCAACAGCAACTTGTGCTCCCTAAAAAAACCTAAAAAACGGTGTGCTCTCGTGAAAAGCCTGTCCTCAAAGGGTTTATCCACCGTTATTCCCCTTTCCTCACCCTTGAGTTGGTGGCTGGCACGATTTATGCTCTCTGTGTGTTTAGACCATCAACAAAGGAGATTATTTTGAGAAAACGAATTTTCTGTTTCACTCTATTTTTGGTAATTGAACTCTTAATTTCGTTGGCGGCAGCAGCACCAACGGTGAACGTTCCTGATGACCATGCGTTAGAAACGGATCTGAACAAAGCAGCGGGTGACGCAATCACCGCGACTGACGTGGAGACGGGAGCGATCGGTGCGGCCGGATGTTGCCCTGTACCTTGCGACGGCAGGTGTTGTTGTCATAATTTCTGTAAGTAGACATTTACCCTTTTAAAAAGTTTCCAAGAGTCCTTCTGCAATTATAATTATATGGGAAGGTTTCCCACTAGCACTTACATCATTCGTATAAGGAGCAAGACATGGGTAGCAAATTAAAAACATATTTACGCGATCCGCTCTTGAATCAGATGTTTTCTGAGGTTAGGAAAGCCGGGCCTCTCAAATCTATACTCGTAGACATTACACACTTGTGTAATCTTCGATGCCAAGGCTGTTACTTTTTTGCGGAGGACCTAGACGCGTATAAAGCACCTAGCGATGAAGGGGTGCTTGACACTTTTATTGAGCAGGAAAAAGCGAGAGGGACAAATTACGTAACAGTCGTCGGCGGGGAACCGAGTCTCCAGTTGGATCGCCTCAAAAAGCTTTATGACAATTTCTGGCTAGTTGTTGTTACCAACGGGCTCCGCAAAATTCCTTACGACGGCTTTGAGAATATGCCAATCGGTATTTCTGTCTGGGGCGACCATGAAACAGATACACATCTGCGTGGGTATGGGAAAATTGATGTTTTTGATCGAAGTTTAAAAAATTTCAAAGATGACCCGCGTGCAATTTGGTACTACACGACTACCCCCGGCAATGCACATGAAATTGAGAGCGTAGTCGATCAGTGTGTTGCTAACGGCAACTATGTTACCTTCAATTTTTATGGTGACGTATCGAGTTTAGGTGAAAAGTTCGATCACACAAGGGGATTTGAGAAGGTCCGTCGTGAGATTGATCGGGCGATTCAACGACATCCCGACAAGATTTTGATGTCGCCTTATATCGCTGAAGTTGTCTCAACAGGGGAGTTGTTCGGTCAAAAATGGGGTTATGACGTTTGCCCGAGCGTTACCTTTGACAATGAGATAAACAGAGAGCGTATCAAAAATGGGCATCCATACAATACGCATTTTCGCGCTTACAATCCCGATCTTAAAACAACCCGCCGGTGTTCCGTTGGTAACGAGAGAGACTGTTCAACCTGTTACGACGTGTATGTACACTTCGCTTGGATTATGTTGCACATGAAGCGGCACCTGCATACCGAGAAGGATTTCACAAACTGGTTAACAACGGTGTATCTCTTTTATTTGGGCAATCGGATTGTTGATTTTGAAGCCGGTATTAAACTCTTGCCTAGTATTCACGAACGGTTAAAGACTTTACGCGATGAAGATTCGGCATTCCCATCATTCAATACACACATGATAGCAAGCGGCCAGACTTTCAATGCCTCACATAATATCTCTGGATATGTGTAAGTAAACAGATGAACTCATTTTATCGCCGCTGGATACTGTTCGTAAGTCCCACAGCTTTCCAAACCTAAGGAGTCACAATGGAAACACAGAATGTTGAACTTTGTATTGATGGCTTTCGTTATTTCTACAGAGTCTACCCCAACCCTGAAAGCAATTTTGCCCCGTTTGTGCTTATCAGCGGAAGTTTTCAGTCAATAGAGACATGGAAGAAGCACGCCGAATGGTTGAATCAATTCGCCCCGGTCATTGTGTTTGATGCACCAGGGGTTGGCCTCTCCGACCCATTACCTGCCCATTACGGTCTCGATTTCTTGGCAAACTCCCTTTTGAAGGTACTCGAAATGGAGGGAGTATCCCTGGTAAATTTGTTGGGTGTATCTTACGGCACGGTTGTCGCCTACAGTTTTGCTCGGTTGTATCCCCATAAAGTGAATCGAATGATATTATCTGGAATCATGGCAGAGATCCCGACTGACCAGGCCGAAAATATTCAAAAATCAATCGCACTTTTGCAAGAGGGAAAAAAAGGCGATTTTGTGGATAGCGTGCTTCAGTTTTTAATCTGTCAGGATGAGCAAAAGCCCGTTGCGAAACGCCGCTCAGTTAAGCGAGTCCTGAAGTCAACCGTGTCCAAAGCTGCCACGGACGATTTGAAGAAATATGAACAGAACATGTTGCGGTCCATAATGCTCTCACCCCTGGACTTGACGGACTCTCCCGACGTGCCGACTTTGGTCTTCACCGGTGAGCATGACACCTGCACGGCGCCCCGTCGTTGTTTGGAGTTTGCAGAGGCATTGTCCAAGGGCATTTATACCACGGTTCAAGACGCTGATCATCTCTCCCATTATGAACAGTTCCTGACGGTTGTTGGGCTGGCCGCGGATTTCTTTTTGGAACTCCCGTTGGAGGCGTTAGAGGGGTGCACACCGGTAGAATACTTCGACAAGCATCTGCCAATCGAAATCGCTGCCTGAAGCCATCAAGTACCTACTTCAGGGAATTCCTCCGATCTTATCGGAGGAATCCCGATTTATTGGTTCCGATTTCATTCCCGATCAAGCATCGGGATTCAAAGCAATATGTTTATTACTAGCACAAACACTTCGCTCCCCGGTAGGTGCGGTTTCCAACCGCACCGCATCGGCACTGTTGGAAACAGTGCCTACCAAACGGGAGAACGGTAGGGGCGGTTTTTTAACCGCACCGGTTTGGAGTGTCTCATTAATTCTAAGGTCCACTATAAAAAAGGAGACTTTTTTGAAAGTAACGATTTTTCTTTTCACTCTATTCATGTTGATTCAACTCTCAATCTCGTTGGAAGCAGAAACGGTGGATATCCCTGATACCTATCTCCGTGCTGCGCTTGAGACGGCTCTGGGCAAAACGGCGGGGGATTCAATCACTGAAGATGATATGGCAACGTTGACCCGTCTTCGAGTACAAAATTCCAATATTATTGATTTAACCGGGCTTGAAGCGGCAACTAACCTGACATACCTGAATCTTTGGAACAACAACATCACGGGTATTTCGCCACTCAGCGGATTAACTAAACTGACAGACCTGCAGCTTAACAAAAACCGCATCACGGATATTTCGCCAATCAAGAAACTAACTAAACTGACAAACCTGCAGCTTTACGACAACAGCATCACGGATATTTCGCCAATCAAGAAACTAACTAAACTGACAACACTAGCGTTGTCCAAAAACTACATCACGGATATTTCGCCAATCAGGAAACTAACTAAACTGACAACACTAGCGTTGTCCAACAATCCCATCACGGATATTTCGCCAATCAGGAAACTAACTAAACTGATAAGCCTACGTATGGAGCACAACAGCGTCACGGATATTTCACTAATCAGCGGATTAACAAATCTGACATACCTGTATTTGGAGCACAACAGCATCACGGATACTTCGCCGCTCGCAGGATTAACAAATCTGACATACCTGGGGCTTGACAACAATCCCATTACGGATATTTTGGCCCTCGTCTCAAATGCGGGGTTGGGAAACGAAGACATAGTTGATGTGTCGGACAATCCCTTAAGTGCCAACTCCGTCGCCGCCTACATTCCCGCTCTCAAAAACAGAGGGGTTACAGTACACATGACTCACCTTAAGCCGGTGGTAAATATCCTTGACTCCAATCTCCGTGCTGCGATTGAGAGGACTCTGGGCAAAACGGCGGGGGATTCAATCATCAAAGCGGATATGGCAACGTTGACCAGTCTTCAAGCACTAAGGGTCAATATTAGTGATTTAACCGGGCTTGAAACGGCATATAACCTGACAGACCTGAATCTAATGGACAACAGCATCACGGATATTTCGCTAATCAGCGGATTAACTAACCTGACAACACTGACTCTTATGGAAAATAGCATCACGGATATTTTACCGATTGCTGAATTAACTAACTTGGTACAGCTGTCTCTTGCGGACAACAAAATCTCGGATATTTCGCCCCTCGTCTCAAATACGGGGTTGGGAAACGGAGACACGGTTGATGTGTCGGAAAACCCCTTAAGTCCCGAATCCATCAACATCCACATTCCCGCCCTCCAAACCAGAGGGGTTACGGTAACCGCAGATAGCCTGCAGGCATATATCCCCGACTCCATTCTCCGCGATGTGCTTGAGGTGGCTCTGCGCAAAACGGGGATTGATCCAATAATCACCAAAGCAGAGATGAGGACATTAACCCGTCTTGAAGTGACAAACTTCCTCAGTGATTTAACCGGGCTTGAAGCGGCAACTAACCTGACATTCCTGAATCTTTCAGCCAACCGCATCACGAACATTTCGCCAATCACAGCGTTAACTAGACTGACGGAGCTGAATCTTTCAGGCAATAGCATCACGGATATTTCGCCACTCAGCGGATTAACTAACCTGACAAACCTGCAGCTTAACAAAAACCGCATCACGGATATTTCGCCCCTCGTCTCAAATACGGGGTTGGGAAACGAAGACAAGGTTGATGTGTCGGACAATCCCTTGAGTGCCGCATCCATTAACACCCACATTCCTGCCCTCCAAGCCAAAGGGGTTACGATACGCATGAATAACTTTCAGCTGCAGGCCCCTGCTGCTCCGTCAGTGGACCTCATCGAAGACACCCCCGTCTTAGGGGTGAGCGGTTCCATTGTTGACCAAACGGCGCGCTTCAACAAGTTCCGCGTGACCGTCAAGAACCTGTCAAACGGAAAAGCAGTCACCGGTCTGACTATAGATGCCGATGGAGTGGGCTATCAACTCACTCTTGTGGATGATGTGAGAGCGAGACAAGCGGCTACGATTGGGGATATCCTTGAAATCTCAGCGCAATCCCCCAATCCGTTGGTTGGCGTGCAGCCGGTGCGGTATATCGTTACGACTGAAGATGTGCGACGCGGCTGGATTCAGCTAGAAGCGTTGGTCGCTTATGAAATACCGGCAGCGACCGAGCTGTTGCCCAACTACCCAAACCCGTTCAACCCGGAGACATGGATACCGTTTCGGTTGGCGGAGGACGCTTCTGTGACGTTGACCATTTATGATGAGAAGGGTCGGGTGGTCCGCACATTCGACGTTGGGCATCGGAGGGCAGCGGTCTACGAAAGTCGGTCGCAGGCGGTCTACTGGGATGGCAGGAACGCGTTCGGTGAGACGGTGTCAAGCGGTGTATACTTCTATCACCTATCCGCAGACGATTATTCCGCCACCCGCCGAATGCTGATTCTTAAGTAGAATAGTGCAAAGAAACCGAGTTTTTGCGGAAAAACTCGGTTTCTTTGAGCTGCGCTGCACTTTCTTTTGGCACGAACCAATGTCTGGTTATGTTTTCTATCCCACCTTCAGGATAATCTTTCCAAAGTTCCGATTCGCTTCCATATATGCGTGCGCTTTGCTGGCTTGCGATAGAGGCATCACACAATCAATAATCGGTTGAATCTCTCCTTCTTTGAGTAAAGGGAACCATCGATCGACAAAACGTTGCGTAATTCCAATCTTCTCCTCTATCGACTGTGGACGCATCACCGATCCGAAGACCTGTAACCGTTTCCGCATGATTTGACCGAGATTCAGTTCTGCATCGGCACCGCCCATCAATCCGACCATAACCAAGCGACCCCGCGTCTTGAGGATTGAGAGATTCCGTTCCAAGTACGGCGCACCAATGAAGTCTTGAACCAGCTCCACCCCTTCCCCGTCTGTCAGTCGCATAATCTCTTCCGCAAAGTCCTGTTCCTTATAATTGATGCCTTCCGTACAACCGAGCTGTTTGCTTCTCTCGATTTTCTCCGCTGAACCGGCTGTAATGAAAACCCGCGCACCCGCCTGATGCGCCATCTGCGTTCCCGCTGTCCCTACACCACTGCCGCCGGCGTGAATGAGCACCGATTCCCCAGCGCGCAAGCCACCGAGGGTGAAGAGTGTTTCATTAGCGGTAAAGAAGACCTCCGTGACCGCCGCAGCGTTCTCAAAACTCCAGTCGTCAGGAATTGGCATCGCCATGCGATAGTCAATGACCGCCTGTTCCGCGTAAGCGCCGCCGCCGACCAGACCGAACACACGGTCACCTCGCTCAAAGCCTTCCACTTCCTCTCCCCACGACGCAACGACCCCGGCAAGCTCCAAGCCGAGCAGCTCTGATTCGCCGGGCGGGGGCGGATATCCCCCTTGTCGTTGTATGGTATCCGCTCGATTGAGTGCGGTTGCCTTTACATCAATCAGTAACTGTGTGGGTCCGGGATTGGGGGCAGGAACTTCCGCTAACGTCAAGACCTCCGGTCCCCCGTCACCGGTTCTAATAATTCCTTTCATCACTTCTCCTTTTAGGGATTTACTTAACCTAAGTTGTTACCAATTTATTTTGAATGTTCTGTTTACTGTTTTGTTTTGCGTTCTATCGACGAGTGACGCTCGGCTTGGATAGACATATCCAAACCTACCGGTCTTCCGTTTGGTAGGCGCTGTTTCTAACTGCGCCGGTGCTATCCACGCGCCTATGGGGGCCGGTGCGGTTTCTAACCGCACCATAGGTGTCAATTTAGGGATTATCTGTAGCGTCTTGGAGTCGTGTAAAGGTTGTATTTTTTCCACAGGTTCTCTGAAAAGCGCCACCCTTTTCAAATGCAAGTTTTATGTTTTTCAAGGTGTGGAGGAGTGCTGTTTTTGAGAGATGGAAACTCAAGGTTAGCAGCCTCGCATAGCCTGCGATGTATTTTGCTGTTTTGATGAAACTCTGTTGTATATATCGGTATCCGGCAGCTAACATGATGGCGTGTTGAATCAGAAGTGCGATGAGTTTGGCATAGATTTCAGTT
>JAJEAL010000128.1 GCA_022822785.1 Candidatus Poribacteria bacterium
GCGTCCACATCAGATGCGAGGAGGTCACGGTAATCTGTCACATAGCGAGGGATATTGAAGGTTTCAGCAACATACTTTGCAGCACCCGGCGACACATCACAAACGATTGGCACCTCAAACTCATCCTGAAGCGCCGCTAGGTTGGGCATATGATGGACCTGAGCAATTGCCCCACAGCCAATGACGCCGATACGTACTTTTTTCATATAGTTCTCCCATAGAAGATTTTTTCATTTTGCTTCTCAAGCACTGTTATACGGCACTGCACGCCGCAAAGAAGTCCCCGTTCGATGCAGTGAAGCCACACTGCTGCTCAACCTCTCGAATGGTAATTTCCGTGGTGAAAAGCTGATCGAGCGTATCGGGAAACTCGACGCCGGTCGTCGCATCGCGAAGCAGGATGATATTATATCCCCGACGAGACATTGCCCGGATACCATAGTCCCGACCAACAACGCACCAATTGGTCGCAAAACCGACATAGATTAGGTGTAAGATGCCGCGTTCCTTTGAGAGCTCGTGTAGCTGATCCCCTGTTGCAATGACGAAGTCGTCGTCCAACACTTCAATTGATGGTGACATCGCCAATTTGTCCGCGAGATGGTTCCAATGGATGCCGATGCTCGGCGGCTGATTACGTGGTCCCCGGTAGGAAGCGTATTCGCCACTCCGGCTCCGAAACTCCGGTGGGGGCCAATCGGGCGACGGTTGGACGTCGGGAGGGGTATGTCGATCCAGCTGTGGGAATTGTGCAGCAACCTCCGGGCAGGGCGCGTGCACGATTGTGAGGCCAGCATCACGAGCGGCGTTCAGCGCAGGAACAATTGCGTTTACTGTCACGGCCTTTGCTCGCTCAATCCAACTTTCGATAAAATGGACGTTCCAGACATCGACCAGCACAAACGCGGTCCGCTCAACAGGCAAGGGCATACTGATTTCACGTCGGCTGAAGTTTTCTTCGCGACACGGCACCTCTATCGGGGTACTGTCCTGAAAATATCGGACCCGCAAATCTAGCGTTCGCATATTTAGTTTCCTTTTCGGGGTTCACTAGGCAAACAACTTTACATCTGCTCACTCCAAACGGTGGGCGGTTCAGGAGGGCAAAGTGTGGCGGGGGGGAGTGATAAATCGCCTTGCGAAGGTTTTTGAAACCCTCGCAAGGTTTGAGTCCATTCAAAAAAAATTAACGAAGTGCTACCGGCTAAAATTCTCTCGAGTATTTCTACTCTTGAGGGCACCCCAAGTTGTAGCAGCTTTCCCCTGAGGACTAACAGCGAGTGCGCCTTGCTCAAGTCCATCGTCCATGATGGTCCGAATTTCATCTTCGGTCAGTGCACGATCGAACAGCGCGACATCGTCAATGAGCCCGTTAAAATTGCCGGTGTCAGCCGGACGGGTGGCAATGATGAATGGATCACCCGCTGCCTTGAGATCTGGCAATGCGTTACACGGATCGTCTCCGTTCGGGCTATCTCCATCGAAGCATTTATCCTGCCCTTTTCTCCCATCGGTGTAGACGAGCAGAGACGGTTGTTGCCACAGTCCAACAACATGATGCCACACGTCATCGGTTAGAAGGTCGCGTTCTTTCACGGCATCAGCCCATTTGCAGCATCCATCGGCACCGAAAACGATGCGTGCAGTGTCTCCGGCGCCGCTGTTAAGTTCCCAGACGATATTCCGACTTCCATCTCCACCCGGAAACGACTCGTTTGAAAACATACGTTGATTCGCCCCTGTGGTTTTTGCTTTCACCCACATGGATATGGTAAATTCGTCGAAGGAGTTATAATTCTGTGGATTTGGAATGGTAACGTTATTAAGTTTTCCATCTACAGCGGGAAACCTCAACGCCCCACCAAACTTACCTTCTTCTCTTTTTACACCGTCTTCAGTGAAGTTATTGATTTTGCCGTCCGCGTGGTGGCCACTTGCATCAACAATTGCATCGCCATCCGGCTCATCAAAGAGCCAGATTCCTACGATATCCTCGTCCGCGAGTTCAATTTTGGTATATCCTGGGTGAGTGAGGATTAGCCCCAAAACAGTAAGGCTGACACACACCAAGGTTAATTTTAACACCGTGTTCATAAGTGGACCTCCTGACATTTACTAATGGCTGCTGGATTTGGCGGCGAACTGCCACCCTTCTTAACGTATAGTTTTCGACATATTCTCCGCCCTAAAGGACGGGGATTCTTTTGTTGATGAATCGCCGACTTTAGTTTGGAAATTGCGCTATCAACACGGGTTGTCCCGATTCATTGGGATCTTACACCCGCTACTTCGTGGGACAATGCCGTGCCCCATTTTGGTTGGCGACCGAACAAGCAAAAGAGAAATCCCGCAGTTGCCACACTGCCTCTTTTTGCAAGCCACAAATGAGTTTAGAGGGATTGATTCGTCGTGATTCGAAAATCCCGGAATTGACGGTGGGAGATTTTACCCTACCTGCTCGTCTCCTTGGACTCAAACCGTCCCTAAATCAATATCTAAAAGTAAAAGGGTTTAGCACGCAAACACGATTTTCCGATCTGTATACCTAGGCTAAAGCGAGGGGATACAGATCGGAAGATTTTGATAATGTTAGCATCTTTTAAAAATTATTGCAACCGTTTTTTAGCTTTATTTGCCGCTAGGCTCTGTGATCTCAATAATTTGATTGACTGGCATCGACTCCATCTTATAAACTCCTCCGCCCGGAAACATTGCGATAATTTGATCGATAGTTGTGTGACTACCCACACCGAAATGTAGAGCAAGTGCATTTTGGCAAAGGTAGCCGGAACCGCTTTTCACTTCCGCCATCTGTGACAGATCGCCGGCAACAACTTCAACCCGTGTCCCGATTCCTGCCCGGTTGCTTGTAGTTCCGCGGACGTGCACTTTCACCCAATTGTTCCGGTTTCCACCATCATTCCTGAGAAGTTGTGGTCTACCATCGTTGTTAGTGACCAATATATCAATGTCGCCATCATTATCATAATCTCCGAAGGCAGCTCCCCGGCTAGACGCTTTTTGGGCTAGATCGAACCCTACATGTGTGTTAACCTCCTGAAAGATCTCATCTCCTAAATTCCTAAAAAGATGGTTAACCTGGGCGTAGGTCGTTTCAGGGTTGAATAACTCGACGTTATCAAAGATATGTCCGTTGGCAATAAATATATCTTTGGCACCATCGTTGTCATAGTCGAAAAAACAGACGCCCCATCCCAAAGATGCGTAGGTACTTTCACCCGTTCCAGAGATGTAAGAAGCGTCAGAAAAAAAACCATCACAATCGTTGTGGTATAGGGTTGCGACTTCGTCCTGAAAATTGGTTACCATAATGTCCAAACGCCCATCGTTGTCATAATCCCCGGAGTCAACGCCCATACCGCTCCCCATCTCACCATCTTCATTCAATGCGACTCCTGCAAAGAAAGCCATATCGGAAAATGTCCCATCACCACTATTGCGAAAAAGGTGATTTTCATTCGTATCATTAGCCACATAAAGGTCAACGTAGCCATCACTGTCATAGTCACCCCAAACGGCTCCAAGTCCTCTGCTTCGGGGCTGGTACACGCCCGCTCCTTGGGTAACTTCAGTATACGTTCCATCGCCAAGGTTTCGATAGAGGATATCTGCTTCGCCCATATATTCCTGCGGTATGCAATACGTGCGCACCCCCTTATTCCTGCAGATTTTGTTTTTATCCAGCTGGTACTGAATGTAGTTGGTCACATATAGATCCAGATGACCATCATTATCATAATCTGCGAAAGCACAGGACGCTCCCCACCGTGCATCTCCTACATTAGCACAATCTGTCACATCAGTGAAGGTCCCGTCACCATTGTTGTGGTAGAGGCGATTTTGTCCGAAATTGGTCACATATAAATCGAGGTGTCCATCGTTGTTATAATCTCCGACACAGCATCCAACGCCGTAACTTTTGTCTCCGACCCCGGTAATCTCTGTCACATCGGTAAAAGTGCCGTCCCCACTGTTTCGATAGAGGTGGTTGGTGGATGGTTTCTCCGATTGAAAACCGGGGAGACCCGCCCCATTGACGAAGTAGATATCGAGGTCCCCATCGTTGTCATAATCAAAAAAAGCTGCTCCTGAACCGAGCTGTTCTACGAAGTAGAACTTACCGCTGCTGCCATTCGTATGCTTAAAATCGATGCCGGCTTCTGCGGTTACATCGGTGAAGGTTGGGGGTTGGGCAACAAGAGTTAGAGGTGTAAATAGCAAGAGAATGAGAACATGAAACGTGAAATCTGAAACGTCACGCGCGAAATCTAATGTGCATTGCGTACTGCGTATTGCGTAGAATAACCTGCCTTCCATCCTGTCTTGCCTCATTTCTTCTGTTCGTCGATCGCTTTTTGGATCGATTTTTGACGAGCTGTGTAGTCTAGATCACTAGGTTGTAAGTTAAGGGCTTTGGCAATTGCGTCAGCGGCTTCCTTGTACCTGCCTGCCTTATAAAGGGCGTAAGCGAGGGTATCCCAGTAGGAGGCAGCCGGTTTCAATTTGACCGCCCTTGTTGCGAGTGTTATTGCCCCATCTATGTTTTTGTCGTTTTCTGCGTAGAGCCAAGCGAGTGCATTACAAGCCAGCGTAAAATTCGGTTCAAGGTTGAGGGCATTCTCAAATGATTCAATTGCTTTCTCAATTTCGCCCTGTTTGTGATAGATACTGCCCAGCTGATAATGCCCTGCGGCGAAATTGGGTCTAATCTCAAGAGCATGTTGGAGATACTCCACCGCAGTCTCCAAATCATTCTCTTGGAGGGCAATGGCACTGAGCCGGGCGTATGCGGGTGCAAACGCAGCATCCATGTCAAGCGTCCGCTGAAATGCTGTTAGGGCTTCGTCTATCTCTCCCTTTTTCAAAGACCTCTCTGCAAGATTGAACCGTTGTTTCGCTTTAATCTCCCGAAACTTTTCCAACTGACGTTTCCCATCCTCCTGTTCGCCCATCCGGAAATAGGCATTCGCCAGTTGATAGTAGGCACCGGTATGATTTGGGTAGAGCGCTATCGCCTTCTGATAGAATGGAACCGCTTCCTCAAACCGTCCTTGTTGGGTCAGGAGGTAACCGAGTTGGAAATGTGGTAGGGAGAGATCTGGATCGAGTTCGAGGGCGAGATGATATTGGGTCTTTGCTTTTTCAAAAGCCCCTTTCCTCGCATGGATTAAACCGAGTTGGTAGTGTCCTAGCACCTTTAAGCCGTATTGTGCGGTCGGTAAGTTGGGGTCAAGATGCAACACAATGGCGTAAGATTCAACCGCCTTGTCAATCCATCCCAATCGGCTGCAAGCAATTGCAAGTTGAACATGTGCATCAATGTGTCGGGGTTCAATATTGAGTGCCTCCGAGAGATGTTCAACTGCTTTGAGGAACTCGCGCTGGCTCGCGTACAGATTCGCCTTCTGGAGATGTGTCTGAAATTCAGACTCTGAATAGAGAGGGAAGCTGCAGAAATTCAGAGAAACGATTAACAGGAAAAAGGCAACCCGCCCCTTATATGAATTGATCATCTGATTTCACCTCAGCGCGATTACTTATTTTTTGTAGACAATTACGTGATTTTTTGATACACTAGTTATTGATGTTTTGGAGTTCTATTGCGGAAATTCCGCGACAAGAATCTCACAAGTTATCGGTTGCTTAACGAGGAGGATATAAAATTCTCTTCTACCAGAGTTCAGAAGGAGAGTGTAACATGAAATTGTCTAACAAAACTATCCTCATCCTCACGCTCACCACGGTATTGACATCTTCCATAGCGTTTGCCGTAAGTCCGGTGAAGGAGCCCGTACTTTACTTTAACCCCTTAGAAACTCGCCAAGAAAAGGGAGACGATTCTTGGAGGAACGCCGGCACCGCGGGCGGGGAAGTTAAAAAAGGCGAAGCCAAACCTACCCTCGAAGTGGGTCCCCTTGAAATCCCAGCAATTGGTCTGAAGGCGGATAATGCCGCGTGGTACACCGCAACTCGGGCTATGGCAGTTTTTGCCAACGAGGCGGAGGACCGCGAAGCACCAGTCGTTAATCTAGAAAATTTCACCCTCGGCCTCCTGATGCGGGTGAATGGTCCATATTTTGAAGAAGAGAACATCATCATAGGTATACAAACCGAGGAGAAAGTTCCGCCTCGTGCACATGCACAGGTGATCCGGATATGGTTAGATGTCGCTGGCAAAGGAATCGTCCAGAACGTAAGTATCGCTCAGAACGTGCCAGAGGTACAAGCCCGTCACGATTTCTCAAACAGGAAAAACAAGCTGAATCTTGGACAGAACGAATGGCACTGGATTCATGTTGTTTTTGAGAGTGGCACGAGCGTGACGACCTACCTTGATGGCACAGAGGCAGCCTCCCACGCCACAGAAGTGGTATGGAATCCAGAGCACGAATTGAAGATTCACGGCATATTTACCTCTAACTTTGAGGTACAGCAGCGCACCTGTAACTGCTCAATCGCTATCTATCGCGTCTATGACCGGGTGCTCAGCGCGGACGAAATCAGCAAGAACGTGAGAAACTCACTGGCGGTCGATCCCGCAGGCAAGCTTGCCGTCACTTGGGCTCAGATGAAACGTGGATTTTAGTTCGGAGATTTTCCGATAGATTATCCTCAAGCTTTGCATGAACGTCATGATGTCTGTTTAATTCAGCAATTAACTTATTAACAAAGGACTATCAGACTGCCATAAGCTTCATCAGGAGGCGATTAAAATGAAAGCGTCAAGTATTACTATTCTGAGTGTGGCGTTGATTACTGCGCTGATCTCGTCTATGGCGTTCGCCGTGAGTCCAGTTAGGGACCCCGTGCTCTACTTTAATCCTGTAGAAACACGCCAGCAGAAGGCTGACAACGCGTGGAGAAATGCTGGCACGGCCGGCGGACAACTCGAACGAGGGAACGGCAAGCCGACCCTCGAACACGGTACTATTGAAATTCCCGCAATTGGCGTCAAGTCGGAAAGTGCTGCATGGTACACCGCAGCACAGTCCAAGGACGTTTTTGCCAATGAAGAAGAGGACAAAGACGCACCAATCGTGCATCTTCAAGATTTTACTGTCGGGCTCCTTATGCGAATAAATGGTGCTCTTTTCATGGAAGAGCACCAAGTTTTTGGTCTCCAGACTCAACCGTGGGCTCCCATTAAGGACGGTTGGAACGCTGGAGCACCGAGAGATCAGATTGTTCGAGTATGGTTAGATGCCAACGGCAGTGGCATATTTCAAAATATCAGTATCGCCCAAAACGTTATACAACATCGTCAGGACTTAGCGAAACGCAAAAATAAGCTGAACATTGGACAAAACGAGTGGCACTGGGTGCACCTCGTCTTTGCAAGTGGACAGAGCATAACAATCTATCGAGATGGTGTCGAAGTTTCTAACACTCCAACTGAAGTAGAGTGGGATCCAGCACACGACATGCTACAACATGGTATATTCACGTCCGCCCATGTTGAACAGCAGCGCACCTGTAACTGTTCCATCGCCATCTACCGAGTCTATGACCGGGCGTTAAGTCCAGACGAAATTAACAAAAATGTGCGAAACTCGCTTGCTGTTGACCCGGCTGGTAAGCTCGCCGTCACTTGGGGCAAGATGAAACGTGAATTTTAGCTCACAGATAATCAGAAGTATCTAGTGTGTCTCAAGTTTCGGAGTTATTTTTTTAACTTGGGATATGCTAGAAACTCCCCTGGGGTCGTGCGACGAATGATTCGGAAACAGCATCTAGTTTTCTTCGGACGGAATCATCAAGTGTCCAACCAACAGCACCAATATTATCATTCAGGTGTTCGATTGTGTCGGCACCGCTGATAGCCACTGTGATCTCTGGATGCGACAGCACCCAAGCTATAGCCAATTGTGCAGGTGTTTTTCCCAATTCATCAGCGAGCTGCTTAACGGTTGTCATAACCCGCGCGGACCGCTCCTCCATCATACGGGCGAAATCGTCCTCGCGCCCGGCAAACAGAGTTCCCGACGGTGGTGGTCGGTCCGGCGAATAAATCCCACTAAAAAGCCCAACCGCTAGTGGACTGAATGCCATCGCACCTAAGCTCATATCTTTAATTAAATCAAACATTTCGCTTTCCATCCGGCGATTCAGCAAGTTGTATAGATTTTGGACACACATATATGGCGTTACATTGTGCTTGTCTGCAATCCAGAGCGATTTACAAACCTGCCATACTGCATAGTTGCAGCACCCAACGTAAAGCGCCTTGCCTGCACAAACTATATCGTCTAACGTTCGTATAGTCTCCTCAAGTGGTGTCAGTTCATCGAAGCGATGCACCAGATAGACATCAAGATGGTCTGTATCCAACCGCTTGAGTGATCGTTCCACTTCACGCATAATGTGATATCTCGATAAGCCTTCATCGTTCGGACCTACCCCCGTGGGCGCAGCGACCTTCGTGGTAATCACAACATTATCCCGCTTGCCTTTCAGTGCCTTGCCTAGAATTACCTCTGACCGTCCCTGATTGGCGCGATCATCCATCGGTCCGTACCAATTTGCACAATCAATGAGGTTAATTCCAAGTTCAAAGGCGTGCTCGATCACTCGTTGCGCTTGGACTTCATCGGGCTGCCCTCTGAAACCCAAGCCGAAAGCCAATCGGCTCACTTGGATGCCGGCGGTCCCAAAGTTCACATATTCCACAATCTTGCCTCTCTTTCTTGGAATACTTGCAATTTATATCTCAATACCACGTCCCGCCATTCAAATAGATCATATATGTCTGCTGCTGCGTCAGAACGCCGTAAATCATCCAGAGCCCGCCGGTAATAAAATCACCCAAAATTAGACCGAAGAAGAATGGGATGGATCGTTGATATCCTCTGACCTGACCTACTCGCAAAATAATAGCTTTTATCGTCCAACTGATAAGAAAAGTAAACCAGAAATAATCGATGGCAAAGCTAACAGCGAGTGGGTAACCGGCAGGGTGAAGGGGCCACCAAAAGAAGCGGGTTCGTAGGACATGGAGAATTACTACTATTGCCATACCAACACCCATGAATGTGGTACGGGGCACATCGGCCGGCATTGGGTGAAACAACCAATTTTCTAATCGAGTCCAAGCGGTATTGGCAACCCAAATTTTAAAGAATGACACCCGCGCCGACGCACCATCCCGGTACATCATATCCAAGTTCGTCCACATCCCAACGATGAGCGCCACGGCTGTCCCAACCATCATCGCAATTATCAATCGGCGGCCATTAATACGACCGACCTCAGCCATCTTGAGCGGCTCAAACTGATTTGGCATCGCGTGCGAGCGATAACTCCGGTTGAACCACTGATAGAAACTCATTACGGTTAAACTCCCGCCGCCCCAAGTCAATGTTCCGAAGGCGGTCACCATCATATCTGCAGGATGGTTGAAGATACCGTGCGGGGCCCCAAACTCCGCTCGCAAGCGGGTAACAGCAATAGCAATAGCAAAATAGAGTCCAAAGAAGACCGGAATCGCTATTACCGACATTCCCGCCCGATAAGAAAAGATAAACATAAACAGAAATCCGCCAACCAACCCAAGCAGCGCTGTCCGATAGCGCATTGGCTCGTCTGCGTCAGCCGATGATTTTTCGGAAAACGCGGTTCGAATCGCAAAAATCAGATGTCTACGCGTCACCCAAAGCGCAACGAAGCACATACAGATCCATGCACCGGCAGATTGTTCGTAGAAGTAGGGGAAGCCGGGAAGTGTATCTAGTCCAAGGTAGCTGCTAAAAACGCGGCTAAACTGGCGTATGAGAAAGAAGAACCAGCAGGTAAATGAAAGGTCTAGCGGCAGAAAAAAACCGAGACCTATCATGAACGGATAGAACGATATCATAGTATTGGACATCGCGTCCCACGGTTTTTCGGTGAGCTGTCTGCCAATGAAGTGTAATTTGAGATGCAGGTATGGGACAGATGGGAAAAGGACATGTAGTCCGTTCATGAGGTCCAAGATGAAAGGGATAGAGAAGCCAACCCATAGCAGACCATTTCGCAAGAAGTTCGGCGATTGCGACATTGCCACGGGGAGTTGGATGATGGGGAACGCTAATCGTTCGGTGTGCACCCACTGTCGGCGCACGAGGGTATTGATGCAGTGGAGCATAAATAGCAAGACCAACGTAAACACTGTCCAGACCAACATGGGTCTCAGCCATACTTTGAAGTGTTTTGACTCGTAAAAGGAGGTATCCCCTTCGTAGTATCCGGTCAACACGGGATCGGGAGGGCTAGCAGTAAACCAAGGTGGGATATAATGGAAAAAGAGTTCCTTCCACTCATTCTCTTGGGTTGCAAATTGGTAAGGGTGGAGAGCGATGGCGAAGAGATCTTGCAACATGCCATACGATGCGATGGATGTTGAAATCACAACCATCGAGTAGATGGTGAGAAGTTCTCCCATCGAGAATTGAATCCGTGGCCACAGTCGCAATATACCGTTGTTGAAGACAACCAGCCAAAACAGGAGAAAGATTGGATAGATGAATATCGGCAGTGCGGTTGCCTCCGCCCGGTATTTCATCTCCGTAATCGTCACCCAATACGCATTGAAGGCGACAAATGCCAGGCCGATTAGAATAGCGCGTCCTGTTGCCCCTTTAGACTCCTGCTTAATTCCTTCCAACCCATAATCTCCATTCTCAGGGATGACACAGACAAGCTGATTTTATCGATTCTCAGACACTCAGGGCTCTTCCTTCTCTAGCTGATTGGTAGATTTTCTCCAAAAGTGCAACGGTTCGGCGCCCTTCCCTACCATCAACTCTCAGGTTTCTACCTTCCTCAATAGCCTGAACAAAATCTTCGATGATACTGTGAATAGGGTTCTCAATCTGTTGGAGCCGGTCCTCCAATCCTTCACCAAAAACGCGCATCGCCCCACCAAGGACATCATCAACTAGAATGCCACCCTCGGTCCCGTGTACTTCAGCACTGAAATAGACGCTGGTCGGGAAGGTTGTTGTTCCAACAATCACGCCCTTGGCGCCGCTTTTGAAGTTAACGATGGCAAGCCCAATATCCTCGGTTTCAATATCGTGGTCCATAATTGCCATTTCACCATAGACCGATTCAAAATCGCCCATGAACCAAGAAATAAGATCGAGCAGATGTGCCCCCTGGTTTGCTAGAGAGCCCCCACCATCCATCGCCCACGTTCCACGCCAACCGCCGTTCCGCTCAAAATACTCGTCGGGTCTGAACCATTTGAAGCGGACTTCGCCCAAGATAGGTTTGCCCAGCCAACCGCGCCGGAGGGCTTCCGCGACACGATAGTTAGTATCCACATAGCGGCTCTGATAATCGACGGCTAGCTTCACGCCAGCTTCGTCACAGGCAGTAATGAGGCGATCGCAGGCTTCGGTAGACACATCCATTGGCTTAGTGGTAATCACATGCTTCCCCGCTTGTGCCACACGGATACCGAGGGCAGCGTGGGTCCCGCTTGGCGTCATCACCATCACACAATCGATATCACTTCGTCCTAAGATATCATCTAGGTTTGGTGTCCATTCGGTATCAAGTTCTTCGGCTATCTGCTTGGCAAGGGCTTCGTTCAAATCGACGACGCACTTCAGCTCAGCACCTTCGGTATTTTTAATCATTCGGGCGCGACTGCTGCCCACACCTAACCCCACAACTGCGAAATTAACCATATTGTAATCCTTTTGTGAAAAGAGTCGTGTGCCAATACCCTAATTCGTCGTAATAGCTACAATCTGTATTGCCTTGATAGGAAGAGAACAACGTGCAACGATGGATATGCAATAGAGGCGATATTTGTTACAAGGCTAATAAGGCACGGCTGTATTAGCCTTGTAACACTGATGCTTGTCGCAAACCTATTCCGACTTCATTGAATCTGTCTACGACAATGGGAACCTTAAAATGTCTGCTCCCAACCGATATAGTAGAGTCCACCGTTAAAGCCGAACGGTGCAGAACGCCGCGAATAGGTGAATACACCCGGCGAATCAACCACAACATTCCCCTAAGCATCAGCAATCCTCCCACCTCGGGATTGACCGATATAATTTGTATCAGGGGTAACGTCGAACAGATTATTTGCACCTATTTTGATTCTGCCCTATTCACCCAAACCGTAACTCAGTTGAATATCAGTCAGATACTTAGGCGCGTAGGTTTGGCTAATACCACCCTCAATCACCGTATATGCACCATATCGATGCACAGAATAGTCCACAGCGATAGTGACGTCCACATATCGGGTTGACATCGAAACACGGTCTTTCGGCTGCCACGTCTCAATAATGGAGCGATCTTGGTCAGTGAACAACGATTCCGGCAGATTGGCAGGAAGATTTACATCGAATGTTTCTCCGTCGCCTTCGTAAGTCGAACCGTATGAGGACCGGAATCCACCTTCGTAGCCTTCCTTGAGCACAATGTTGATTACGCCGGCGAGGGCGTCTGAACCGTACTGCGCCGAGGCACCATCCCGAAGGACTTCGATTCGCTTAATCGCACTTGCGGGAATCGCATTCATATCTACCCCCGCCGTGCCGCCGTTTCCCGTTGACAAGCACAAGCACTTGGTCCGGCCCTAAGTCTCTGAGTGTTGCGGGTCGCAGCGCGTCTGTACCGTCAGAAAAATTGAGTTTCATCATTAAAAGCTCAATTTAGCCTAAGTTAAACCGAATAAAAACACGCGTTCTCACAACACCTGAAGCGTATATTGTAGCACCTTCTCCTAGCGTTGACAAGCGGAAAACAGTGCCTCCATCATAAAAGCAAACTATGGCACCTATATAAGGTTTTTGATTGAAAGGGACTTCTAAAATGTGCTATAATTGTTTTAATCTTGTATGCCAAACTTCAATCATATTGTATAATTTTCTTCGATATAATCTCGATTATCCACAATGGGAGTGAGGGACAAATTGAAAACAGATCGATCAGACTCACCAAGAACAGACTCAGAAACCACCAGTACAACAACCGACTCGCTTGTTGTCGCATCTCCTACAAAACAAACACTTCCCGCTCGGATAACAGCGAAGGCGGAAGGGGGGTTATTCAGTAGGTGGAGACACAAAGGCGATCCCAAAGCAGATCAGATTAAACAGATTCTGGTTGACAATATCAGTGCCCTTCCAGAGAATGAAGCGCGGATGATGTTGGGGATTTTTGCCCTTTCAAAGACAACCGTACGGAAAATTATGATTCCACTGTCGGAAGTGATAGCAATTCATGTTGCCACGCCGATTGAGCAGGCAAAAGCGATGGTACAGCACACTAGCTATCAATATGTTCCAGTCTATGAAGAGCGAATCGATCGACTGACAGGAATTGTGAGCATTATGGATTTTCTGTACGCCCCAACCGAAACAAGTAAAATCGATTCTTTCATAAGAGCTGCATACTACGTCCCAGAAACAAAGTTGTTAGGTGATTTACTTGAGGAGTTGCGACTTGCCTCAGAACCCGTATCAATTGTTATTGATGAGCACGGCAGCTGCGTTGGGTATATCGGATTGGAAGATCTCCTTGAGCAAATTGTAGGTGAGATTCGTTATTCACATAAGCGACTGCCACTACATGTTGAAGCACTCGGAAATAATTCGTGGACGCTTGATGCCCGGACACCAATCGACATTGTCAACACAACGTTAAACACAAATCTTCCCAGAGACGACTACGATACGATTGGTGGGTTTATACTAAAAACTATCGGCCGGCTGCCGGAGCAGGGTGAAAAAGTGGCTTATGATAGCATCGAATATATTGTTGATGAGGTTTTTGACTACGGAATCACTGTTATCCACGCCAATCGGAGAGTCTCACAGATTTCCGAAAGCAATCACAGCGACTAGCATGTCACCATACCATAACAGGTTCGTTGTGGCGAATTTATTTGCTTTTAGGGTTATTGAAATCGCCACAACACCTCCTCGCCTACTCTACGCTTCACGCAAGACGCCGTGTAGCGCATACCCTTCTAATACATCATATCAATTTCCCCTGATACCCCATGCACAAAGCGCGCTGGCTCAAATCTGAACTAGATCGACTTCATCACGCTGGGCTCTGGCGATCGCTCCGCTCCGTCACAACAGCCCCGACAGGGCGCATCCTGCTCGAAGGACGCGAAGTCATTCTGCTCGGATCGAATAACTACCTCGGTTTAAGCGTCCACCCGGCAGTGATTGAAGCTGCCGCTACCGCTGCACAAAAATACGGAACGGGCGCAAGTGCCTCTCGCCTGATGTCAGGTAACTCCCATCTTTACGCTGACCTGGAAGCGAAGATTGCCAAAGTTAAGGCAACCGAAGCCGCTCTAGTTTTCGGTTCCGGATATCTAGCGAATATCGGCATAATCCCTTTACTAGCAGACGATGGAGATCTCATCCTCAGCGACGCCCTTAACCATGCAAGTATTATCGATGGGTGTCGCCTCAGTCACGCAACAAAACAGGTCTATCGACATTGCGACATCGAGCATTTGGAATCCTTGCTAGCACAATCCCCGAAATTCAGACGTAGGTTAGTTGTGACCGATGGGGTATTCAGTATGGATGGTGACATTGCACCGCTCCCTGAAATATGTACGTTAGCAGATCGATACGATGCGATGGTAATGGTTGATGATGCACACAGCTTTGGGGTTTTAGGAAAAAAAGGGGGCGGAACAATTGAGCATTTTGGACTGGAGAATCGCGGAGTTATTCAGATGGGGACTTTGAGCAAAGCGGTTGGTGGATTGGGAGGATATGTCGCTGGAAGTGCTGCTTTGATTGACTTCCTAGTGAACCGAGCGCGGAGTTTTATCTTCACAACAGGATTGCCACCCGCGACGTTGGCTGGTGCCTCAGCCGCTCTTGATGTGATTCGCTCTACTCCTGAGCTACGCCGACAACTGCATTCCAATGTTCACCTGCTAAAAAACGCTTTGTTACAAGAGGGGTTCCAACTCCTGCCGAGCGAGACGCAGATTCTTCCACTGATACTTGGCGCTGCGGATGTCGCATCACGTTTTGCTGAAATTCTACTTTCACACGGTGTATACGCACCGGCTATCCGTCCGCCCACTGTGCCGGAAGGAACAAGTCGGTTACGGCTTTCTGTGATAGCATCTCACACACCGGAAGATTTAGAAGCAGCCGTCGAAGGATTTGTAGCAGCGAGGGCTGCTGTGTAAATCTACAGCAGCTTTAGTTAGGTTAGCTGTGATATGCGTCTACAGCGCTGAACCCACTTTAGACCCTACGCGATAATTCGATCTGATCAAATGACGTAATCTCAGACTGATCATGCCTCGCCGTGATTTTTGTATTGCCAGGACGCTTGCACAGGCAGGTTTGCATGCCAGCCGCGTGGGCTGCTTCTAACTCCTCCAGCACATCGCTCAAAAAAAGAACCTCCATCGGCGGCAGATCGAAGGCTTTAGTAATTGCACGGTAGCTCGCTGCTTCCTTTTTTGGCCCGGTAGTTGTGTCGTAATGGTCGCGAAACAGATGTAGCACGTTCCCAGCCACGGTATGTCCAAAAAATAGTTTCTGTGCCGCGATACTTCCAGACGAAAAGATTCGGACATCCACCCCAGCGTCGTTCCACGCTTGAATCGCAGGCAGCACATCACCGTAGATGTGCGCCTGCATCTCACCACTTTCAAAGCCAGATCGCCAAATTAATCCCTGAAGTGCTTTCAACCCTGTCGCTTTGACGTCGCCATTCATCAGTCGAAGCACCTCTTCTCGGAGCAGGTGCTGCGGTCTTTCCACCCCAGTCCCTTCCGTACACCACACACCGAAAGATTGATAACCCGCATCTTTGGCAATTAGGTCGCACACCTCGTTTAACGCTGCCGAGCCCCAATTCGCATGTAGATACCCATCCAATTCGCGACGCACGAAAGGAAACATCACATCGTACACAAAACTAACCGACGACGTTGTGCCCTCAATATCGAGTAGGATTCCACGTCCAGAAAATCTCATCAGATCTGCACCACAGGTTCAACGTCGTTAGCAGGGGATAGATAGGCTGGTCCCATGCAGACAGGTGTGTAATTTTCATGGACAGGATTGTCAACGTAGTGCGGCGTCCAGCCCGATGTATCCTCAAACAACCGAATGCAGCGGATTGTACGGTCATCGCACAGGTCGAACCAGTGCTGGGTGCCGGTTGGCACACTAATCAGATCACCGCTTTCCACTTGGATCGCAAATACAGGTGCATTTTCTGGATGAATATGAAAGAGTCCGCTGCCCTTGATGGTGAAGCGAACTTCATCCTCGCTGTGGGTGTGTTCTTTGTTGAACTTTTCCAACATAGCATCTAAGCCGGGCGTCTCTGGCGTGACATTAATGACATCCGCTGTCACAAACCCGCCCTGTTCCTTGAGACGTTCAATTTCCGGGGAATAAGCGTCCAAAATCTCTTCGTTTGTAGCTTCGGGACCAACGCGACCCTCGACATCCCACTTTTCATACGAGATACCAAATGGCTCCAGAAAGTCGCAAATTTCTTGATGCTCAGTAATTTCCCGGTTTTCGTCCTGAACTCGGATGCGAGCCATAGTCTTCCTCCTTGCTATCAGTTAAGGGTTACGCACTCAAACCGGCATCGCTTCGGCAAGTGTTAAACGCCGACCGACGCATTCAAATAGAAACTCAAAAATTTCGATATGACGTTTCGCCTCGTCTAGATCGATTCCCCATGTATACAGCCCGTGTCGTCGAATTAAGAACCCATGCTGAACTGGAGTCCCGGAATCCTTTAAGCATTGGCGAACCTGTTTGGCTAACGCGGGGATATCTTGCGTATTATCAAAAACTGGCACCCACTCAGCGTGCTCATGGGTTGTTACGCCGGCAAGTCCCTTGAGCATTTCATAACCTTCAATCCTGAACCCGTTGTCATAAAAATAAAAATCTGAAAGCAGGGTCCCCCAGATGGAATGTGTGTGCACCACCGACCCAACATCGGGTTGTTCAGCAATGGCAATATGTAGTAATGTTTCCGCAGATGCTTTCGGCTGCGCGGGAACAGTGGGGAGTCCATCACCATCCACACGCACAAAATCGTGTCGCGATAGACGACCTTTATCCTTTCCGCTTGCGGTAATTAGCAATTCCAGCGGCTCACGACTGGTCACGACACTGTAATTACTACTAGTACCAAGTGACCAACCACGAGCGTGAAATTGATTCCCAACATCGCGCAGAGCATCTATCTCTTTTTTAAAACCTTTGAGTGGAGTGCCATCCAAAGCTTTTTCCCTACGGTTTACCGTTAAAAACGTGCAGCAGCGTTTTGGGTGTTTTCCGTTTTTCCTTTGACAAAGACACGGAACTAGGTAAAATATTGTAACGCATTTTGCGACAGACATCCAGCGAAAGCAGCCCCCGGAATATAGGCAAGCCCCAAATCGACGCTTTTCTAATTACTGAACTCATCATATAGCCGTGAGCAGGAGATAACATAATGAATTTAACGGAACAGGACATCCACCACTTTCAGGAGCAGGGATACCTTATCATCCCCGATTTTTTTTCTCAACGCGAAGTGAAGGCAATGCAGACTGAACTCGACCGCCTGTTTCGAGACGGCTTATTGCGTAACGTTGCCACCGATGGTGATGGGCAAACCCACTCCACCACACAATTCAATTTCCAAATCTGTCCGATTTATCATAAAAGTCACTTCTTCAGAGCGATGCCGTTCGACCCCAAAATCATCAACGTGGTTACGCAACTTATTGGTGACCGGATTATTGAGCATCTAGATCAGATCTTTCTCAAACCTGCCCACACCGGCTCACCCACCAACTGGCATCAAGACAATGCGTACTTCAAGATTACCGACCCTTTACGCGGCACAGCAATGTGGACAGCTATCCACGATGCGACAGTCGCTAATGGAACTTTACGCGTTATCCCCGGCTCGCATCGGGAACAGTATGAACACTGCCGCGACCCTCATAGCGATCATCACATCCGATGTTACCCGCCGGAGGAACGCGCCGTATCGCTTGAGTTACCCGCAGGAGGCGTTGCATTTTTCTGCTACGGCACCGCTCACGCAACTGGCCACAACAGCACCGATAAACCCCGCGCTGGCTTGGCAATTCACTTTCTGCATACTGATTACGCCGAACCAAATCTCGTCGAGGAGAATCGGACGACCCGTCCTTATTTGACAGGGGTAGAAGCAACCGGTGGGCTCAAGGAATATGGCGTCAAGATTGAAGGGACTTGGGACCAGGAAGTGGGACGTGTGCTCGCCGAAGCTGTTTGATAGCACCGGCTTTGTTCATAGTACCCAAAATCAAATTCAGCGGAGCAGAAGTTAGTCGATTCAGCCGCCATAGTCCCAGTATCCCAAATAAAATCACCTGAACTCTGGGGCTACCCCGGTAACTTTGGTTGAGCGATTAACGGTGGGTTATCCCGTGTTTGCTGCTTCAACCGCCGGACGAAATCTGCCTCAAGCCGACGGTTATGTTCGATTGTCCACTCCCTCGCATCGTCCCGATTGCCCAGATAGAAGCGCGAACCTACTAAGCAAATTCCTACAGTATCCACGTAACGCTCCTCACGTATCGAATCCACTAATAGGTAGAAGACTACTGTGCTGAGTGCACCGGAGATTAATCCATTTTTTAATCTACCAGCATAGATCTGTCCAGTCCCCGGAAGAACAGTTGACATCCATTGAGCTAACCGGGGAGACTTAAGAGGCAAAGGTGTATTTGCATACGTCATGTCAGCAAGCTGAGTAGCGGACTGACTGAGCGGGGTATTCGGCTGGAGCTGTTGGACTGTGCGGAATTCTGATATCGCTTTGAACCAAGCTTGTTGATGGATATAGCACCAGCCTCGCAGATATCGCGCCTGCGCTGCTGTCTCTCCGTCTGTATCCGCATTCGCAACCTGAAAAAAGGTCGCTCGTGCGGTCGAATAGTTTTTAGCATCAAAATAAGTTCTGCCAAGCATCAATTGCGCTTGGAGGTAGAGCGGAGAGTCAGGAAAACTTTGCATGACTTTCTCAAACTTCCGCCGAGCCAGTTCTTGGTTTCCTTGATGATAATAACCCAATCCAATCCGGTAATAGGCGAGGTCAGCCTTAGCTGTATCAGGACGATAATAAAGCAACCGTTTGTATTCGAGGATTGCAGCGCGATAAGCGTGTTGATCAAAAAGGCGGTCAGCGTAGAGGGATTGACGGATTTCGGAGTCCGGTTGGAAGATAGTAAGCAAGGAAACTAAAACGTAAGAGAGCATCGGCAAATCCTCTCAAGTCAAAAAGAAAAATACCAAAGAAGGATCAGGGGAATGACGGGAATAGTTCCCTTCTTCCAGCAGAATCCTTCACAGTGGCTAAAAGCGAGTGTCCAATACTACGAATGTCGTACTACGCGGCGGTTCATTCGATGTACCAAACAGATTGGATTCAGAAATCTGCTTTCGGAGTCTATCTCGGAAACGATTTTCCTGTTGTTGGTTAAAAATCTTCGCGGACCGCCAGCTATCATACACGTTGTTGAAATAAAAAAATAGCCCGATGATACCTAGGGGAATTGCGACTTCGTAACGTTCTTGGTCGATATAATACGCTGTTCCGGCAGTAACCGTACCAACGACCAAAAGGGAATATGCTCCTACCGAATAGCGTCCATTATAAACTTGCCCAAGTCCCGGGAAAAGCACTGAAAGCAAACCGGCGGTAACAGGTGATCGGCGAGGAAGCAGCGCTGCCTGTTGCGCTATACCTATTAACTGATCGCTCATTTCCGCGAAAGGTGTTTGCGAATATTTCATTCGTACCTGCTCCCATTCTTGCGCTGCGGCTGTCCAGTCTTTTCTATCCATATGAATTGTTCCAATAATAAACTGTGCGCGTGGTGCTAATTCGCTCTCTGGATAGTCTGATAAGAATTGACGCAACGATGCAATGGACGTGGCTTGATTGCCGCTCAGGAGTTGGCATTGCGCGACATTCGAGCGAGCACGCTCAATGAATGGGCTTTGTGGATAGTTTTGGATTAATGACTGATAAGCCTCTATTGCTGTGTCCAACCGGCCCGCATTCTGATATGCCGCAGCGATATGGAGCTGAACAAAATCCCCTTGGGCAGTATTCGGGTAAAGGAAAAGGTAACGTTGATATTCATGCACAGCATTCAGGTAGTCCCCTTCCTGAAAGAGAGATTGTGCAAAGCCCAATAGGCTATCAGCATCAAAGGACTGTGAATAGGCAGGGAAAGAGCAGAACAGAAAGAGACAGGAGAAACACCAACAGAGGAGTAAAAAGGGGCACGTCAATTTCATGTGAGCATCAAGAAGCGTTGCGGTTCAGTTTAAGGATTAAGAGTGTATTACAGATTTAGCTGAGTCGCCTTTTAACCTGAAGCAGCCGCTTGGCGTAAGGAACGAATTGCGTGATGGAGGTCATCTTGCCCGAAAATGGCGGTGCCCGCCACTAAAACCGTCGCCCCACAACGTCCGACCAACGCAGCAGTCTCTTGGTTGATTCCGCCATCAACCTCGATTGCGACGTCCAGTCTTCGGGCTTGAATCAGCTGCCATAGTTGACCAATCTTGTTGAGCGTATCCTTTTGGAATGACTGCCCACCGAATCCGGGTTCGACACTCATTGGCAAAATAAGGTCAACCTCCGCAAGATAGGGATCAACAGCTGTAACAGGTGTCTTCGGTCGCAAGGCGATGCCAACTTTGACCCCGTGACTCTTAATCTGATCAATAATTGTGGGGAGCTGTTCCTCTATTTCAATGTGAACGGTGATAAGATCTGCGCCCGCATCAACGAAGGCATCAATATATGCCTGCGGTTCGCTGAGCATCAGATGTACATCAAAGGGCAAGTCTGTATAAGATCGAATTGACTTGATAAGTTGAGGTCCCATTGTTAAATTCGGGACAAAGTGCCCATCCATTACATCAAGGTGGATTAGGTCCGCACCTGCCTCAGCCACCCGACGAACCTCCTCACCAATTCGGCTAAAATCTGATGCAAGCATGGACGGGGCGATCATAATTTTTCGTTCCAACAATTGCTCACCTCACAATACCCATTTAGCCCTGCCAATCCCATCTATCATGCCCTGTTTACCAATCATACTCCCGCGTTTCGACCAATATATTGTCTTCATAGATGCGCATCGTTGCTTTACCCACAACGCGCACCGGTGGCTTTTCAATAGGCGTACCGGCGCTATACGAGCTATCAACAACCTTGATTAGTTTTTTACGCTCATCCTCTATAACAATTCGTACTCTTTTATGAGACACACCGGTTGGGGAAACCTCATATTTTATCTCCACATAGCCCCCCTTATCTTCCTGCTTTAGCTGAGAACCGCTAATCTCAAAATTGACCGTTTGTCCCACCCGGATGAGTTCTCCCGCTCCCGGCTGATGACTGATAATCACGCCTTGATTAATCTCCGGATGGAGTTTATAAACTAACTCACCGATTTGAATTCCGTGTGATTCAAGTAAGGGACGCGCTTTATCAATTGGCATAAGGTGGAGATCGGGCATCCGCAGCACTTTTGACCGGATACCCAAGCTTAATAGCAAATGCACCTCGCCATCATACGGATGCAGCGTCGCTGCCCGAGGAGTTTGCGCGATGACAGTATCCGTTCCCGGATAGCGATCGGTGTGGACAGCTGCAACCCGCCCGCGCCGCAATCCAACGTCCGCAAGCAATAGGTCGACATCACTCAGTGAACGTCCTGTAAGATCCGGGATCGCAACCTTTTCACTCCCTGAACTCAAGGTCAACCGAATGGGCCTATTCAACTTGATTTTGAAATTCGCCGGTGGTTCCTGCCCGATGACCTTCCCCGCTGAAAAGTCAGCACTCGGTTTTGTTTCCTGTACAGGATCGACCGCTAGCCCTGCACTGTTGATTATCCAGGCTGCTTGTTGATAACTTTGTCCTATCAAGTTGGGCACAGTAACTTCCGGCGTGTGGACTTGATGTGGAATAATCAAAAAAAGGGCAACCAACCCAACGACACCGATAATTCCGAGACACAACACCGCAACTTTAATAACAGCAAATAGTATAGCATTTGGACGCATATTCGACCTATCAATCTATTGAGATTTCCCTGCGAAAGCATCGGTCTCCTGTGCTCACGCGGTACCCGTTTATAAACGCACGAGCGTCTATCTCCTTTTTGTTTGCGGGTTGGACGCGATCTAATCGTAAGTGCTTGCCTCCCAAGTTGCCTTGTCCTCCGATTTTATTTTCATTGTTCGTACCGGTAAAGACCACAAGTTCTTTGTCAGGCGTAATCTCAATTGTACCACTGGGAAATCCGGCAGAATTTGGGTAATCAACAACAGTGCAAGCAGTTACTTTCAAACGGAGATTATCATCTGTGGAGCCTTGGCCTGTTTTTACCCAAGTATACGCACCAGGCCAAATCGAAACACCACGCACCAGATTGCGAATCTGATCTGCCGGCTGAGTCCAATCAATTTGACCCACCTCCTTGGTAAGTCGGGGAGCATGAGTTGATTGGGAATGATCTTGAGGCTGATGTGGCGGCGGACCATCCGAGATGCGCGCTAACGCCTCCATCAACAGGCGAGGCGCTAAATTCGCTAACCGGACTGAAAGGGTACCGGCATCATCCAACTCATCAATTGGCAAGCTGGTTTGCAGAATAATATCCCCCGTATCTTCCCCCTCGTCAAGGAGCATAATTGTAACCCCTGTTTCTGTTTCACCGTTAATGAGTGCCCATTGAATCGGAGCAGCACCTCGATACTTCGGGAGGCACGAGGGATGCACATTGAGGCAACCGTAAGGCGGAAGTTCTAGCACCGATTTAGGCAGAATCTGACCAAAAGCAACAACAACTATTACATCGGGCCGAAGCTCTTTGAGCACACGAACAGAATCACGGTGCCGTACCCGTTCCGGTTGATAAAGTGAGAGATTGTGTGCAGCAGCAGCAACCTTAACGGGAGGCGCGGTCAGTCGCTTCCCTCTACCACTTGGGCGGTCAGGCTGCGTTACAACCCCAATGAGCTCGAACCTTTCCGCAACCAATCTTTCTAGGCTCGGAACGGCAAATTCACTCGTTCCCATGAAGAGAATCTTCATTTTCAGTCACCGTATTTCCTGATGATTCCGGTTCAGATTCAAGCAGTTCTTGATCTTCAGGACGCAGTAGATCGGTAAAAAGAATCCCGTTCAGGTGGTCAATTTCATGTTGCAAGACTCGCGCCATAAGATTGCTCGCATCGAACTCAATTTTATCCCCATTCGGCAGCAGTCCTTCTACCTTCACAATCGCTGCCCGCCGAACGATTCCGCGTACCCCCGGCAGACTGAGGCACCCCTCTTCAGCGAGCTCCTCACCAACGGTCATGGTAATGACGGGATTAATCAATGCGATCCGCGGATACTCCGGGAGGTGTTTTTCGATATCAATAACGATGATTCGCTTAGACACGCCAACTTGCGGGGCCGCCAGACCAATCCCTTCCGCCGCGTACATAGTCTCAAACATATTTTTGATAAACGGATGTAGGTCGGCGTTAATTTCTTGAACAGGTGCAGCCCTTTGTCGTAAAACAGGCGCATCATCGGTTTGGATTTCTAAAACAGGCATAGTGTCAAATGTGGAACGTGAATAAATCTATAGATTGATTAAAACCGAACATGAACAAGGGGCACAACAAATCCGCCCGGCTCATCGGTGTCCCAATCTTGCTGTCTAGTGCCCTGAATCGGCGATCGCCGCGGCGGAATCATGGGCTTCGGTAACGTCTGAATCAATTCTTCGGAAGGATTTTTATCATGTGTATGCAGCCAATCCCAGAAACCGATAAACAGAGCAAACGATACTGCAGAGGCACCAATAATCCTAAAATCTGTCGTGGAGAGTTCAGGAGCAAACTCATTTTGGCGAATCATTTGGATGCCACGTACCCCCGCATAGCTATGAATCGCTGTAAATGGCAGTGCAATAAGGGTGACAATCTCGAAGCGACGTAATGCGCTTTCGTGGTAAACTTCCTCCTCTTCCTGACGTGCAGACGACGCCTCCTCCGAACCTTCCTGAAATTGGGCAGAAACATTAATCGCAACCATCGCCGTTAAAATCAGAACGATGAGTAATCTAATTTTCGATCTGGTCCGCTTCATCATAATCCCCTCGATGACGAAATAGGTAAACCATTAACAGCCCGGCACCGATACACACGGCAATATCGGCAACGTTGAAAGTGGGCCACCAGAAGCCGGGCAGTCGGCATTGAATGAAATCTGTGACTTCCCCAAGGCGGACCCGGTCAATAAAGTTACCTAGTGCCCCTCCAAGCAGAAAACTGAGCGCAATTCTCATCCACAAACTCTCACGGAACTGTCGATAGTAGTAGGCGATAAAACCGAGAGCAATAATCGAGATAATAACCAGTAGCAGACTTTGTCCTGGCATCAATCCAAACGCGGCACCGTCATTCGTATCATGACGGATGTTCAGTATGCCCTGAATTATCACACGTTGACCATGGCGTGGGATATTTTGTTGAATTAACCACTTAGTAAATTGGTCTACTAGCAACACAGGCAAAGCAATACCAAATAAAGGTGCAATCAATTTGAGTCCGTTTCTCATCATGAAGTATACCTCGGTATACTATAATACGTGATAAATAATAGCTAGAAACAGGCTAAAGGAAATTCAGATGCCCGTATTCCCATCTGCATATTTCATCTCTTATTCGTGCTCCGTTACGTCTTGCCCTGCTCCTTCCTCTGACGACTGCTTCCAACCCACGCTCTCACCCGCAAGGTCAGAGAGGTCGATATGGGAGATCCAATCTCTAAAAAAAATGCTCGGAGACTCAGACTCATCGGGGCGTTCGGTGGAATCCACAGTCGAAGCAGCTCCCCACGTTCGGATTAAGGCGTAGGTTTGCTCGGAGAAAAAAGGGAGGATTGGTGCAAGTCGTTGTGTCAAGACACATAAAATCTTCGATAGCGCTGTTTGGCAAGACCGCTTCTCCTGCACTGTGTTCAGCACATTGAACCGATGATCGCAAAATTGTCGCAAATCTGATTGACAGAAATCTCTCAGAAGCGACCATGCCTGACAAAAATCGCGTCGCTGATAGGCGAGATCTACGGATTGAATCGTCCTAGAAGCAGTGGCTAGCACCTGTTTATCCGGCATTAACAATGGCTCTAAAGACGCCCCATGTAGGTCGAAGGTGAAATCTTCGAGATGACTCAATATCGTGGTGAACAATCCTTGAATAGTGTTGTATTCCCCCTGATACTGCTGGAGGTGTTTTTCAATCAATGATGAGTCTAGATTCGACTGAAGGCAGAGCAAGCGCAGTACATCTTTTGGATATTCATCCACCCAGCTTTGGCTGGTATCAACCGATTGGACATCTGAAGCATCACCCGTCAACTCCACGTTCAATGGACCCGAACCGGAGATAGCAATTGAAGTCAGCACGAACTGAGCAAACCACTTTTGAAATTGATCTGAGCAAGAGAAGTAAACTTTAATAGGCTCAACCACATTTCTCTTGACGGCAAGGTTGTTAATTGCGTTAAGAAGAACCGCAAAGTGGCCCTCAAGAGTTGTAAATTCTTTACGGAACTCTTTTGCATCACAGTTAAGACATAAGGTATTGGGAGGCAACAGATCTTCAGCAGCCAGCTTGAACCAGCTATCGGCACCACGACGGCTTATCAAAGTACGAATAGCTTCGATAATTCGGGGATCAGACAATTCTCTTCCACATTTTTGGCACTGAAAGCTAGGTATAGGGGTTCCCCAACCTCTATGGCACGAAACGGGGGGTGATGGAAGGTCGCGAAGCGTTTGTTGAATCCACTCCCTATCTTTAGGTCTATACTGTGTCAAATGCTCATCCGAACGAATCAGACGCTCTCGCAATTGATTCTTGTCCAAGGAAAAGACCCACTGTTGAATGGGGCGAAACAGGGCAGGCGTCTCACATCTCCAGCAATGGGGTTGCTGTATATCCTCAAACCCTGCTGATATTAGATAGCCCCGTTTTTCGAGTTCAAAGGCGATAAATTTCCCGGCATCAGACACTTCAAGTCCACAGAACTGCTCAGCATCTTCTGTTAGACATCCCGTGTCATCAATAACCGATGTAATCGGAAGTTGCAGGTGTTGTGCAATTTGATAATCGTATGGGTGGTGCCCTGGGGTGAGATGCCTCACCACAGTCAGTGGGTGAGGGGTTGTCTCCTTATCTGGCCTATCATCATCTTGAGGAAGCTGCGGGATTACAACTACCGGCAAGTCTGTACCTAGGAATGGATGGGCGCAGATACAATCTGTGAGCGTATCAACTGAGCGGGTTTGTAATCGATTTAACCCTGCGTGATAATCCCGCGGCAGGCGAGTTGAGAGATCTGCTTCAGCGAGCAGAAGGATTTCACCCCCCAATTCAGCAATCCAATATTTACTATCCGGTTGTACCCCAATGGCAACACTTCCAGCAAGATGCCATAGATCTGGAAGCCAAACGAGTAGGTATACGTCTTCGCCAAACTCTTCTAAGCCGATGCTCACAGGAAATTTGACATAGCCTGAATATACTGGAGATGGGTGCATATCCATCTCATCCGCATCGACTACGGTATTGCATTTCGGGCACCAAGCGCCTAATTTATGATTTTTATTTAAATACCCTGATTTCTGTAATATGTTGAAAGCATTGATAATCTTCGCCTCATCACGTGAATCCAGATTTCTGCCTTTTTTCCAATTTCCAAAAATCCCAAGTGCCTGTAGTTGATTTTGCTGCTTGTTAACCTCACGTTGGAATTCACGTCGGCACTGTCGGCGAAAGCGGAGTGCATCAAAGGCGCCATCTTTACATTCCCGGTCCAGCACTTTCGCTTCAACAGCTGCGGTATAATAGCTCCAACACGGCACATAGTCCACACCTATTCCTTGCATCATGTTGACTTTAAGAAAGATATCCTGATGGACCTTACCTTTAAGCACATCCAATTTCAGATGATCGGTAGGCGTGGGCATTTCTCGAAGACTATAGGGGGTCGATTCCGCTCGTTGAGTGAGTTGGGCATAGATATCAAGATCAGCCCATAATTCTAGGATTTTTTCATCGGTCAACATTTGCTATCACCGTTGGGACCTACATAAAATCGTAAGGATGAGGAGTTTTGAAGAAGTGAACACTTAATAGAGAGTAGCAACTAATATCCTTTGCAGTATTTGCAAAAAAATTAGCAAAATAAGCGGTGAAATGTCAATTCCCAGGCTCCCTGTCATGGGACTAAGCACACGACGAATTGGATCTAGTGCGGGATCCACAAATCGATTCGTCATCCAATAAAATTGTCTTGCCATCATATTACCAGACAAATTCACAATCCAAGATAATATAACATTAGCAAAGACGACGATTGAGTAAATTTCAACCACTTTAACGACAAGAGGTATAAATACTTCCATAATCGAGAGTCCTTCCAATCTCACTCAATTTGCAAGTTCTTCCGCCCGTTTGGTTGCAGCACTCACTGCATCAGCGATAATTGCTCGCAGGCGCCCATTCTCCAGCGCATATAAGCCCGCTGCGGTTGTGCCTCCCGGGGTTGTCACCCGGTTTTTTAGCACTGCTGGATGTTCATCTGCGTCTTCAAGCATCTTGCACGCTCCGAGCACCGTTTGTAGGGCAAGTTGATAGGCATCAGGACGGGTCAATCCGACCTGTACCCCCGCATCAGCGAAGGCTTCAATGAACAGGAACACAAAGGCCGGCCCACTACCACTTAAACCGGTAACAGCGTTCAGGTGCCTTTCCTCCATGATAATCGATTTGCCAGCAGCGTCAAAAATTGCTTGCGCTATAGCGAGATGCTCCGTTGTGGCTGCACGTCCCGCCGCGATCGCAGAAATCGCTTCTCCCACAGATGCAGCAATATTTGGCATCACACGAACAATCGGCGGGGGTGGAGAGGTGAAATACGATTCTAATTGGGTTGTTGAAACACCGGCCGCAATAGAGATGAGCCACTGAGACGAAGATTGGAGGGCGGCGGCAATTTCTGGGAAGACATCTGGGACGTTATTCGGCTTAGCTGCGTATAGCAGGCAGTCCACATTTTGCACCAATTCTGGGATGCTCTCTGCACTGTTGACCCCTAACTCTTCACACAGTTGGTCAACGAGGGGACGATAAACATCTGTTACCCAAATCTGCTCAGGCGGCAGCAAATCGTGCACAACGCCTCTGACAATTGCACCGCCCATATTGCCGACAGCGATGAAACCGACTCGAAGTTTTCTATCCAAAGTGCTATACTCCTATCCGGATCTGATTGAGACGTTTTACTCCCGCTCTCCAAAGATTGCTGTGCCCACCCTGATGAGATTCGCCCCTTCCTCAACGGCAACCTCAAAATCATTGGTCATCCCCATTGACAAGTTATCCATCTCAACGTTGGGAAATTGCTGGGCAATAATCTTGTCCCGGAGTTGCCGAAGCGATACAAACATCGGACGCACCGCTTCGGGGTCAGGCAGAAAGGCACCGATTGTCATCAATCCCTTGATCCGGACATGGGGGTACGGGTGTGCACTTTCAATGAAGTTCAGCGTTTGATCCGGCTCCAGACCGTATTTGCTGGGCTCAGCGGAGGTATTGACCTGAACTAGCACCTCTGTCGTGCGATTTAACTGGGCAGATCGTCGATCGATTTCAGCAAGGAGGCGTAGACTATCCACAGAATGGATGAGGTCAAAAATCTGTAAGGCGTGTCTCACCTTGTTTCGCTGCAGGTGCCCAACGAGATGCCACTTTACCGGTTGGTCAATCTGGGGGTGTTTACTTTGTGCCTCTTGGACGCGATTTTCGCCAATATCTGTAATCCCTGCGTCGATTGCTTCTACAATCAGACTGACAGGCTTGGTCTTAGAAACGGCAACGAGCTGTATTGAACTGGGGTCACGCCCGGTACGTGCGGCGGCAGCAGCAATCCGATCTTGAATCCGTTCGAGATTGTCACGAATAGATGCCATTATTCTCCTCCCACCAGAGCAAATTAACAGAAATGTGGACAACCATTAAATGATAGCATATTTCGAGAAGCGATTGCAAGCGCAACCCGTCGGTCCACCCCTCAACTTCTGACCTTCCAGAGCGTTGCAGGTTCATATGCCTCCCCACGTGTAGGCAGAAACTGCCGCAGATGTCGCCCACCCAATGCGAATCCGGCAAGCCCGGGCATCCCCCGATCCTCATTCTCGACACAGAGGATATAATCATATCCGGATTCAAGTAGTGCGCCAATAATTGTTCCCCAATTCAGCTGCCCACGTCCAGGCACACGGTATTGCCACCACCAGTTCCCAATGATTCCTTGACGAAAACGCATCTGTGGACTGACTTCGCAATCCTTCACGTCGGCATAATACCACTTACCAGAAAACATGCGGATAGCGTCCTCCGCCGGTAAAATCCCCATCCAGAGCCAGTGGGAGGGATCGCAAGATAAGCCCAAGTTGTCGGAAGGAACTGCATCAAGGATACGTTCCCACATCTCCGGATTACAGGCGATGTTACCCATTCGTACCGCACAATCAAGCGCAATCTGCACACCCTTCTCTTCAGCAAAACGGATGACCGGTGTCCACATCTCCTTGAATCTACCCACCAATTCAACCGACCTATCGCCCGGATTCCCGGGGGTCGAGGAGAATTGTCCGTAAAAATGCCAACTGACGGGACTACCTGCGTAGGTTACGAGGACCGGTGCACCGAGGATGCTTGTCGCTTCGATTGCGCGTTTGAGGTTTTCGCGGGCAGCGTCACGCGCTTCAGGATCGTCGTCCAGCAGATTGTTGTGGGCACTTAGCGCAGCGAGATAGATATCGTGTGAACCCAAAGTCTCGTTGATTTCATCACCACCCGCTTGCAGGATATGCTCAGGATCAAATGTTCCACTAGCGTTAGGACGAATTGCATCGAAACTGTTTGCTTTCGCCCATTTGGCACACTCTTCGAGACTCCATGCACCACCGCCCACACCCATACTAAAACTGATGTCCATAATTTCCCCTTTTTCTATGAAGATTTCTCAAATCTGGGCTGCCCACTTGACTAGCCCTTGAAATCATTGATGTCCACCTACACGACCATATCCACAACAGATAACACCATAAGCACCAAACTCACCACACCATTGAGTGTGAAGAAAGCGAGATTTACCCGTGAAAGATCGTTCGGCTTGACGATAGCGTGCTCATAAATCAGAATGATGATAACGACCCCAACCCCGACCAAGTAGATAACCCCCAGATCTGTCAATAGGGTCACACCGATTAGTAGCGCAACCATCACTACATGTAGCACTGATGAGATCCATAATGCCGGTCTAACTCCGAATTTAGCAGGAATTGAATGGAGCCGATGCTCACGATCGAAATCGAAATCTTGACAAGCGTAGATAATGTCAAACCCCGCGGTCCAAAGCAGCACCGCCAGTCCAAGCAGCATGGGAGGCCAATCGAACTGACCTTTGATGGCAATCCATGCACCAATTGGTGCGATCGAGAGGGAGGTTCCGAGCCACAGGTGGGAGAGCGAGGTAAACCGTTTGGTGTAGGAATATCCCATAATCACCACCAGCGCAACCGGTGACAGCGCAAAAGCGAGGGGGTTAAGGTTGTACGCTGCGAACACGAGGAGCGCTGCGGAGACAAGCGTAAATCCCCAGACCGCTCCCGTCGTGATTAATCCGGCGGGGAGGGCTCGCATTGACGTGCGTGGATTCGCTTTGTCAATCTTGGCATCAGCAAGGCGATTAAACGCCATGGCACAGCTCCGGGCCCCGACCATAGCGACGAGTATCCAACCTAGCTTATCTAGTGCTGGCAACCCGTCTGAGGCGATGAACGCACTCATAATTGCAAAAGGCAGCATGAAAACCGTGTGCTCGAACTTGATCATGTCGAGAATGATCTTAATTTTTCGGATAATTGTGCCTCACCCGCCTTTCAACAATAAAATATAGTGCATTGTATCCCCGTTGTCAATCCATTTTTCGTTCTCAAACTACGGCATAGTGAAAACAACCCCTAAAGCCTCATTTGGGGTTTGGAGGAGTTTCTCGCACCCGTCGGCTGCCTGATCGATTGGTAGAATATCGGTAATCAGCGGTTTGACCTTTAGTTTGCCTTCGGACATGAACCGAAGCACTAGTTCGAGATTCCGTTGCGTGGGCCAATGGACAAAAACCGGTGGGTAATTCGCACCATGCTCATAGGCTTCGTCATGATAGCCGGGGCCCGTTCGAGCTGCGCTGATTACATCCACATTTCCAACGCTAGCAGCAAAGCCGTGTGTAATGGTTGCACCACCGACAATAACAATACGTCCCATTTTATGCGTGTCCGGCGCGGTCTTGAGCATACTGCGAATCAGACGAAACGCTGCCGTACCATCGCCGCCAAACGCGATAATCCCGCAATCCATCCCGTATCCATTTGTGAATTTCTCTGCAATCGACACAGGGTCAGTATCGGTCAATTGGATTGGCAAATCCACACCTGCCTCCTGTGCAACCTTCACGCGCTGCGGGAAGTGATCTAGCCCCATGACATACGCGCCGGCAATCTGTGCAATCTGACAGGAGAGCTGTCCCACCAAACCTAACCCCGCCACGACAACATTTTCGCCAATTGCAATGCGTCCGCGTTGCACGGCGTGTAGGGCTGTTGCCGCAAGGTGATTGGATGCCGCTTCGGCATCACTCACATTGTCAGGAATCTTTGCACACAGATTGTGCGGTATACAGGCATGTGTTGTGTGCAGTGCGTACCCGCCTCCCATCCCCGACACCCGATCGCCAATCGAAAACTCACCACAATTCCCCTTCTTGTCAATGACCACGCCGGCGTTACTGTAACCGAAGGGACGCTTGGTTGGATTCGGCGTTGGATTTGCGCGTCTGTTCTTGACGCCGCCGAGTCCGGAGCCGGGACTTACCATCGAGGCACCAACTTCTACTAGCAACTGCCCTAGCTTGAGTTCGGGAATAGCCTGCTCCTCCGTCCAGATTTTTCCGTTGCTATTCATCACAACAACTTTTCGTGTTTGATTCATGGTATGCTCCTTGTAGACAGATGGTTCGTAAGCTCATAGGTCATAGACTGACTCCAACCTGTCATACGAAATCCGACAAGCCTCCACATCTTGCAATCATATTTCATGTTGTTTATTCAAAGCGGCAATCCAGCTACTCGCTTTATCCAAGGTTTCCTGATACTCGGCGTCAGGCTCGGAATCCGCAACCACCCCACCACCAACGTGGAATTGGGCATACCCATTCTTGAGGATAGCGGTTCTAATTGCAATATTTAAATCCATCGTTCCGTCAAAACCAAAGTAGCCAATTGCCCCGGTATACACACCGCGATCCGTCGGTTCAAGTTCATCAATCAATTCCATTGCCCGAATCTTCGGGGCTCCGGTGATCGACCCGCCGGGAAAACATGACTTCAGGAGATCGATACGATCAACCGCCTCCCGGAGCGTTCCCCTCACAGTCGCAACAAGATGGTGTACGTTGGAATAGCTTTCGAGCGTGACACGCTCCGGCACATGGACGGAAGCGATTTCGCAGACACGTCCAAGATCGTTTCGCTCAAGGTCTACAATCATCAACAGCTCGGCGAGATCTTTTTCGCTATGCAGCAGGTCGTTTGCCAGCTCCCGATCTAACTCCGGCGTCAAGCCGCGCGGGCGTGTTCCTTTGATTGGACGGGTTTCAACAGTCCTCCGATTTGGCGAAAAAAAGAGAAACCGTTCGGGAGAAGCGCTCAAAACATGGAAATCATTACAGTGAAGGTACGTGCCGTAAGAGACGGGGTTCAACTGACGCAAGCGGGTGTATAGCTCTACCGGTGGCAAGTCGCTTGACATTGACAACCGTTGCGACAAATTAACTTGATAGATGTCGCCCGATGCGATGTACGCTTTCGCACGCTGCACGGTGGAAACATAATCTACTTTGGAGAAATTAGATTTAATTGAAGATTCTGCGAAATGAGAAAAGTGAAGATTGAGGTTTCCGCAACTACGTTGCAAGCGGTGATTTTCAGACTGAAGAATCGAACGGAGTTTGTCTACCTGCTCTCGCTGTCGGTCAGTAGAACCTTCGTCAACATTGGATCTGCATAAATAAACCTGATTGAATAGATGATCGAATGCAACGACAGCGTCATAAAACGCAAAGTAGCAATCAGGCAGTTTAAGGTCATCATGTGCAGCAGTAGGTAGTTGCTCGATAAAGCAGCGGAGTGGATACCCCAAATATCCAACACCGCCAATCAACGGTAGGGTGCCAGGTAGTGGGCGTGATTGGAAACGATTCAAAATCTCACGGAGCACGTCAAATGGATTGCCTGATTCTCGTTCAACTCTGTCTCTCCAATCTAGATGGATATTCGTCCCTTTACTGCGGAAGATTAGGAACGGCTGCGAACCGACGAATGAGTAGCGCCCGAGTTCCGCGTAGCGGAATCCTCGCTTTGCGGGACTTGGGGCATCTACGCCGCTATCAAGAAAAAAACTGTGCGGTTCATCAGCCAACAGTCGAAAGAGATCTAAAGCTGTCAACCGTGTCTGAATCGTCTCAAGAGTAGAAACCATGCAGGTCGCTGTTCAATCTCTCTTTCTTAGCGATGCGGACAAACGGAGCACATCAGCTATCCCCAAAAAGGGATGATGTATTCTCATTAGCGATCATCTCAACTCGATTTTGTGCGTATTCGCAGTAATCCGGGTTAATATCGTAGCCGATATAATACCGTCCGAATTGTTTGCAGGCAACCGCTGTGGAGCCGGAACCGATGAAAGGATCTAACACAACATCGCCGGGGCGTGTGAGCAGGTGCAAAAACTCCTCAACAATTTTTACGGGATAGATTGCTGGGTGCTTGATTCCTTTAATTGACTCAACCGAGTGTTCGAGCACATCTCGCTTGAGCTTATTGCCCCGTAATCGAATAAGTGTGAAACCATTTTTCTCAACCTGAATCTTACGTCCGCCATCCTGTCCACCAAATGCCTCTGCGTGAATACCCCGAATTTTCATCCGTAATCCGGCGATTTCACCGCGGCGGACTTCTTGGATTGCTTTCTCCAAAGCAACGCGGGCATTGTGTTTTTCGTCCGCAGACAAATCTGATTGATCGATTAACTTGAAATATTTCTGCCCCACATTCCGCCCTTGAGATTGCAATTTTTTTGGTGGGGTTTTGTCTACCATGAACGCGTCGGGGTTGTAAAAGTAATCCGCTGTCTTGACAAAATGAAAAAACGGCTCGGTGCTGCTGACCAATCGCCGTCTAAACTGGCGTGGTGTTGGATTTTTCTTGACCCATGTTATATCGTTGACCAGTTTCACCAATCCTGTTTCGGTCGCCCCAATCGCAAAACGGTACGGTACAAGAAGCAAGCTGCTATCTTCGTACTTATCCCCTAAATTAAACACAAGGCTACCGTCACCTGTGACAACGCGCACGCACTCGCGGAACAACGATAGCAAGTTCTCAAGATATTCTTCCAAACGCACCTCATTGCCCATGCCCCCACCGTAGTCCCGTTGTTGGAAATAGGGCGGCGAGGTGATGACAAGTTGAACAGAGCGGTTCGGGAGTTGTTGAATCAACTCTATATTATCACCGCACAAAATCTGATTGAGTGGAAGTATATCGGTAATATTTCCGCCTTGCAAAGTTCTTCCTCTTGACACAACTGAGTAACGACTATCTTTCGCCTATATAGTTCATCCGGCCATTTGAGAACGGATAAACTCAATAATCTCACGGGCATATCGAATCGCTACCTCACTTTGTAATGGACCGTAATGTTCAAATGGGGCACCTGTTGAGTGACCATTCGGATAACGGGAAGGAACATAGAAGTTATCCAAAACGCGTCCCTTTTCAATTAATAGCTCTGGCACATCAACGGTTTCTGATAACCCCGCAAATAGTTGGGAGATGACACAATCCCGCGCCTTCTGTCCTACATGGAGGTATAAAGCCTTGACCGCTTTTTCTGCTGCTTGGCATTATTCTAATCCTTCACCCATGCCATCCGTAAAATGAAAGCATTGTGTCACCATACCGCTCTTGGCGACTTAATACCAGTTCATCTAGTATCAAGGACTCCGTCCAATTACTCCCCTTGTCCTTCCGATGTTCAACAACAATCGCACCGGCTGGAGAAAGCAGATTCGTCTCCACAATCAGCTTCAAGCAGGGCTCGTAGATTTTAGAAGCGTATGGCGGATCAAAGTAAATCAGGTCAAACTTCGCTTTACGTTTACCAAGCCGGGCGAGTGCCCTCCGTACGTCAAGGCGAATGAGCCGGACCTGCGGATGTCCGCGGTTGAAACCACATATTTCCAGATTCGACTCAATAATACGGATAGCGTGATAGTTGCTATCAACAAAGGTGGTAGACTTCGCGCCTTGGCTCAACGCTTCCAGACCGATGCTTCCAGTTCCTGCACAGAGGTCCAAGAAATCGGCATCGACAACCCCTGCACCAAAGATACGGAATAATGACTCTTTGACGCGGTCAGCGGTTGGTCGGACCTCCGCCCCTTTAACTGTTTTCAAGCGTCTACCTTTGAATTTTCCAGCAATAACTCTCATTCTGCAACCTTGTTGACGCTTTAGATCTTGGTATGTAGCGGAGCACAAGCAGATTATACAATAGCGATTTTTGTGCGTCAACTCAAAACGGGAAAGGTGTATCAGAGTATAAAGAGATATTCCCCATAGGTCACTGCTAACAGATCCCTTATGTATGCGGCCCGAATTTAAGGGTTGAATTATAGCTATTCCGGTTTATAATATCGGCAAGATAGGTTTATGAGAGAGTTTGAAATCTCGATAAGATTGATTACATAAAGGAAGGGAAAAAATAAATGACAAAGAAAATATCGCGTGAAACGCTCAATCTTCTTTTGATTCCGAGCACTGCGACCTTGACTTCGGTACTACGGCAGCACGGCATCACCTGGACGTTTATGAACGGTGTCGCACCCCTAAAGCCTAATATGAAGATGGCAGGCCCCGCATTTACCCTGCGGTATATACCGATGCGCGAAGATTTGGATCCGGGCGTAGTTGACAACCTGAAAGATGTCCAACGCATCGGGATTGAGCAGATTGATGAGGGGGAAGTCTTGGTTATTGATGCACGAGGGGATACCCGTGCGGGAACGATGGGGTCAATCCTTGCTACCCGCGTCCACTGCCGTGGCGCAGCGGGCATTGTAACCGATGGGGCTTACCGTGACAGTCCGGTCATCGCGGAACTTGGTATTGCAGCTTACGCTGCAGCGATGAACGCCCATACTAACAAAACCATACATCATCCGAGCGAGATTCAGGTGCCGATTGCCTGTGGTAACGTGGCGGTGTATCCGGGCGACATCATCGTAGGCGACGAAGAGGGTGTCGTTGTAGTACCAGCACACCTAGCAGAGCAAGTCGCGCAGACAGCCGCCGAAATGGAGGAGAAAGAGGTCTTTATCACTAAAAAGATACAGTCCGGGGCAAGCATCGTCGGCGTCTATCCGCCGGATGAAAAGACACTTGCTGAGTATGAGGAATGGAAAAGGAAGAGGAGAGACCGGAACTAAATCCTGATAATCATCGGTTTCCTACCAATCAACGACCGTTCCATCTTCATGGTGAAGCGGGGATTGTGGACGGAAGATGGCGCCAATCTTGTCCGCCATCGCTTCATCGTCGAGTTCGATACCAAGCCCCGGTTTATCGGGAATCGGCAAGTACCCATCGACTGGAACGAACGGTTCTTTGAGATAACCCTCACCGAGCGTCACGTGCTCCTGAGACACAAAGTTTGGCATCATGGCATCGAGTTGCAGGCAGGTCGCCAACGCGATTGGACCGAGCGGACAGTGGGGCGCAACACCGGCATAGTGCATCTCTGCCATGCCCGCGATGAGCCGCGTTTCAAAAATCCCCCCAACATGGCAAGGATCTGGATTTAGGATTTTCGCTGCGCCGCGTTCTAAAAGTTCACGAAATGCCCAGCGTGTGAAAACGCGTTCGCCCGCTGCGATAGGGATGCTTGTCGATTGAGCGATGCGCGCCATCTCATCGTAGTTTTCACACTGACACGGATCTTCAATCCACGCGGGGTGTAACGGCTCCAACGCTTTGATAATCGGCACTGCGGCGGCGGGGAGGAACGCGCCGTGTAGGTCAATGGCAATATCAATGGAAGGCCCAACGGCATCGCGGATTTCTCCAACTGTGGCAACCGCTTGGTCGATAAATTCTTTTGTGGCGTGCACCTTCGGATAGGGTCCCGGCAAACCGATTTTGAACCCTTTGAATCCTCGCGCTACATCCGCTTTTATCTGATCAACGGACCCACCGCCTTTATACAGACGGATACGGTCTCGGGCGCGTCCACCTAACAACTGCCACACCGGGAGCCCAACGCTTTTACCAAGTATATCCCAGAGCGCCGCCTCAACTCCGCTGATGGCACTCATCAGAATTGCGCCACCATGATAACACGGTTGTCGATACATCGCCTCCCAATGGTGGATAATTCGCCGTGGGTCTTGACCGATGAGGTAATCTTCAAGTTCCCGAACCGCCTCGGCGGAGGTTGTCGCGCGCCCTTCCAGATACGGCTCGCCTAAGCCGACGATTCCCTCGTCCGTATGCACCCTCAGAAACAGCCAGCGGGGTGCAATTAAGAATGTTTCGAGTTTAGTAATTTTCATCTTTTATCGTACTCCCAAAGCTAAAATATTTGATTTTTCTTGACGCACACTGAGTTAAAGGCTATCATTCGATACCCTCTTGAGGAGCATAAGTACAAACCTGATCGCGGATAATCACCAATCTGCCTTTCCGTTTAGCAGGTGAACACTTCATCGGATCGAGAGACTCATTGGGCATTATATCAACCCGTCCAAGCCACGTCAAACGAATTACGGATTACTATCGTTGCTAAAAAGGAAACATCATGAAAAGGGCATGGGTTACCTTCTCTCTTTTACTCATTATATCTGCTTGCTCAGACAGGAATACGCCCGAAGGTGTTGCAGAGGATTTCGTCTATAACTATTACCTGCACGCAAACCAAGACATGGCGTTACGCTTGAGCGACGGACTCGCTAAGGAAAAACTTGAAACAGAAATCGAATTCTTACGGGAGATCCGAAGTGGTAGTGACCAATCCTATGTGAAACCAAATATTGAGTATAAGCAGGTGGGCAAAAAGATTGAAGACGAAAACCGCGTGTTCTTCAGATACCAGCTAACCCTCAAGGGAACGAGTTTCTCAAATACGGTTCGTAACACTGTAATCTTCACCGAATTGATTGATGGACAGTGGAAGGTCACTAATTTTGATGAATACGCGGAATAACAGCAGACACCCTGTTCTCAATAACGGTAGTTATCGGTCGAGATGTTTGATCCACCCCCACATCGTGAGTATCTTACCTGCAGGAGCAACCGCAAAAGTGGGGTCAAACCAAGCGGGATCTGCGTTATCATGGCGATCATTGGTGAGCTTTTGTTCATTACCCCCATCGGCGTCCATTATGTAGAGTTCACTGTTCCCAGCCATCTCCGACGCGAAGATAATGCGCTCACCGTTTGGTGACCATGACGGATGCCAATCGCTACGGAGATTATCGGTGAGCCTCCGTTGATTACCCCCATCGGCACCCATCACATAGATTTCAAAGGTGCCATCTCGCTCCGATGCAAAGGCAATGTGCTCACCATTCGGAGACCATGACGGATGCCAATCGCTACGGCGACTATTAGTGAGGCGCTGTTGGTTCTTCCCATTGGTGTCTATTATATAGATTTCGAAGTTCCCATCTCTATCAGACGCGAAAGCAATCAGTTCACCGTCTGGTGACCATGACGGATGCCAATCGCTATTGCGATCAATGGTCAGTCTTTTTAGATTCTTTCCATCAGCGTCTATCACGTAGATTTCACTGTTCCCATCCCGCTTGGAACTAAAGACAATGCGCTTACCGCCCGGAGCCCATGAGGGGTCCCATTCATCAAAAGGATTGTCAGTCAATCTTTGTTGATTCTTTCCATCGACGTTCATTACGTAGATTTCAGGATTCCCATCCCTCTCAGACACGAAAGCAATCCGCGCCTGTGCGTCAACGTCTACCATCAGCAGCGTCAACCCCAAAACGATAACATAAACCCAAATGAAATGCGCGAGATTGTATTTCCAGTGCATCTACCTTTCCTCCTCTGTTCTCAAATCGCTTTTTTGTCTTTTGGGAGTGATAGCGGTCAGCTAGTATCAACGATACCTTTCCAATCAAAGGGACAACTCGATTTACTAATGGGGTCGGGATCCCATAATCTATGCTTCTACCCAATGTCGGTACAACGGTTTCACATTATCAGGCAGTGACTCGTAGACTTCCGAGCGTATCGGAGGAGAATCATAATTTTTTCCGTCCGTCTCGATCACCATCTGGGTATGTTCCGGATTTCCGACCTGTGTGGGATTCAGATTCAGCCACCACGGCGCGTAACGGACAATGATTGCAACACGCGGTTCGTCGCTACGATTCGGCGGCACCGCATGCCAAAGCCGACTGTCGTAGAGGAGGACGCTACCCGCGGGGCCCGAAACCTGCGTTTCAGTTGGATACGGAGCGTCGGGATCGATTCCTGCTATCCCCGCCGCGGAAGGATTGTTATCGGTTCTATGACTTCCGGGGATGATATAGGTGCCGCCCGTCTCGGGACCAAATGGAGTCAACATCCAAATCGTTGAGAGGTGCATGATTGTGTCCGGATACGGAGCGAGGATATGCGTTGCATTGGTTTGATTGTAGGGCCAATCTGAATGCCAGTAACCTCGCTCATTCCCCGGATAGTTTATCACACAGTCTGTGCAGGAAATCCGCACGTACGGTCCGAACAGTGCCTCGGTAAGCGCCATAATCCGCCCATCTGCTAAATACGGGGCAAAGGTCTGAGTTGCGTTGATGATTCCTCTCATATTTGCAACACCCTTAGCACCCACACGGTGCCCCCGCGCCCTTGTTTTTGCGAGTTCCGCTTCTGCTTTTGCGTGATGTGCCGCTTGCGCCGCGACCACACCCTCTCGCACCTCATCGATTTTGTCCGCCGGGATGATTCCCTCAAGGACACAATAGCCATTCATTTTCAATTGATATAGCGCTTCTTCTGTTGACATGCTTCTCCCCTGATATGTTTTACGTTGTTGCTAGAGATACAACGATTGCATTAATGATACGCAGAAAAAGACGAGAGCACCAGCAGGTAAGCCACGGAATCCCGGTTAACCTGTGCGCCAAGAAGTCTTATAGATTATACCACTTCGACAGAATTTTTGAGCGAAAAAGTGCTGCAAATCTACCGGAGCAATAGACAAATTCGCTTTCAGACACCATACCTTGCGGAATCTTTCAGGTTCAGTACTTACCCATTTACCGTTAATAACCAACGTGAAATCGTGGTGTTCATCTATAGCAATGGTGCAAAGCTCTGCTAATTTTTGTTGATCGGACGGTACAAAACGGGTACAATGGCTTTTGAAGACGTTCCAAAGTCAGGGTTGAAAGTCCTAATGTTGTTCATCTGCTATAAGCATCACAACATTGTGAGGATTAGAGTGGAAGTTCTCATCTAACAACAGCACGTGAGAAAGGAAGTATCAGATGGCAGAAAAAAGCTTGAAACAACGTATCCGCGATGGCGAGGTTCTTATTGGACAGGGAGCCCCTGTTGCATCAGATCCGGATGACCTCAGAGCCATCCTTGATGGGGCAGATTTCGATTTCATCAATACCGACAGTCAGCACTCCGCCTTTAACGAAGAACGGCTCGTAACGTTCTGCAACGTCGCCGACGAATTCGATATGCCGGTTCAATTTCGGATTAAACATACCCGCAACACCTACCTTATTGGCAACTACCTGGATCTGGGACCGACGGGCATTGAGGTGCCACAGGTAGAGCTCGAATCGACGGTCGATGAAGCCATCGATTACTTTTACTATCCGCAGACGGGCAAGCGGAGTTGGGGCGGTGCTTCTCGGAAAGTCGCGCCGGAACACAGCGGACGCCTCGAGTATGCAAAATGGTGGAATGAAAACGGGGTACTCTGGATGCAGATAGAATCGGTTGATGCGGTGACCAACGCGAGAAAACTCGCTAAGCCGGGTGTCGATTGTCTCTCTTTTGGACCTGCAGACCTGAGCTTCAGCTTAGAAAGCTACCCGCACCACTCGCTCAAAACCCTTGATGACTGTGCGCGTCATGTGGCAGAGCAGCTGGAAGGCACAGGGGTTGCCGTCTGCCTCCGGGGTATCGCACCAAACGATCGCGATAGATACATTGATATGGGCATCACGATGTTTCTCTAGTCATCATCAGTCCACATCAAGCATTATCCTTGCGAGGGTGTGATAGCTTCGCATGGATAATGCTATCAGCAGAATTATAAAAGGAGGAATTGGCTACATGATAATGGCTAATACGTTTCGTGAGAAGTTCGATCAAGGGAAACCCACCATCGGCACCCATTACCTGTCCATCGATCCCGATCTTCCTGAGATTATTGGAGATACAGGTCTGTTTGACTACGGTGAATTCTGTGCGGAGTACTCCACTTTTGATATGCAGTTACTCTATCACATGGCGCGGTCGGGTCAGTGTGGCAACTTACCGCTCATGACAAAGCTAGATCAGAAAAGCGAAAGTTTTTGGGCGCAAGCGTCGATTGGCGCAGGCTTTAAGGCAGTCCTTTTTACGGATGTACGCACCGTAGACGATATTGAGCGATGCCATCAAGCGATAAGACCGGACCTCCCTGATGTCGGTGGACACATGGGAGTTAAACTGCGTCGTTCGGCACTATCAGGTTATAGCGCAACCGGCTATATTGACGACCTGAATTCGGTTGTGTTCCTGATTATGATTGAAAAAAATATAGCGGTTGAGAATATCGACGAGATCCTTACTTTTGCGAAAGCAAAGGGAGTTGACATGACCCAGTGGGGGCCAGCAGATTTTGGTTTCTCCAGAGGTGAACCGAGCCTAATGGGCACACCGGAGATACAACCGTTTGAGGAACTTGTCATCAAGAAATCAATAGAATATGATGTCGTGCCGAGAATTGAAATTGGTACGCCTGAACAAGCAAAACGTTATGTTGACCTAGGTGTCCGCCACTTCTGCATCGGTTGGGATCGATTCATATACCAAAGTAACTTAGCTCAGATTGGCGAAGGGCTTCGGAAAATTGTAGACCCCCTTTAACGGTTTGTCCAGCGATGGCTGTGATAGGAATAATCGATACAGGAGGCGAATATGGAATTAGTGGACATCAAAAAGGTGGGAGTTATTGGGGGCGGGACCATGGGGTTCGGTATCGCCATAAATTTTGCGCTCGGCGGATATCCTACCATTATTAGAGACCTCAGCGACCCACTTCTACAGCAGACCATGAGGAACGTCAAGTCTGCCTTGAACCTCTTTGTCGAAGAGGAACTGATAACCCGATCGGAAGCAGATGAAACGATCAGCCGGATTACAACTACCACCGATTTGGCGGAGGTAGCAGCACAAAGCGATTTCATCACCGAAGCCATCGTCGAACGATTGAGAGATAAACAGATTCTCTTTAAGACACTCGATCAGCTGTGCCCTCAGCATACCATCATCGTCAGCAATACGTCCGGATTTGTGATGAGCGCTATCGGCGCAGATGTCAAGCGACAGGACAAAATTGGATTAACGCACTATTTTGCACCCCCGCACATTGTGCCCGGCGTCGAAGTGGCTAAGGGGCCCGGCACGAGCGATGAAACATACAACATCATCTATGACTTGATGAAAAAGGTCGAGAAAGTGCCAATTCGGGTGCTTAAAGAGTTACCCGGCTACCTGTTGAACCGGATACAGGGCGCAATGGGACGTGAGGCAACACGATTGTGGGCAGAGGGGGTGGCAACCGCTGAAGAGATTGAACTCGGCATCCAGTCCACCTTCGGTTTCCGTATGCCCCACGAAGGACCGTTTCTCCACTACGATCTAGCGGGTATCTGGAAATGGCCCGCGGATATACGGACGAGGAGACGTAGCGGACCCGAATCGCTTGATGAAGCCGCTGAGAAGATTAACGAGCGTATGGCGGAAGGGAAGCCGTGGTTTGTTGACCCGAATCAGTTCGATGAGGCAGTCGAGAAAAGGGATCGAGAGTACATACGCCGTCTGAAAGAGTTATATCGGTCAGATAAAAAATAAGACGTTAGAAGATATTCCCAAATAATATCGGCTGCACCCTAAGAGCAGTTCAGGGCAGGGAAGCAACAATTTCCCCGTATTCATCTTCCGTGAAGGCGCGAAGAGTCTCAATGCGGACATTACCTTCTGAAGCAGTGGCAAGCGCGAACTTGGCTGCAGTCTCATCGTCCGGTGCATCAATGATGGTGACAAAGTCGTACTGACCCATCACTACATAAAACGCCTTAAATTCCGCGCCTAAAGCTTGAGCGTTTTTTTGGGCAGCTTTTGTGCGCGCGGGTCCTTCTCTGATATTCTGTATGCCTTGTTGGGTATAGCGCCCCAACGCGATGTAAGTAGCCATTGCATTTCCTCCTTTGATGGTTATTTATGCTATCCTCTCAAAACATGATCGATTGTAGCAAAAGGTACAAAATATGACAATGGAAATTGCAGAGGGGTTGAGACAGTTTCGCTATTTCGGAAGAAATGAGGTATTTGCATGAACAATGATGGAATTGCTTCACAAAATCTTGATGGCTCAATCGCAGTGGTGACCGGCGCAGCGCAGGGGTTAGGTCTAGGAATCGTTGAGCAACTTGCCCGTGACAGCGCAACGACAATCATCGCCGATCTGCAAATAGAAAAGGCGGAAACGGAAGCGAATCGGCTACGCGCCGATGGCTTGAAAGTACACGCAGCTCACTTAGACATCACTGACAGCGCCAGGGTAACTGCGTTTTTTGAAACGATAATCAGCGAGCACGGCCAGTTGGACATCTTGGTCAACAACGCCGGCGTAGGTCAGCAGGTCACTCCTATCGTTGAGTTAAGCGACGCCGAATGGGACCGTGTGTTAAGTGCCACCTTGACCGGGGCATTCTACTGCTGCCGCACTGCCGGTGGGATTATGGAGCGTCAGGAACACGGTTGCATCGTTAATGTCGCCTCAATCAATGGACAGAATCCGGCGGCATTAGTTGCAGCTTATAACGTAGCAAAGGCGGGTATAATCAGCTTGACCAAGACATTGGCGCTTGAATTGGCAGCGTATGGTGTGCGCGTGAATGCGGTAAGTCCGGGGCCGGTCTACACTGAGTTTAACAGGCGGAACATGGCGCAACGTTGTGAGACGCTTAACATCACTGAGGACGAGATGATTGAGCGCATCCGTAGCGCCATCCCGTTGGGACGATGGGGCGAACCAACAGACATCGCACGGGGTGTCGCCTTTCTGTGCAGTCCCCAAGCGTCTTGGATTACAGGCGAGGTGCTCAGGGTCAGCGGCGGTATGGAAGGTGTCTCCGCAACCCCGCCAAAACGCCAAAGGAATTGAGCGTCAATGCTCTCATTTGGGAGAGCAGATGTAAATGGAAGATTTACCAAATAGGGAACAACAATCGTTGTTCCCTACGGAATAAGGAGATCAATGAATGGCAGAAGTCCAGAACGATGATCATATTTTTCATAGAACACTTAAGCAGCAATGGCAACAGATCTCTCATGGCGAGGGGGTCTATCTCTTTGATACGGAAGGCAAACGCTACCTAGATGCCTGTGCCGGGGTGCATGTGGTAAGCATCGGTCACGGCGTCAAGGAGATTGCCGATGTCATGGGCGAACAAGCGAGTCGGGTGTGTTTCACATACAGCCGCTTCCTCACGCAAGCGCAGATTGATCTGGCACAAAAAATCGACGACATGGCACCGGAGGGACTGTCGAAAGTATTTTTCGTCTCCGGCGGTTCTGAGGCGACAGAGTCTGCCATGAAGATGGCGCGAAAATATCATATCGAGACCGGTAATCCCAAAAAGTACAAGGTGATTTCGCGGTGGCAAAGCTGGCACGGCAATACAATCGGCGCATTGTCAATGTCCGGACGGACATCGTGGCGGGAGGACTATGTTCCCTACCTGCTCGATTTTCCGCATATTCCAGCCCCTTACTGCTATCGCTGTCCCTACGGTCAGGAATATCCGGACTGTCATCTCACCTGTGCGGACGAACTTGAGCGCGTGATCCATCAGGAGGGCAGTGAGTATATCTCTGCATTTATCGCTGAACCGATACTCGGTACGTCAGCAGCGGGGGTAGCACCTCCACCGGACTACTACCCCACTATTCGGGAGATTTGTGATCGTCATGACATCCTGATGATTACAGACGAGGTGGTAACCGGATTCGGCCGCACCGGCGTCAACTTCGCAATAGAGCATTGGGATGTCGTTCCGGACATTATGACCACCGGGAAAGGGTTGAGCAGCGGCTATACCCCTATCGCTGCGACGATTGCTCATGAAAGAATCTACGACGCGATTTATAAGAAATCGAGCAGCTTTACGCATGGACATACTTACGGCGGGAATCCCCTATCGTGCGCCACCGCACTCGCTGTGCAAAACTATATCGAGAAGCATGATCTCGTTACACAGTGTGCACGGATGGGAGATCTAATGCTTGAAAGACTGAAGCCCCTACAAGCGTCACCAATCGTTGGGAATATCCGCGGAAAAGGGTTGCTGACTGGTATCGAATTTGTCGCCGACAAAGAGAAAGGCACCCCGTTCGATGTCTCAAAAGGTGTGACCTCAACCGTTGTAGATCTGGCGTTTGACAAAGGCGTTCTGATAATGCCGGGCGCACCCGGACTGATCAACGGCGTGGCTGGCGATCACATCGCTATCAGTCCGCCATTCACAATCAACGAGTCGCAAGTCCTCCACACCGTTGACGTGCTGAAAGAAACAGTTGACGAAGTTTCACAGCAATTGGGATATTAACACCTTACGGGAAGGTGTCGCCTCTAGTATCGATCCTCGTTCGTGGTAATAGAACACCACCGGGCGGTGAAAAGCGCGTTCATTAACGCTTCGTGTGCGGCGGGTGTGTTGATGCGTCGTAGCGCATTTGCCGCATAAAAGCGATTGTACCGATTCTCTTCCTCTAACATATTCACCAACCCAGGTACGGCTTCATCTGTGGGCTCCCCTAGCCTCGCCAAAGTGAGGGCGGCGTTACGCCGAACTCGGTAATCTTCATCCCGCACCGCGTCGACTAGCGGGAGTGTTGCGTCTGCGTTAAGCGATCCAAGCGTCCCCAACGCCTCAATTGCGTTGCGGCGCACCCACCAATGCTCATCATTCGCACGTTCTATCAATGCCGATACCGTATCCCCCACCGGTTGCCCAATCTTTGTAAGTACATCCGCAGTCATCGCGCGGACCCACCAATGTTCATCGTCCAATGTTTCAACCAACGCCGGAACGGCTGGCGTGCCAATCGCAGACAACGCTTGCGCTGCATAGCCTGCGGTCGGATTGGTCCCGTGTAAATTGTCAGGGGGTTTGGCGGTCGTTTCCTCAATTGATGCAAGGGTCTCCTTACGCATAGCATCAATTAACACGGGCACAACAGCCCCTCCCATTTGCCCTAGCGTATAAGCAGCGTTCAAGCGGACAGTTTCTGATTCATCACCCAACGCTTCTACCAAGGCTGATGCCCCATTCCCTGACATATCTGACTCCGAAAAGGAGTGGTTGCCACACAACCAGTTCCAGACATCTACCGACGTGGCTCTGTTTTCATCGTTTGGGTCGCCTGCCCACTCACGATGCTTATGATCCCATGAAGGGCTCTGAGGCGCCTGCATACGCGCAAATTGGAACTTGAGCATGTATCGTTTCTTCGTACTGTGATTCCGCGTTGCCCGGTGCCACGCATCAAAGTGAACGAGCGAGACGGTGCCAGCTTCACCGCATAAGGGTGCCGCGGGCTCGCTCGCCAGCTGTGGATCGGCATGGCTAACCCGCTTATAGAATTGTCTGCCGGGTAGCAGCCCCGTCGGGCCCATGTCCTCGGTTGTATCTTGCGGGTAATAGAGCGCAAGCACCCACTGAAAGCGCGGATGGCGCATATTGTGATCAAATACATAACAATCCTTATGCCACTGCTGTCCCGGGCTGTCGGGCGGATTGAGGTGACAGTGCCGGTGGGGGTTCATGATGTAGCCTTCCCCAAGCAGACTGGTCAAGGCACCCTTTAACGCCGGGTGATCAAAAACCTTCTGAATCTGCGGGATGCGCGGCAGAATATTGTTGCCGATATTACCTTCCCGTTCAAACATCGTCTCAATCTGTTGGTAGATGTCTTGGTGAAATTCGGGCGGATAGTCGGCTCGGAGGGTGATATAGCCGTCGGTAATGAATTGTTGCACTTGGGCGTCATTGAGGAGATTTGTCATTTTCTTTCCTTTCGTAGATTATCTGAGAAGTGTTCATAAATAGCTTTCGATGCGGCTGCGTTGAGTACTCATCAAGGCATCTCGGTTATCAAGATCCTCGCTGCGCGGGACTAGCCTCAATGCAGGCACACTCTCAAAGGCGACCCCGCTGGGATTCAGATTCTATAAACATGGCACTCCGCATGAGGTTTCAGAAAATAATCGAGTAATTCTATATTTTTCCCTAGACCCGGTAGGTGCAGGTGAAAACCGCACCGGACATCGCATGAAGATTACCCAATTAATAATAGGAGTTACACACTTCAGATTGTAGTTGCCTGATTTATCAGGCGTTAGCAACGGTGTCCAGTAGTGATGAATCGCCGAACTACCCCCTTGATAAGGGGGGCAGGGGGGTTGGTTTTGACTATTCAACTGCGTAAGTCCTAAATAAATTATGGTGAACAATATAAATATGTAGATACTTTCGATCCACATGTTTGGTAGGCGCTGTTTCCAACTGCGCCGGTATAGAGTGTCCAAATAATTCTAAAATTCACCATAACTCTCAAGCGAGGTGGT
>JAJEAL010000050.1 GCA_022822785.1 Candidatus Poribacteria bacterium
TGACATTTGGCTTTTGCTGTCGCGAGAAACCCTCAAATCATTGGAAAAGATGCCAGAAACCGAGTTTTTTCTTCAAAACTCGGTTTCTTGTCTGGGGTGTTACGTCAGTGAACTGATTTATGTCTCTCTATTATCTGGCCACAATGAAATGTCAACAGAACCTAACGATAAATCACAATTCGTAAATTCAGATTTTACATTTTTATTCAGGTAAACATTTATGCGGAGGTGTTTCGCGTGGCAACCCTCAACCTCAAATCAACTCACAAAATTATTAAGAACTACTACGACGAGTTGAATCGGTTTGATCGACTCGGCAAAACGCATGAGGGGGCCGTGCGTTCAGCGTTCCAATCCCTCCTCCAAGGTTGTGCTCGGAAGTTTGATTGGACGCTCATCCCTGAACATGCAATGACCGGCCGTCGAAAAAAGCGGGTTGTCGTTGACGGTGCACTAATTGACAGTTTCCAACTGCCCCACGGCTACTGGGAGGCGAAGGACATCCACGACGACCTACCAGCCGAGGTACTCCGCAAGTTTGAAAGAGGCTACCCCCGCGACAACATCCTCTTCCAAACCCCACACCGCGCCATCCTGTGGCAGAACAATCAGCAGACACTTGATGCCGACCTGACCGACCCGACGCAGCTGATACATACCCTTGAAATCTTCTTTTCTCACCGTCCGCAAGAGTACGCCGAATGGGAAGAAGCAGTATCACAATTCAAAGACAGAGTGCCCGCACTTGGGAACGGCTTGGCAGAACTGATTGAGAAAGAACGGGGAGCGAATCGGGAGTTTACCGCCGCCTTTGCCGCCTTCCATGAGAAATGCCGTCAATCAATTAACCCCAATCTCTCCGAAGCCGCTGTTGAGGAGATGTTGATTCAACACCTGTTGACCGAGCGAATCTTCCGAACCGTCTTTAGCAACCCCGACTTTGTTCATCGCAATATCATCGCCCGTGAAATTGAAACCGTCATCACTGCACTGATGTTTCACGCCTTCAATCGCGATGAGTTTCTTAAAAGCCTTGATCCTTTCTATGTAGCGATTGAACGCACCGCTGCGACTATGGACGACTTCTCCCAAAAACAGGGGTTCCTCAACACGGTCTACGAGCAATTTTTTCAGGGTTTTTCGGTAGAGGTCGCCGATACGCACGGGATTGTCTACACACCGCAGCCGATTGTCGATTTCATGGTGAAAAGCGTTGAGGAGATTCTGGGAACCGAATTTGACCGCTCACTCTCCGATGCCGGCGTTCACATCATCGACCCATTTGTAGGGACCGGCAATTTCATCGTCCGGACAATGCGCGAGATCCGCCCAACCGCGCTTGAGGATAAGTATCAGTCCGAGTTCCACTGCAACGAGGTGATGCTGTTGCCGTACTACATCGCGTCGATGAACATTGAACATGAATTTTACGAGGCAACAGGGGACTATCAGCCGTTTGAAGGTATCTGCCTCGTCGATACGTTTGACCTTGCGGAAGACCGGCAGCTACCGCTGTTTGCCCCTGACAATACCCGCCGCGTTGAGGAGCAGAAGGAGACGCCAATGTTTGTGGTCATCGGCAATCCACCTTATGATGCGAAACAGGTCAACGAGAACGATAACAACAGAAAACGGAAATATCCAACAATGGATATGCGGGTTAAGGAGACCTATTCAGAAGACTCCACAGCAAGAAATAAAAATCAACTCTCCGATCCGTATGTGAAGGCGATTCGGTGGGCATCTGACCGGATAGGAGAGGAAGGGGTTATCGCGTTTGTAACGAATAACAGCTTTCTTGACGGTGTGGCGTTTGATGGGATGCGGAAACACCTTGAAAAGAACTTTACCAAAATTTATCACATTGACCTCAAAGGCAATGCCCGAACCTCTGGTGAACGCCGACGCAAAGAGGGTGGAAATATCTTTGATGACCAGATCCGTGTGGGGATTGGAATCAGTTTCTTCATCAGGAAAGTAGGAACGGAATCTAAAGGGGCTGAAGTTTGGATTTATTCCATTGAAGATTATCTTAAAGCTCGTGACAAGCAGGAAACTTTAACCCGATTCAGTGCCTATACAAACGTCCCGATGAAGCAAGCTACTATTGATGCAGAACATACATGGTTGACAGAAGGGCTCCACGCCGAGTTCGAGACCTTTATCCCTATGGGAATGCAGGAAGCGAAGGGGGCAGAGGGTGAGGCAGTGGATGTGATTTTTAAGACTTATAGCCGCGGTGTCGTAACCTCCCGTGATGCGTGGGCTTATAACTTCACACGAAACACTCTCACTGAAAACATGAGTGAGATGATTGATACCTACAACGAATGGGTATTCAAGTGGGAACATCGGAAGGATCGGGAGGCAAACGTTGATGAGCTTATAGTTTATGATGACATGCACATCAGTTGGAGTCGTGACTTAAAATTGGACTTGGAACGAAGCAGGACTGCCGAATACTCTGAAGGCAAGGTAAGAAATTCTCTTTATCGTCCCTTCACCAAATCTAATCTGTTCTTTGATCGCGTTATGAACGAGGAAGTTTATGTTTTCCCGTCTATCTTCCCCATACCTGAGACAGAAGCGGAAAATCGCGTAATTTGTGTGAGTGGACTCGGAAGTAAAAAGCCTTTTCACATCTTGACGGTAGGAATGGTTCCCGATCTTCAAATACTTGAAAATACCCAATGCTTTCCCTTCTACATCTACGATGAGGATGGCACAAACCGTCGGGAGAACATCACCGATTGGGCGTTAGCACAATTCCGGGCACATTACCGAGACGAGACCATCGGCAAATGGGATATTTTCCACTATGTCTACGCGCTCCTACATCACCCCGATTATCGGGAGCGGTATGCAGCCAACCTCAAGCGGGACCTGCCGCATATTCCGTTTGGGTCCGATTTTTGGGGGTTTGTCCAAGCGGGGGGACGGTTGGGGGAAATTCACATCAACTACGAGGAGATGCCCGAGTATCAACTTGCATTCATCGAAAACCGTGAAGTGCCAATCAATTGGCGTGTGGAGAAGATGAAGCTATCCAAAGACAAGACGCAGTTGGCCTACAACGATTTCCTGACGTTAGAGGGGATACCCGCAAAGGTGTTTGACTATCGGCTTGGGAATCGGGCAGCGTTGGAATGGGTGATCGACCAGTATCGCGTCAAGACGGACAAACGCAGCGGCATCGTCAACGACCCGAACCGCCCAGACGACCCACGGTACATCGTCAAACTGATTGGGAAGGTGATTACGGTTAGCTTGGAGACGGTGGAGATTGTGGAAGGATTGCCTGCGTTAGAAATCTGAAGATTTACCAAATTTTCAAGCGGTATACAAAAATTCAAGCAACTGATAGACTTAATTGGGCGTCTCTTGTTGATAATTGAGATAACTTGGGGATTGCCCGCAGGCTTATCATGTAATACTCTTCGTAACGTTCAAGGCCAACACAAGCATAACCAACTGCTTCGGCAGCTGCAACTGTGGAACCCGATCCCATAAATGGGTCTACGACAACACCTTCACCAAGTGCCAGAGAGGCATAAACGATTTGAAGGTATTTACCGCATGAAGGAGAACCATGAAAATCACTGAATTTGAAATTCTGCGTGTGCCGCCGAGCTGGGTGTGGCTGCGGATACACACCGATACCGAACTGACAGGACTGGGCGAGCCCTTCCTTGAGGGCCATGCGGAGCCCGTCATCGCTGAGGTCAAACGACTCGAACCGCTGCTGATTGGAAAAGATCCCTGCCGCGTCGAAGAACTGTGGCACCTGATGTACGGTGAAGGCTATGTGGGCGGGCCCATTAAGATGAGCGCGATCAGCGGAATTGATATTGCGCTGTGGGACTTGGCGGGCAAAGCGGCGGGTTTACCCATCCACAAGATGCTTGGCGGTGCATGCCACGACCGGATTCGTATGTATCACGCGACCGGAGGAGGGCTCCCTTGGTGCGTGGAACCCGGAGACCCTTACCGCGCCGGAACGCCGCCCGAAACGTCACTGATACCCGACTCACCGGAGGCCTATAGGGAAGCAGCGCGGGTGCTGACCGAAGAGTGGGGGTTCCGATGTTTGAAAGTCCACTTCGGTCCGGGGACGGGATTGCCTGTTACTTCAGAGGTAGAAGCGTTTGCGGAAAAATTCGCTGCCGTGCGCGAAGGGGCGGGGCCAAACGCTGATGTCGCTGTGGACATCCATAACCCGCATCCAGCAATCGCTAGGCAGCTCATCGACGCGCTTACCCCACACCGACCGTTATTTGTCGAGGAACCGATGCCCGTTGAACGGGTGGACGTTCTCGCCCACATCGCCCAAGGCGCTAACGTTCCCATCGCCGCCGGTGAACGCTGGATGGGCAAATGGATTTTCTTCGATGCGCTGTCACGCGGCGCGTTGTCTGTGCTACAGCCGGACATCTGCCACGCAGGTGGCATTACGGAGTGCCGCAAAATTGCAGCGATGGGCGAAGCGGCTTACGCCACGTTAGCGTTGCACTGTCCGCTCAGTCCACTGGCTTTGGCAGCCTCCATTCAACTGGACGCCTGCACCCCGAACTTCCTCGTGCAGGAGCACAACGAAGTGAACGACACGCGCGACGGGGCCCGCACGTTAATCGGTAAAGGCTACTTCAAAGAACCGTTTGTGCTCGACGATGAGGGATGTGTGCCGGTGCCGGACGGCCCGGGGTTGGGAATTACGTTGGATGAGGAGGGTATGGACCGCATCATGGCGATGCCGTGGAGTCTCCAACGCGGCTAACCCACTTTTCTGCTTGACGATGCGGTGGCGGTGTGTCACGATAGAATAGGAGCGTGTGCTGGGAGCCTTTACACCCACAAACGACTAACATCGGGGTCCAACAGAAGGGGTTGGCATGAAAACGATAGACGCAATCGCAAAAACGTTGAAAGCGCAAGGAATTGACTATTTGAGTTGTTTTCCCACGACATCGATGATCGAAGCCGCCGCCCAAGCGGGTATCCGTCCCATTATCTGTAGACAGGAGCGCGTCGGGGTGCATATCGCCGATGGGTATTCACGGGTCACAAACGGAACCACGCCCGGTGTCTTTGCCATGCAGTACGGTCCGGGAACCGAAAACAGTTTTGCAGGGGTCGCCACCGCTTTTTCTGACTCGGTGCCGATATTGTTATTGCCGCTCGGACATCCGGTTGATCGACAGGGAGTCTCGCCGCTATTCCGGTCCGAGATTAGCTACGCGGCTACCACTAAGCGGGTGGAGGTGGTAACCTCAACAGAACGTGTGGGCGGTGTGATGCGTCGGTCTCTGGCGGCGTTGCGACAGGGCAGACCGGGCCCTGTGATGGTCGAAATTCCTGCGGACGTCGCGATGCAGGAAGTCGGTGATTTCAATGGGGATGCGTCCCATGTGAAGCCGGTCAAATCCCAAGGGGATCCAAGGGATATCGAAGCGGCTGCCAAAGCCCTATGCAGCGCCCAACGTCCTGTTATTATCGCTGGGCAAGGGATCCTGTACGCAGAAGCGACCGAAGAGCTGCGGGAACTCTCCGAATTCTTGGCGGTGCCAGTACTGACAACGTTAATGGGGAAAAGCGCGTTCTCTGAGTCGCATCCGCTCGCCTTAGGATGTGCGACAGGTTCAATGCCGAAGGTACTCCACCACTTCTTGCACTCCTCCGATCTGATATGTGGAATCGGTTGCAGCTTTACGGACCACGTCATGGCAATGCGGCTGCCAACGGGCAGGACAATTATCCACGCGACCAATGATCCCGTTGACGTTCAGAAAGACCTTGATGTAGACTACCCTATTGTCGGAGACGCTCAGCTGGTCCTCCGCCAGCTGTTGGAGGCGTGCAAGGATATTACCGGGAATCAGGCACGATCGACGGACGAGGTGGCTGCAGAGCTTGCCTCCATCAATGCAGAATGGCTCAATGACTGGATGCCCAAACTCACCAGCGACGAGGTGCCCATCACCCCGTTTCGTGTGATTTGGGATTTGATGCGGGCGATTCCGCCTGAAGATGCGATTGTAACCCACGACGCAGGCAGTCCCCGTGAACGGATGATTAGCTTCTATCGTGCTGCCGGACCGCGCAGCTTTATCGGTTGGGGTAGATCTCACGCGCTCGGTACCGGCTTAGGACTCATCATCGGCGCCAAACTCGCAAAACCGGAAAAAGTCTGCACCTACGTTACCGGAGATACAGCGTTTGGCATGGTTGGGTTGGACTTTGAGACCGCTGTGCGGGAGCGGATTCCTATTATCGTGACTCTGTTTAATAACGGTGGTATGGCAGGCGAAGCGAGAGGCGTCGCCGAGGCGGAGTATCAGATCAGCAATCTCGGCAGCGATTACGCAGACCTCGCACGGGCGATGGGCGGTCATGGAGAACGAATTGAAAATCCCGCGGAAATCGTTCCGGCGTTCCAACGCGCCCGGCGGGTGACCGAAGAGGAAGGGCTACCGGTCTTGCTTGAGTTTATGACGAACCGCGAGAGGGGTTCATCTGGTCCCGGCAGCGATTTTAAGCCGGTGTAGCTTGACTGTATTATGGTGAACAATATAAATATGTAGACACTTTCGATCCACATGTTTGGTAGGCGCTGTTTCCAACTGTGCCGTCCATTCTCCCATTTGGTAGGTGCTGTTTCCAACTGCGCCGTCCATTCTCCCATTTGGTAGGCGCTGTTTCCAACTGCGCCGGTATAGAGTGTCCAAGTAATTCTAAAATTCACCATAAATTAAATTGGGGCACAGAGACAAGTACAAAACAGAAATAGGGAGGGACACAATGGCGCTTACACCCCAAGAAGTACAACTTTTTCGACATAACGGCTTCGTCAAACTACCGACACAGTTGGACGATGGTCTTGTAGCGGAACTGAAAGCAGCGGCGTTAAAAGATATTGGGGACGGGGTCGAACCGGTTGCGCGTAATAAAGACGGGCGGGTGATTCGCATTTCCGACCTGTGGGGGCGCGGCGGAGTCTTTCGAGAAACAATCGTCTGCGACGAAATCCTCAACCCGCTGGAGTCGATATTGGGTCCGAACATCGATTTTGTGTGCAATCGACATAATCATGTCTATCTTCGTGACCGGGATTCAACCGCTTCGTTACAGCTCCACCGCGATGTGAGGCATTGGTCGCGCACCATTGTAACGGTGTTGGTCTATCTTGAGGAAACCAATTTGGAAAACGGCTGCACCCATGTGGTGCCGGGCTCACACGTCCTGCCGGACTTCGTGAACCTGAATGATGGCGAACTTGTCCATCAAATTGCGCTGGGACAAGTTGTTCCCGTTCCCATGAATGCCGGGGGATTGCTCGCCATTGATAGCATGATGATTCACTCCGCCGGCACGAATAAGACAGATGGCACCCGCATGAGCATGACATTGGGCTATCACACCGTCGATGAACTCTCTCTTGAAAACCCGAAGCGGATTCTGGTGCGCGGTGAGCAGGTTTATAGAGGGAATGATACCGATTGATAGCTGAAGCACCCTATTAAAATGTGAAACGTGGGTGTCGCTATATCTATCTATAAGCGATAGTGCCGACACGCCCCAGCCACTGAGGTCGAAATTTGGAGAACGGATGAGGAAACTGGTTTTATTTGATATTGATGGCACCATACTAAATGCGGGCGGAATTGGTGGACGGTCGCTCTACCAAGCAGTTGAGGAAATCTGCCACGAGAACAGGATGTTTGGGGACAACCCGACCCCCGAACTTGGCCGGGTGCGGATGTCAGGGATGCTAGACACACAGATTGTCCACGACATTTTGGAGGGTGTGCTGCCCGAACGGGCCATCCAACAGCTGCTGCCCGATATTTTTGACCGTATCGCTAAGCTTTTGAGGGAAGGATGCAAAGCGGAACGCGCGAATATGAGATTGTTGGACGGTGTACGGGAACTGATTTCAGCAGTGGCAGACCACAAGGCGTGTTTGCTTGGACTGTTGACCGGCAATAACAAGGGCGGCGCGGCTGCGAAGCTGGACGTTTTCGATCTGAACCCCTTTTTTCAGCTAGGCGCCTTTGGAGATGACGCCCGTTCCCGCAATGCGCTGCCGGCTATCGCTGCACGTCGCGCTTTTGAACAGACGGGTAAGCGGTTCGTGGGCCAGGACATTGTGATTATAGGCGACACGCCCCGCGATATTGAGTGCGCCCATCACGCCGGTGCCTATGCCATCGCTGTTACTACCGGTCAATACTCTCGTGAAGCGCTAGCGCCCTATCAGCCGGACGCGCTCTTTGACGACTTGAGCGATACCCAAAGCGTTATGGGCGCGATTTTGTCGCCGAACCACGTTTAGGCGTAATCTTCGGCGTTGTCTTTGGGGTCGTAACCAATCTCTTTTCGAGCATTCTCGGTGTCCCAATAGGCACGCGTATTATTCGAGATACCGTAGTAGATGCCGAACTTCACCGATTCCGTCTCAATACTCCGTTTGGTCATATGCACCATATCTGGGTGGCTTAACCATGTGGACAAGATGCGATCGCTGCTCCGGTTTTGCACGGACTCCACCGGTTGAAAGGTGCCAATCCGCAGACAGATTACCCGCAACCCAAATTCATCGACATAGTATCTGCCGAGCGCTTCCCCGTAGGCCTTGCTGGCACCGTAGTGGCTATCGGGTCGCACCAGCATCTCAGGGGTGGTGTAAACGCCTTCCTGTTCATACATTCCGGTCACATGGTTGGTGCTAGCAAAAATCACTTGCGGCACACCGGTCCGACGGGCTGCCTCGTAGATGCAGTAGGTGCCGAGGATGTTGTTCTCGTAAACCGATTGGAACGATGCGCTGACCGCGGGGTCACCCGCTAGATGAACGACCGAATCCACGCCGCCGACTACCTCCACCATTTTGTCAAGATCTTTGACGCTTGCTACATAAACCTCTTCCCCCGGCGCTGCCGGCAGAACCGTCCTGTGATAAAGGAGCCGCAAATCGTAATCGTCTTTCAGTCCATCGCGCAGCACCCGTCCAATTTTGCCCGCCGCACCTGTGATAAGTATTTTCTTCCGTGCCATCTCTGTGTCCCTTTCTAATTTCTCATCAAATTATGGATAGACTTAGTATAGTACATACTACCTATTTTGCCAGCTGCGCTGCGTAAAGTCAAGCGTATATTCGGCAGAAAGATGCGGATGAGATGGGAGTTTTCCCGCCTTTGTGGATTGATGCTGCCAACTGTTTTTCGTTGACATTTCTAGCCGAGCCGATATAATGTCAGACGGATTCCATGTGTCATTAACAGGTTTAGCGTCTGGTTCGGCTGTGCCAAGCCCCGAAGAGGTGGAGCGATTAAAAACACTCGAAGACACACGGGCAGTTGGCGATGACGCAACGGCAGCAGGTATTGAGGATCAACTTTTGGCAGGCGTGGTACGCATTGAAGCACCGGTAGCGTTATCGTCCGAAAGCATCTCCGCGGTGGGGGATGCAGTGCGTTCGGGACCGTTGAACGTCACGCCGGGGGGCAAAATGCCGGTGACTGTGGACGGGAAAGCGGAGGTAGAGGCAACGATCGCGGGGACGCCGGGCGTTGTTTTGGAGGGCGTGCCGGTGGTTCAGTTGGCACCGGGGACGCGAGTAAGTCTGGAAAATACCGAACTTTTCAGTCAAGAGCTTGCTGATATCAGAGCGTTGATTAATCGACTGGGGGGTAGTGCGGGATAATGTGATATAATACACACAAAGGAGGATGTAAATATGAAATCTGTTTTGTGTGTTGTATCACTTATTTTTGTTGTTCTGGGGTGCGGGGATGAGGGAGAGCGGATAAGTGTCGCTGAACCTCAACTTCGTGGCTATCCTTTCGTTGACGGGACGCAGTTTAACCGAATCGCTGACGGCACCCAGTTTAATCGGATCGCTGAAATTGGAGTGAAATCCACAGTCGTTCTCTATCAGCATAGAGGAGACTATACCGTATTTCGCGGGACGGGCTTTGTGGTGGATACGCATATAATTGTGACTGTATATCACCTCGTCGATCGCATGGAAACGCATGACCGTTTATCAGTTTGGTCTGTGTTAGATAGCAGTGAGCGGCACTTTGTAACAATATCCGAAACCAACCCTGACCTTGATCTTGCCATTTTGGAATCCGCTGAACCGTTGAATCTCCCACACCTGCAACTCGGCAACAGCGACGATATTTTTGTGGGCCAGCCCATTTATATCATAAGTAACCCACAAAAAAATCTTGGTACGTTCTCGGTGGGCATAATCAGCGCGGTTCGTCCGCTGAATGAAGAAACAAAGATCATTCAATACGCCGCTCCAATTTCAAGTGGAAGTAGCGGTGCGGCGCTCATGGACTGGTACGGGACGGTTATAGGTGTCGTGTCCTGGGGTGTCACAGATGCCAACGATGTCGAGTATGCAATCCCAATCAATTATGTAAAGGATCTTCTTTCACGAAACTCTTTATAGCGAAAAAAGGGGGCAATTATGAAGCATCGAGAGAGATTTGGTTATATGATTTTAGGCGCAGTTATTATGTTAGTTGGGCTTGGTATTGGTGCGTTAGTGTCGGCTCCATTGAGGGCACAAACCTCGTTTGGCGAAATTACATGCACTGGGTTAACAGTGACCGATGAATCAGGGAAGCCTGTTATCATGCTACAGATCTCTCAAGAAGGAGGGGCTATATCTGTTACGAATAAAAAGAGAAACGCTGTGGCTATTCTAACAACTGAAGAAAAATTGCCTGCATTATATCTTGTGAACATAGAAACAAACGCTAAGGCGATTGTTTCTGTTGATAAGCATGGAGGCGGAGCATCATTCACCGGTGCTACTGGAGATGTCAATTTGAGCGTGACTGAATATGGCGGCGGATTATTGGTAAAAGACAGCGACGGGACAGGCTCAATTTTTTTGCATGTTTCCGAAGGCAAAGGGAAAATAGATATAAATGATTAGGTTCTGTTGACATTTCATCGTAATCAGATAATAGAGAGGCACAAATCGATTCACTAAGGTAGACCCCTTAGAAAAGAAACCGAGTTTTGAAGAAAAAACTCGGTTTCTGGCAGCTTTTTCAGTGCCTTGAGCGTTTTTGGCAACAGCAAAAGCCAAATGTCAACACGCCCTAGCTATCAACAGTAAAAAGGGTTTTTATGGCAGATCGCGCTTTCATCTTTCATGAGACTACCGAATATCCTATTATGTGATTGACACGGGTCGAGCATTAATGAACCGATGGTTGTCACGTTTCACCTACTTATATTACATGTTCTCTTGACATCAACCAATATCTATATGAATTCATCAATGGAGGTAATAAACGATGGCACTTCTTGATACTGAAACGCAGGTCTCTGTTTTGATTGGTGGTTTTACGGATGGGTTGGATCATCCCGAATGTATCAGCTGGGGCTGTGACGGTTTTGCGTATGCCGGCGGCGAGCTGGGTCAAGTGTACCGGATCAACTTGGCGCAGCGGGAGTTTCAAGAGTTCGCCAATACCGGTGGATTCGTAGGAGGTATAGCACAGGATGGGAATCACCGTCTTTATGTCTGTAGCGGCGGCGTTAAACGGGTTGAACCGGATGGGACGGTAAGTGTCTACTGCGATGGCACGATTGAGCAGTCGCTCGAAGGGGCGAACTACCCTGTATTCGATCGCCACGGCAATCTGTATGTATCCCACTCCGGTGGGTGGAAAGACGATAACGGTTGCATCTTCAAAATCGCTCCGGGCGGGACAGGCGAGGTCTGGTGCCGCAGTCTGACGCAGTTCCCGAACGGTGTGGCGTTGGACGCGGAGGGCGCATACCTGTATGTTGCCATGAGTCTCAATCCACCGCGTGTTGACCGGGTCGAAATCAGAGCAGATGGGAGTGCCGGGGAAGTTGAAACGTTGGTGCACTTACCGGAGACTGTACCCGACGGGTTAGCGTTTGACACCGAGGGCAACCTGTACATCTCCTGTTACCGTCCCGATCGAATCTACCGACTGACGCCGGACGGAGCATTGGATGTGCTAGCAGAAGATTACGAAGGCACCGTGATTGCTGCTCCGACGAATATCGCCTTTTGCGGTGAAAATCGTGACCGCTTTCTCAGTGCGAATTTGGGGCGTTGGCATATCACCCAGTATGACCTAGGGAAAACAGGGATGCCGCTGAATTATCCGAATATCTAAAACGGAGAACTATCGAGATGAGAACGAATTGGGTCCGAGAAAAAATCCGTGCCGGTCAACCGACAATCGGTTGCTTCATGGGGTTGGGCAGTCCGAACCTTGCGGAACTCTTGGCACATGCCGGATATGATTGGTTGGTTATTGAAACGGAACACAACGCACTCGATTCTGCTCAGATTGAGCACATGCTCATGGCGATAAACGGGACCGACGCCATCCCCATTGTCCGTATCCCGTCTGCCAATCCGGTCTTCATCCAACGGGCATTGGACATCGGCGGCATGGGTGTGCTTGTGCCGATGGTAAAAACAGCTGATGAAGCGGAGGCTATCGTCGCCGCTACCCGTTACCCACCGCAAGGGACGCGCGGCTGGGGACCGTTACGTGCCTCGCAGTACACGGTTGACAATGAGGATTACTTCAACCGAGCGAATGACAATATCCTTGTCTTCTTGCTCGTTGAGACCAAAGAGGCTGTGGGAAACTTGGAGGCGATTGCCGCGGTTCCTGGGGTGGATGTGTTGTATATCGGTATGTGGGATCTGTGCCTGTCGCTGGGATTGAACCCGCTTCACATGCCACATCCAGAGACGGACGCTGTCATCGAGCGTGCCCTAGCGGTGGGTCGCGAAACCGACGTTGCCATTGGGTTTGGGGAGAGTGCGCCGGCGGGGTTGCAGCGGCGGCAAGCACAAGGGTTTACTGTTTTGGGCTACGGCCCTGATTACTCCCTGCTTTTACAAGCAGCCCGTGCAGGCTTGGAGGTTTTCAAGCGAGAATAGCAGGGACGAGGCTGCTTTCACGGGAGGGGATACCGTCGTAGAAACCAATTTCCGCGGTTAGCGCTGCACGTGTTGGACGCTGTGATTGCGACAATCAAACTGTCCGCCGTAATGGACTTCGTAGATGTACTCGTAAACTGCTTCTGATACACGCCGCAACGTGTTAGATCGGCGTCCCACCCACGACCCAAACGCCTCGAAGCGGTTACGGTTATTGGTTTTAGTCCGATCTTCAATCATGCCGGTAAAGATATACGCCCGCTGTTTCCCCTCTGAATCGGTAATCGCCAAGACACCACTGTCGCCGACCAAGCCGTAGACCGTTCCCGTCTTGTGATATACACGGACATTTGACGGCAGACAGGTTCTATCGTGCATGCGATCGCCGTTTGGCAATCCGAAATAGTATTTCATTTTGTTTGAATACGGCAGGTTCCCAAGCCAGAGTTGGTTGTAGAACCTATTCATGTCATGGGCGGATGTCATGTTTCGGTAAGTTCTGCCGCCGGGGGGAATATATTCAACGATGCGGGTATTCTTGAAATACGGGTAGTTCCATTTTAAAATTCGAGCCACACCGCTGGGACCGCCGAGCAATTTTATGAAGTAGTTCGTTGATGTATTGGCACTTCTCTGGATCATCCGGCGGAGCTGCTGACGATTCCTAGTGGTATGTTCGAGCCGTTTGTATTTCACCTCATGGAAATAGGCGAGCATAACAAAGTTCTTGATTAGCGAAGCCGCCATCATTGACCGATCTTCGTTGATTGAAACCACTTTTTTCTGCTTCGTCACATCGTGAATAACGAAGCTCGTCCGATCTGTGCTTGCAAGTACCCCTCTGCTCCGTAATGTCTTGATATATTGATCGATGCTCTCCTCAAGGTCGGAATCCGGGGTGATAGTCAACGGTTGAGGTTGGGATTGGCGGGGTTGAGGTCGTCGAGTCTGAGGCCGCTGGGACTGCGTTGTGTGCTTGATTGGTCTAGATGAGTAGTCCTGACTCGGCATTGCGTAGGCAGCGTTAGGTCCCTTTGCTTTCGTTATACCTGCTCGATGCAGTAGCTTCGCATGATTTGCCGCTACCTGACGGGTTGTCTGATAATCGCCATCCCAATCATAGATGACGCCATATCTCTTCCCGTTCCGTACGACCTTAATCTGCTTTGCGATATCCGGACCTAATACCCGCTTAACTTTGTTGGCATATGCTTCGGCGCTCTGGTTCTTACTTCCCCAGAAATAGCTGACATCGTAAGTTCCCGATGCGAATGACGCAGACACGGACACCAGAAAACTGGTTAAAATGTAAGTAAATAGAAGCGTATGTATTTTCGTCATGGCTTAGAAAGCTAACGTGGATAATCCATTAACGTTTCACTGTTTCGTTGGTGGAGTCACCATTTTCTGATATTTGAGAATAGTAGATAGAAACGTCACCGGGATATCTCCGTTGTACAAGCAGGCTCGCACAAAGAAGGATGACGATAACGGCGAGGTGATGTCCCTTTTATTCCATCTTGATTGAGATGAAGGTGAGATTTCTACAATTCTGCTGGATCTGTATAGGCAATTATGCTATGATAGCGTAAAGACGTGCCAAACTCGCAAAAGTTTAACCAATCAAAGAACTGTTTGACGTAGAAACAGTAATGCTTTTGACCGGTACGAAATCCAGACAAAAATCGAACGTGTCTATTGCTAACTTAATCTACTCTTCCCAGCGGTAGTGGACACTTCAGCGGAAGGAATCGAAAAGTTGGATGACTGTCGATGGTTTTCAGGAGTGGGCTGCACACCAATAGAAAAATCTCCGCAGGTTGACCGATGAAGCGGGAGCACACCTCGTAACTAAACTAACGCATTCAATTAGAATTTGATTTCTGCGTAAATTGATGAAATGTGTTCTAATTCTCATAAATTTGCGTTCTCCCATCATATCATGCAGTGATTCCTGCGTCAAGAGTTGTTTTGCAAAAAAATAAGCCCTTGAGTTAATGTTATGAAAGAACCGTTCAAACCAAATATACTCATCATAGACGACGAAGCTAGCATCTGCGAATCGCTACAAGGTATCTTAGAGGATGAGGGATACAACGTTGCAACTGCTTGCAGCGGCGAAGCGGGAGTTCGCCACGTTGCGAGTGAACCGATTGACGTGGTGTTTCTTGACATTTTGATGCCTGGCGGCTTTGACGGTATTGAGACGTTACGACGAATCAAGCAGATATCGCCTGATATAGAGGTCATCATGATCACCGGGCACGGCACCTTTGAGCTCGCATTAGAAGCCGGGAGCATGGGGGCTCTCGACTTCTTAGGGAAACCGCTCTCACTAGATATCGTGCTGGCTAAAGTGGAAGAAGCTGCACAGAAAATTGAACGCAGGCGGGCACAACTCACTCAGGAAAACAGCGAATTTGAACGCCCGATCATCGGTACGAGCCGACCGATGCAGGAAATTTTAGCAAAAATCCGACAAATTGCGCCGACCAACGGACGCGTCCTCATCACCGGTGAGAGCGGTACGGGGAAGGAATTGATCGCTTACGCGGTCCACAATCTCAGTCCACGGCAGAAGGCCGCTTTTGTCAAAGTAAATTGTGCGGCAATCCCTACAGATCTCATTGAATCTGAGCTTTTTGGGCATGAACGTGGGGCGTTCACTGGCGCCTCCAGTCGGCGGATCGGGAAATTTGAGCAGGCCGATGGCGGTACAATCTTTCTTGATGAAATTGCCGATATGAGCCCATCAACACAAGCGAAGGTGCTGCGTGCCCTTGAGGAACATGAGTTTGAACGGGTCGGTGGCGGGCAGACCATTCGCGTCGATGTCCGTGTCATCTCTGCGACCAACAAAGATTTGGAGGCGGAGATTCAGGGCGACAAGTTTCGTGAGGACCTCTACTACCGATTGAATGTCGTACCGCTTCATCTCCCGCCTTTGCGCGAGCGGGTTACCGATCTGCCGTCACTCATCGATCATTTTTTGACCCGATTTTGCCGAGAAAACCAGAAATCGAAAATGTTGGTCCACGAAAAAGCGCTGGCGGTTCTGAAAGGGTACAGTTGGCCCGGCAACATCCGAGAACTCCGTAATATGATAGAGCGGCTTGTCATTTTGTGTCCGCATGACACAATAAGGGTCGACAATCTACCTATAGAGCTCAATCATCGCGACAATCTAGCTCAGATTAGCACAGAGAGGCCACTTAGAGAGGCGAAAAGCGAATTTGAGTATCGCTTTATCCAAAACTGCCTTGAGACAAACGGTTGGAATATCACCGAAACTGCTAGACAGCTTGGCATTGAACGCACCAATTTGCATCGCAAAATGCGGCAGTACGATATCAAACGTTAAAGGAGAAACTTCGATGAGCACAATGAAAGCCGCGATTTACACAGGGATTGAACAGATTAGCCTCCAAGAGGTGGAATACACATCCCCCGCGCCGGGATACGTCGGGATTGACGCCAAGCAGACCGGCATCTGTGGCAGCGACCTCCATAGCTATTTCGGTCACTGGAATCAATCACATACCCATGCCGCCGGTCATGAAACCTGTGGCATCGTCGTTGAATTGGGTGAGGGTGTTACCGGGCTGCAACCGGGCGATAAGGTCGCCATCGAGTTCTTTTCACACTGTGGACGCTGCCTCTACTGTCGAAAAGGATACTACAATCACTGTCAGGAACGCAGATGGGTTTCACACAATGCCCACGGCGGTTTTGCCGAATACACGAACGCTCATATTTCAGGGCTGTTCAAGCTTCCAGAGAGTATGAGCTTTGAGGAGGGGGCTTTGGTTGAACCGCTTGCGGTGTCCTATCGTGCGGTGGGGCAAGCCAATGCGACCTATCAGGACCGCGTGGCAATCATCGGCGGTGGAACCATCGGGCAGTTCGCCCTAGCGGCGGCGGTGGCAGCGGGTGTCAAAGAAACGTTAATCACCGTCAAGTATGATCAGCAGGCGAAGCTAGCGAAGGAGTTGGGTGCCGACCATGTGGTTGATATCGGTGAGATGAATCTCAAAGAATGTGTCGATGAGTTGACGGGCGGGTTGGGAATGGACGTTGTTATTGAAACCGTTGGCGGTGGAGGGAACTTCGATGCCGCGATGAGCATTGTCCGACGGCACGGGAGGGTCGTGCTTGTTGCGGGCTATTTTGAACCGCTGGAGGTCGATCTGAGCCGTATCGTCTGGTCAGAAGCGATTGTCACCGGCTCCAACTGTTACGGCTACACCGGCATGGACACCGATTTCGATGCAGCCATCGAGCTCATCTCGTCGGGTAAGGTCGATGCCACCAAGCTGGTAACCCACCGGTATCCGTTGGATGACGTTGTCGAAGCGTTCAGGGTGTCCGCAGACAAACGCTCTGGCGCTATCAAGGTGCACCTGTGTCAGTGAATCGATCCAACGGCGCAGGTGCTTCTTTGGGATTTAGTGATAGTACACCTTGTAGGAGTTGTGCACTTCAGATTGTAGTTGCCTGGTTTATCAGGTGTTAGCAACGGTGTTCAGTGGTGATGAATCGCCGACCTACCCCTTGATAAGGGGGGCAGGGGGGTTGGTTTTGACCGTTCAACTGCGTAAGTCCTAACCTTGTTGAGGGAGAATAATGCAGAAGGGCGTAACAGTTACCGTCGGCGTAGAAAACGCGGCGATTGTCGGCTCAAATAATCGCGCATTGCAGGCGGCGGTAGACTATGTGTCGGGATTGGGCGGTGGGATTGTATGTATCGGCGCCGGGATTTACGAAATGGAAGATTCATTGCACCTGCGCAGCAATGTCACGGTGATTGGTGCAGGGGAAGACACCGTTTTGCGTAAAGGGAGCGGATATAGCTCCCCGCTGGTTACCGACGGCGATTACGGTGAAGAACAGATTACAGTCGCAGATGGGTCAGGACTCAAAGTTGGGATGGGGGTAACCGTGCACGACGATCGTTCCGGCGGCTTTCATACCACTGTCGGGACGATTATCGCGCAGGTCGATGATCACACCTTTATCATCAACAATCCACTTCAAGCCGATTGCATGGTGTACAATAACGCGCTTGCCAAGAACACGTTTCCGATTCTTAGCAGCTATTACGCGCAAAACATACGTATCGAAGGGATAATGGTCGATGGAAACAAGGCGGGCAACGCGCACCTGAATGGGTGCCGGGGCGCGGGTATCTTCTTCTATCGCGTCAATGATTCAGAAATCCACAACTGCACCGTCCACGACTATAACGGCGACGGGTTCAGTTTTCAACAGAGCAATAATATCTCGATCGAACACTGCGTCTCGCATCATAACGAGGGGTTGGGATTTCATCCCGGCAGCGGTTCACAGCGCCCGACGATGCGGACCAACGTCGCATACGAGAACAGAGACGATGGCTTGTTTCTCTGCTGGCGGGTGCGTCATGGGACCTTTGAAGGGAATGAACTCCGGCGCAACGGTCGATACGGCATTTCTATCGGGCATAAGGATTCGGATAATCTCCTGCGAGGAAACACGGTGATTGGCAACGTGAATCACGGCATCTACTTCCGGGACGAGCCGGAGTACACGGGTGGACATCGGAATCGGTTAGAGCAGAACAAAATCTACAACAACGGCACGAACGGAAAAGGGAGTGGTATCTACATCGACGGTGAGACCAACGACACGGTGATTGTCGGCAATGAAATTGGCAATAGATCGGAGGTCGGCGATTCAACACAGCGTTTTGGCGTTGTGATTGGGGCGAAAGCGAAGCGGGTGAAATTGGAAGGGAACCGGATAGAAAGCAACCTAGATGGAGAGATTGAAAGACAGTAGCGACAAACGTGGAAGCGGAGGTGGCTTATATGGGAAAGCTGGCGTTGAACGGAGGCGAACCGGTCGTCAAACGGGCGTTAGGTAAGCGGTGGCCCATCTTTGGCGAAGAGGAGGAAAAGGCACTTATAGAGGTTCTGCACAGCGGGGAATGGAATCGCCGTGATAAGGTTGACGAAGTGGGAGAAGCGTTCGCAGCGTACCAAGATGCCAAGTACGGTATCCCCTTGGCAAATGGCACGGTCGCCCTACAGTGCGCCTTAAAAGTCGCGGGTGTGGACGCGGGGGATGAGGTTATCGTTCCGGCGCTGACCTTTGTCGCAACGGCGACATCGGTGGTGCTAGTCAACGCGGTGCCGATCATCGTCGATGTTGACCCACTCACCTATAATATCAGTCCCGACGCGATTGAAGCCGCCATAACGCCTAGGACGCGCGCCATCATTCCCGTCCACAACGGCGGCTATCCAGCGGATATGGATGCGATCATGGAGATTGCGGATAAGCACAACCTTCGGGTTATTGAAGATTGTGCACACGCGCACGGCTCACAGTGGCGAGGCAAGGGGGTTGGCTCCATCGGTCATTTGGGTACGTTTAGCTTTCAAATTGGGAAGACGCTCACCTGTGGCGAGGGCGGTATGGTGCTGACAAACGACCAAACCCTCGCGGAGGACGCCGCTCGATTTGCGAATCTCAATATGCGCATGACAAATCTGCAAGCCGCCCTACTGCTATGTCAGCTAGAGCGGTTCGATGCCCAGGTCGAAACGCGGGAGCAGAACACCGCTCACCTCGTTGCGGGGATGAAAGCGATCAAGGGCATTGATCCGATTCCGCGAGATGACCGTGTCACGCGGTGGTGCTTCTACTATTGGGATTTTCGATACATCCCGGACCAGTTCGATGGCCTTCCAAGACGCCGATTTTTGGAGGCATTGAGCGCCGAAGGTGTGCCGTGTGGCGTTGGTGCTCACGGTCAACCCATCTATCGGGAAGGTCCCTTCGCTGACATGGCGTTCTTCGACCAGCTTGGGTGTGCACGGAAGGGCTCGCTCTACGACGGTGAAATTGATTACAGCACGGTACATTGTCCCAATGCGGAGCGGGTCCATGCAGAAGAGGTGTGCAGCTTCTCCCACGCGCTGTTTTTAGGCGGTGTGGACGATATGGACTGCATCTTGGAGACGTTTCATAAGCTCCGAGAGAACACCGATGAATTGAACTACTAGAGCGTGTTGACATTTATGTTGCTTACCTCCTTTGTAGGAGGGGATTCCTAGCCCCGATATGGGCACCACGGCTTACCATCAGTAGTCATTCTGTATCTGCTGCTAACCTATTACGTGTTTAACGCCTTTCGCAACTCATGGGTCGATTCCGCGAGTGTCGGACGCAAGAAGCGTACAGCGTGTTCCGGGCTTCGCGTTGGCGGCGGTTCGTTGGCGAGGGCGAGCTTGAGGTTAATGAGCGTAGGCCCTGCTTCCGCCAGAATTGAGGGTAGCGAAGCGTCCAGTGAATCGGGATCGTCGAATTCGTAGATCTTCTCAAATCCAGCGCCGCGTGCAACCGTTGTAAAGCTGAAATTCTGTCCCCCCGGTATGGGCTGATTGCCCGTTACTTCATAGGAGCCGTTTTCGCATACAAAGAGGTAGTAGTTGCGCGCCGGTTTATTCAACGATGTTACCGTTGCGAGTGTGCCCAAACACATCAGCATGCTGCCGTCTCCGTTGAGGACAAGCACTTTTTTATCAGGTCTTGCTAGCGCTATCCCTAGCCCGAAGTCCGCTGCGTGTCCCATCGCACTCCCGACGGACGCATAGTCGAGTGGATGCTCTGAAATCTGCCCCCAAGGGACAGTGACCCCCATCGTTGCAATGACGACCTCGTCTGTGCGGTGTTTCGCAATAATTTTCAGACACTCTTCTTTATTAAACACAATTCTGCTCCTTTCAGCTTTATTCTTCTGATTTTTCCTGTGCTTGCGATTCTTGTGGTGTGAACCGGATGACTGGGGGGGTTCGGATCGCCGTCGCCATCGCTTGGATGTATTGCTCAAACGCCTCCTGCGTAACGATTTCACTCTTTTCTGGCTCCGGCGTCGCTGCCGCGGCCGCTTCCAGCCCCGGTGGCGCTATCTCGACCTCTGCCACATCCGGTGTCCCTGTTTCAGCATCTTCTGCGCCCAAAGCCGAAGCAAACCGATAGAACACTTCATCGTGTTGGTCAAGCTCCATTAATATAGTGTTTCCCGCCTCCGACGCTGAAAGGGTATCGAACCCCTCTGCCGGAAAAATAAGCCCAAAACCGGTTTCGTCGTCGGTTTCTACCTCCGCTTCCCAACCCCATACCCAGCCATCTTTCTCATTGCTAAACGGGGTAGTGATACGGGACGGGAGATGGACGGCAACCCGGTGTTCGTCTCCTAATCCTTTAACCTGTAGGCGATGTTCTCCCCACTGATGTCCGGCATAGATTGAAAACGTTGAAGTGAAAGCAATCTCTCGGTTGGATGGCAGCGTCCAACTGGGTATGATTCGCTGCACAACGGATCTTACAGGGCCATCAACGATAACCCGCACGTACTCTCGCTGATCCTCAAACGGGATGAGCCTTCGCATGTCGGCATCCCAAAGCCCGAAGCTATGTGTTGTGAACAGGGGGGTCAAAATCGCTTCGTCGGAATCGGATGGGGCAGTAGCCTGACGAACGAACTGGTCAAGGAATAACCCCTTCGTTTTCTTGCCGTAAGCGTCAATTGAGCCGTTGGGATGAAGAAGGTAAGCAACCCACTCGGATTCCAACGCAGCGAATCCCGCCAGCTCCGGAAATATCCCCGCCCGCGTTCGGCGGGCAAATCCAAGTGTGATTGACATCTCATTATCAGGGGCGTAACGGATGGTTATATTTTTTGTCTCCTGCGGTTCAAGGTCTATCAGAAAGACGAGCTCGTCTCGGTGGCCGTCATAGTTTGTGTCATCCGCTTGACTTGGAATTTCGGTTTCCACCGGCGGCTGCCCAGAAACGATGAGATAGGCGTCAAATGAGAAGTCGGGGGCAACCTGCTTCAACTCAGCGAGCGAAAGCACAATCGGTAGGTTGACACGCTTGATGGGGAGGGTGTTCTGTACGGTCAGTTGGATCTGGGGGATGTCACGATTTTGGTCGCCGGGGAAGGTACAGCCAACAAGCCACAGCAATAGGGCGCTAAAGGCTAGATACACACGGAACGTCCTATAATGAGCGCTCCACTCATAAAGTTGCGGTTGTTTGTCTGAATTGGCGTAAAAACCGATCAAGATGTATCCTCCCTGTCTAAAAAAGATCGCTCATGTAAAGAAATCGTGCAAAGAAACCGAGTTTTTTCTTAAAAACTCGGTTTCTCCAAGTCGCTCTGCACTCTCTTTTGACATAAGCCAAAAAGATAACCGATCCGCAAAGAAAAGTCAAGAGTCATCTGGTGACAAAGTTCGCGTAGCTTGATAGATTTGAGCAGCGCGCGAAGCTATCTCCACGCTTCCGCTGCTATCTCGGATCTGATGACTCTAATTTCCGATCTATCTGCGATTTTATCTCATCTAGCAGGGGTTGCAAAATATCTGAATCTAACGTTTCAGTCGGCTGGATTTCTTCGTTCGGTTCTTCCGTTGTCAGGAGTTCTGTGAAGTCATACGTGTCCGCGTTGATAGCGTCGTACCACTCGGTTTCGGGAAAGAGATTGGTCACGGGGTCTTCCGGCTCAGCGATTTCCTGGAGCAGCTGCTGTCTGGAGGCAGACTCCTCTATCGGTTCCGTTTGAGGTATATCGCTGAAATCTTCTCCTGAAACATCCCACATCGAATCGCTTGGGCCCGCCTGCCGCTCCGGTTGGGTACCTCTAACATTGTCGCGTACGGTTGTTGATTTCTGCACATAGTTTGGGAAATAATCTTGCACTTCATCAGGGTTGAGGAACGCCGGTTCGCCTCTCAGAATGACGGTGTTCGGCGAATATGCAGCCAGCACCCAATTCACCATTTGACGGACCGATACCGCGATGGAATGGAAGACTGGATTCAAATTGCCGATTGCATCAATTTGCAGTAATCCCAATATCAACAGTACGGCTAACAGGAAAATGCCGATAAACTTTATCTTCATCCGTATTCTCCCTTCGATTGTGGCGCGAAAGCTTTTCAACGCGATACGCTCTAGTCTTTAACGCCGAGGGTACGCCGCCGATCTCAATGGAGAGCGTCTCTGGTCGCTATAACCCCACACGTAGTTGTGGGGCGGGCACCCGATAAGTGGGGACTTCGTGCGATTGCGCTTTTCAACTTGCCTGACAGCTAGCGATTTGCGCTAGTATAGCATACAATTGTTAAGAAAGTGTTAAAATAGTGTGAAGCATAGATGAAATTCTAAACATTTGCGCCTGTCGTTAGATCGCTTCAATCTGGGCAATGAGCTCCGGCGGCAGATAACGTCCATCAGCGACCGAAACCGATGTTTCTAACTCCTCAATCGACGCGACGCCTGACAACAGGATGGACACTCGTGGATCGGATAAGAGATACCGCAGAGCGATTGGCGTGATGCCTTCCGGTTGGTCCGCTAGCAGGGATTCCACCCGTTCCAGCTTATCGTAAAGATTGGCGAAGCGGCCCTGTTCCGTCCACAGCTCCCGCTTGGATCCAAGGAGTCCAGCGTGGAGCGGCGAGGCGGTTATCACGGCGACATCGCGTTCCGCCGCGGTAGGAACCAGAATCTTTTTCGCTTCCTGTGTAAGCAGGTCATATTTACAGAATGTGATTACCGAGACAAACGCATCCGACTCCTTCAGCACATCTCGCATTAACTCTAGGTCCGAGCCGGTCAGGCCGATGTGCTGCGTCAACCCCTGCTCCCGAATCTCTAAGAGGGTTTCCAGCGTCCTACCCTTTCCGAAGATACCCGCTCTGCCCGCCTGTTCCGCTTCGTGGATCTGCAGCAGGTCAACCTTGTCCCGTTGCAGCCGTTTTAAGCTCGCCTCAAACCCGCGCAAAACAGTGTCCCGCGTGTAATCGAACGGCTCCGGGTAATAGCCCACTTTGGTCGCTAGGTAGTACGGCTCAGTCACACCTTTGAGAGCAGCACCCAACACCTCCTCGCTGCGACCTTGACCGTAGAGCGGGGCTGTGTCAAAGTAGTTAATACCGAGTTCCAGCGCGCGTTCAACAACACCGGCGCCGTAGGAAAACGGCTTCAATCCGAACTCCGGGCGTCCGTAGAACCACGACCCACCCAAGCCGATCTCACTGACCTGCCAATCTGTTTTGCCAAATCGTCGATACTGCATCTTTCCTCCTTCTAGAACCCAACTGCTTTCAGCAATCCCTTCAGATACCCGACTGAGTAGACAAATCCCTGTCCACCGATTTCGTTTTCGTAAAGTGTGTGTGGGCAGTGACCGGGAAGCAGGACGCTGTCAAACCCGACCGCTTTGAAGGCTTGGAGCACCGCAAAAAAATCGCAATCGGCTTCATCTAAGAAACACTCTTGGAATTTTGGCACCGTCCCCTGAACACCTTGAGCGTGTCCGTAGACGATTTGTCCACGTTCTCCGAAATGGCGAATCGCTGCGAGGATGTCAGTTCCCATCGCCGTCCAGTTCCCGAGACAGAAGTTGAGCCCACTTGCACGACTATTATTGGCGACCTCCATCGCGCGTTGGAAGCCCTCGAAGTCGTGGAACAGCCGGGGGATGCCACCCAATTTCTCTAACGGCGGATCGTCGGGATGGAGTGCGAGCCGGACACCCGCTGCCTCCGCCTCCGGGAGGATGGCCGCGATGAAATACTCGTAGTTCGCCCACATCTCTTCATCGGTGTATTCTCTGTCACGGAACAGGGGTGAGTGCTTCGCGATTTTCATGTCAAAACTGCTGACCTGCGACCCGCCGCGTCCAACCGTCGTCAGCGAGGTGCGCCAAGAGTTCCGCGTTACGCCCGGCTGGTTCACCATCCAGTGGTAGCCGTAGACCGGGATACCTGCTCTGCCCATATTACGGATGGTGGTAATCACATTCTCAATCTGTTGATCGCGACCCGGTAGCCCCAACATCGCTCGGTCATAGCAGCACGACGGAAGCGGATTCTCAATCCCGATGACCCGTAATCCAGTGTCCTCACAACGCTTTTTGACCAATACCAGATCGAGGAAATCCCAGTGTGCGCCCGGTTTATCGCCGTTCTCGATTGAGAATCGTTGCGCGGCGTCAGGGTGAGAAGCGGAGCTGAGAACCACGTCATCAACACCATACTGCTTTAGGAACTGTAGGTAATCGTTCCTTCCATCTAAGCGTGCGTAAGAACAAATCCGCATATCTGCCCCCTATGTCTGTTGGATAAAGATAGTGGATCCTGTCGAAAGAAAGTGCAAAGAACGTGAAAATCAACGATTCATTGGTACAACCGGGCACGGAGGCCCCGATGCTATGGCACGATTGCTTACATAGACATTAAGATATTATAACCTATTTCCATTCTGTTTTGGAATCTAAACTTGTCTGATCCGCAGCCTTTGGGGTCGATTTTCGGACTTTGATCTTGACCGTACCGCAACTTTCTGCTACAATGTGCCAAAGGTGTGGGGAGATGGTCAAAAAGGTTTCTGACCTCCGTGTGGGATTGCAGCGGTTACGTCACAGCTTTCCGCGCCGAGTTGGAGCAAATTAAAAGCGTATGAAGATTCGGGGCATCAAAACCTACAAGTTCAACGTGCCGATGGGGAAGCCGGTTCGGGACCCACATACCGGCCAACTGTTGAGCAGCCTTTCCAAGCCGTGGCTATTCCTGAAGATTGAAACGGATGCCGGTATCAACGGTTGGGGTGAGGGCAGCGGCGAATGGCTGACACCGTCGGTCGAAGCGACGCTGCACGAATGGTCAACGCTCCTCATCGATCAGGATCCGCTGTCGGTCGTGGCGCTGACCGAGGATATAACGAACCGCCTACCGTGGAAAGGCGGCCCCGTGTTCGGTACAGCCATCGCGGCGATTAACGCTGCCCTCTACGATATCGCGGGTAAGGCGTGGGGAGTCCCGGTGCACACGGTTCTCGGCGGCAGGCGGCGCGACCGGGTGCGTGTCTACTGCAGCGGGAATCTGTTCTCTACGCCAGAGGAAGCGGTAGACGCTGCACGTGCGGTGAAGGCACAGGGATACGCCGGGGTCAAGAGTAACCCGCTCGAAAGTCGCACATGGCAGATGGATGGCGAAGCGGTTGATCACTCGACAACGTGTGTGGCAGCGGCGCGTGAAGCGGTTGGACCTAATTTTGATATCCTGCTTGATGCACACGGCAGTCCGACACCGGAGTTAAGTGTCGAGTTCGCTCGGCGCGTTGCGCCGTTCAAACCGCTGTTTATAGAGGAACCGGTCAAGGTAGGTTCGCTCGAAGCGTTGATGGAGGTCACGCGGAAAAGTCCGGTGCCGATTGCGACGGGCGAAAAGCTGTTCACCATCGCTGACTTTAAGCCGTTAATCGACAGTCGAGCGTGTGCTGTCCTGCAGCCGGATGTGACGCACTGTTTTGGAATAACGACCTTGGTTGATATTGCTAAGTTGGCGGCGGCGGAGCAGATGCTCATGGCACCCCACAACGCCGGTGGGCCCCTCTGCTATGCTGCCACACTCCACGCCGATGCGGTCATGAACAACTTTCTCATTCAGGAATCCAGCAGCCAGCTGTCCCTATTCGATCGCTGTGTCGAACACGATTGGACGATAACGGAGGGGTACGTCAACCTATCGGACGCGCCGGGGTTAGGGGTTTCCGTGAAGGAATCAGATCTGGACGACCTACCGTATGAACCGCTGCCCTATCGACAGTACCGACATGCAGACGGCAGTTGGAAGGGGTGGTAACGGATACGGCAGAGAGAGGGACGTGTCGGTAGTAATAGGAAAGGAGCTGTCAGGAATGATTAAACTGGGGACGATGGCGCGCGCTACGGATGAAACCGTATTCCGTAAGCATGTCCAATTCGCGCACGAACTGGGATTGGATGTCATCGACTTCCATCTGTCGGGGTTGCCTAGAGACCACGATTTCCTGCGTCAGATTAAAATCTTGTGCATGAAACATGGTTTGCCCATCGGCTATCTGGGAGCCGGTAGCTTTGTGGGACCAGAGGAAGAGATGCGGGACGCTATCGAACGGGGCAAGGCGGACGTTGACTTGGCAGCTTTCCTGTCGGCACAGATGATTCGCCTGTTCGCACGATACCGATGGCCAGATACCGTTGAGGAGCAGGAAGCCTTGTGGGGTCCGATGATTGCACGTTTCCAAGAACTCTCCGATTACGCAGCGAAGAAAGGTGTTGTCTTGGGGCTGCAGAACCATAACAACGGCAGTTTTGCGATGACAGCGGATCAGGTCTTACGCATCCTGAGAGAGGTTGATCGTGAGAATTTTACCTTTATTATGGATACCGGTCAGTGGTTAAATGCGATTGGCTCACACCCGCGTGGTGAGTTCGATCCGAATGTGGATCTCTACAAAGACTACCTAGAACCGACCGCGCCATACGCGACCTACGTGCGTGCCAAGATTTACAAAATCGACAACGGACGGGAAGAGTGGCTCGATTACGGGCGGGTCCTAAAAATTCTGAAGGCGGTGGGCTTTAACGGCAATATGTCCATCGTGTTTGAAGGCGGTGACCGAAATCGATACGATACGGACAAATGCCTCAAACTAGCGGTCAAACATCTACGGGAACGGCTCGCCGACTACTAGCTCCCTTTCACTGTCTAGCAACGTTCTGTTTTAAGGAGGAACGGATGATTATTGACACGCATCTGCACGTTTGGAGTGATGACTTTTCGCGTTACCCCTTTGCCGATGGGCGGGAGACGGATGAAGGCGCGCCGGTTGAGCTGCTAAACGAAACGATGGCTGCAGCGGGGGTAGATAAAGCCGTTATCGTGCAACCAATCCATTACCGCTTTGACAACCGATATGTGGCGGAATGTCTGCGCCGGTTTCCGGAGCGATATGCCGCAATCGGGTTGGTGGACCGGAACGCCCCCGATGCGCCCGATCAGCTTGAACGTTTGGTGCGGGAGGATGGATTCGGCGGATTGCGGATACACTTGGCACGCGCCGACGACCCCGCGGAATGGGCGGCACTCACCCAAGACTCGATATGGCGACGTGCTGAAGAGCTAGATGTCTGCTTCATTGTCTACGGTCCGGCGACGCATCTGCCCGCTGTTGAGCCAATCATCGCTCGGTTCCCGAATGTTCCGGTTGTGCTCGACCATATCGGCGGTGCACCGACAGACGAAGATCCACCGTATCCATTGCTCAGCAACGTGACAAATCTAGCGCGCTATCCGCAGGTCTATGTGAAGTTCACCCCCCAAGCCCATAAATCGGCGCTACCATACCCGCACGAAGATACATTTCCTACGTTTCGCCGCCTGTACGACGCCTTCGGACCGGAGCGGTTGATGTGGGGGACAAACTTTCCGGGCGTGCTCAAGGGGGTCGGATATCTTCCCGCACTGGAAATGTTCAGGACGCATCTGGATTTTCTCACAGTTTCGGATAAGGGGTGGTTATTTAGCAAAGCAGCGTTGAAAGTGTGGAAGTTTGGAGATTGATAGGCGATCCGTTGAACGGAACGGATCGAGGGATGGGCTGCTTTTTTACTGTGTTCTGCTGTTGACAGACTATGTTTGCACAATTTTACGAGGGATTAAAGTCAGTTACCCCGCCCTAAAGGAGGAGGCTTGTTATAATTGCCTCCGCCACGGGTCTTACAAGGTTCCGCTTTTAGCGACATTTTACAACGAAAAGGAGCGCAGTTTCCTCCCCGCTCTAAAGAACGGGGTTTCCACTGCGAAGATTTTGATGAACTTTAAACCGACGGATCAGGATATTGTTGTCAATGCCGATGAGTTAAAAAGTTTTGGGAGTCAGTTATATCAAGCAGCGGGTGTGCCGCAAACGGATGCCGATGCGGTCGCGCATCTACAAGTTGAGACGGACCTGCACGGTATTCATTCGCACGGGACTCGTGCGTTGGCTGGTTATGTTCGCGGGATTCTGGGAGGGAGGATTAATCCCACCCCGAATCTCACGGTTGTCCGTGAAGGCCCCGCATTTGGGCGTGTCAACGGCGATCGGTCGTTGGGTCATGTCGCGGGTAAGTTTTCGATGGAACTCGCGATTGAGAAGGCGAAGACCGCCGGCATCGGTGCCGTCGGCGCATACGCTACCAATCACTTCGGCGCCGCGAGTGCGACCGCGATGCTCGCGCTTGAACACGGTATGATTGGGTTCAGCACGTCAACCAGTGGTCCGGGAGTCGCGCCGTTTGGCGGCAAGACGCGGGTTGTCGGGAATAACCCGTTCTCCTATGCCATCCCCGCGAAGACGGAGCCCCCCATTCTCCTCGATATGGCGTGTGGCGTTTCGGCGTGGGGCAGGGTCGGCACCCGACGGTTATACGGCGAAAGATTGACCACCGGCTGGGTGTTGGATGAAGAGGGCAAGGAGACGGACGACCCCAATAAGGCGCATGTCCTGCTGCCGATGGGCGGCGCAAAAGGGTACGCCCTCGCGTTGGCGGTGGACGCCTTGGCAGGTCCCCTGTCGGGTATGATTGCAACGGTCAATCAGGCGGGCGACGTGCCGCTTGACAAACAGGGGTCGGGACTGTTCTACTACGCGATTAACATTGATAGCTTTGTGCCGCTCGATGAGTTTACTGAGGAGATTGATCGGGAAATCCATAAACTTCGGTCAAGTCCGCCCGCCGATGGGTTTGATCAGGTCTATTTCCCCGGCGAGCTGGAGGCGATGAAACACGCACAGTGGAGCCAAAATGGATTGCCATTACATCGGGACCATCTCCAAGGATTGGCGGATTTGGCGGGTGAGCTGGGTGTGCCTGTGTTCTGGAACGGGTAAGGAATATCGTGCATCCTGTTGAGATGGAACAAATTAGACCCAACTGAGCAGGCATAAGCCCTCGATAGGTTGGGATTCGAAGCCGCTTGTGGTTGTCCTGATGTAGATCGATGTCCCAAAATCGATAGGGCTGCCCAGCTAGCAGCTTGTGTCACAATAAATATATGGTGAATTAGAGAAATAAATAGACACTTTCGCTCCCCGTGTTGGGTAGGCGCTGTTTTCAACTGCGCCGATTGGCATTGTTCAAGTAATTCTAAAATCTACCATAGTTAAAAGGAAACCGAAAAAAATGAGACCAAGGATATTACTGTTCGTTGCTTTTACCTTCTTTTTTACCGTGATGGTGATGCCGTTTGAATCCAATGGGCACAGCGTCGACATTTATGTTGTACAGATGAGTGACGAGAACCACCTTGTCCGTCGCGCTGCTGCCGAGCAGTTGGTTCGAGTGAGTAACGACCATGCAGACGCTGTGCTGCCACTATTAGTAACGGCATTACAGGACGAGGATAAACATGTTCGTCGCTACACAGCGATGGCGTTAGGCACAATGGGTAGCCCCGTCGTGGATGCCATCCCTGCGTTAATAGGAGCGCTCAAAGATGAAGATGCGACTGTCCGTTCCAAGATTGCTGAAATATTGGGACGGCATGGCAAAGATCGGGCACCGGAGGTCGTTCCCGCACTGATAGCCGCTTTGACGGATGAAAATCTGTGGGTGCGTTCCAAGGTTGTAACGGCATTGGGTCGGCTTGGCGCAGCCGCTCACGAGGCCATCCCTGTGTTGATAACAGCCTTGCAGGACGATAAAAAAGGGGTTCGTCGTCGAGCCGCCGAAGCGCTCGGACGGATTGGTAAATCAGCGGCTGTCCCCGCGTTGATTGCGGCGTTGCAGGACCAGGATAAAGCGGTCCGTCGCTACGCTGCCAAGGCGTTAGGTCGAATCGGTAAACCGGCGCATGCAGCGGTGCCGGCGTTGACGCAACGACTCAGCGATGCAGATGAGAGCGTTGCGCTGTCCGCTGCCGTCGCATTGGGTCGAATCGGTGAACCGGTTGGGAGTGCACTCTCAATGTTGATAGACGCGCTGCAAACGGAGGAGTGGCATATCCGTGAAGAGGCAGTCGCGGCACTGGGTGGCGTGGCGACTTCTGCTCAAGGTATCGTGCCTGTGTTGGTGGAGGCGTTGGACGACGAGCATAAGGGTGTTCGCTACCATGCACTTGAAGCGTTAATGGGGATAGACACGCCAGAGGCGATAAAAGCGGTTGAGGAGTTCAGGAAAAACAGTGAGCAGTAACTGTTAGTCTTTTTTTGCAAGGTTTTTTCTTGACAGACAGTTAAATGTTTGATAGGCTAGAACCATCTTTGTTCCGTAATTGACAGTTTTTGGTCACAGTTGAAACTTGAAAGGAGAATTGGTCATGTATAGAGCTAACAATTCATCCATACAGTTCCTGTTTGTGGCGATAGCGGTATTGGTGGGTGCTGCGCTCATCGTACCGAGTCTGGTTCAGGCGGGCGCAGTCCTGTTTGAGGACGACTTTAGAGTCGGAAAGGTGGATGGGACCGGCAAATGGCATACCGCTCTCGGAAAATGGGCGATTCAGGGCGGGGCACTGGTAAAGCAGGGCGCCGATGTGGGGCTTATCCTAGTCACTGATGACCACTGGGATGACGAATGGAATGACTACTGGTTCCTTTCAACCATTACACTCACAGGTGGGCAGGAACTTGGTGTCTTCTGGCGTTTTTTTACTAAGGGTGAGCAAGGGGGCGCGTTTACCAACCCAGGTAATCTGCCCAAACGCTTGCAGGGCAATGAAAGCCGCCATGTGATATATTGGGCGTTGAACAGAGAAGGGAAAACATCTATTGTCCAGCGCGATATAAAGACTGTTTCCCAACCCTTTGCCAAAACCGAGACAAAAACAACACTTTCAACCAATAAAGAGTACTGGGTCAAGGTCGAAAATCACCCGAAAGGTTACCGTCTTTACCTGACCGATAACGGAGCGTTGGCAAAGTCAGGGGAGTACGGCGCTGCCGTTGTTGATGTGAAAGATATCAATATTCAGGGGCGAGGTCGAATCGGTTTTGGATCTGTGGACAGTCGGTTTAAGGTAGACGACGTTTATGTTGTTGAGCCCGACACCAATCCTTTTTCCGTTGAAGCACAAGGCAAATTGGCAACTACTTGGGGCATGTTGAAATCGAGGCGAAATAAGTAGCTCTGTTGCCCTTACGTCCAACCGAAAGTGAGCGGGAGAACTGATTAAGGAGGAGTAGCTAGGCTTTCTGCCTTGTGCAGAGAGCGCTCAAACAAGAGGGGGTGGTGCCCGCTTTTTGGAAGCTATAGCGTCCTAACCAATCTTTGAGATGTTTGAAAGTAAAGAACATAGACACCGTTCTTATAGTATCTCCGAAAGATTGGGTAACTGATTACGTTTTAATGCCGTAACAATGGGAGTATGTCAAATCAACCGATCTAAATAAAGGAGGAAATGAAGATGTTTAAGTATGTTATTACCCTCACAGTGGTGTTAGCCATGTTGTTTAGTGCATCATTGGTGTTTGCACATTCGCGGGGGATCGCGAACGCGTTCTTCGTAGATGTTCCTCCCACGATTGACGGAGACCCCAACGACCCGCAGTGGCAGGAGCGCTGGGCAGAGTTTCAAGCAGGGGACAACGCCACAGGTCCAAGTATGCACATGAAGCCTGAGACGACACCGGATTGGTTTATCTTCCCTGAAACCTCGCCTAACCGTATCAGCCGAGGTAACTTCGATAGTGACGAGGACTGGAGCTCTGAATTTGGGCTGCTCTTCGACGAAGAATGGCTTTACTATGTCATGGTTGTTACGGACGATGTCGTCTTCACAGATCTCAATGACGATGTTGTTGCACAACAGGGCGGGCCCAATGCAGGCAACGATGAAATGTGGTGGATGTTCGACTTTGAACACGACGCGCCGAAGATTCCCAAGGGAGATGACGACCGGGACTTAGCTGCAGATCCCGACTGCTTCTATGCTGATGGAGATATATACCTTCGGTACAAAGTGTTTACCATAAATGATACCACGCCCGCCTGCTGGCTCAGTCTCGGTACGAATCCTCAGGGAGGGACCTTTTTTAATCAAGAGTGTACAGAAAACGTCGTGACTAAGGTGACCAATGACGGTTACGTCTATGAAGGGAAAATTACCTTCGAGGAAATGTACGATGGGTCAAAGAAACCCAATCTCCTGCCGCCGGTTGATGGAGTCGTCTGGGGTTTTGATAGCACAATCGACGATCACGATGTAAAGGGGTTTGGGAGAGAGGGCGCTATTTCTTGGGCATCGTCCTTTGAAAACGACAACATGGTTTGCGGTTTCGGGGACCTCCTCTTTGTTGGCACCCGTGCTGTTACACCACAGGATAAGCTCCCCACAACGTGGGGAAATCTTAAGCAGGAAGCAATGGAATAAAAACCGAGTCCATCTTCTGAAGCGTGATATGGTGTAATAGTGGCGTATCACGCGCTGCATTTCAACCTACAGGGACGTTCTTTGGGACGTCCCTTTTTTCTAACAATACAAGGGGGAAGTCATGAAGGCATTTTTATCGGCTGTATTCGCGCTGGCTATAATGCTTACCGTCGCATGTCTACCTACCAGCGCTCAAATCTTGTTTGAGGATAGTTTCTTAAAGGGGGCCGCCTCTGAAAAGAAGTGGATGTTCTTGCAGGGCGATTGGAAAGTACAGGGGGGTGCCCTCAAACAGAATGCTCAAGATGCCGAAACCATCGCTGTTATTGCGGATGATTTTTGGGATGATACGTGGAACGAGTACATCTTTGAAGTAACCGCCAGACGGTTTAGAGGGCAACACGGAGTTCGCATTTTCTGGCGAATTAATGACGATATGCAAGCCGCTCCCGGCAGAGGGGCGGGCTTTTTACTCGCCAATCCAGTTGAAGGGCGTCTTGCCGACGAAAAACGTCGTATTAAGTTCTGGTGGGAAATTGGTTGGGAAAACAAGGAGTCGTTTGTCATTGCAGACGTCAGGGGAGTCGCTCAAAGGAAAAAAGGGACCGAAACAAAACACAAGCTGGGAAATGAGCCGGTCCAAGTCAAGATTGTCAATCAAGGCAATGTCATGACGTTGTTTCTTGATGGTGAAGTGGTCTTTGACGGGAAGGACCTAAACGGGAACAACGGAGGGCGGGTTGGCGTGGGCACCATAGGTACGACCGCTGAATTTGACAATGTCTTTGTAACAGGGCTCAAAGGACGGTCTGTTGAGCCGGGCGATAAGCTAACCACCACCTGGGGCTCGCTAAAAGCCCTTCGGTAAATTGAGTCTCTCGCATTCAGTCGTTTACATTTCCCTGAACTGTTTTGTGAAGCCTCATGGAACCGACTATTGATGATTGGACGGAGTGTTTTTTTAATTAATAGTTATCAATTTTTCAACTAACAGTGCCGTGGGGTTTCCTCTCTGCTTTTCCCCATTTCCTAGTGTGTTGCTAGTACGGCTTTGGCCGATTATGGTGAACAATATAAATATGTAGAC
>JAJEAL010000042.1 GCA_022822785.1 Candidatus Poribacteria bacterium
GTCGGTGGGGTGACGATGAAGGGGATGCGAGCGCTGCCTTCGTAGGCGTAGGTTTTGCGCCAAAGGTTATGGTCGCCAAGCATTTCGCCGTGGTCGGAGGTAAAGATAAACCATGTATCCGCAAAAGTGTCCGGTTGGTGCCGCCGAAACCAGTTCATCAACCGACCAATTTGAGTGTCGATAAAGGAGATTTCACCGTAGTAGCCAGACCGTGCGCGATGAATTCGCCTTTCTGAGTGTTTTCCACGCCATGCGTTGGGGTCAACCGCGTCTTCAGGTCTGTCGTGACAGGTTGCCCAGTCGCCGACGGACGGGGGTGGTGTCTTGTCGTTATAGTACATCTCAAAATAGGGGGCAGGCGGTACGAAAGGAGAATGCGGACGGGCGAAGGAGATATTGAGAAAAAAAGGACGTTCCCGGTCACGTTGGGCGAGAAAATGAGTCGCACGGCTCATCGTCCATGACGTTGGATGCAGATACTCTTCGGTGTGCCACGGACGGGAAACCCAAGAGTTCCAATCGACGCCGTGGTCATCGGGCGTGATGTCGCGCCGTTTTTCTGCCTCGAACCATGTGCGATATTCGTCTTTTAGCCCATGGCGCAACATCCGTCCGGATTCATCGAACTCTTGGCTTTCAAAGCCCATTTTGGCGCGTTGAGGGGTGAAATGCCCTTTTCCGATGAGATGCGTCCGATATCCAACTTGGGCCAATTCTCCCGCCAATGTGTGTGGGAAGTCATTGGGGATTGGTCCCTGTCCGCCACCCATGCCGAGGACGCCGGTATGCCACTGGTTCATCCCTGTCATAAGCGTTGCTCGCGCCGGAATGCAAGATGGGGAGGCGGTGTAAGCGTGTCGGAATCGGGTTCCACGGGCGGCGAGGTAATCGAGATTTGGTGTTTCGATATGGGTGTTGCCATCAGCGCCTAGGCAATCACCGCGCATCTGGTCTACCATCATGAGAATGACATTAGGTCGGTTCATCCAAAAGCTCCTTCTATATTAATTCCGTGCCTTATCAAGCAAGTGGTTAAATAGATTTTTTTTTCGTTTTTTCTCTTTTTATCTGCGAAAATCAGCGAAATCTGCGTCCCCATTTGCTGTTAGAACTGAAGTACATAAGTCCTATTAATTTTAGCCGTGACAATATCATCAACCCATTTACGGATGATGTCAAGCAGATTTTCGATTGTCGGACACGATTTTGAGAAAATTCTGCAACCGGGACGCAAAGCAAAGGTTTGATGGATTAGCGTGGAATGGCTATCGAAGAAATGATACAATAACCGAGACCATCGCCTGTTTGAGGAATAGATGCAATCATAACCTAAGCGAAAATATTCACATAAAATTAAGGACAATAAGAAGCAAGGGGGAATTGCATGACAGACAAAGGAACTGCCTATCTGTTTATTGATGATGCACACATAGAAAGCCTTGAAGGTGCTACAAAGGGGGTTGTTCCGGCGCAGAAAGCGTCCGACGAGCCACTGATTGAAAAGACAGAGCCTTGGGAGGATGAGTGGCGCATCGGCAGCTATATCAATGTCATCTACGACGATGAGGACGACCTCTTCAAGATGTGGTATGGCGTTGGGCGAAAATTAAGCGATGCTCGCGGCGAAGAAGCGGACGGACTCGCCTATGCTGTCTCACAAGATGGCTACCATTGGGAGAAACCCATTCTTAACCTTGTCGAAGACAACGGGAGCAAAGCGAATAACCTCGTCTTTCCGATGTTCAGGTGGGGTGCAGGGACGGGAGTCATGAAGGATTCGATTGAGTTAGACCCCGATAAGCGATACAAAATGCTCTTTATGTTTCAGAGTGACTCAATGAGATTTGCCGGGATTGTTCAGCCGGTTTGTGTCGCGTACTCGTCCGATGGGATCCATTGGAACGTTCCCAAATACTGGCTCAACCCGGTTATCCCAGAGGGGTCGGACACGCATTTGGTCGCCTATTGGGATCCAAATCTCCACAAATACGTTGTTTACCTTCGAGGCAGACCGAACGTCCGACTCATCTGCATGTCTGAAAGCGATGATTTTGAAAGCTGGACGCCGCGGGAGATCATCGTCCAACCCGACGCACAAGATCCCCCGCAGGACCACGAGTTTTACGGCATGAGTTCATTGGCGTATCGCGATTTTCGGGTGGGATTCTTGGCTGTGTTTCACACGCTCAACGAGGGTTGGATCGCCCAGAATCAGATTGAACCGTGGATGCCCGAATGGATGAACCAGATGGACGTTCAACTCACGTACTCGAAGGACGGTCGGACGTGGCACCGTGCAGGTGGACGTGAGCGGATTTTGGTCTGTGGTCCGCGCGGTGGTTTTGACTCCGGCTGTGTTTATCCCCCACATGCGCCCTTTGTGCGCGGCGAGGAGATCTGGGTTTACTATGGTGGTTCAAACGACCTACACGGTGAACAGCCTCGCCATGGCGAGCCGACCCGCCGAGGGATAAGTCTTGCGAAGATTCAGAAGGACCGGTTAGTCTGTCTAAGGACAGAGAAAGAGGGGCTTGTGACCACGACATCTCTCAGCATCAGGCCGGATTCGTTGTGGATAAACGCCGATGCTACAGGCGGATCAGTGCAGGTGGAGCTAGTAGATCCTTTTGACCGGGCGATTTCCGGCTTCTCCAAAGCGGATTGTGTGCCTTTCACCGGTGATGAAACGGAACATCAAGTGAGATGGAAGGTCGATCAGGGGACATCGGCAGACGCCAGCACTAGCGGTCTTGAGGATAAGATGGTTTCTCAATCGGTAGGACTCTTCAAAGTCAGGGTCTACCTCAACAACGCCAAGCTCTTCGCGCTTTATTCGTAGTGTTGCCTGAATCGTTCCTAGAGGTCAGTCAGCGATTGTAACTTCCCTGCCCTTTTCGGCTGCTTCGTACAGCGCGTCCATCACTCGCTGCACATCAAGCATCTCGCTGAACCGAACAATGGGCGGACGGTTTTCTATGACGCTCTGGCAGAAGTCTTGATAGACACTGCCGAACTGGCTTGTCTCGTCGGTACGGGGTGTCGCATCTACAATGCTATCGCCTTCCTCTAGCGCAATCCGTAGAGGTCTGAGGCTGGCAGTGCCCCAATCGCCCAAGATTTCGGCGCCACTAGGTCGGGAGCGTGGGTGCATCATCCAGTTGCTTTCCACCGCCATTGTTGACCCGTCTGCAAAATGTACCAGACCGACGTTGAAGTCTTCGATGTCGCAGTCTGTCACCGATCCGTCCCATGTAATTAGCGGCGTCTTCATCCGGCGCACTTTCTGGTAGCTCGCCGCCGAAGCCCGCACCGGCTTCGGATTACCCAACGCCCAGAGGGTCGCGTCGAGTAGATGAACGGTTGTATGGAAAAGCACACCGCCGCCTGCTAGGTGACGTTTGTACATAGTGGGAGTGCCGGGGATGTGCATCACATGCCCGTGCCAGAGCCGCGTGTGGTAAACGTTGCCCAGTTTCCCGTCAGCAAGGAATTGACGCAACGCCTGCACTTCCGGATTGGAACGATTTTGTAAGCTCATTGACATCAGTTTTCCGCAGCACTTTGCCGTAGCGATCATTTCCTTTGCTTTAGCGACATTCATTGTCAACGGTTTGGAAACTAGCACATTGGCACCCGCCTCAAAGGCATCCACCGCCGCGTCCCGATTGGCTGCCGGTGGCAGAGCAAGACTAACGATGTCCAGCGGGTGACGCTTGAGCATTTCACGGTGATCGGTGTAATGGTATGGGACACCAAATTCGATCGCTGCCTCTCGCACCCTATCTGAGTTCACGTCTGCGAGAGCGATGATCTCTGCTTCAGGAATCTCCGCGTAACTCCGGATGTGGCCCCGTCCATGTGCCCCACAACCGATTATACCGACCTTGAGTTGATTCATACCCTACCTTCGAAAAAAAACTGGTTCGAGTCTATCAACGCGCAGACGAGTCAGAGCGTTCGACGTACTTTCTCGGCGTCACTGAACAGGATCTCCCGAACGGCATTGGTTGCCTTTTCGTGAAACTGAACCGCATCAGGATCCAGATCCTTAGTTGGACGCGGAGCTTCCTTAAAGTGACCGAACCGATCCGTGCCACGAACAAGTGCTGCGCTGTCCCATTCACCAACGGTTTGCTTGGTGCGGGTGGGCATATAGTGCATTGAAAGACCAATACGTCGATTTGTTGACCGGTTGGGGCCCGATGCGTGCGCCAACCGTACATTGTGAAGCGAAATCTCACCCGGTTGTAACGGCATTGCCACAGCCTTAGCTTCATCAGCCTCCACCGTAATTTCCTGCCCACGAGTCAAGAGGTTGTTTTCTTTATACTCATCCGAGTGAGGCAAGAGATCGCCCTTATGGCTGCCCGGTAGAACTCGCATACAACCTGTTTCGAGCGTTGCCGGTGAGAGCGCCAACCAGACGCTGACCAAGTGGTCGGTATCAAGCCCCCAATAACGCAGGTCCTGATGCCATGAAACGAAACTCTCGCTGAGTGGCTCCTTGATCCAGAAGAACGTGTTCCAGCAGAGGATATCGGGACCGATTAGATCTTCGACCGCATCGAGAATATTCTCATGGCGCATCAGTTCATCAACCCATGTGAAGAGCAGGTGAGACTTGCTCCGTTGTGCTCCTGCAATAGGGCTGCCCTGATCGGCTTCAAATCTTTCAAGTCTTGCTCGGTTGGCTGCTACCTGTTCGTCGTCTAGTATCTTGACAGGGAAGTAGTACCCCTCCTGATTGTATTGTGCGATGGAGTTTTCATTCAGAAGTTTCGGCATTTGAACCTCCTCTAGAGTCGCTAGCTGCCGGACGGACTCTTGATTGAATCTGGGTGCCTAATCTTTTGGTTGATGTTCCGGACGCTTTCAACTGCTGCTTTATGAGTTCCCCTTTACTCGCACAGGTCCGGTGAACAATTCTTCAGGAAGAAAGCTTGTTGTCTCAGTGGCGTGCCTATATTCAAAACCCTCGGTTGTAACGACTCCCATCGCAGTGAAATACTTAGACTCTCCACTTGTCCCACTCTTATTTCCACCGCTATGACCTCGTAGCCAATCGGGATCAATGACCTGTTCCCCTTTCCAGATACCACCCGTTGCGTTCAGATGACCAAAGCGGGCGAGGTCCGACGCACTGATGACGACCCATCCGGGACCGCTGCGGACGGAGTTTCCGTTAATCTCATAAGGCGGGTCGAGGTAGGTATACGAGTCAGGAATCGTGGGGTAAAAATACTTCTGGTCTTTGATATAGCCGCCGGTGAGCCAGTCCCACCGCTCCGCTGGAATGCCTATCCGATCAAAGAGTCGTGCCTGAATGACATTCTTGAGGTCATCGTTCCAGACATAGGTAAGTGCTTGGCTTAAACGCCAGAACCCAGCACTACTGTAGAGGCCAATTGTACCCGGTTCGGCGTGGGAGTAGAGGTCATAGAAAGGATCGCCGGTCCATTTAGACCATTCGGGAATGCCCGGTGTGAGGTTCGCTGCCTCGAGCCCGGTAACCTTTTCCTGCCAGCGGATCCCCAATTCCATAGGGAATCCTCCATAGTGAAGGGACTCGTGCTTTGATCCGATGAGATGTTTCCAAGTCAGTTTCTTGTGATGCCCTTCGGTCAAATACTTATGACGGTGAGAGAGTTCGCCCTCGCCGGTCCAGTATCTGTTGATTGGCTCATCGGGATCGATGCGTCCGTCATTGACTGCGAAACCGAGAATCGCCCACATGAACGCCTTTCCGACGGAGGCGGTCTGATATCGGTAATGCCGATCTCCCCACGTGTGAACCAAGTAACCACCCCGCGTAATCACAGCACCGTATTTGTTGTCGGAGTGATCCTCTCCGCCGAAAGACGCCCCTTTGACCTTCATGCCTCCTATGAAGGTTCCGAATCTTTCAGGATCGAGTCCCGCTTCCTCTGCCGTAATCTCAATCCAATCATCTTCAGGAAACGTTACCCAATCGGGCAGTTCAATAGTCATCCAATGCCTCCTCCCTCGTTAGTATCGTCATTTATGGTGGATTCTAAAAATAAATAAACCCTTTTGCTCCCCATGTTTGGTAGGCGCTGTTTTCAACTGCGCCGATGCGGTGCGGTTAGAAACTGCACCTACCGGTGTGATAGTCCGTATTTTCCCCTCCCCGGTAGGCGATGTTAGGCAACCTCGCCGATACAGCGTGTCCAAGTAATTCTAAAGTTCACCATAGTTATTCGCTTGACAGAAATTTTGTCTTAGTATATCCTGTTGGGGTTCACAACTCAATTGAAAAAGGAGAGAAGCGGTTGAGGCCTTAAATCTGAATTTTGAGACTTCTGCCGTGCGATTTCTATGAAATTACTTGTCGCTGCATCATGGTCCCAAGATCGGCTCGAAGAGGCACAGAAAACCTTTCCCGGTGTACAGTTCACCGTTGCTGCTGACCAAGATGATATTCTGCGCGAAATTGTCGACGCTGAGGTTGTTTTCGGCGCAATCAATCGGGAAGCCTTTCTCGCAGCCAAACAGTTGAAGTGGATCCAAAATACAGGTGCTGGAGTAGAAAGACTGGCGCGAATTTCTGAGATAGCGGAGAGCGATGTCACCGTTACCAACACTCGCGGTTCTCACGCTGCCACAATCGCCGAGCACGCTTTTGGATTGTTGATTAGCCTTACACGCCAATTACCAAGTCTTTTGGACGCACAACGCGAGCACAACTGGACACGCCCATTCAGCGGGCCTCAGGTCGGATTGACCGGTTTGACGCTGGGAGTGGTTGGCATGGGCAATATCGGTCGTGCCATTGCTAAGCGCGGCCACGGCTTTGATATGGAGGTCATTGGGGTTGACATCAACGAAGTGCCCAAGCCCGATTTTGTGGCTGAACTGAGTTTGTTGGAGGGACTCGACAATCTGATGGAACGTTCGGATGTCGTGGCAGTTGCAGCCCCAATCACACCGGAAACCGCCGGGATGCTCGGTCCTGAACAGCTTAGACTCATGAAGCCGACAGCCTACCTGATAGTTGTATCGCGGGGAGGCATTATAGACGAAGATACGCTCATGCAGATGCTGAACGATGGGCAGCTTGCCGGTGCTGGATTGGACGTTACAGCGATAGAACCGCTGCCCCAAGATAGTCCGCTCTGGGACACCCCGAACTTGCTAATAACCCCACACTGCTCTGGAGGTTCCTCCCAGACCGCTGCTGCGGGCAAAGCCATTTTTTATGACAATTTACGGCGATACCTCGCCAAAGAGCCGCTCACGAATCTGGTCGACCTGAAGCGGGGATTCTAATCGGATCTTGGCACACTACTTCTGCGACGTGTCATCTTCAGGAGCAGCTGGGGAGGGACTCTACTGAAAATCTTCGCCGGGAAATGTACCCCAAGGGACCGCTTTTGCCTCGCCCTCGTAGACCGGCAGGAATTCCTGTGTGATGTGTCGCGTCTGTTCGACCCAGTCAGCCCATTCAGACCTGCTGGTGATGTGGTCGCGGATTAACGCCTTAACTTCGTCGGGTAGGTCGTCATAGGTGGGCCAATACCAGATCGTAAGCACTGTTCGGCGTTGATCGGTTTCGTTCGCACGGGCGGAATGCAACAGACGCGCATCGCCCACGACAACATCGCCAGCGCGAACGGGCACATTAACCTCACCTTCAATTTGCTGGAAAGCGAGATGATCCATATCGGTTGCGCGGGTTACAGTGCTGTCGTCCCTGGGTCGCATATCGTGCAGCGGGTGGCGTTTCAGGTGAGAACCGGGAATCAAACGTAAACAGCCGTTGTGTATGTTCGTGTCGACCAAATAGTACATCAGGAAGTACTGCTGCGGTTGATTGGTGTAGCTGATGGGATGCTCCCACAACACGCCGTCTTGGTGCCAGTATAACGGTGGACTGTGCGGCGGTTTGCTGATCACAAAGCCGCTCCAGAATTTAGGGGAGTCAAATCCCAGTTCGGCGAAAACCGCCATCGCGCTAGGATCAATAAGGATTTCAGTGAAGGCTGGATGGGGACAATCCCAATAGGGAATGATGCACCCCTGCGAACGATGCTGCTCAAAGTGTTCCTCATCCTGCTGTGCGATCATCCATTCGCTCATGACATTTAGCTTTGCTACCATCTCCGGTGCTATCACATTCTCAAAGACACAGAAGCCATCGCGCATGAGTTGATCCCGTTTCTCCTTGGCGATAATTGGCATTGATGGGTTTCCTTTCATGTAAGCAGGTTCCATCTGAATCTATTGGGGTTTCACAACAGATTTCCGTGCGGTTGCCTCGTTCGTATGGTAATTCCAGCCGCGCAGCACCAAATTCTCACTAAACTGGTAGATGTCCTCCTTCCGATCCTTGCCGGAAAACATCCTCGCAATAACGACCTTACGCAATTATACATAGGGTGGATCACACGGTCAAGCAAAAACGGAAAAACGGTCGGGGCTTCAACTGGGTGCACTAGTACATTGTCAGATAAATATGGCGCAAACTGTATGAGGTTTAAAAAAATCGGTAATTCTATATTTTCCCCCAGGCCCGGTAGGTGCGTGGATAAAACCGGCGCAGTTAGAAACAGCGCCTACCAAACGGGGGAGCGGTAGGTGCGGTTAGAAACCGCACCGGCCCCCATAGGCGCGTGGATAGCACCGGCGCAGTTAGAAACAGCGCCTACCAAACGGAAGACCGGTAGGTGCGGTTAGAAACCGCACCATAGGTGTCAATTTAGTAGAAATATAAGAGTATTCTTGTGAGAAAAATGCCATGAAATGGAAATACCTCTTGTATAATGTAGAAAGGATTTTAGTGGTTAATTCTACAAAAAAAGAGGTATTTCCAATGTCC
>JAJEAL010000086.1 GCA_022822785.1 Candidatus Poribacteria bacterium
GTTGTGGATATGTCCCACGGTCTTGCACAGCTCGTTAAGTATCTCGCTGATATATGTCTGTATATTCACCGATTTTCCTTCAGTAAATCTCTGATTTCGAGAGCTGCCTGACGGGGTACAGGATGATTTGTGATAAAACCACCCACAATAACAACTGCCGGACGATAAGCGATAATATCTGGCAAAATCTTCGGGGTTATCCCACCCGCGACCGCCATCCGAACCCGCTTCAGCGCAGATTGAACAAGCTGGATTTCTCGTAGGGGCTGTATACCGTGGCCTTGGAGGTCGAAAGCTGTATGGACACAACAGTAATCTGGGGCAATCTTCTCAAGATGATCGATGCGTTTCCGAACATCATGAACCGCTATCAGATCTACCATTACTTGCTTTTTGAGGATACGAGCTTGCCTCACAGCGCGACGAATCGTAACATCGTGTGCCACACCAAGCACAGTTACAATATCCGCCCCCGCTTCAAACCCGATGCTTGCCTCAATGTCACCGGCATCCATGATTTTCAGATCGGCAAGCACTTCAAATTGAGGGTAGGTGTTCTTGATCTCTGTGACGATCTGTACCCCTTCTTTCATGAGTAAAGGCGTGCCAATCTCGACAATATCCACGAGATCACTAACTTTCGCAAGGAGGTTTTTGGCTTCCTGACTATTGCTGGAGTCCAAAGCGAGTTGCAATTTCATATTATCGTTCCTATTTCTTCTATCTGTATACTACCCTCCGGCATTTTATCACGGCCGGGATGCACTGTCAAAGCAAAAACAGAGGGCGCAAAAAGGCAAAAAAAAAGCGCCTCGGTTGCCCGAGACGCTTGTTATATCTTCCACTAGCAGATTACGATGGTCTACCTCGACCGCCGGCCGCCGCCTGCCGCGTAGGTAGGATCACCCGATCGCCTTCTACCAAACCGCCCGTGATAATGACATCAGTTTCGTTCTGCTCGCCGGTCTCGACAGACACGCGCTTGCCTTGCTGGCCTTTGGAGGCATCCTTCCCCTGTCCAGAGCCGTCTCCTGTATCAAGCATGACGTACTTATCTTTACTGATTTTAATGCTTGTCGACACCCCGTCTGCCAGCTGCTTACCTTTCGCAAAAAGTGTGAAGGTTCGTTCGCCGTCATTCAAGCCTCGCTGTGTGCCATCAAGACTGATTGTCAATCGGTTACCGCTGATACTGGTTACCTTTCCGTTGAAGGTCTTACCGCTTAATGCTTTAAGCTCTACGTCCTGATCCATTTTGAAAGCGTTTGCATTGGCACCCACTTGCGCTGTAGCGATTACCGATTTCTCCTCTCGGACAGCATCAATCGGCAGCATCAAGACGCCTTTCTCCTCGTAGGTGATGACATCAACATCGGCGCTCATACCGGGGCGCAGCTCAGAGGGCGAACCAACTATCTCGATCATTACCTCAAAGGTGATAATGTTATCCCGTTCTTCCCCGCTTGGTGAGATTTCGGCGACGCGACCCTCATACGGCTTGTTCTTATATGCGTCAACCTTGATTGATGCCACCTGGTCCATCCTGAGTCGTTCCATATCGACTTCGTTGATGTAAGTCTTTACCACCATTTTTGATAGGTCAGCAATGGTCATCAACGGCGGGCTCTGCGAAAATGCCGAGCGACCGGAGGTCACAATTTCTCCCTCTTCAATTTCGAGCAGCGTCACGGTGCCAGACATGGGCGCCTTGATGGTTGTCCATTCCAGCTGTTCCTCTTGGTTCTTCAGGCTACTCCGGCGTCGTAGGAGATTCGCTTGCGCGCTCACCGCTCCCTGCTCAGTGACGGTTTTTTCATTGTCGATAGTGTCCACAATCTCCTTAAGACGAGTTTGGGCGATCTGCAGTTGGAGGGTTCTTTCCTCCTCCTCCGCGTTTCTCATTTCACGGAGTTTATCCAAATTCATTTCTTGATATGTCAAGGTTAGGTTACGATTTGCGATTGCGCTCTGTCTCGTGGCGATGGTCTTGTTTTGAGAATTTACCGTTTCCCGCTGAGACTCTAATCGCTTAAGTGCTGTCTTGTATTGCGATTCTGCACTGGCATATCTTGATTCCGCCTCCTCCAAGGATTTCTTAGAAACCAGTTTCTTCTCAAACAGTTCGTTGTTTCGATTCTGTTCAGCTTCGGCGTTATCCCGCTCCACTTGTACAGACTCAAGTTCGGTCTCAAGTTCCGCAAGCCTTATCTTTGCCCGATTAAGTTCGATATTTGCCTGTTCCAGCGCAATCTTATCTTGGTCCAACTGGTTCTTCGTCGTTTGGATATCCGTTTCTGCGGAAGTAATCTGTGTTTGTGAAGCTGCTTGGGTTGTCCTCAAATTCGATTGAGCAATTTTGACATTATCTTCAGCTTGTTGGCGTGCGCTCTCAAGCTCGTCAGTTTTCAAGATGATGTTGAGTTTTGACTGCATGAGTTGTGCTTCAGCAGCGTCGACATCAGCTTCAGCCTGCTTCTTCTCTTCGACGTACTGTTCCGGATCAATCTCCAACAAAATCTGATCTTTCTCAACATAATGGCCGTCAGCCACATAGAGTTTGATAATTTCGCCGGCAACATTTGCTTTAACTTCGACATCAATCAGTGCTTCGAGATTTCCTGTCGCGCTAATTAGCTTCTGGAAATCTCCCCGCCTGACAACTTCAACCCGCTTCTCAGCTGTTGCGTCATCTTTCCCGCCGCCGCCAAGCCAGCCACATGACACGAGAGTTGCCGCTAACATGCAAATCGCAACAGTTCCTATTATCTTTTTCACTATTTGACCACTCCTTTGTTAATAATTGTCACTTAGATTGAACACCTTACATAACCTTAACCACCAGTGTCTGTGAAAGTTTATCACCGAGTCGCTGCTTCTTCTCGCCTAAAACGAAGATACAATCAATCACACTGAATATCGGCAGTGACAAGTTGCGAAGAATAGATTGCCACAAACTGCAAGGTACACCACTCTTTGAATCGATGACCTGTGTCTTCATGAGTCTTTTGCCGAGACTCCGCCCGTTTATAGCATCTTGAAACAGCAAATACAGGACAGCAATGGCGGCAGCGACCCAGAGCACAATAGTGGAACCTTCTAATCCAATTTGCGTCCAGACACCGAACGGAACAGCGACGATGAGGGCGTAAACCAAGCTATCTAATAGCTGTCCCCAGAATCTTCCGGAAAGCGACGCAAGCTTAAATTCCTGACCATCAATCTTGAAGGTTTCGTCTCCCGGCACCTCCCGCAACGCTTCTATCGGCATTAGAATTGCCGCCCTATACGCAGGGTACAGTCCGAACACAACTCCAATCGTTACCGAGACTCCCATGGCGATAAGCATCGTAGAGTAAGAAATGACTGAGGGCCAATTACTGCCTTCCCACACAAATTTAGCGATTAACGCCGCGCTGCCCTTCCCCAGAAAAATACCGAGAATTGCACCGAGGATACCGCCCGTTATACTCAAGACCAACGCCTCAATCAGAAACTGGGTCAAAATATCTCGGCGTTTTGCGCCAAGTGCTTTGCGTAAACCAATCTCCTTTGTTCGTTCTGTGACGGAGACCAGCATAATGTTCATGATACCGATTCCTGCCACAAACAACGCAATCAGCGCAATGCCACCCATGAGGTATTTCATCGTGTTCCCGATTTTCTCGGCGGTGGCTAATTCTTCCTGCGCTGTCCAGTATTGATACTCCTCTCCCGAATTGTTATGCAACCTCCCCAAGATTCGTTTCGTTTCCTCTTTGGCGATTTGAACATCCTCCAAGCTTGCCGCCTCTACCCGGATGCGTTCAACCTCCTTCCGGCCGGTAAACCGCTGCTGATACGTGGTCAGGGGGATGAGAAAACGCTCATCCCAACCTTCCGTATCCATTGAGTCACCTTTTTCTTCCATCACACCGATTACTGTCAAACGCACGTCATATCGGGGTCCCCAACTCGTTGTCCGTGTCGCCTTTATCTCCTTGCCGACTGGGTTCTCACCTTGAAACACCTCATCGTAGAGCTTATAGCCGATAACGGTGACCGCACTCGCTTTTCCGACCTCTTCCTCAGTAAAAAAGCGTCCCATGATTGGATACCAATTATGGGATCGGTCATAACCCGCTGTTCCTGCAACCACCCTGGAATTCCTACTGATTCCTTCATGGTATACATTCCAACCGCGTCCATCATCTTCACCGACCGCGTGCACAACACCCCTCGCTTTTGCAATAATCTCGTATACATCTTGGGTTTCCAAGTGTTCCGCACGATTTCTACGCCAGCGCCTCAAGGTTCGTCCCGCTCTTCGGCTAAGTGTCCCAGATTGACGATCCCAATCGTCTTTGTATACCTCTATCATGTTCAATCCACCGGTGCGTTCAATTTCGCCTAAGACCAGTGCTCGCGAGCCGTCACCAACTGAAACCATGCTTACCACCGCACCCACACCGATGGCAATGCCCAAAATAGTCAAGCTAGAACGCAGTGGATTACGCCGCAAACTGGTTAATCCAAGCATAAGACATTCGATGAGATTCATGAAATTTGCCCCTTTTGTTAATTCCTTCGATTGTTCACCAATTCATGCTGAAATTTCTATTCGGTCCGCAATGCTTCGATGGGCGAAAGTTGTGCCGCTTTTACCGCAGGATAGACACCGAAGACAATCCCAATCAATGCCGAGAAGGCAACCGAGATAATCATCCATTGCGTCGAGACGACTGCGGGCCACTCCGGGACAATTTTAACAATGTTTACGGCAACATTTGCCATGCCGTGACCGGCAGCAACGCCCAACCCGATACCTATAAGGCCGCCGACGCTACACATTGCAATCGCTTCAACCAAGAATTGGAAGAGGATGTCCCGCTTTTTGGCACCAATCGCTTTTCGCAAGCCGATTTCTCGGGTCCGCTCCGTTACGGAGACCAACATCATGTTCATGATGCCGATACCACCTACAAGTAATGAAAATCCGGCGATGACACCGAGCACAATTTTAATAATCTGACTAATTTTGAGCAGCTGCTCCATGCCCTCCCGCATCTCCCAGACGTTGAAGAAGTTATCCTCATTACGGTGCTGTTTCCGTATTACCGCTGTGACCTCTTCCTTGGCTTTTTCAACCAATTCCATACTCTTTGCTTGGACAGAAATCATTGTCACCCGGTCATTACCGGTAAATCGTTCCTGAACAGTTGTCAGGGGGAGCAGTACCCGGTCATCCAGATTCCAGCCAAAACGGAGGCTCCTCCCGCGGGGCTTCATTACGCCCACAACGGTGAACGGTTCCATGCTTTTGTTCTGACTGCGCTGCTGCCAACGACGAAACCTATTACCGCTACCACGTGCGATTTTGATTGTTTTACCAATTGGATCTGTCCCCGGGAAGAGCTCACCCGCTACCTCCGTCCCAAGCACACAGACCTTAGCGCGATCTTCCACATCTTCCTCTGTGATAAAGCGCCCCTTCGCAGGTTCCCAATTCATCCCCGTTTGGTAGAAAGATGTGATACCTTCATATCCTGTCCGCTTTTCAGTGCCACCTTCCGCTTGGACAAGTACCCCGCGCCACTGAGGAATACGGGGGATGACTCCTTCGACAGAAGGGCATTCCGCTTCAATTGCTAGCACGTCTTCATACTCAAAATATTCGTTGCTGCGGTTCTGCACCCAACGATTCCCTTTGCGGATATGGCTGCTCCGATACAGCGTGACTTGATTGGCGCCACCAATTTTTTGTGCATCCTGAAGCACGAGGATTTTTGCGCCATCGCCAATGGCAATCATCGCTAGTACAGAAGCAATCCCGATGACAATCCCAAGCATCGTCAGGAGCGAACGCATCTTATTTGTGTGAATCGCTGCAAATCCGACTGCAAATCCTTCGCTAATTTTCAATGGTCTCCCTCCCTTTTGTCCTAATTTTACGCTGATGATTAGACGACATACCATCAGATTGGTTTATTTGTTTGATGACAAATAGGTCGTATTTGAATTGGCAGAAATTGCCTTGACAATTTGGACAATTGCTGATAAGATATATCCTCCAAATCTGGTTTGACCAAATTAACTATAAATTGCGAGGTCGCTCAGAATGCCACTTATCTATCTTGAGGACATTTTGGAACATGGCGGTAACAAGTATCTTGCTGTGAATATCGCAGCGAAACGGGCGCGTGAAATCAATGCCGAAAATAGCTTGCCGGTATTGATTGCCAATGCCGAAAAGCCTGTAACGCTTGCAATCGATGAACTGAAATCAGGGCGGATTGGTTACGAGGAGCTAGATCAACCGGCAGAGTCTATAGAGGATTCCTTATTCGGCGCCGTAGATAGTGAGGATGAGGATATAGATATGCCGGAAGAATTGCAGCCAAATCAAGGGCATGATGAAGAGGACGAGGTGACCGATCCGGATGAGGTGGAGGAAGGACTGTAAATCAGTTGCTTGTCAAGCCATATAGCCTCTGATAGGCCCTCGGTGTCATTTGAAGAGGAAGTATAAAAAATAATCATCACAATCCTAGCGGCTCACATAGGAAAGTAATCATGGCATTTCATTCCTGTGTGAGTCTTTTTTTATCGTACGGGAAGTTTTGCTTTGTGGTTGATCCAAACCCGCAAACATGCTAAAATAGAAACATAGCATTTCACACTTCTAATTCTGGAGGTTCAATATGGCGTTAGGTGAGGGAGATTATAAATATGAGTTAGTTGACGGATGGCCAAAGCTACCAGAGGGCTGGGTCTTCTCTATGGTGTCGGATGCAGCAGTTGATTCCAAGGGACGAATCTTTGCCTTTACTCGCGGTATACATCCCGTCATCGTTTTTGACAAAGAGGGAAACTTCGTTACCTCATGGGGATATGGGGATTTCGGCGTTTCGCCGCACCTCATTAGCCAATCACACGGAATCTTCATCGGGCCCGACGATGAGGTCTATCTGACCGATGCGTGGCAGCATATCGTACGTCGCTACACGCTGCTCGGCGACTTGGAACGCGAGTGGGGGACACGCGGTGTCGCTGGCGTGACACATCATAAACGCGAGTATAACATGCCGACCGGCGTAGCACTGGGTCCTGAGGGAGAAATCTACGTAGGGGATGGATACGGCAATCGCCTTGTGCACAAGTATTCCAAAGAGGGTGAGCATCTTATGGCGTGGGGGGAAGCGGGCAGTGGCCCCGGTGAATTTGCAGTGGTCCATAACATCGGTTGTGACAAAACGGGACGTGTTATCGTCTGTGACCGTGAGAACAACCGTATCCAAATCTTTGATCCGGATGGGAAACACATGGAAACGTGGACCGATGTAGTTGCCCCCGGCGATGTGTGGATTACTGATGACAACATGATTTATGTGGTCGAGCAGGGCGCTGGTTCACGTGTTAGCGTCTGGACCCCGGAAGGAGAGCGGTTGAGTCGGTTCTCCGGTGCGGATCACAACGGTATCATCCAGTCGGCGCATGGACTGTGTGTCGATGACGAAGGCAGCATCTATGTCGCCGAAATCGGCGAGCCGGGGCGCGGACAACGGTTTCAGAAGTTTGCCCGCGTCTAAACAGATTCGATCCGGTTAGGAAATCGCGCAGCAGAAACCGAGTTTTTGCCAAAAACTCGGTTTCTTTTTGTACAGTCTTTTTTCTGCGCCATCGGCTAGTCCGGTTGCACAGGTCGCGTTCGATCGTGTGAGATCAGCGTGCGAGCACCTTTTGGGGTTACAAGGAACGACTTCTCAATGTGCAGCGACCCAAGGCCCGGCATCGAAATCATCGCTTCTAGATTAAGGACCATACCCACCTCAAGCGGCAGATCCGAAGGACTGTCCACGCAATCATCACAAATCCGCCGGCCGTTATCTGCGACGATAATCGGATAGTCGCGAACTTCCAAGCCCAATCCATGTCCATGAGGAGATGAAGCGGTGATGCCGTGCGCGTTGAGCGTTTCCCACATGGCAGCTTGAGCAGCCGACGCTTTTGCTCCCGGCGTCATCGCTTCCACTCCCGCAGCAACGCATTCCTGCAATGCCTTGTGCCTATCAATCAGCGTTGCCGACGGTTCGCACATTGCCAATGTCGTACCGCTGTCAGAGAAATACCCTTCATAAATACAGCCAAAATCTACGTAGAGTATGTCGTTGTCAGTCAGGATATAATGTGGTTCCGTGGCAAGTCCCAAGCCGCGCACCCCGAACGCGAAGTGATCGAAATCTGCGCCTTTCTTGCCAATCTGCTGCCGATAGTGCTGTACGACCTCGGCGATTGGCTGCCCCGGTCGAGCGAGCGCCAGCGCGTCCATCGCTGCCGTCTCGTTGATTTCCGCTGAACGAATTAACCACAACAATTCATCTTGAGTCTTGACCATCCGAATGAGGCGAATAAGGTTTGAACAATCCTTGATCTGCGCCTTTGGCAGCCCTGCCTCGATTGTGTCCTTTGTCCTTGGCGATAACCCTTCCATCTCGATTCCAATTCGAGCGTCAGTTAACCTGCGTGCCGTGAGAACGCTCAAAAGCGCGTCGGTCGGTGTGGCGTTTTGCTGCGGTCTGTGAAGTATATCATAGATGCGTCGCTCCGTGGCGGACAAGTCCCCCAGCGGCAGCGAATCGTCTAGCCCGTGGCCTCCGAAGATATGCACGTCTTGCACCCACAAGTCAGATGCGTTCACCGCAAACGTCGGACTCGTCACAAGTGCGGGTTCCCCTGCTAGTGGAAAAATTGCATAAGCGGCGGTCGGATCAGGATCACTTGGTGCACCCGGCACCATCATATACGCTTTGAACAACGGATCAATCCAACAGCGATAATCTGAAAAATAGGTGATATTGACCGGTGAGGTTGCTACCAAGACATCTATATCACAGCGACGCATATACTCCCGTGCACGGGTTATATTGAAAAGCACAGCATTGCTCCTTCGCCCCAACGGCGAGTTTTGCCAGTATCCTTAAAATTTCAAGCCTAGACTCACACGGTGCGCCTGTTGGAGATACCCGAAATCGGCAAACGCATAATCTAAGGACAGCAGGGTTGAGGCAAAGTTCATGTGGATACCCAGTCCGAGCGTCAGCCCCTCTTCGTCATCACCTCGATCGGGCCCCAAGCGGAATTTATAACCCCCACGAATCGCTGCCATCTTTCTGTACCAGTATTCCAAGCCGAGGTTCAGCCGTTCGCTATTGTCATTTGGATGGTTGGCGTCAAGTGCGACGGTGAGAAGATTGTCTCCACTATCAAGCAGGTCGTAAGCGACACCGAGTCGGAAATTGGAGGGCAACGGAAACTCTACTGTTTCTAGCTCAGCCTTTCGAGTCGGATTCGTCGTGTCTGGATAAGGGAGGTATTCCGCGTTTCTGGAATCCCCCGCCACTTCCGCACCGGTCGCAAGATCGGGACCGCTGAAACGCATCTCGGGTCCGAAGTTCGAGAAACACATCCCGATGCGTAAACTTCGCCACCCTGTGTGATATAAGGTCCCAACATCAAGAGCGACCCCTGTAGCACTTTCCCGATGGATGTGTTGATGGATATATTTGGCATTAACACCGAAGGAAAGGTTCACCCCGGACTCCTTTTCGTACAGCTGTCTGGAATACGCCACCGATACCGCCGCATCCCATGCCGAGAACCAGAGTCCCGTCCCATCAGGTTTTGCAAGTGTTGTAATCTCCGTATCGGGCACATTGAGGAATGTAACGCTTGCGCCTAAAGTGCCTACCTTTTCGACCGGCGTGGCGAACGCGAGATAGTTGTATCGGGTATCAGCGAGCCATATCGTGTGCGTGTCCGAAAAGCTAGTCTGTTTGAGTTGGCTGAGCCCGGCTGGATTCCAGTACATACTCGTAACATCATCGGCAAGTCCGCCAAACGCGCCACCCAGACTGTCTACCCGCGCCCCGGGTCCAATCTTCAGAAACTGGGCACCGGCAGTTCCAACATTCGTGGTCGCATCCGTTGAAATCGGCCATAGACACATAACGGCAATTAAACAAATAGAGATTGTTAAGGCGAATCGCCACATTGTTTGGTTCTTACAAATGGTATTGTGCATATGCTTACCCTGAAAAGTCCGCTGCTAGAGCGCGTTCCCCCTTTATCGAATGATCGCAAACCGACCGATTTTATTCCCGATAACATCATTACTGTCATCGCGGGCTTCAACGTGATAGATATAGACTCCACTCGCAAGAGCTTGATTGTAAAGGTTAAGGAGGTCAAACGTCGCTGTGCCCCCCTTGTCGCCCTGTGCCAAACGTTCGCCTGCGTTGAAAGGTGCGAAACTCTCGTGTTCAATCTCCCGCACTAATTCACCGACCAGTGTATAAACCCGAATGGTACACCGCGGCGGAAGATGGGTGAAAAAGATCTTGTCTGTTCCTACAGCAGTTACAGCTCTATTCGTGATGAAGTAGGGATTGGGTACAACGCGGATTCGATCTAAATCTGCGTTGATATCTTCAGCGGCTAGCGATTCACCTTGTGTTATTAGCAGAAATTCGTCACCATCCCGCGGGGCACTAACGCCGCCCATATCAACCATGAATACATCCCCAGCGGAGATTTCGTGGTTGGGATCTTTTATGTAGACGTAGCCCCCCCGGATATAGATCCGGAAAAAGTCCGGTGTGGCTTCCCGGCTGTATGTATCAACCCAGCCTGCCCCTAAAATTGCGTATCCCCCGGCACGCTCCTCATTGAATGGAATCTCCTCGCCTGTATCTTCGTCTACTACCCTGACGTGTGTATCGTCGATGAACGTGATCGAATACCTATTCGGGCGATAGTACGTTGCCCAGAAGATGTTAGGCCACGTATTCTCTCCGACACCGGGTGACTGAATATCCACCGACCACCCTGAAACGGAGCCAGCGACTAGTTCGACATTGTTGATTGGGTTTTCGGCTGGGCTGCCGTAAGTGACATCAACCCCTGTTATCTTTAGGACGATGCCATCAAACATCGGGGAGAGCACCTCAACAGCTTCAGCGTGAAGAGGGTCATACCAGTCAAACAGTTGCTGCTCCACCACTGTTTGATTTGTTGTCGTGTCGATAATCTCGTAAGACGGTGGTTGATAGCCGGGACCTGTGATATACGCCCCGGGCCCTATCTGTTCCGCGCCCTGCCAGACGATTTTATACTGATGTCCCGTTACCTTGTTTGGTGCGAGTACCATCGGTTCAACCGTGACGGCTCCAATCCCTTTGGCTTCCACATCAGCGGTTGCTTCTCGATATCCAGCAGGTTGTGCCCGCGGAACAACGTGGAGCATCGTCTCAATCTGGCTGCTTTCCATCGAGATAAGCCCAGTTTTCGGGTTGCCTGTATCGAACGAGGTCACGGCATAAGTGTATTGAAGCCCGTTGGTCAGTCCTGTATCGGTATAGAAGTTCTTAATTCCCGCATCTTCACCGAGTGCCTGTGAAGGCGTGGAAACGACACGGAAGATATCCCCGGCTACAGGGGGACCTGAAGGACCGTCCGTGATTGCTACATACAAACCACCGAAGTAGATTAGGGCACCGGAACGATAGGTCCCATCGGGATACGGTTCCCCTGTGTTCGGATCTTTCACGACAACGTATCCTTCACCGTTTGCTGGGAATTGCGGATTGTGTGCCATAACCTCCCACAGCGTGGTATTAATTATCTCGAAGGTGGTACTAGAATTGAATTTGATTGCGTACACTGCATTTTTGAAGAAGTCCGCGAAAAACGGTTCATCGCCCATACCTTCAACGGTAGCATCTGACTGTTTGCCGACATGTGCGACCGTGAAGTAATTACCGGTTGCGCTCGGTCTGTCAAACTCCATCAGCATCGTCCAATCTTCTACAGGGCTGCCGGTGTCTGGATCATAAGAGGTATCTCGCCGGTAAACTCTATAACCCTCAAAAATTTTCTCAGGGTCGGTGGGATCCACATATTCATTGATACTCTTGCCTAGCCATTGTCGTTCACTTTCCCAGACAAGTGTCACCTGTCCATCGGCGGGATAAGCCGTCACCACCGGGGACGGTGGCGGCGCAGGCGCAACGTAGCCATCATCATACAACTTCTGCGCCCAGTCCGCGGATGCTTGTAAACCCTCAAGTCCTTCACCGATAGCCACTGCTGTCACAAAGGTGAACTCCTGCCCAGGAGCAAGTGATTCCACGGGACCGTAGGATTGGATAAACCGTTGGTCATCGTAATTTGCGGGGAGTGGGTCAACACCGGGCACACTAATTAAAGCATACATCTCCGCATCGGTCGTTGGATCGGTATTGATAGTAATCCGTTTGTGTGCCGTAAACGGAATTTTTGCCCCGGCAGCCTGTGGGTCATGCCCCACATACGCGTCCAACACCCGCAAACCGATGTATCCGGGGGCAGAGGCGTTGGAGAATCCGTAGGAGAGGTAGCGGTTCGGATGTGCTTCGGGATTAAGCGCGTCCGGTGTCTCATCTAATGCAATAAAGTCATCAGCCGAATAACTCGCTGTGCCTGTTTCGTTACTCGATATATCTACGTCATACCGGAACGCCATAAACAGGTCTTCAAGCTGATCGCTACCAACGTTTTTGACCTTGTACTCAATAATAAAGAAGTCGTAGAGCGGCGCATAGCTCCACTGAAAACCATTGACCTCAATTTCTAAGCCGAGGATTAATCCCTGATTCGCATCGGGGTTCATGTCGCTACACTTGAACATGATGGCTTGGCTTGTTGGGGTTCCTTTTGTTGTCACACCGGGCTTGTTGGAAATCACTTCAGGCACATCGTCGGTGGGCCAAATCTCGCTTGACCTGCCATCTGACGTAGAGACTCCAATTTCTCCGGCTTTTCTGGCACCGATCCAGATGTCGCCTTCATAGATGTAGGAATCGTTTGTGCCCGCGGGCCACCAGCCTGATGGATTTGCGGTCGGGTTACTGGGAAAACCGACAACGGCGGTGTTGTAGACCGCAGACGACAGGTTGCCTACATCTAGTGCCTTCCAATCTACGGCAGCCATCACCGGCAAGATTATTGTAATTAGTAGCCCAGATATGAGGGGTACTAGTAGGGGCAGCGGTGCACGTCTGCCCTGTTTCGTGTGTTTCATTTTTCCTCCAAAAAAACGAGATAAGGGGTGCTCTCCCACAGTAGATGGATCACCGAGTTAACCGGGTTCTCTACGCTCAACCGAAGTCAACACCCGATTGCTGTGTTGTTGCATGTAAAGCTATCTATGGTTCCACATCTGGGCGCGGCGCATAAATACCAAGGAATCTGCCACCCATTCTGCATAGCCGATACTCCTGTTATCCGTCAGATAGTTCAGTTTTTCATCAATGCAAGCCGCGAGTGCTGCATTTTCCACCGCCAGCGTAAATCCGCCGAGTTCAAATTTCTTATCAAGGGCGGTGACAACGAAGGTGTTACCAGAGACCTGGACAGCATCGCGGTTTCCAATCTCTCCTCTTGCTATTGCGTCGATACTCCCTACGGCGAGGGCCTCAAGAAGTTCCGATTCGCCAATCTCGTCTCCAAGGTAAATGACCTGCGGCATGTTTTCTGAAGGCGGATAGAGATGACTCCGTCCTGCCAAATTTGGGGTGGTCCCGGCGGCGGTAATCGTGTACGCCGCAGTGCCATCAGCAACGACAGTCCCTAGTGATGTCTCCACGCGCGTTCCCTCGGCGAGGACACCATTGGGGTCAACGAGCCCCGTCAGTTCCAGCAAACGTGCTTCTCCGGTCGTCGCAGCAAGCACCCCCACGCGTACCCCGCTAGTCAAATCGGCATGAGTGGCGATGCGTTCTGCATCTTCGGCGCGCACCAAAAGCGACTGGCGAAACTTGATATGCCCTGACGTAAAGTTGACAATTTTGTTGCCGGCCGCATCTCGGGTCCGAGAAGTGAGAATCGTGATACCGCCGCCCACAATATCATATTCCGGTTCAGCGGACTTGAGCCAGATGTCCGGCCAGACTGCGATAGGGTGGCGGACAAAGGCCAATCCTGTGCCTTGCATAGCCTCGAGTGCTGTCAACAGATCTGCTTCATAACCGAGATGTGTGTTAAAGTCCTCGGACGCAGGGTCTTCATCAGCACTATAACTCACCGGTGAGAAATAGGCGTAAAAACCGACGTTGAGGGCTCGGGTGCCATCCGTACAGGCTTGCGAGGGCATGGAGGGTTGGATGATTTGCTGAAGTTGCTCGCATCCGGAAAGCCCCGCAACAAAGATGACTATCGCTAATATGGACGCTAGGGGTGTAATTTTTTTATTGGTCATCTTGAGCCCTCCTTTTGCGGTATTGATAACCGCCTCAACGGAGCGTAAAAATTAGAGCGGCTCCGTTATCAACAGAGATGGCGGATTGACGTTAAGATTTTTTTGCATGTCTTATGGCATAGCCCGCAACGATCCCTAGACCAGTGAGAATTACCACAATTACTACAACTGGAACCCATTCCATCACAATTCCTCAATCGGATCTGGAGACATAACGGGATAATGCTCTTCTTCGTAAGTCTCCACTAGTGTGACAAGCACATCAAGTTTATCTCCCTCCGGGGAATCGTAGTTTGAACCCCAGAGTTTTTCTATTTCTTTTAACGCAGCTTCATAGCCTGCTTCGGTTTTGATCGGTTTAATTTTCATGGTTATTCTTCAAAGGTACTAATCAGATTCGTTAATTTTATTGTAGATGTCAGTGCCCATGGAGACCAACTTCTCGCGCATTTCATCCCAATTGTCCCGATCTTTTATGCCTTTATCAAGGACCGGGAATATAACTGATGCGTAGATGCGCGATTCCCTATATTCGTAACTATATTCTGATTCTGGGAAGAATTCCATGATTTCAGCTCGGCGTTCCGATCTGTTTTCTCCTTCAAATGACATCCGAATTTGGCATCGGTCATTACGAAGGCCAGGAACCAAGTGAATGCCGTTAATCATCTTTGTAAACCAACTGTCATGTACAGGCTTTCCCTGGAATAATCCTTCCCTGCGAATTGGCTCCCAAAATTCGCTGTATTCAGAGCTGTGTTCGGATCCAGAAGTGTTCTCAACTTGAATATCTATCGCCGGCCGAACGACCTGATGAAAGGATAGTTCCTTGTGTGTATTGGCTTGTGCTTGAATTAGATACCAATCAATTTCGCTGTCCTCATTGCGTAGACTGCACGTGGTGATCATAAGGTCCTCAAAATTCTCAGCAACCAGCACAGCTACTTTGGCATCCTTCAATCGTGCGTAGGCTTCAAGTCTGCCCCAATGATCCCAATTCGCTTTACCGAACTGATTCTCTACCACAAGTTTACCACCATCCTCTCCGACAGCGACAATGTCCGCCTTACGCGTACCGACGTTGGATTCCGTCTCTGGGTCTTCAAACTTGCCGATATTGAGTGCATCAAGCGTATTGGCAAGATCTTTCGAGAAATCTTCTTCCCGCTTGTAGATGGATGAAAGTGGTATTGATTTTTGAAGTTTCATTTAACTTTCCTGTATAATCCCCAAGCCTTGATCACCCGATGGATGAAACGAGCGTGGTGAAAGTTTGCTAAAACGAATTTGACACACCAAAGTCCGTTATCAATCACAATGGCGAGCTAATCGTTTTGCATCATCCATGACCTTTAATACAAATCGTAAAGCTTCATTAACAGCTTCTTCGTTGGGAAAAGCGGCGGTGACATCTGGCGCAAGCCGGACAATGTTGGTACCGGCTGCATATTGCGCTGCATATTTCCCACGAACCCCATTTTTCAGCGATGTTTCGTCGTACTCGGGACGCAATTCGTCATTAGGTGTAGTTATTTTAGCCATTTTCGTATATTCTCCTTTCTTGGCGCGTGACTTCGCGGGCACTGATGATTCGGATTCGTTGTGTGCGATCTGCGTGGGAGATAATAAGCAAACGCCTTTGTGTTGATTCACCAATCGTGATATGTCGGGATTCGTCCTCCGAGTGATCCGGATCTGGGAATGTTAGTGACAATGGGTCCCCAAACACAGTTGATGCTTCCTGAAAGGACACATTATGTTTAGCAAGATTGCTTGCTGCTTTGTTAGAGTGCCATTCAAATTCCATGTTGTCGACTTGAAAAGCCTACTTCCCCTAAAAATCCAGACTCACACCAATCATAACCAACCGCGGCGAACTCCACGAAGCTGGACTGGAATGTTTTCTAGCAGTCAGCGGGATGCCATACCGATCGTATGTCACCGGATCCAGCAGATTGTATAGATTTTTCGTGTTGAAGATGTTCCGAATATCGGCAAAGAGGGTATACGTTATCCCGCCCATCCGGCTTCGCTTGCTAAGCAACACGTCAACATCGTAGGTCGGTGGATAGCGTTTCGAGTTCACATCAGGTTTAATCGGTGCGCTCGGATTCGGCGTGTAGGGCAAACCACTGCCGTATCGACCAATCAGGTTGATGGCACTATCGAATGGCAATTGGATATCCAGTGTTCCCGAAACAATATGCCGCTGATCCCAGTCTAAGGGATGGCTTTCAGTCACTTCGGGTTGTTGCCGATAATAGGTCAGGTAGCCCAAGTTTCGACTGGAGCCTTTCCCCTTTGCGACGGAATAGGTATAGCTAAGCATTCCAGAAACCGGACTATTCCCTGTACGCCACTTGCGAACCGTCAACTCAAAGCCTTGAACCCGTCCGTAGATGTCGTTGATAAAATAGCTATAATCGTTGGTAATGTCAACATGTACACTACTCACCAGATTGTCGATATCCTTAGTAAACCCGGTGATGTCAGCGGTTAAGTCATCGGTAAATTGCTGTGCGATTCCGACCTCATAAGCGATAGTTTTCTCCGGCTCCAAGTCAGGGTTCCCTCTTCTGCGGATCGCTCCCCGCATATCAAAGTTGAGATTTTCGTAGAGATCGTCGCCCCGCGGGATCTGGTAGTAATGCCCATAGGTAAAGTGCAGCTTCGCCCGATCCGTCACCGGGAACGAGATACCGAGGCGTGGTGAAAGGGTTCGTTTGGTAGAAGCCTCAACCGGGTTCTTGATGACCGGTAGTCCAACTGTGTAGACGCTTTTATCTAGCTTGATTGTTCCATCAGGATTCAGTTCAAGCGGATCCAAGGGGTCGGCAGGCGACACCCCATCCGGATTATACAGATCATACCGCAACCCCGCATTGACAATCATGCCTGCATATTCCATCTTGTCTTGCAGGTATGCAGTCAGGGAGCTAGGCGCTACATCATAATACTCCATGTAGAGGTTTGAACTTCCCCAATTGGTTGTACCAAGATTATAAATGTCTTGCGTTGTAAACCCGACACCGGTCTGGATTTGGTGATTTTCCGTGACTTGGCTGGCAAAATCTGCTTTCACCATTGAGGTCGTCGAATTGCGGTCGGTCCAGCTATTATCGTCGCCTGCAATGTAGTAGGTTGTATCGTTGTATGCCTGTTGGGTTGGGTTCCTTATTCTTCCCTCTTCCTGATTCTCCTCAAAAGATTTGTCGGGATCCCACGCGTTTTCATCAAACGTTTTATTTAACGGATCCCACACTTTATCCGGTTGATGGCTCTCAAAAGAGCGATGGAACTGTCCAACAGTCAAGGTGTAGAAGGTGCCGGAGTTGAGGTTATGTGAGAGTTGCACGGAAAGGCCCCGTCCATCCCTGTTCCCCACTGGAATCGCGCTGGGTAAAAAACGCAGGCTACCACCGTAGGAGGTGGATTCCCGCTGATCGAAAAGACCGCTGGCGGTCAGCTTAATTTCGGGTGTCACTTCAAACTTAAGCTTGCCCTGAAAGGTGTAGCCCGTTGAATCATCGTTGGGCAGATAACTTTCATTTTGTTGCAGCTGGCTGGCAACCGAGAAGGTCAACCGGTTTCCCCATAGCGGTCCGTTGAGCGCGAATTCCCCAATATGGCTCGGACTCAGGTCATACTCTTTCGTGTTGTTAAACAATCCGCTGTACTGCTCTAAATCCACAATGTACCCATCTAACAGCGTTACCTGTTTCTTCTCATAGTCAATAACGGTGCCATCGGTGTCTTGATAGGGTTGACGCGCCATAACCACTTCACCCGCGGCATCCACCAAAGGCTCACCTGTAGTAGGATCGAGAACAGGCAGCAACGGGTTTTCTGCTCTATCGGCATACACGCCGGGGACAATCTCCGTGAAAACGACCTGTGCATCGCCCTCTCGATTTGCCAACTCCTCGACCGTAGCGGGATCTCCTCGATAGGGGGTTTGATAATCGTAGGGCTTACTGAGAAAGATTCCCCGGAAAGGTTCAAGTGCTACCGGTTGGAAGTTGTTGTCTGGATCTAGCCAAGGACCGTATACCGGATCGCCGTGGTGCGTCGCCCACTGTCCGACTCGATACCGGATTCGACCCGAAAACTTTTGTGTGCCAGCTTTCGTGATAAGATTAATCACGCCGGATTGTGCGTTACCGTGTTCTGCATTGAATCCACCCGTGATGATCTCCATCTGCTCCAGAGCGTTGGTACTGATGCCTATACCTAAACCGTTGCCAATAGGGTCATTGACCGGAAGGCCGTCAATCAGATATTTAACCTCCATCGAACGACCGCCACGAATATGGAGTGCACCGGAGGCGTTGTTCACTGCTACGCCTGCCTGTGTTTGGATAATCCCATTCACGGTATCACGGGGCATGGCGGCAATATCCTCAGCTTCAATAATCCGTGTGGTTTGTGTGACATCCTGCTTAATTAGCGGTTTGGTAGCCGTTACCGTTACCTCTTCAAGCGTGACAACATCATCGGTTTTAAGTGCGAAGTTTAGGGTTGTGGTAAGCCCGGCGAACACCTTCGCGCCCGTTATAGTTTCCGAAGCGTAACCGGTCAGGGCCACCCTCACATCGTAACCGCCCGGTGGGATATTGGTGAGGACGTAATAGCCTGTGTCGTTTGTCGTTGTGGTGCTACTTGTCCCAACAATTGTCACTGTAACGTTAGCTAGCGGCGCGCTCGTCGCTTCAGCGGTGACGACACCTGAAATCTTGCCGGTGATAGCAGCGGAAGCATCTCTGATACCTACCAACGCTACAAAAGCCACAATGAACAGGAAGAGCTGTTGTTTGGTTGAGATTGTTGTTTTTTTCATTCTTAGTGGTTTAACCCCCTTTACTCTCCTCTGTTGCAGGGAGAGCATTTTTTGCGTCTTTGCCTATTTTTTTGGGATTTCGTCTATTATACTTTGACTTAGGCGGGCCCGTCAAACAATCTAGTTATATCACAGGACTTACGCCCCTCATATTGTAGTTGCCTGATTCATCAGGCGTATTGGGGCCTGGGCAGCATCCACATCTATCGTAGGCAGGGCATCTTGCCCTGCATTGGCACAGAAACATCGGACTACAAAACTTCAGCGTTCAACTGCGTAAGTCCTACAAAGATAGTCCTATACTCTCACAGAATTTTCACCCCCGCGATGGTTCGGTCCTTGCCTCTCTAAATTCCCGATGCAGCTCGGCGAGGTGGGTGTCGTTTTCCATCACCTGCTCCAAGTGTACCATCCGCTCTGGACCCGCTGTGCGGATCATCGCTTCGCCATGGATGCGATCAATCCAGAACCGAGCCTCGTGCCCCAGCTTCTCACGCAACTCGCCAAGCCGATCCGCCGGGTAACGATGGCAGAAGTTCATCGTATACATCCGTCGCCGTTCCGAACCCCCAAACGCAGCGTGCTTGAGATTGTGATTGAATACGACAATATCGCCGGGTATCGTTTCCAAAACGAGTGCCGGGACTTCACTGCCGGACAGCCCCCAAATCGTTCCGCTCTCGCGGATATCGCGCTCAATGGTATCGGCATACGGTTCACCAACACGGTGACTGCCGGGGATAACACGGAGCGCGCCGGTGTCGCAGGTCAGGTGATCAAGGTAGAAAGCAATCTTGATGCTCATCGGCCGGTTCCCGTCGTAACCGTCGGAGTGCCAGTGAGTATCACCGGCGTAGAAGTTGCCATCGCCGCTAGTGTAGTTAAAGTCATCGCCGCAGATGCTAGCAGCGATGTCATGGATACGGGGGTCATCTAACAGTGAGCTCAGGAACTCGCTGCGATCCGGGAATGGGAAAATACAAGACCGGTTCATCCCGTCGTGCGGTTTCCCGTGGTGCCCACCACCGTGGGCAGCCCAAATTACTTCAAACTCGTCGATAATTCTATCGGCGCAGTCAGCCAATAATCCCGGAAAAGAGAGGAAGCCAAACGTATCAAAAAACGCCATCTGCTGGTCGTTGAGTCGTGTTGATGTCATTATCATTTCTCCAATGTCTGTGTGCTTAAATGTGGTTAACCTATTCTGTCCCCTCTCCCACCAGCTCTTCACCCATACGCTTCAGTCCGGCGGTCAATCCACCATCGACGATGAGGTTTGTTCCGGTGACGAAAGATGCTTGGTCTGACGCTAGGAAGAGCGCAGCTGCGGCAATCTCTTCAGGTTTGCCAACTCGCTTGAGTGGATACCATTTCGACAGACGGTTAAACAGGTCCGGATCTTTTTCAAGCACCGCCGTCCACGCAGGCGTTTGAATGGATCCCGGACAGATTGAGTTAGCGCGGATACCATGTTCTCCGTAACGGACCGCGATGTTTTGCGTCAACGAGATGACCCCCGCTTTGGCAGCGCTATATGCCTCCTCACCAAGTCCCAGCAATCCATTCACGGAAGCGATGTTGACAATTGTTCCTTTGCCCCGATCAATCATGTGCGGCAAAACAGCCTGACAGCAGAGAAGGGTGGTTGACAAGCATCCACGGATATTCCTATTCCACAGCTCCTCACCAATGGTGAGAATATCGTCCCCATCGCAGACGTATGCGTTGTTCACCAAAATATCAACACCATTGTAGGCATCAACCGTCTGAGAGACCATCGTTTCGACTTCAGGGGCGACCGTTACATCGGCGTGCACAAAACAACCGGTTCCCCCCTCGTCCTCAATCATCGCAACGGTTTCCAGTCCCGCAGCATCGTTGATATCCGCCACTCCGACGCAAGCGCCTTCAGCGGCGAACCGGCAGGCAGTTGCACGGCCGATTCCCGACCCCGCCCCTGTGATAATCGCTGTTCGATTAGCTAATTGCACCGTTCCTGCTCCTTCTTACGTTAGGCGAGTGTGCTTTAGTGCCTATTTTAGCCCTTCTTGCTGACTCAGTTGTTGTAACAACTTACAATAGGCTTTCTGTCCACCCTCAAAGCTGCTAAGCCGGAAAAATTCGTCCGGGGCGTGTGCGTTTTCATCCTCCAGGCCGAAGGCAAAGGTTACTGTGTAGACTCCCAACTTATCTAAGAAGAGACTGCATACCGGAAGGGTGCCCCCTAAACGGGTGTAGAACGGCGTCTTCCCGTATACCTCTTCAAGCACGACATAAGCAGCTTGGTTTCCCGGATGATCGTCGGGTATCCGGTATGCCGGGGAGGGCGCAGCCTTCGGGGTAACCGTTATCTGCACTCCCGGCGGCGTATATTTCTCGATGTGGGTGGTGAGCTGTTCCAGGATTTTGTTTGGATCTTGGTCGGGCACGAGGCGACAGGTGATTTTAGCGTGGGCTTCGCTCGGAATAACAGTTTTGCTGCCCTCTCCTTGGAAACCGCCCCAGATGCCGTTCAATTCCAGTGTTGGGCGAACCCATGCCCGTTCAAGTGCCGTATAGCCGGGCTCACCGAAGAGCTGATTCACGCCGAGCTGCTCCCTATATTCTGCCTCGTTGTGACCGATAGCGGCAATCTGATTTCGATCTGTGGCGGAGAGTGGGATGACATCGTCATAAAAACCCTCGACCAATACATCACCTGATGGACTTCGCATAGAATCCAAGAGGCGCACCAACGCGTGAATCGGGTTTTGAACGGTGCCACCATAGATGCCGGAGTGCAGGTCCACATTGGGCCCCGTCACATCAACCTGTAACGCACAAAGTCCTTTGAACCCAACGAGCAGTGAGGGCTGATCTTCGCGCCACTGCAATCCGTCGGCGCTGACCGCCAGATTACAAGACAGTAATTCTTGATAGGTGTCTATCAGATCTGGAAGATGACCGCTGCCAATCTCCTCTTCACCTTCAAAGAGGAATTTTAGGTTGACCGGCAAGCTTCCCTCTGTTTTGAGCAGCGCCTCGGCGGCAAGGATAGGGATGAGCATGTTGCCCTTATCATCTGATGCGCCGCGTGCGTACACTTTCCCTTCCCGCACAACCGGTTCAAACGGTGGGTTAGACCAAAGGTCTACCGGGTCAACAGGCTGTGTATCAAAGTGGCCATAGATTAAGATGGTCGGTTTATCCGGGGCGTGCAACCATTCACCGTAGACCACCGGGGGTCCGTCGGTTGGCAAAATATGCACCCCTTCAATACCAGCGCCGGTCATACGGGCTGCAACCCATTCAGCTGCCCGTTGAATATCGCCGGCGTGCTCGGAGAGCGCGGAGATACTCGGAATACTGACAAAGTCTAACATTTCTTCCAAGAACCGAGATTTGTGACTTACCAAATAATTTTCCCAATTTGTCATGAATTGTGCTATTTCTCCCTTCTGTTGTTCGTTTGCCTTAAGGAACAGTGTAACAGAAACCGTAGGAGTGGGGCTATTCCGTCCGAACTTGACTCATGAACTAGTCAACTCCTAAGCCTGCCGTTTTCACGCTTCACGTTTTATCTCTCTTGTGTTCGCAGTTGAGTAATCGTTTAACATCTACTCGGCATTTTCGGCCACAAGGGTCAGTTCCTCTTTGCCGTCCAGTCCGGCAGCGACCGGAAAAGATTTTCGCGCCGGCTGCCCATTGGGTGGCACATAACGGACTTGCGGCGAGAAGTATGCGTAAAGTGCAGTGTTCCGCGGATGCGGCGATTGATTTGGACCAGAGCCGTGCGCCATCAGACTGTGAAAAAATAGCGCACTCCCCGCAGACAGGGGAACATCAATCTGATTTGAGAAATCGAGCTCATCGTGGTCGGTCAAGGATTCATCCTGCCTGCGTGAAATGTGTCCCCACGATTGGAGTCCCCATTTATGGCTCTGCGGAATCACCTTAAAGCAGCCGTTTTCAGGAGTGGCGTTGTTGAGTGCGATGCTCACCGTGACTAACATCGGCGGCTCCATGGGCCAATACGCGGAATCTTGGTGGATACCGTGCGCTGATCCGTGAAATGCCGGCTTGAACATAAGTGTACTTCTGAACAGCAACAGATCGGGACCGAGGAGGTTTTGCACACCCCGGATTAATTTCGGATGCACTGAAAGGCGACGGAATACTTCCGAATATTGGCGGGTGTTCTCAGCCTTTCTTAGCACCGGAAGCTTATCGTCCTCTGCATCGTGAGATGCCATCACCTGCGACTCATCTTTGGCATAGGGCTCACGTTGAAAGTGGCCATTTTCGCCCTGTGCCTCAAGTTCGGCAGCAAGCTTGTGCAAACGCACAATTTCCGCCTGACATTCCGCTAATTCTTGGGGCGATAGTAGATTTTCTACAGTGAGGTAGCCCTCTGTTTCAAAGAAAGTTTTCTGTTCTTGCTGAGTCATATCAATCTCCTTAACGGTTTGGAACTGATTATCGGCGGTGCGGCGCACCATCCACAATCTCGGCAAGCCGTTTCACAAGATAGCTGTTAAAATTGTAGGGAGTATTGTACCTGGGTGCTTCTTGGAACTTTCGGCAGATAAAAAGATGACAGCTGTCGCAATCGGCTTCGATGAGCAGCGGATGTCCGGATGAATCGCGTAAGAAATCAACGACACCAATCTCAAACCCAATCAAATCTGCTAGGCGTAGGGCAAACGAGACCATCTGCTCATCAAGGGTTTGTAAAAATTCGTAGCGCGCTCCCGTTGCAAAGTTGATAATCGAGTTTTCTGCCGAATCAACACCCTCCTTCACGCGCACTGTTCCCATAACTACCCTATCCCCCACGACATACATACGATAGACACGGTCGTTGGTTTGTGCCGATCTGCTGATGAACTGTTGCACATAGTAGGGTGGTGCAAGCACAAGGGTTTGATTAAGAATACGGTTCTGCTCTCCAAAAGCGACCCGAAAGGTCTGATCGCGCACCTTTGTGGTCAAAAACCCGCCTTCACGCCGTAAAATCCGATGTCCCATGCCGCCGCATAGGTGTGTCGATTTCAACAGGGCGATTCCGTAACGGTCCAACATTCCTGTCACCGCATCAGGTGTCTCGGAGATGACGGTTTCAGGGGTGGGTAGGTTATTCTCGATTATGAGTCGAGAAGTCGCCATCTTATCAATGGCGACCTCCTGTGATTGCACTGAATTAATGACTAGCCGTTCTGCTTCGATCTGTTTCAGGGTTTCCTGCTTGTCGTAGGGCAATACATAGAGCAGATCTACGTCCGTCTGATCGAGCGTTGCTGGTGTCAGGCGATAGCTCCGTCCACCGGCAAGCATGATTTCAGTTTCAAGTCCTTGAACCAAATCTTCCAACAGAAACCAATAGGCGGGTTCGTAGAGCAATCCAATTTTCATAGCGAATCTAACGCGCGTTTTTGGAGCTCTGCAATCTTTTCAGCACACGCGGCGCGCGCTGCCTGCAAGCCCGCCAAGTCACGCGCCCCTGTTTTCAGGCAGTCAAGTACATAGCCTTCAGCGTCCATGTATTCCCCACATAGACGGGCAACGCTGCCGGCAATACGGTTCGGAATCGTTGTTACACCGTTGCAATCCGCATGTATCAAGTCTCCAGGGAACACCGTGATGCCGCCGACGTGTACAGGGACGTTCACAGCCGTAATTTGGTGGTAGCCGTGGGAGGGGTTGGTCCCACTGGTGAAGGTGGGAAAGTTGATCTCCCGCACCTGATCTAAATCTCGTCCGGTGCCACTGGTGATTAGCCCTACGCAACCAAAGGTCTGATACGTCATACACATCACTTCACCGAATGTCGCTGCGGCAGAGGGGACCTCTAAATCTTGAAAGACAACAACACGGGGTTCAGGAATTGAATCTAGCTGTGCAAGCTGTCCATCCATACCGGCGTAAGTATCTCCTTCACGCGGCGGATTGCCGGTACAAAGCGTCGCCGTCGTCGCATAGCCGACCATCGGCGGCATTTCGGGGAAACACGCTTGGATACGATCATCCATATAGCCGGTGTTGCGCGGGCGCACATCAAATTCATAAATCTCTCCCTGCGGATACTGTCAAAATACGGAGTACAAAACTTGCGAAAACCAATTATAACACGAGTTAATTGTGGAGGTATATCTTTTTTTAGTTTGTAAAGCTATTTATGGTGAATTATAAAGACAGATAGACACTTTCGCTCCTCATGTCCTGTCTTGCCTGTCCCGATATAACTGGGGACTCGTCGGGATGCGGTGCGGTTTTCAACCGCACCATAGGTGTCAATTTAGTAGAAATATAAGAGTATTCTTGTGAGAAAAATGCCATGAAATGGAAATACCTCTTGTATAATGTAGAAAGGATTTTAGTGGTTAATTCTACAAAAAAAGAGGTATTTCCAATGTCC
>JAJEAL010000075.1 GCA_022822785.1 Candidatus Poribacteria bacterium
GAGGATTGAAAACACCTTAAAATAAGTTTTTGGACAATCCTACTTTCAAAATACAGAATATATGCCAACGGGACAAACACATTTGTCCAATGTCCAATTACTTACCTGAAATCACTTAGAACGTGCAATTGCTGAACACGGCGTGCTTATCTTCCGTGACCAGCACCTGACACCAGCGCAGCACGTTGCGTTTAGTCGCCGGTTCGGTTCTCTTGAAACGCATGTCATTTCTGAGGCGCTGCTGGAAGGCTACCCGGAAATCTATGTGATTTCCAACGTTGTGGAAAATGGCAAACCGAAAGGTCGGGCATACGCTGGGACCTATTGGCATTCGGACCTCAGTTATATGGCAGTGCCGGCGATGGGTTCCATGATGTATGCGCTGCAAATCCCTGAGATCGGTGGGGACACGATGTTCGCCAACATGTATTTGGCTTATGAGACACTGTCGATGGGGTTACAGCGGATGCTAGACGGGCTATCGGCAGTGCACGATTTCGGTCATGCCGATCAACGCTATTTTTCAAAGAGAGGTGCTACTGCTCGACTCAACGAGGCATCGCGAAAAAAGACACCGCCTGTTGAACATCCGGTAGTCCGTACCCATCCAACAACCGGTCGTAAGGCGTTATTCATCAATCCCGGATTTACCTCCCATTTTGTCGATATGACGGAGGAAGAGAGCGAACCGCTGCTAGCGTATCTCTTCCAGCATATCACTCAACCTGCCTTCATTTATCGTCACCGGTGGCAGGTGAACGATCTGGTGTTCTGGGACAACCGCTGTACAATTCATCACGCCATTCGGGACTATGGGGAAGAGACGCCGCGGCACATGCACAGGACAACCATCTGCGGCGATAAACCTGTTCCTGTCTGATTTCAACGTATAGAGAGAAATTCACGTTGCATCAAACAAGGAGGGATCATGAAAGCTGCTGTTTTGTACGAATTGAACCAACCGGTTGTTGTAGAAGATATCGAAATGGAAGGTCCAAAGAAGGGTGAAGTCCTTGTCAAGGTCGCCGCGACGGGCGTCTGTCACAGTTGCTACCATGCGGTCACCGGCACAATCCGTTTTCCACTTCCAGCAGTGCTGGGAGATGAGGGGGCAGGAGTCGTCGAGGAGGTCGGGGAAGGTGTCACTTTGGTGAAACCGGGCGACCATGTAATTCTGTCATGGGTGCCCTCCAGTGGATATTGCCTCTACTGCACACAGGGCTATTCCAATCTTTGTCTGAAAGCAAGACAGAGTGAACGTGGACGCCTTTTTGACGGCACAACACGGTACAAAAAGAATGGGGAACCTATCTACCACTTTGCGTGGGTCGCATCCTTCGCGGAATATAGCGTCATCCCCCAAGAATCTGCCATACCGATTGATAAAGATATTCCCTTGGACAAGGCTGCCTTAATCGGCTGTAGTGTTACGACCGGTGTTTGCGCTGCAACCAATACCGCTCAGGTGCGTCCCGGCAGCAGTGTTGTCGTATTCGGCGCGGGGGGCATCGGCTTGAATGCCATTCAGGGGGCGGCAATCGCTGGCGCCGAGAAGGTTATCGCAGTAGATCTGCTTGATACTAAGCTAGAAATGGCACGACAACTTGGTGCAACGCACGGCATCAACGCTAGCAACAGGGATCCTATTCCAGAAATCCAAGCCCTGACTGATGGGTTAGGGGCAGATTTTGCCATCGAAGCGATTGGGGCAAACGTGACCTTTGAGCAAGCGATACGCGCCATACGGCCTCGAGGGAAAGCGGTGTGGATTGGTGTTCCGGCGCAGGAGCCTCTGTCTTTGGAACCCGGCATCCTTGGGGGTGAGAAGATGGTGATGACCAGCACCTACGGCTCAGCACGTCCTCGCGATGACATGCCCCGTCTACTGGCACTTTACCGCGCTGGAGTCCTCAAATTGGATGAACTGATCAGCCGCACCTATCAGCTAGAGGAGATTAACGAGGCATTCGATGATCTACTCAATGGAGAGGTCGCTCGTGGAGTGATTCAGTTTTGAGAGGGTGGAGGGGTTGTAGGGAACGGAGATTTCCGTTCCATCTATTCTAAACCATGCAATGCGTTTGAAGCACTTGACAATTTGTGATAGCGCATCCCTATTTTTTTATCATACAGTAACACTTTCCAGCCAGTCTTGGTTCACCTCAATCCCAAATCCCGGTGCATCGTTGGGGACAAGATGGCCGTTCTTAATCACAGCTGTACCGGGGATGGCAACCATCTCTTCAGGCGGCACACCCGGCGGTGAAACACCCTCGGAACGTTCGCCCCATGAAATGGCGGGCATCGCAAAGGCGAGATGCTGTCCGTAGGGATAGTTCATGCCGCCGTGTGTAATTACCGAGATGCCAGCAGCTTCGGCGAGGTGGCAAATCCGAACACACGACGTGATCCCGCCCGCCCATAACACATCCGGTTGGAAGATATCCACGAGGCGCTGACCGGCAGCCATTGAGAAGGGCAACGGCATATACCAATGTTCGCCGGTGGCGAGTGTTTGCCAAGGCAATCGCCGACGCACCTCAGCGAATCCTTCAAAGTCTTCCGGTATCAGATAATCTTCTAGCCATTTGAGGCGGTACGGCTTCAACAGTTCAGCGAGCCGGACAGTATACTCCACATCCAGCGACAGCCAACAGTCCAGCATCAGTTCTACGTCATCGCCAATCAGTTCCCGCGTTCTTGCTACTTCCGCTTCATTTTTATTGAGACCCTCTAGTCCGTCGGCGGGTCCATAGGGCAGGGGGAGTTTGGTCGCTTTGAAACCCAATTCCATGTACCACTCGGTCTCGAACCCTGTGGAGTAACAGAAGACGCTCTCCTTCTGAGGTCCACCAAGGAGTTCATAGACCGGTCGGTTCAGCAGTTTTCCCTTCAGATCCCATAGGGCAAGGTCAACAGCACTGATAGCATAGCTTGCGATTCCAGTGCTGCCGTAAGGGGTAGCCATCCGGAACATCATGTCGAACATCTTCTCCGTCGCCATGCAATTTTCGCCCACAAGGTGTCGAGCGAAATGGTCGTTGATGACTTTGACCACCGGTCCGCCATTAATCGTGACACCAACACCAAAGGTGCCGTCTTCAGCGGTGATTACGCAGCCCACTCGGTTCCAGCTAGCTCCCGACGACGATCGTCGTTTTCTGTAAGCGAGATAACGTGCCATTGGGCTTGGTGAATCAGGTCGATCCGGCGGTGGCAAACTTCGCGGTTGGGTTTTAGGTCTGGGCGTGATGTTTATTTCTGCGGCTTTTATCTCCTTAATTTTCATCTGTCTGTTGCCTCCCCCTATATGCCTATGGATATTTATCTTTTGATTTAATTTTGCTGGCAAGCCCCATCTCTTTAGAGTGGGGCTGTAGCCAGCCAAGTCTCCTGAATCGTCTAAAAATTGTTGATTTTGCAGGTGAAATAGGGTATAGTTGTTTTGT